>UQLH01000006.1:0-93213 GCA_900541805.1 uncultured Collinsella sp.
ACGAGATGTAGAGAGGTCTCGTGGGCTCGGAGATGTGTATAAGAGACAGGGTTTCGCCTGGTCGCTGGTGCCGCTGCCGCAGCTCTTTCCGCCGTCGGCGAGCATGGTCATCCCTACGAGCTTCATCCCCGTGCTGCCGAGCGGCGAGCCACTCGCGGCGGACATGGCGCTCGGCGGGGCGCTCACGGCGGACGGCATGCTCACACTGGCGGGCCTTGCGGTCTGCGCGCTCGCGTTCGCCGCGCTCACGGCGGCGGGCGCGGCCTGGTTCGCGCGCTCCGAGGAGAGATGATGGCCATGACACGACTCTCCGACCCGACGCCGCGCATGACTCTCCCGCGGGCCCTGCTCTCCGAGGCCCTGCGCCTGGCGCGCTCCCCGCTCACGGCGGTGCACCTCGTCTGCGGCCTGGCAGCCGGTCTTGCCTGCGGCGAGTACTTCTCCGTTACCCGATGGGACCCGGCGCTGGGCGCGGACGCCTACGTCCAGTTCCTCGGCGCCCTCATGCCGCTCATGTCCGCCATTGTCTGCGGGCTCGCCGTGGACGAGGAGCGTGCTGCCGGGCGCCTCGCCAACCTCACGGCGGTCCCCTCGCGCGGGCGCGCCGTCGCGGCGAAGCTGCTCGCCCTTGCGGCGCTCGGCGCGGGCGCGCTGGCCGTGGCGCTCGGCGTGTTCGGGGCCGTGCTCGCCGTCGCCGGGCGCCTGCCGCTCGGGCCCGCTCCGCTTGCGGCCGCCTGGGCGGGCATCGTGCTGGGCAGCCTGCCCCTCTACGCGCTGGGGCTCGGCGTGGCCCTGCGCCTCGGCCGCAACGCCGTCATCGGCGCTGGCGCGGCGGGGATGCTCCTCGCGTTCTTCTCAGTGGGCGGACTTGCGCACGGCCTCATGACCGGCGAGCTCACCGGTGCCCTGGCGACGCCCCTGAGCTGGGTGCCGCTCGCCTGGCCCGCGCGCCTAGGGTCGCTCGGGGTGGAGGCCTTCATCGACGCCGCACGCGCGGCGGGCCCTCTCCTCACGACTGCGCTCGCTGGCCTCGTGCTCGCCCTGGCAGCCGCCGCCGTCCTTATCGCCTGGTTCTGCCGCTTCGAGGACGGGAGGGCAGATGAGTAGGAAGCCGCTCGCCGCCATGCTCGTCCTCCTCTCCGCAGCGCTCGTCCTGGGCGGGAATGCCCTGCTCGACGCCGGCTGGGGGTCGGCGCTGCGCTCGATCGCCGACCGCGTGCTGCCCAACCCTGAGATCACCATGTGGGCGCCCGCGCCCGAGCCCGGCAGCCACGCGAGCTCCTACGCCGACGCCACCGGGGCGGGGGCGAACTACGTCTACCTGGTGGACGCGGCGGACGACAGGGGCAATGTCCGAGAGCTCCAGCTCATCTTCTTCGGACGGGAGTCGAACGGCGAGGGCTGGCTCGAGATCGAGGCGCGCGGCGGCTCGGGCGTGCGCTACCGCGCGTGCGATGCGGCCGAGGCGCCCGCGGCTGCGCGCGGGGCTCTAGACCGCTGAGCGCGGCGCAAGTACAATGCAACGGGAGTTTCAGGAGGTCGAATATGGCGAGGATACTGGCAGTGGATGATGAGCGGGCGATCCTCGACGCGCTCGCGCGCGTCCTCGGCCGCGACGGCCATGAGGTCGTCAAGGCAGCGGACCCGACGGCGGTCCCGGGGATGGACCTTTCGCGCTTCGACCTCGTGCTCTGCGACGTCATGATGCCGGGGCTCGACGGCTTCGAGCTCGTGCGGCAGATCCGCCCGGACTTCGACGGGCCCATCATCTTCCTGACCGCGCGCGTGGCCGAGGAGGACGCCGTGGCCGGCTACGGCCTGGGCGCCGACGACTACGTCCGCAAGCCCTTCGGGGCCGCGGAGCTGCGCGCCAAGGTCGCGGCCCATCTACGCCGTGAGCGCCGGCCGCGCTCGCACGCCCTCTCCTTCGGGGAGGTGCGGATCGACCTCGGGGCGCGCGGCCTCGCCGTGGGTGGCGAGGCCGTGCCGCTCACGCCCACCGAGTACGCCATCTGCGAGTACCTCGCCCGCCACCCCGGGCAGGTCATGAGCCGCGCGCAGATACGCGAGGCGGTGCTCGGCTGGGAGAGCGACGCCGACGACGCGGCCATATCCATGCAGGTCAGCCGCGCCCGGAGGAAACTCTCCGAGGCCGGCGCCGACCCGATCGCGACCGTCTGGGGGATGGGGTACAAGTGGCAGCTCTGAGGACCGGGGCGCGAGGTCGCGGGGGCATGCCGCTCTCCTTCGTCATCGCGCGCTACTTCGCATACGCGTTCGCGGCGGTCGCCACGGCGTGGCTCGCCTCGTTCATGGCGCTCTCCGTGGCGATCAACGCGGGCTTCGTCTACGAGGCAAGCTGGGGGCCGGCCAATGCGCGCGAGGTCGCGGAGGGCCTGGCACGCGACGGCGTCTGCGGGCAGCAGGACGTGCCGACGGCGTACCGCTACCTCATCCTGAACGAGGACGGATACGTGCTGATGACAGACCTCGAGGGCACGCGGCTCGAGGGCGCGACGGAAATGGCCCGTGCGGCACTCGCCGCGGATCCGGGCACAGTGGAGATCGAGGGCGGGGGCTCGGGCCTCACCTACGCCGCGTTCCCGCTCAAGGGCGGCGGGGCCTGCGCACTCGTCAGCGAGTACCTGCCGCAGTGGGTCTCGCGCGACCTCGCCGGCCTGCTTCCCAACCCGCAGAACCTCATGCTCGTCGGCGCCGCTGCGGGAAGCGCGCTCGCGCTCGCGCTCGTGGCGCGCCGCGCGAGCCGCGTGATCTCGCGCAAGATGGCACCGCTCGCGGAGGCGGCGGAGCGCGTCGGCGCGGGGGAGCTCGACTTCGCGGTCGGCAGCACCAACGTGCGCGAGGTGAACGACGTCCTCGCCGCGATGGACGCCATGCGGGCCTCCCTCGCCGAGTCGCTCGAGGCCCGCTGGGCCGCGGAGCGGGGGCAGCGCGAGCAGGTGGCGTCGCTCGCCCACGACCTCAAGACGCCGCTCACCGTGCTGCGCGCCAACGCCGACTTCGTGGCGGAGGAGCTGGAAGACGAGAAAGACGCCGACCTCGCGGCCGCCGCGCGCGACATAGCCGGCAGTGTCGAAAGGCTCGACGGCTACGTGCGCCTGCTCATCGAGGCCTCGCGCGGGTCCGGCGGGGCTGAGAGGGCCCCCATGCGGCCGGCCGAGCTCTGCGAGCAGGTCCTCGCCGAGGCCGCCCAGATCGCCCGGGCGCGAGGCGTGACGCTCGACGCGGCCACGGGCCCTGCTGTCGCGGGCGCGCCCGAGGCCCCGCTCGACCGAACCGCCCTGGCGCGAGCCGCCGCGAACCTCGTGGCCAACGCCGCCGAGCACGCGCGCTCGCGCGTGGCGGTCTCCTGCGACGTCGCGGGCGGACACCTCGTCATCGAGGTGTCCGACGACGGACCGGGCTTCTCTCCCGCCGCCCTCGAACGCGGCTGCGAGCGCCTCTTCACAGACGACTCCTCCCGCTCCTCGCGCGACGGAGGCCGCCACTACGGGCTCGGCCTCCACGCCGCCTCCGAGGCCGCAAGCGCCCACGGGGGCTCCGTCTCGCTCGCCAACAGCCCCTCGGGCGGCGCGGTGGCCACCATCGCGGTCCCCCTGTGAGAGCCTAACGACTCAGGCCCCGCACACCGGCGTGGCTCGCAACCAAACGCTTCCCGGATAATAATGCCCGTTGCGGGGATCGCCCTGGCTAGTCGCCGCTCATGTGCATGAGCATGTCAGCGATGCGAGTCGCCATCTCGTCCGCCGCTGGACGGATGTTGGCGACCCAGGACGCAAGGCCGGCCTGATCGGATGCCTCCGCCTCAAGCACGTCGCAGTTCGCGGTCACCGCCATGAGCGGGGTGGCGAGGCCGTGCGAGACGGTGCAAACGAACGCGCGCTCCCGCGCCTCGGCCTCCGCCACCGGTCGCAGGGCACGTCCCGTTGCCGACCACGCCACGGTGAGCCCCCAAAAAGCCGAAGCGATCGGCGTCACTCGCTTCGCTAAATCAACTTTATGGGATGACGGATCACGGTCTTGAGCTTCTCCGGCGCGCACTTGCGCGGGTCGGAGAGGTGAATCTCGTGATGCAGACGAGCTTCGGAGAAGTCGGGGGCGTAGCCCCGTTCCGCTGCAAATGTGCGCATGGCGTCTATAGTCGCCGGCTCGTCGTCGTAAGGCCCGGTATGCATGCACTGAACGCAAAGGCCCTCGTCGACCCTCAGCAGCTCGACCGCCGAGAAGTCCAGCTTCTTCTTGGCGGCAGCTTCCGAAACTGCCCAGTCGAAATCCTCGCGAGTGACAAAATCGGGCAGACGGATGCACGGGATGAAGTTGAAGTCGTCCTTCCGCGCATAATCAATCTCGCCATCGGCGCGGTCTTGCCACCAGAAGCCCTCGAGCGGCGGCACGACGAAGTCGAAATAGCCCTCGATTTCCCGCGGGCCCTTCTTCGGCATCTTGATGGTATATGCGACGCCGTAGAGCAGCGGCAACGCGTTCTGGTACTCGCCGCCTTCGGCATTGGGATCGCCCTTGCCCCGCACGGCAACGTAGCTCATAGGCGGAACGGTTACGACGCCCGGCTTGCCCGACGGCCTGTAGAGCTCCCTGAACTCCTTCTTGAAATCGTACGCCATCGCAACAAACCTCCCTGAGCTTGGGTTTCCGTCGATATCCGACCAAATATAGCAATGGGCGCGGCTTCGGAAGAGGCCGCGCCCATTGCAGGATATTATAACACAGAATCGAACGTCTGTTCTACTCCCACTCGATCGTCGCGGGCGGCTTGGACGTGATGTCGTAGCACACGCGGTTGGCGCCGGGAACCTCGGCAACGATGCGGCCGGAGATGCGGGCCAGCACGTCGTAGGGCAGTTTGGCCCAGTCGGCGGTCATGGCATCGCTGGACTCGACGGCGCGCAGGATGATCGGGCGCTGGTAGGTGCGCTCGTCGCCCATAACGCCGACGGACTTAATGTCGGGCAGAACCGCAAAGTACTGCCAGCAGCTGTGCTCGGAGTTGCGCTCGCCGGTCTGCTCAAACAGGCGCTGGTTGTAGGCATCGAGCTCCTCGCGCACGATAGCGTCGGCATTCTTGAGGATCTCGAGTTTCTCCTTGTCGACCGCACCGATGATGCGGATGGCCAGACCCGGACCCGGGAAAGGCTGGCGGAACACGATGTGGCCCGGCAGGCCCAGTGCTAGACCAAGCGCGCGGACCTCGTCCTTAAAGAAGTGATCGAGCGGCTCGATGAGGTCGAAGTGCACGCCCTCGGGGAACGGGATCAGGTTGTGGTGGCTCTTGATGGTGGCCGTCTTGCCGCCCGTCTTGCGAGCGCCGGACTCGATGATGTCGGGGTAGATGGTGCCCTGAGCCAGGTACTTGACCGGCTTGCCATCGGTCTCGAGCTGCTGCGCCACGGCGAAGAACTCTTTCCAGAACTGCGTACCGATGATGCGGCGCTTCTCCTCGGGCTCGGTCACGCCGGCCAGAAGCTCGGCATAGCGGTCCTCGGCGTGGACGTGGATAAAGTCGACGTCAAACTGCTTGGTGAAGACCTCCTCCACCTGCTCGGGCTCGCCCTTACGCAGCAGGCCGTGGTTGATGAACACGCAGGTCATCTGCTTGCCCACGGCGCGAGCGCCCAGCGCAGCCACGACAGAGGAGTCGACGCCACCGGACAGAGCCAGAATCACGCGGTCGTCGCCGACCTTCTCGCGGAACTCGGCCGTCATGGTCTCGACCAGGTTGTCCATGCTCCAGTTGGGCTCCAGGCCGCAGATCTCAAACAGGAAGTTGCTCAGCAGCTGCTGACCGTACTCGGAGTGCTTGACCTCGGGGTGGAACTGCGTGGTGAAAATCTTGCGCTCGACGCACTCCATGGCAGCAACCGGGCACACGTCAGTGCTGGCGGTAACGGTAAAGCCCTCGGGCACCTCGGAAACGGCGTCGCGGTGGCTCATCCACACGGTCTGCTCCATGGGCGTGGAGTTAAAGAGCTTGGCGCCGGCCGTGCGCGTGATGGTGGCGCGGCCGTACTCGCCCACCTCGGAGTGGCCGACCTTGCCGCCGAGCGTCACGGCCGTGATCTGATGGCCGTAGCAGAAGCCCAGGACGGGAAGGCCCAGGTCAAAGATGGCGGGATCGATAGACGGAGCGTCCTCGGCATACACGGAAGCCGGACCGCCGGAAAGGATGAGCGCAGAGGCGTTCATCTCGCGAATCTCGTCGGCCGAGATGTCGCAGGGGACGATCTCGGAATACACGTTGAGGTCGCGGACGCGACGGGCAATGAGCTGACCGTACTGCGCACCAAAGTCGAGTACGAGGACCTTTGCGGAAGCCTTTTGATCCATGGTTCCCCCTCTTGTTGGCGGGGAGCCGGTGCCCACCCGCGTGAATGAACGAAAATAGCCTTCATAGTGTACACGTTATATGGGGTTTCTCGCCCCTCGCAGCCATCAGCGCACGGCAAACGCACGACCTAGGCCCTTATTTGACGGCAATTGAAGTGTTACCAAACGTTACAGATGATGTAATACGTTTGAACATTGGACGCCCTGTGCCACAATACTGCCGAACGACTCCGCCTCTGCGGCGGCAAATACGATAGGAATACCAGCATGAAGCGCATCCTTCTCATCGCCACGGGCGGCACCATCGCATCGACCGAGGACGGCAACGGCCTCTCCCCCGCCCTGACCGGTGAGGAGCTCGCCCAGAGCGTCCCCGAGATCTCGGGCCTCTGCGAGCTCGACGTCGTGCAGCCCATGAACATCGACAGCACCAATATGCGCCCCAGTGACTGGATGCGTATCCGCGACGTCATCGTCGAGGGCTATGCCGACCACGACGGCTTCGTGATTCTGCACGGCACCGACACCATGAGCTACACCGCGGCGGCGCTTTCCTATCTGATTCAGGACAGCCCCAAGCCCATCGTGCTCACCGGTTCGCAAAAGCCCATGGGCAACCCTTTTACCGACGCCAAGCTCAATCTGTACCAGAGTCTGCTCTATGCGCTCGACGAGCATTCGCACGACGTCTCGATCGTGTTTGGCGGCGTCGCCATTGCCGGCACGCGCGCCCGCAAGCAGCGCACCATGAGCTTTAACGCGTTCATTAGCGTCAACTATCCGCCCATTGCCTACATCCGCAACGACCGCATCGTGCGCAACGGGCTCCACGGCACTCATCAGGGCGAAAACCCGGTGCGTTTCTACGACAGCATCGACCCGCGCGTGTTTGTCCTTAAGCTTACGCCCGGCGTGAACCCGGGTATCCTGGACGCCCTAGCCGATAGCTACGATGCTGTAATTCTTGAGACCTTTGGCATTGGCGGTATTCCCGAGTTTGGCGAGTCCGGCGAGTCATTCCAGGAGGCGATTTTCCGCTGGGTCGATTCGGGCCGCACCGTCGTTATGACCACGCAGGTCCCCGAAGAGGGCCTCGATCTGGGCGTTTATGAGGTCGGCCGTGCCTACGCCGATCATCCGGGTATTTTGCGCGGCGACGACATGACCACCGAGACGCTCGTGGCCAAGACCATGTGGGCACTCGGCCAGTCACGTGATGCGGACGAGATTCAGCGCCTGTTCTACAGCCAAGTCAACCACGACCGTATCCCGATGGCGTAATCCCTAAGGCAGTTCCGCTTATCGCAGCCCCAAACGACAGGTGGTCCCCCTCGGGCCGTGCAAAAAACGGAGTATTCTGCAGTTTCTCCGCCGGAGGCATAGAATCAGCCGATTGTTAGACGAACTTTTAGTACGAAGGAGCCGTCTAGTAAATATTTATTCCACATTTTTATTAAGCGTGTGGATTAACTACTGTCAAAAAGGCAAAGCCAGCCGCTCGAGCTACCATCTACGGCTGAACAAGTGCTGAATACTCGCGATTTTGCACATCGCAACCAGGGGGACCCGCCCAAAGAGCGTCAAATACAGCGGGGGAACGCCCTATTCGATACCCTCGAGAAGCTCTGACACCGTCATGCCGAGTGCGGGCGCGATCTTAAATAGAACCTTGAGCGTGAAATTTGCCGTCCCATCTTCGATTCGGTCGAGGTAGGGTCGGCTGATTCCTGTCGCCACGCAAAAATCAACCTTGGAGATACCAAGGTCCCTGCGTGTCTCTTCGACCCGCCTGCCAAGAATCTGTTTCGCACGTTCGTCCATGCAGCCGAGTTTGAAATGGAGCCGAACATAAACGTAAACTATAGTTTACGTTTTGACGAATACACAGGAGTTTTCTATGACGGGTTCTTCGGTCCGCATGTACCGAGCCACGCTTCGCACAAACAGCGCACCGCCCAAGCTCGTCGTCGTTGAAGCTGAATGCCTTTCGCCCGATGAGCGCACAGCATTTGCATTGCTATCAAGTCGCGTCGCCGCCGTTCTGGTCCCTTGCCCGACGCAAGGTGAACTTGCCATCCAATGCCAAACGCACAGCTGCTCGCTCAATCAGGCTGCCGTAATCGCAACCAGTCAACGCGGCCTGCCGCTCCTTCTAGAAGCCGGTATCGCACTCGCCCTTCGTGGCGCCGGATACGAAAACGAGGCCGCCGCCGACATGGTCTTTAAACCACGATCGAGCGGCGGCCTCGCAGCAGCCATTGAATATATGTGCAGGCTCGTTGCTTAAAAGGACAAGCTAGAAACCAAGGCCAAAGCCCGTTCCGGTAATCGCCGAGTACATAAAGTAAACGTTGACCACGTTGAGGAACACACCCGTAATGCAACCGTTGCGCAGGTAGCGCTCGCACACGATGCGCGCCATAGCGGCGGAGTCATCATTGTTTTTAGCCTGGCGTCCTGCCGTAAAGTACGTCGCCACGCTCAACAGCAGGTTGAGCACCGGCAGTGCCAGCAACTCGTAACTCTTGCCCCAGCGCGTCGCCTCGCCGGCGGCATTAAACTTTGTTGCCACCTCGGGACCAATGTTGGGGATAACACACGCTGCGACCACCAGCGGAATCACCGCAAGCACGAGCAGCGCAATACCCATATAGCCGGCTTTTTTACCATATTTAAACATGCACGTCGTCCTTACACGTTAAAGCGGAAGTGCACGACGTCGCCATCGGCCATGACATAGTCCTTGCCCTCAATACGCAGCTTGCCGGCGGCCTTGGCGCCCTGCTCACCGCCGAGCTCGATGTAGTCGTCATAGCCAATGACCTCGGCCTTAATAAAGCCGCGCTCAAAGTCGGTGTGGATGACGCCGGCGGCCTGCGGAGCGGTCGCGCCCTGACGAACCGTCCAGGCCTTGACCTCCATCTCGCCGGCCGTAAAGAACGACTGCAGGCCGAGCAGCTTGTAGGCAGCCTGAGCGAGCACGTCCAGGCCGGGCTGCTCCAGGCCCAGGCTCTCCAGGTAGTCGGCGGCGTCCTCGGGATCGAGCTCGGAAAGCTCGGCCTCGATCTTGGCGCAGATGGGCAACGGCTTGACGCCATCGATGGGCGCCAGATCGTCGTTGAGCATATCCTCGTCCACGTTGGCCACATACAGGATGGGCTTCATGGTGAGCAGGAACAGGCCCTTGGCGGCAGCACGCTCCTCGTCGGTCATCTCCATGGATGCGGCGCGCTTGCCCTCGTTGAGCCAGGCAAGCAGGCGCTTAGCGACCTCGAACTTGGGCATGAGTTCCTTGTCGCGCTTGGCCTCCTTCTCGAGCTTGGGCAGCTGCTTCTCAAGCGTGCCCATGTCGGCCAGGATGAGCTCGGTCATGATGGTGTCGGCATCGCCGGCGGGATCGACGAACTCGCCCGTGCGGCCCACCTCACGCATGACGTTGGGGTCCTTAAAGTAGCGCACGACCTCGCAGATGGCATCGGTCTCGCGGATGTTTGCCAAGAACTGGTTGCCCAGGCCCTCGCCCTCGTTAGCGCCCTTCACCAGACCCGCAATGTCGACAAACTCGACCGTCGCCGGCACAATGCGACCGGGGTTGACGATGTCGGCGAGCTTTTGCAGGCGGCTATCGGGCACATCGACGATGCCCACATTGGGGTCGATCGTGGCAAACGGGTAGTTGGCGGCAAGGCCGGTCTTTTTGGTAAGCGCGGTGAACAGCGTCGACTTGCCCACGTTGGGCAGGCCCACGATACCGATGGAAAGGGACACGACAGCTCCTTTTGGTACAGGTACTTCAAACTGTATAAGTATAGCGCCGCCGCAGCATCCGGGCGAATCCGGACACCGCGGCGGCGCAAATGAAGCAGAGATGCGTGAGAGTTCGAGACAGTAGTCCTTACTTAAGCTCAGGCCAGAAATCCTTGTTGGCCTCGATGAGCTCGTCCAGGATCTGCTTAGCAACGCTTGCCGAAGGAATGGTCTTGGAGAGCGTGAGCGCCTGCCAGAGCTTCTGGTAGCTGCCCTCGACCCAAGCCTGGACAACGAGCTTCTCGACGGAAACCTGCTGCTCCATCAGGCCCTTCTGGAACTGCGGAATCGGGCCCTGGCAGATCTTCTCAAAGCCGTTGGAACCGACGATGCAAGGCACCTCGACCATGGCCGTCGGGTCGAAGTTGGGCACAGCGCCATCGTTGGGGACGATCAGCAGGAAGCGCTCGAGCGTATTCTCGGCCAGTGCGCAGGCAAGGTCGACGATGTAGTTGGCATGTACATCCGGCTCAAAGCCGCCGTCCTTGGCAGTACCCTTGGCGATGATGTCGCGGCAAGCGCCAAAGACCTTCTTCTCGCGGCCGTCCATAACCTCATTGGCGCGAGTGTAGTTGGGGTCAGACGTCTCGACGACATAGTCCGGGTACAGGTAATACTTGAGGTAGGTATTGGGAATCGTCTCGGGATCGACAGCATAGACATCCTTGGCCTTGCCGAAGGTGTGAATCCAGCTCTCCTCGACGTGCTGCTCCTTACCGGCCTCGTGCTCAATGCCGTCCAAGTAGCCGTTCTTTGCCATGTGCTCCTTGATCTGCGGCATGAGGTCGTTACCCTCCTTGTCGTAGATCTTGCTCCACCAACCAAAGTGGTTGAGGCCGTAGTAGCTGTACTGCAGCTCGCGACGATCCTTGATGCCGCACATACGGCTCATCTTATCCATGAGGTCGATCGGCATGTCACAGATGTTGATGATGCGGCTGTTGGGACGCAGCACGCGGCAAGCCTCTGCGACGATAGCCGCGGGGTTGGAGTAGTTGAGCATCCAGGCGTTGGGGCTGTACTTCTCCATGTAGTCCAGGATCTCGATGACACCGCCGATGGAGCGCATACCGTAGGCGATGCCGCCGGCGCCGCAGGTCTCCTGACCAACGCAGCCGTACTTGAGGGGGATCTTCTCGTCGAGCTCGCGCATGGCGTACAGACCCACGCGGATGTGAGCAAGGACGAAGTCAGTGCCGGTAAAAGCGGTTTCGGGGTCGGTGGTGTAGTTGAACTCAACCTCGGGTGCGTTCTCGTGGAAGTAGATCTCGCACGCCTTGGCAACGATCTCCTGGCGCTCGGCGTTGTTGTCATAGAAGGTCACCTTGTTGACCGGGAAGCGGTCGCGCTCCTCGAGCAGCATCAGGGCAATGCCCGGGGTGAAGGTGGAGCCACCGCCGGCAATGGTCACGGCATAGTTCTTCTTGGACATGATGTCCTCCTCATTCTGGCCGCTTGCTCAATCCGTCCCCGCACGCGGCCTTGCGCGGTTTGGAATTGTTACCTAGAAGTGGAGTTTTTTATCTCTAGAATCGGCCTTGCGGTGCATACCGGCTCTGCAAGGCCGATTGTTTCGATGGACGATGGTTTACAGAAGACTCTCGAACTTCAGAAGACTCTCGAACTTCTCCCGAACCTGCGGGACGGTAAGGCCGATGATGACCTGGATTGACTGACCTTGGACCACCAAGCCATGCGTACCGATCGCCTTGAAGGAAGCCTCGGGTGCAACGACGCTCTTGTCCTTGACGTTAACGCGCAGACGGGTAGCGCAGTTAGTTACATCGATGATGTTATCCGTGCCACCGAGCAGATCGAGGATGTTCTCGGCAAGCACCAAGCGCTCATCATCTTTACTCTGGGCGACCGATTTGCCAGCAGCAGCACCGCCCTGCTTTTGCTTGTAGTCGGCCTTGGACTTGAGCTCGACCTCAACATCGTCATCCTCGCGACCGGGGGTCTTAAAGTCGAACTTGACGATCAGGAAACGGAAGACCACGACCCAAAGGGCGGTAAAGCACAGACCGACAAGGATGGAGATGGCGTACTGCAGACCGTGTGCGGCCCAAAGGGGCAGCCAGTCCCACGAGAGCATCGAGATGATGCCGCCGTCGAAGATGCCCACGACACCAAGGAGGTTTTGAGCCATGCAGCCGAGCGCTCCGAGCACGCAGTGGACGACGAACAGGCCGGGCGCGATGAACAGGAAGGTGAAGTCAAGCGGCTCGGTGATACCGCAAAGCATAGCGGTAAGGGTGACCGGGATCAGCAGAGCCTTGACGCGCTGCTTGCGCTCGGGTTTGGCGGTCATATAAAACGCAATGGCGACGCCAAGCGAGCCGAAGACCTTAGTCCAACCAGGGCAGGTATAGGCAGCCCAGGGTGCGGCATCCTTAAGAGCAATGCTCGGATCGGCAGCCAGTTGGGGCAGGATGTTGGCCCAAGCAGCAAAGATGCCGCCGTTGACCGCCGCGTTGTCGTAATAGAACGGCGTATAGATAAAGTGGTGCAGGCCTGTAGGGATCAGCACGCGCTCGAAGAAAGCAAAGACACCCACGCCAAACGTACCGGCGGAAAGGATGAATCCCTGGAAGGCGGAGATAGCAGCCTGAACATGCGGCCACACCAGGCAGGCGATAAGAGCGACCGGAACCATAACGAAGAAACCGATCATATAGATGAACACGGAGCCCGAGAACACGCCCAGCCACTCAGGAAGTTCGGTGTCGAAGTACTTGTTGTGAAGCATCGTGGCGATACCTGAAATGATAAGCGCGCCCATGATGCCCATATCAAGCGTTTTGATGCTTGCGATAGTGGCAAGACCAGTACCGCTGCCCGCCTCGACAGAGTAGTCGACCCCAAAGACAGGGCCCCACTGCCCCAAGATTGTGCTTACAAAGTAGTTGAAGGTAAGGTAGATGGCCAAAGCCTCCATGCAGCAGCGAGCGTTCTGCTTGTTCGCGAGCGAGATTGGCAACGCTACGCAAAACAGCAACGGCATCTGGTTAAAGAGCGTCCAACCACCCTGGAGCAGCACATTCCAGCAATCAAACCAAAGATGACCCGCTGTGGCCATCTCGCCAAAGATCGCCTCGGTGGTAAACAACGTACCCAGGCCGACGACGATTCCGGAAAATGCGAAAAGAATTGCAGGCGTGTACATTGCACCGCCGAAACGTTGTATCTTTTGCATCATGACGGGGAATCCCCCTCTCTTCATTCGGAGCGACTGCGGTTTTGGCTTCACTCGAGACCGCAGACGCGCCGTTTGCGTGTACCTCGTGCAATAGGACGGGTGGGCCCGTGTCCCCGGCTTCTTGCGCTTCCATTTTTATCATATCACTTATCTAGACAAGTTAGCATAAATACTACGGTCGGTAAACGGTTGATTATTGGCCGTAAACGGTATATGTCCAGTATTTCGCCTGTTAAATCTGACATAGCTGATGACTGCATTATAAATTTCTTTTCTACTTGTCTAGATGTGCTTGTCTATATCTATAGACATACCTATACTTCATTACAACATTCACCGCCACGTTAAGGAGTCACCATGAAAAGCGCGGTCTTCTATGGAAAGCACGACCTCAGAGTCGAGGAATCGGCAAAGCCGGCCGTGGGCAGGCGCGACGTTCTGATCAACGTCAAAGCTTGCGGCGTCTGCGGTACCGACGTTCATATCTATGAAGGCGACAAGGGTGCAGCCGACGTTACCCCGCCCACGATCCTTGGTCATGAGTTTGCGGGCGTTGTCGAGGCCGTGGGCAGCGACGTCGCTGGCTTTAAACCGGGCGATCGCGTGTGCATCGACCCAAACCATCCCTGCGGCTGCTGCGAACCCTGCCGCGACGGAATCAACCACTACTGCGAGCATATGACCGGTTACGGCACCACCGTTAACGGCGGCTTTGCCGAGTACTGCTCCGTCGATATGCAGCAAGTCTACAAGTTGGGCGATCACACCAGCTTCGAGCAGGGCGCTATGACCGAGCCCGTCGCCTGCTGCCTGCACGGCATCGATATGTGCAACATCAAGCCCGGCAGCACAGTTGTCGTTATCGGCGGTGGCATGATCGGTCTGCTCATGATGCAGCTTGCTAAAAACGCCGGCGCCACCAAGGTTGTCTTGCTCGAGCCCGTCGAAGGCAAGCGCGAGGTTGCGCTCAAACTCGGCGCCGACCTGGCAATTGATTCCATCCACGAGGACGTCCCGGCCCGCCTGAAGCAGGAGGGCGTCGGCAACGTCGATGTCGTTATCGAGTGTGTTGGCAAGCCCGTCACCATCGAGCAGGCCATCCAGATCGCCGGCCACAAGGCTACGGTCATGATGTTCGGCCTCACCAAGCCAGATGAGACAATCACCGTCAAGCCCTTCGAGGTCTTCCAGAAGGAGCTTGTGCTTACCTCGTCCTACATTAACCCTTATACGCAGCGTCGTGCGCTCGAGCTCATCGACTCTGGCAGGCTCGACGTATCCTCGATGGTCGCAAAGGTAGCTTCCCTCGATGAACTCGGCGCCATCCTGTCAGACCCGGCCCTGCGTGCCATGGGCAAATATATAATCGACCCCAGCAAGTAAATCGATTGACACCTGCGCGGGCGGCCCTCATCCGTCGTTCACGCGCCCAGCTCTAGGAGACCGTCATGGCGCGAGCCATCTTCCAAACTATTTATGACAACGTGAAGCAGTCGATTGACGACGGCACATACGCCTATCAGAGTTATCTGCCTTCGGAGACTGAGCTCACGCAGCTGTTTGACTGTTCGCGCATGACGGTCCGTCGCGCCATCTCGATGCTTGCGGCAGATGGTTACGTGCTCCCCCAGCAAGGCAAAGGCATGCGCGTCATTCGCAACATCAGTGACGAGAAGAGTCGTGGTGGCGGCGGACTCGAGACCTTTAAGGAAATCGCGACCAGCCGAGGCTTTGAGCTCAAGACTGTCACCACCGTCTTTGAGCTCCTCATCTGTAGCAAGGCACTCTCCGGGATTACCGGGTTTCCCGAAGGCTGTGAGCTCACACGCGCCAAACGCATTCGTTATGCAGACGGACATGCCGTGTGCTCCGACGACTCCTATTACCTAAGCTCACAGGTACCGGGACTGACACCCGAGAT
Organism: uncultured Collinsella sp.; assembly: GCA_900541805.1. Classification (GTDB taxonomy): domain Bacteria; phylum Actinomycetota; class Coriobacteriia; order Coriobacteriales; family Coriobacteriaceae; genus Collinsella. The sequence goes on from UQLH01000006.1 coordinate 15,291, forward strand.
TGTCAACGATTCGATTTATCGTTACCTCGAAGAAGACCTTGGCATTAAGATTGCCACGGGCAAACGCGATGTAACGATCGAGCACCCCACGCCCGAAGATGCGCGCGTGCTCGATCTCGACGACTTTAACGCACTCGCCGTTATACGCGGGCAGACCTACAACGCCGACGGCATCCTTATGGAATACACCGAGACAAAACAGGTCCCCGGGTTCTTTTTGCTCCATGAAACCGTGACGCGCAACGGTACCGGTCGAACCGGCCACCAAAGCAGCATGAACTAACCATTTATTAGTTGCGGTGGAATAGTTCCTAGAATGGCCAGCTTAAGGGCAAAACAGGAACTATTCCACCGCAACTTTTTTGGCCGGTGGGGCAGTACCTGTCCCACCGGCCATCATTTACGTTCTTTTAGCTAGTCTGCGAGCTTCTCCACCTGATCGAGCATCTTGTCGAGCTTGGCCTTTGCTTCGGCCTTGACCTTCTCAGCTTCTTCATGAGCCTTCGCCTTCTGGGCGGCCTTTTCCTCGGCCTCGGGATCGACGACCACCAGGTTGGATGCATCATGCTCAACCAACTTAAGCGCATGCTCGGGACACACCTTGACGCAAGCTCCGCAACCTAGGCAATACGTGGACTCCAGTGCAAAGCGACCGCTTCCCACCAAATCGCAGGCGAACGTGGGGCATACATTGACGCACTCGCCGCACGACGTGCACTTGTCAAAATCGCACTCCGGCGTGCTCACCTGCATGTTCTGGGCAAGCTCGGGGTGGTTTTGCAGCGTCGAGAGCACCAGCTGCCGCCCGTGCGTGAGCGAACGGCGACGCTTGGTCGTCGTGGTGCCGCACATGGTGTTGAGCGTGCGCTCCAGCTGGGTAATCTGATGGCGATGGGCTTTGAGCTTCTGCGTCACCGAGGCCAGCGCCGCCGTCGCTGGGTTGAGCTTGGTCACCGTCAGGCCCGTGGTGCGGGCAATCTTTTCCATGTACTCCTTGCGCTCGTACTCGCGGCGCTTATGGCATTTGAGGCTTTTGGGATCGACCTCCAGGCCCATACCCGTGCCAGACCACTCTTCGGCCTTCGCAATCGCCTCGCCCAGAATGTCCTCACCGCCGGTGTTGCGGCATTTATCGCACACGCCCAACGGCAGGTACACACTCACGTTGGGATAGTCTGCCAGTACCGAGAACCAGGTCTCGGCCGTAATATCGCCCACGCAGGCAACGACGACTTCGTTCTCGCGCGGCATGCGCTTAAGGGCACGCGTGCAGGTGACGTAGGCGGTCTCGTGGCTCGTAGCCGCCGAGACAATGTCGTCGTAGACGTTTTTGGGCGCCAGGCGCGGCGAGATGATCGCCTCGGTCGGACAGGCAGCGGCGCACAGGCCGCACTTGCGACAGGAGTCGAGGATCTCGATGGAGTCTTCCTCGACCTCGATAGCGTTGACCGGGCACACGTCCATGCACGCGGTGCAGCCGCTCTTTTCGTTTTTGCAGGTCAGGCACGGAATGGTGTTGCCGCGCGGGCGCTCCTTGTAGTCAGCAGGATTCCATTGAGGCGCCGACGGATCGAGTGCATCGGTCACACCGCCAAGCGGGTTTTTAAGAAAGTCGAAACCCTTGCTGATCTCGATAATGTCATCAAACAGATCGTGTTCCTGCGCCATGCGCGGCCCCTCCCTGAGCAGTGCAAACAAGCAAGAGATAATGATACGCTATCGGTCCACGCCTCGGGCAAATTACACGCGGCGCATCTTTGCGGCAAATAGCCCATGGCCCATCGCCGCCTCGATTGCACAAGGTCAATCAAGTGCCAAGCTATGCCTCGCACATGAACTGCACGAGCTTTAGTTTGGTCACCTTGGCCTGTTCGTTAGCCATATTGCGCTCGTTTCTAAAGACCGCATCTGCAACACCCTGCAAATCGGCATCGGAAATCTCGCTGCACGGACCGTCCATCGATGCCGCCGTGGGGCATACGCACAACGGCAACTCGGCATAAAACGCAACGGCCTTGGCGATATCGAGCATTTTGCCGCCGCCAATACCCACTACCATGTCGCAATACTCGGCCTGGGCTTCCTTAGCCATTTCGACAACGGCCTCTTCCGTACACGGACCGTCATAAATCTTAAAGAACGGCTCGCTTAGATCTTCGTCCAGAAATCCATCGACGATCTGCCTGCACAGCCGATCCTCGGTGCCCCGGTCAAACAAGACATAGGCAGCGCAGCCCAACCATGACAAATACTTGCCTTGACGCGACAGTTCGCCCGGCCCCTGAACATACCGGCCGGGACCGCCGTAAACCACAGGAAGCGCCATACGAGAATCCGCCCTTCATCAAACAACGATTGGTGCAAAGTAACCTGACCCCTTTGCACCATAGCAAAAAGGGGCAAAGCCATCTGTTGGCTTTGCCCCTTCCTTAGCTTGATTTACTCATCCATGAGATAGTAGTGACCCAGTGCGTCGGCACCCAGAATGGCGTTTGCAACCATCTCGGGCGTCACCTCAAACGGCATGTTGCACATGGTGTCATCGGGTGCGCAGGCGGCCTCGGCAACAATCATGGCCTGCTCGCGCGTAAGCTCGGCAACGCCAAGTTCCTTCATCGTGACCGGCAGGCCCAGCTCAATGCAGAAGCCCAAGACTTCCTCGAGTTTCTCAGTCGGAGCATCCTCGAGTACCAGCTGGACGATAGTGCCAAAGGCGACCTTCTCGCCGTGATACATGCCGTGGCACTCGGGCAGCATCGTCAGGCCATTGTGGATGGCATGAGCAGCAGCAAGGCCCGAGCTCTCAAAGCCGATGCCGGAGAGCAGCGTGTTTGCCTCGATGATATGCTCGACGGCAGGCGTGAGCGCACCCTTCTCCAGCGCAACCTTGGCCTTGACGCCATCGGCCATAAGCGTCTCGTAGCAGAGCTTGGCGAGCGCCAGACCAGCCATGCCGCCCTTGCCGCCAGCGCAGGTGCCGCCGTCGGCATCGTGCGTCGCCTGGGCCTCGAAGTAGGTTGCGAGCGCATCGCCCATACCGGAAACCGTCAGGCGCACCGGGCTCGCCGCGATAACCGTCGTATCCATCAGGACGATATTGGGGTTTGCCTTAAGGAAGAGGTACTTATCGAACTGGCCGTCATCGGTGTAAAGCACCGAAAGTGCCGAGCACGGTGCATCGGTCGAGGCAATGGTGGGGCAAATGATAACCGGGGACTCCAGGTAATAGGCGACGGCCTTCGCGGTGTCGAGGATCTTGCCGCCACCGACGCCGACGATGATGTCGCAACCGTTGTCGCGAGCGAGCGCAACCAGGCGATCGACCTCGCCCTTGGAGCACTCGCCGTTAAAGTCCTCAAACAGCAGCTCGGCCTTGGCCTCGGCAAAGCCGCCCTCGATCTTGGCACCGACGCGCTTCTTGCCCGAAGGCGTCACGATGACGAGGGCCTTAGCGCCGAGCGGCTCGACATAGGAGCCGAGCTTGGCGAGCTCGTCCGGACCCTGGATGTACTTGCTGGGGCTATTGAAAATTGCAGCCATAACTATCCCATTCTCTAAAAAAGAAAGGGGCTCCGTACGGATACGTGCGGAGCCCCTCGTTACGATAACAAGAGTCGATTAGAAATCGATGTCGGTGTCGTAGTAGCAGGCCTTGAGGATCTTCTCGAAGTCGGCAGCCTTGGTCTCACGCGGGTTCTCGGGCGTGCAGGCGTCCTGCTCGGCGTTCGCGGCGATCTCGGGCAGCTTGGCGAGGAACTCCTCCTCGGAAACCATCTGCGGGTTCTCGGCGTCGACCTTCACGCCACCATTCGCGTAATCCTTGATGGACTGCGGAATGTTGAGCTGGTCGTTGAGGTCGCGGATCTTCTGGACGAGCGCAGCGATGAGCTCCTCGTTGGTCTCGCCGGGAAGGTGCAGGATCTCCTTGGCCACGTAAGCGTAACGCTCGGCAGCACGGGGATCCTTGGAGTTCCACTGGATGACCTTGCCCAGGTACATGGCGTTAGCGGCACCGTGGATGATGTGGCCGTTCTCGAAGGCAGCACCGGTCTTGTGAGCCATGGAGTGAACGATGCCGAGCAGGCCCGAGGAGAAGGCGATACCGGCGATGCACTGAGCCTCGTGCATGTGCTGACGGGCCTCATGGTCGCCAGCATAGGACTTGGGCAGCCACTCGACGATCTCGCGGATGCCGTGCAGAGCGTTGGCGTCGGTGAACATAGAGGCGCAGGTGGAAACGTAGGCCTCCATGCAGTGGGTCAGAGCATCCATGCCGGTGTGAGCGCACAGCTTGGCGGGCATGGTATAGGTGAGCTCGGGGTCGACGATGGCGACATCAGGGGTGATGTTGAAGTCGGCCAGCGGGTACTTGATGCCCTTGGCGTAGTCGGTAATGACGGAGAACGCGGTGACCTCGGTAGCGGTGCCGGAGGTAGAGGAGATGGCGCAGAAATGAGCCTTCTGACGCAGCTCAGGGAAGCTGAACGGCTGGATGATGTTTTCGAAGGACTCCTCGGGATACTCGTAGAAGACCCACATGGCCTTAGCGGCATCGATGGGCGAGCCTCCACCGATGGCGATAATCCAGTCGGGCTCGAACTCGCGCATGGCCTCGGCGCCCTTCATGACCGTCTCGATGGACGGGTCGGACTCGACGCCCTCGAACAGCTTAACCTCGAAGCCGCCTTCCTTAAGGTCGGCCTCAACGTCCTGCAGGAACCCGCCGCGGCGCATAGAGCTGCCGCCAGAAACGATGATGGCCTTCTTGCCCTTGAGGTTCTTTACCTCGTGGCGAGCGCCCTCACCAAAGTACAGATCGCGAGGATTGGTAAAACGTCCCATACTGTGCCTCCTAAACAAGCCCCTCTTAGACTTGCGTATATAACGGAGCACCCAATTGGCTCCGTTAGGACCGGTTTGCGCGTTGCCGGCGATGACAATGCGCGATGTCTAAACGTCTCAACGCTCAGACAAACTCTATTTTACCGTTCTGGTTGGTCAGTTATTCACCTAAAGCCGCCAATGATGAAACGTTTTTTCTATCCCTGAAGACCCTTGTGCGGCATTCATACTCCCAAGCTGGGCAAACGTTTTATCAAGGTTGACTACATATCCCGGGCAGGACTGTGCCCCTCCAAAATATGCACCGTTCGCCGCCAAAAATCGACCGTTTGCGGCACCGTGATACCACTCGGTCGTCCAAGGTGCAGACATTTGTGCGACATCCGTCTTCGTGGTGCAAAGGTGCAAGTCCAAGTGCGGCACCCCCGGTGTGCCACATGCGGGTAAACTAGAACCTTATATAGAGACATTTGAACCCTAACCGCAGCAAAGGAGGCCCCATGGCATTCGATCCCATTCAAGAGGATTGCCATCGCCTCGTTCTTGAGGCCTTGCGCCGCGACAATATCCCGCTCACCGACGCTGCCGCCGTAGAGCGTCTGATGGAACAATTCGCCCGCAACCCCGCACCGCTCATCGTGCACGACCGCGACCGCGCCGGGCATCTGATTGCCAAGGTGGTCGAGGCCGTCGACTACCGCATTCCCTTTATCCCCGACGATGCCCAAGCCGAGCAGGAAGAGGCAGCCGCCGAGAACATGCTCCGCGAGGCGGCCGCACTCGATCCGGCCAACTGGGATGCCCAACGCATGCTGACGGCACTCACCGCCGAATCCAACGAGGAATACGTACAGTACCTGGTGTCCAAGTGCGATGAGGTCGAGCATGACCTGGCACTCAAAATCGCCTCGGCGCAGGACCCCTACGAGCGTGAGGCCGCAGGCGACCTTATGCGCCGACCCTACCTGCGCTGGCTTGCCGCCTTGGCATCGCGCGCGCTCATTAGCGGACGCTACCGCATGTCGCTCGAAGCCGCGAATCGCAGCTTGGACTTTGCGCCCAACGACCCCGCTGGTGTCCGCCACACCGCGATGCTCGCCATGGCAAAGCTCGAATACCCCGCCGAGGAGCTCAAGCGCTTTCGCTCCGCTCACTCCGTGCCGTACCTCGCGAATACCCCGCTGCGCCGCCGCCCCAAAGATGCGGAGCGTGACTTGGACCCGTGGACGCTCATCGCGCTGATGAGCGCTGCCTGGCGCGAGCTGGACTACGAGGGTGCCGAACACTACCTGCGTATCCTTGCGCGTTCGTGCCCGCACGCAGCCGAGGCGCTCTACTTCCAAACCGAGTTTCCCGATGGCGTCTATGCCCGCGTCAACGTGGGCGTGGGCTCGACCGACGAGCTTGTCCTTGCGCTGTCCGAGGCGACGCCGGTACTGCAGGAGGGCCTGGGCGCCCCCGACAACGCCAGCTTTGCCGCCTGGGTCGCCACCAACGACATCGTGCGTTCCCAGATCGACGAGCGCATCCTGCGCGCGGCCGAGCAGGGGCTTCCATTTAAGGGAGGAGACCTCTAATGGATCCGAGCGTCTACATCCCCGCCTACCTGGAGCGCGCCTACGTTGCGTCGCACCCCGAACTCACCGATGCAGCACGCGATCTTGTCCATAACGACGTGAACGTCAACCCTCATAAGTATGCGCAGACCGAGCATGCCCAGGCGCTGCTGTCCTATGCCGGTGTCCACCGCCACCTGCTCGACGAGCTCCATCGCATCGAGGACATGGGCAGCGACGAGGAGTTCGAGCAGACGCGCAATCGCCTGTTCGACGACATGCGCGATGAGCTGCTCAAAATTGTCCGCGTCGATGCACTGGCCGTCGACGCGCAGCTGCTCGCCATCATCCTGGCCGACACGCCCGTTGACGCCTGCCTGGGTGACCTGATGAAGCTCGAGGCGACCACGGCCGATTACCTGCAGCAAAGCGTGCCCGGGTTCGACATGGAAGCCCCGCACTACTGGGCCAATAATGTTTTGGCCGACGGTGTCACCGCGGCAGACCTTACCGTGAGCGAGCCGGCCCTTATCGGGTGGCTCCACACGCTCGAGGCCATCTCGCAGCTGTGCATGGCGAGCGCCCGCTACCGTGCTGCCGCCAACTACGCCCGCCGCGTCCTTAAGGCGGAAGGCTACCCCACCCGAGCCGCAGGCACCGTGTTGCTCGCCCTCGCTCGTCTGGAAGACCAGGACGGCTTTTTTGCCCTGGCCCACCAGCTCGAGGAAGAGATCGGGGCTGACGCGCTCGAGAACTCTCCTTGGTATCTGCTCGCCCGCACGATTCTGCTGTTCAAAACAAACAAGATGCGCCCAGCGACACGCGCGCTGCGTGAGTTTGCCAACCGTTGCGAGGGCGGTGCGTTCTTCTTACTGAACCCCATGTACCAGACACCGTACCTTCCCTGCCGGCCCGAGCCACACGATCCCTGGGATCTTTCGCACCAGGCCGTTTGGGAAGCGGACGGTATTATCTCGGACACTCCCGACTTTGCCCCCTGGGCCAATGCCTGCGAAGACGTGTCGCAGCTTGCCCAGGAATTTGCGCGCCGCTACGGCTTTTAGCGACGCGATCGCCCCGACCATGTCATCTATGTTAGGAACGGCTTCATGAACTTCCGCTCATCTCTTGCCTGCACCTCGAGCGATATCGCTCGCTGGGGACTGCGCTCTGTCCTCAAACGCCAAGGTGGCGTGCTTCCCGGCCGCATCGCCATGAAAATCGACCCCGAGCTGCTGAGCGACCTCGCCGGCCTTGTCGACCGCAGCGTGGTGATCACCGGCACTAATGGCAAGACCACCATCTCCAACCTCATCGCCGACGCCGTTGCCGCCAGCGGCGCTACCGTGGTGTGCAACCGTGCCGGCAACAATATGGAGCCCGGTGTGGTGGGTGCTCTGCTCGAGGCCCGCAGTGGCCTTAAGCACACTGACAGCGGCAAGCGCGTGGGCGTTTTTGAATGCGATGAGCTCTACACCGTGCGCGTCCTGCCCAAGCTCAAGCCGACGTACTTTGTGCTGCTCAACCTGTTCCGCGACCAGCTGGATCGCTATGGCGAGATCGACCATACCCAAGACGTCATCGCCCATGCGTTGGAGCTCTCTCCGACGACAACGCTCATCTACAACGCCGACGACCCGCTGTGCGCCTCGATTGCCGCGCGCGTTCCCAACGCGAGCATTGCCTTTGGCATCGACGGCGCCACCAACACCGAGTCCGACCGTATTAGCGACTCGCGCTTTTGCTCGCAGTGCAACGCGCCGCTGGAGTATGACTACGTGCAATACGGCCAGCTCGGCGCCTACCATTGCCCCTCGTGCGGTTGGGCACGCCCCGCACTGGTCCGCCGTGTGACGGGCGTGGAGCTCGGCTGCGACGGCTACGGCTTCGACCTGGTCTTTGGATCTGCGTCCGACGCGGCTGCCGTACACATCGCCACACGCTACAACGGCCTGTACATGGTCTACAACGTTGCCGCTGCATTCTTTGCCGCACATGAGTTAGGCGTGGATACGGCGCACCTGCAGCCCACGCTCGACGCCTACGTCCCCGCCGGCGGGCGCATGGGCCGCTGGGATATCGCCGGCCGCACCATCGAGGCCAACCTGGCTAAGAATCCCGTAGGCTTCGATCGACAAATCCAGTCCATCAAGACGGCAGGCGGCAGACTCTGCGCTTTCTTCCTCAACGACAACGACGCCGACGGCCACGATGTATCGTGGATCTACGACGTCGACTTTGAGCGCATCGCCGACACGCCGGGTCTTGTCGCCTTTGCCGGAGGCACGCGCGCGCACGACATGCAGGTGCGCCTCAAGTACGCCGGCATCGATGCCGCGATTATCTCGGACGTCGCGCAGGCAATTGGCGCCGTGGCAGACGAGGCCGCCAATGACACCTTCTACGCCGTCGCCAATTACACGGCCTTCCCGCCGCTGGTCAAGGAGCTCGACGGGCTGAAAGGCGCCACCGCCGACGCTGTTGCCGGGCGCGCCGTAGCCCGTGCCGACGGCAGCGCTCTTCCTGTCGGCATCGCGCCAGTCGAGCTTTCGCACCCGCTGCGCATCGTCTACCTGTATCCCGATGCCCTTAACCTCTACGGCGACGGCGGCAACGTCATCGCCCTCGAGCGCCGCTGCGCCTGGCGTGGCATCCCCGTGCGCGTGGACGAGGTCCGTATGGGCGAAACGCTTGATTTGACCGATGCCGATATCGTCATGATGGGCGGTGGCTCCGACCGCGACCAGCTGGCGGTCGCACATGAACTGCTCGCTCAAAAAGACAAGGTCGCATCCTATGTTGAGGATGGCGGTTCGTTGCTCGCCATCTGCGGCAGCTATCAGCTGCTCGGCCGTTCGTACTACATGGGTGAGAATCGCATTGAGGGTCTGGGGGTCATTGCCGCCGAAACCGTACGCGGCTCCGACCGCCTAATCGGCAACGTAGCCGTCAAAACCGATCTGGCACCCGAGCCCTTTGTGGGATTTGAGAACCACGGCGGCCGCACCCTGCTCGATGCAGAGGCCACGCCACTCGGAACGTCCGTCGTCACGGGCACCGGCAACAACGGCGACGATGGCCTTGAGGGTCTGATCTACAAGGGCGTCATCGGCACGTACCTGCACGGGCCGGCGCTGCCCAAGAACCCCGAACTCGCCGACTGGCTGATCGCGCACGCCCTCGAGCGCCGCGGCGATGCGCAGGCCGCCGCCCTGCTGCCGCTCAAGCCCCTCGACGACACCTACGAGCACGCCGCCCACGACGCAGCCATGAAGCTCCTCCCCTAGCACCTCACAACCACAAAGGGGACAGGCACCTTTGTGGTGGTTTTTCAGTTTGCCAACGATATGTGAACGGCTAAAAAAGTCTGCTATACTCTTTCCCGCTGTCCCCATCGTCTAGCGGCCAAGGACGCCACCCTTTCAAGGTGGATATCGCGGGTTCGAATCCCGCTGGGGGCACCATTTGAATTGAAGAGCCCGTTACCCTCGCGGTAGCGGGCTTTTTGCTACCCATGCGCCGGGATTCGAACCCGACAGGGTGCGGAGCTGAGGAAACGCGAAGCGTTTTCCAGCGCAGCACGCAAGGAGCGAAGCGACGCGGCGAAAGCGGGCGGCGTCAGCCGCACGCGGACATCCCGCTGGGGGCACCATTTAAACTGAGAAGCCCGTTGCCCTTGCAGTGACGGGCTTTTTGCTACCGATATGCCGGGATTCGAACCCGACAGGGTGCGAATCCCGGCATCATCGCAAGGCCTGTGGGCAAAAAATGGCAAATATGAGTACTGTTACCGATTTAGTAACAGCGATTTCATGCCTTCAGAAATCGATTTAGACGTCAGGTGTCCTACGGCGGAAGAATTGCAGACGTTTATCGGCTAAGTACTTGGACATATGTTGCGTAACACTGCATATTTTGCAAATAAATAATGCTACAGGACTTGTGACAGTACTCATATTTGACGTTTTTTGCCCACAACCCTTTATACCTAGGCGAATCGGCGGCAAAACGGGCTTCAAAGCGTCCTTCGCAAACAAAAACCGGGGCCCGCATGATGCGGACCCCGGCTCAATACCGTGACGATATGTCAGTTACGCTCTACACGTAAAACAGGATGTCGTCGTAGGTCGGAACCGGCCAGTAGTCGGCGGCCACGATCTCTTCCATGGCGTCCACGGCGGCGCGCAGCGTGTCCATAGCGGGAACGACCTCGTGTGCATACACATTGGCCTGATCCTGACCATCGAGAGCCTCGGCCTTCTGATGCACGGCGTCGAGTGCCTTGATGGAATCGTTGATGGCGGTGATACCGTTGCAGAGCTTGTTGAGCGTGTTCTGCTCGCACTGCATGGCAGCCTCAGCACCGGCGGCACGAATAGTCTCAAGGCCCTTAGCGACCTTGGTAGCATAGGCGGTAATGACCGGGCGATAGGTACGACGCGCCTCACGAACCATCGTGGTAGCCTCGATGTTCATGAGCTTGTTGTACTTCTCGAGCTTGCAGTCATAGCGGCACTGAGCCTCGGCCTTGGTCAGGACACCCGTCTCCTCAAAGAGCGCAATGGCCTTATCGGAAACAAAGGCGGGCAGGGCATCGGCCGTGGTCTTGTTGTTGGCAAGGCCGCGCTTCTCGGCCTCGACGGGCCACTCGTCGGAGTAGCCATCGCCGGAGAAGAGGATGCGCTGGTGGTCGGTCAGGACCTTCTTGCAGTACTCGAGCGCGGCGTCCTGGAACTTATCCTCGGGCGTACCCTCAAGCGCGTCGGCGAAGGACTTGAGCGACTTGGCCACGGCGGCATCGAGCACCAGGTTGGAGTCGGAGACGTTCTGCTCGGAGCCGCAGGCACGGAACTCGAACTTGTTGCCGGTGAAGGCGAACGGGGAGGTGCGGTTGCGGTCGGTGTTGTCCTGCATCAGCTTGGGCAGGGTATCGGCACCCAGGTCAAGCACGCCGCGCGTGGCATGGACGGAAGCCTTGCCATCGATGATCTTCTCGACGACCTCGGTAAGCTGGTCGCCCAGGAAGATGGACATAATCGCCGGAGGAGCCTCGTTGGCGCCCAGACGATGATCGTTGCCGGCCGAGGCAACGGAGGCACGCAGGAGCTCCTGATAGTTATCAACGGCCTCGATCACCGCGGTGAGGAAGACGATGAACTGCAGGTTGTCGAGCGGGGTGTCGCCCGGATCGAGCAGATTCTCGGACTCGGTGCCAAGCGACCAGTTGTTGTGCTTGCCCGAACCGTTGATGCCCTCGAAGGGCTTCTCGTGCAGCAGGCAGACCAAGTCGTGGCGGGAGGCGATGAGCTTCATCTTCTCCATCATGACCAGATTCTGGTCGATGGCCTCGTTGACTTCGCCATAGACGGGGGCGAGCTCATGCTGGCAGGGAGCAACCTCGTTGTGCTTGGTCTTGGCGGGAATGCCGAGCGCCCACAGCTCATCGTCCAGGTCCTTCATGTAGGCCGAGACGGTGGGGCGGATAGCGCCAAAGTAGTGCTCCTCGAGCTCCTGGCCCTTGCAGGGAGCGGCGCCAAAGAGGGTGCGGCCGGTGATGACCAGGTCCTTGCGCTTGCGGTAAGCGTCCTTCTTGATCAGGAAGTACTCCTGCTCGTCACCCACGGAAGGAACGACCTTCTTGGGGGTCTTACCAAACAGCGCCAAAACGCGCTTAGACTCACGCGAGAGCGCGGTCATGGAACGCAGCAGCGGGGTCTTCTTGTCCAGGGCCTCGCCCGTGTAGGAGCAGAAAGCCGTGGGGATGCACAGGACATCGTCCTTGATAAAGGCGGGGCTAGTGGGGTCCCAAGCGGTGTAGCCACGGGCCTCGAAGGTAGCACGCAGGCCGCCGTTGGGGAAGCTCGAGGCATCGGGCTCGCCCTGGATGAGGTTCTTGCCCGTAAACTTGGTAATGGCGGTGCCGTCGTGGTTGGGCTCCAGGAAGCTGTCGTGCTTCTCGGAAGTAATGCCCGAAAGCGGCTGGAACCAGTGCGCGTAGTGCGTCGCGCCCTTGGAGATGGCCCAGACCTTCATGGCATGGGCAACGGCGTTGGCCACATCCAGGTCGAGCGGCTCACCGCCCTCGAGGGTTGCAGCAAGGCGCTTCCAAATGTCCTTGGGGAGGTAGTCCTTCATGACTTCCTCAGAGAACACCATGGTCCCGAAGCGGTCAGTAAGATCGGCCATACGGAACTCCCTTCGTATCGGCACCGCGTGAGAAGCGGTGTTGATTACTAACGAACGAGTCATAGCTTAGACTCGCCGTGTTTCCGCGACATTACCGTTATGTTGCTGTCGCGAAACCAATCAATGAGGTTACCCTATCGAGGCGGCGTTGCCACCCTCAACAGCCAATCAACTGCATAAATTGCAGACCTCTCTCCATGGTTTAAGGGTAGTCAATTTGGGACGGGGCTTTATTAACTGGTATTTCGCATCAGATACCAGTCTTTATAGTCCGTACTTAGATTAGCCCCGCTCTGCTATAGGGAATGTAGATAGCAAGGCATCTTTGATCGGTATCCCCAAATAGCGAGTGAAACTCCACCGTGGCACAGTGGTGCTGTAGAATCCTTACAACACATCACACTATTACGTATCTAGAGGAGCACGATATGCGCGTCGACGAGGTTTTTAAGCAGGCAGCATCCCAGGGCACCGCACCCGTTTCGTTTGAGATGTTCCCGCCCAAGGGCGAGCTTACCCTCGACATGGCTCGCGAGGTGGCAGGCAATCTGTGCAAGCTTTCGCCGAGCTTTGTCTCGGTCACCTGCTCGGCCGGCGGCTCGGGCAACGGTGCCGCCACCGCCCCCATCGCGCATATGATTACGAGCGAATTCGATACACCCTCGGTGGCGCACCTCACCTGCGTTGGCCGCTCGCATGCCGATATCGCCGCCAAGATCGATGAGTATCGCTCGGCCGGCGTGGAAAACGTGCTGGCCCTGCGCGGCGATCTTCCCGCCGGCGCGACCGAGGACGACAAGCCCGCCTCCGACTACGCCTACGCCCGCGACCTCATCCCCGAGCTCGTCGACGCCGGCTTTTGCGTGGGCGCCGCAGCCTACCCCGAGGGCCACATTGCCTGTGAGGACCTCAACGTCTCGGTCGAACACCTCAAGCAAAAACAGGACGCCGGCGCGAGCTTCTTTGTGACGCAGCTCTTCTTTGATAACGAGTGCTTCTACCGTTTTCGCGAGCTTGCCGACAAGGCCGGCATCACCGTGCCCATTACCGCGGGCATCATGCCGTTTATGGGCAAGTCACAGATCAGCCGCATGGTCTTTATGTGCGGCGCGTCGCTGCCCTCCCCCGTCATCAAGATTCTCGCCAAGTACGAGAACGACCCCGAGAGCCTGCAGGCAGCTGGTGTAGATTATGCAGCCCGCCAGCTTTGCGACCTCAAGGAGCACGGCGCCGACGGCCTGCACCTGTACACTATGAACCGTCCTGCGATCGCCGCGACCATTATGGAGCGCCTGGGGTAATGGAAAAACCGCACATCGATACAACCACTGTCGAAGTGCCGGCCGACCTTGCGTCGCCGGCGCTTTACCGTGTCGATGCTGCGCACCATCCCCGTGTCGACCGTGCCGAGATGCTGCGGTATCTGGGTTACGGCGGCCAGCAGATTGAGCCCGAGTTGTCGCAGCGTATTGAGCTTGTCGTTGAACGTCTGGAATTGGACATTGAGCCCCGTGGCGTGCGCCGCGTGTTTGCCGTCGATGCCACGGGTGTGGACGAGCAGGGAGAACCTTGCATTCGCCTGGTCGGCACCAACGTTGAACTGCGCGGTCGCGATATCTATCGACATCTCAAAGACGCCCGCTTTGCCGCGCTCATGGCATGCACCCTCGGCATGGACGCCGAGCGTCGCCTGCGCACCACGGGAGCCCAACATCCCCTGGAGGGCGCCGTGCTCGACGCCGCGTGCTCCGCTTACGTGGAAGCCGCCGTAGAGCAAATGGACCAGCGGGTCAAGACGGACGCCGCCGTTCATGGGCTCGCCGGCAACTGGCGCTTCAGTCCCGGCTACGGCGACTGCCCGCTTACGGCGCAGCGCTCAATCGCGGCTGCGCTCAACGCCACGCGGCTCATCGGCCTGACCGTCACGCCCACCAGCCTGCTCATGCCCACCAAAAGCGTGACCGCGGTGATCGGCCTGTTCGACGGCGAAGTCCACGACGCCCAGACCCGCCCCACCTGCAATATCTGCCGCATGCGCGAGAACTGCCGCTTCCGCGCCGCCCACACCACCTGCTATTCGCATTCTGAATAAAATGTCAATTGATGGCACGGTATCGAGGGAATCTCATCCGTATGTAAGCGGATGTCCTCACAAACAAGTACCATTAGATGCCAAATAACAACTATCTGAAAGCCAGTACATGCACAACATTCTGCAGTTCTCGCCACAACTAACCGCGCTTGAGTTTTTTTCAGGCATTGGCTTGGCTCGTGCCGGCATGGCAAAAGCCGGAATCAAAACAATCTGGGCAAATGACATAGACCATACTAAATGCGCCATGTACAGCCAGTGTTGGGGCGATGAACATCTAGTCGAGCAGGATGTTCACACACTCGACCCCGACCTAATACCCCAAGCCGACATCGCATGGGCGTCAAGCCCTTGCACAAACTTATCTCTCGCGGGAAACAGGGAGGGACTTATCTCTGGCAAAGAGTCCAGTGCGTTCTTTGGCTTTATTAAGGCCATCGAAGGAATGAGCGATCGTGCCCCGCGGGCACTTGTTCTCGAAAATGTCATCGGCCTTGCCACGTCTAATAACAGTGATGACTTTAGACTCGTTTGCCAGGAATTTAATCGTTTAGGCTATTCATGCGACGCCTATTTTATCGATGCACGGCACTGGCTTCCCCAGTCACGCCCCCGCATGTTTGTCGTCGGATTAAAAAACCCTCTTCCCAACAGCCGACTCGATTCCTCGCTTCGACCTGAAAAGGTCTCCTGGATTCACTCCGACCCTTCACTCATTACGCACGTCTCTCACCTAAACGAACCGAGCCCACTTCGCATGAGGGGCCTTGCAACGGTTGTTGAAAATATTCCCGAGGACGACAAGCGTTGGTGGAACAAAAACCAAGTGCAAGCATTTATCGACTCACTTGCACCGCATCAAGCAGAGCGCCTTCAGCGCTTCTTAAATGCCAAAGAAAAAATTGTTCGCACTGCTTACCGTCGCACGCGATCGGGCGTTGTGCGCTGGGAAATCCGTGAAGAAGAAATTGCCGGATGTCTAAGAACGGCTCGCGGCGGCTCATCAAGACAGGCAGTCGTTATATGCGAAAACGGAAAAATAGAAGTTCGCTGGATGACTGGAACTGAATATGCCCGTCTCCAAGGTGCTGACTCATGTCAGTTTAGCGGCTTCTCGGATGCTCAGATTCGCTACGCATTCGGCGATGCAGTTGCCGTGCCAGTTGTCACTTGGCTTATAAAAAATGCAGTCAAACCCGCGCTTATGTCTTCAAGGAACGGAGTGAACAATAATGGAAATGACCAATTGCTCCTTGAGCGAGCCCGATAAAGGTATCTTGGATGCCATTGAACTCTGGTACGAATCCAAGCGCAACAAGCGAGGCAATGTCAACCGTAACGTTATGGCGGTTGGCATAGGCATAAGCGAGCTGCTGCAAAACCGTTTTCCGCTCACCGACGATTATGTGCAATCGGACAAGGGGAGCCAAGTACGAGGCCTAAGTGGAGCATGCATCAAAACAGTTTTAGCCAGACATGGGGAAACGCGTGCCTTCGCGTCAGAGGGCGGCAGAACCTCACGCGGCACACTCCCGATGGCGCTTGAGCTTGCCACAATTATCAACTCTGCCCTACCCAGTGACATTTGCGAAGACACTCGTCTTGAAGCTGCGAATGCAATCGCCAATTTCTTCGTCGAGCGAATCCAGGTCGATTTCTTTAACCGGCAGAGAATCAAAGTCGAAATCGATCTTCAAAAACCAATTTCTGTCATTGTCGATGATGTCCTAGCCGAAGCAAGCCTACGGTCCGATAAGCCAACGGGTACCGTCGCACAGCACCTGGTAGGTGCAAAACTAGAGATGTTATTTCCAACCATAGAAATCGGAAAGGACAACTCAAACGCCGCCGACCAGCAGACAGACCGTTCTGGCGATTTCCAAATCAATGATGCTGCATTTCATGTGACTGTATCGCCAATGGCCAAATTGACCGATCGATGCCGAGATAACATTCGAAATGGCATTCGACCCATCGTCGTTGTCCCCCACGATAAAGTTTCCTTCGCTTACGGACTGTTCGAAAGTGAGGGACTCGGCAATCGCGTACAGGTTATCGCGCTCGAATCGTTTATCGGCATCAATATTGAAGAGTTATCGTTCTACAAGCGAGGCCTAATTCGATTAAATGTCGCACGGCTTCTTGCCCACTACAACAAGCGAATCGAAGATATCGAGCCCGACAAATCTCTTCAAATAGAAATTCCTCAGTGGGCTCTAGACGAAATGGATGCACATGGCGAATAGCTCAAACATACTTATCACTCATGATTCTGACGGCACTGCATTGGCGGCACCCGTTGATGCCGCACGTCGCAACGGTGCCACGTACAAGACGCGCACGATCGACGATCTGCGCATTAAGGACGATCGCCTGCGTGCCGCCATCGAGGGCACGGGGCACCTGCTGTTCGACGGCGGCATGGGCACCATGTTGCAGGCCGGCGGCATGAAAGCGGGCGCCCTGCCCGAGCTGCTCAACTTTGAGGAACCCCAGGTTATCACCGATATCCAACGTCAATATGTCGAGGCCGGCTGCGACGTGATTACCGCCAACACCTTTGGCGCCAATGCCCACAAGCTCGACGGTGCCGCCACCGTGGCAGACGTCTTTGCCGCGGCCGTCGCCTGTGCCCGCGCGGCCGGTGCCCACTACGTCGCCGGCGATATCGGTCCTATCGGCGCGCTGCTTCGCCCCCTGGGTACCCTGAGCTTCGACGAGGCCTACGACCTCTTTGCCGAGGAAGTGCGCGCCGGCGTCGCCGCGGGTGTGGACCTCTTTATTATCGAGACTATGACCGACCTGGCCGAGATCAAGGCGGCGGTCCTCGCCTGCCGCGAGAACTCCGACCTGCCCGTCTTTGCCACCATGACCTTTGAGGAAGACGGTCGCACCTTCCTGGGAACGAGTCCCGAGGTGGCCGCCATCACGCTCGACGCCATCGGCGCCGACGTTTTGGGCATCAACTGCAGCCAAGGACCGGCCGAGCTCCGAGGACTCGCTGCACGTATGCTCACCGTTACCGACAAGCCTGTTATGGTGCAGGCCAACGCAGGACTGCCCCATGTGGACGACGACGGCAACACCGTCTTTGATATCCAGGCCCCCGAATACGCCGAGGCCGTCGCCGGCATGATCGCCGACGGCGTGAGCGTCGTGGGCGGCTGCTGCGGCACCACGCCGGCGCACATGGCGGCCCTGCGCACGCTTATCGACAACCACACGCCCAGCCCGCGCCGCCGCAAGCCCAGCATGTCGGTCACGAGCGCCCAAACGGTCGTGGACCTTCCCTGCGACGGCCACAAGATCGCCGTCATCGGCGAGCGCATCAACCCCACCGGCAAAAAGCGCCTGCAGCAGGCCCTGCGCGACGGCGACCTGGACTACGTCGTGAGCCAGGGCATCAGCCAGCAGGAACAGGGCGCCGACATCCTGGACGTCAACGTGGGCCTGCCCGAGATCGACGAGGTCAAGATCATCCAACAGGCGACCGAACAGCTCCAGGGCTCCACGCTGCTGCCGTTGCAGATCGACTCCACCGACCCCGCAGCCGTCGAGGCCGCCGTGCGCCGCTACGCCGGCAAGCCCATCATCAACTCGGTCAATGGCAAGCAGCAGATCATGGATGAGATCTTTCCGCTGGTCGCCCACTACGGCACCAACGTTGTCGGCCTTACGCTCGACGAAGGCGGCATTCCCGATACCGCCGAGGCTCGCTTCGCCATCGCCGAGCGCATCGTGGCCGAGGCCGCCCGCTACGGCATCGGACCGGACCGCATCCTCATCGACTGCCTGGTCATGACCGCCTCGACCAATCAACGCCAGGCCGAGCAGATCCTACGCGCCATGTCCCTGTGCAAGGAGCGTCTGGGCGTCAAATGCGCGCTCGGCGTGTCGAACATCAGCTTTGGCCTGCCTGCCCGCCCGCTGCTGGGCTCGGTCTTTTTGGCTGCCGCCTTTGGCGCGGGCCTGGACGCCCCCATCATGAACCCGGGCTCCAAGCGCTTTATGGATACCGTCTACAGTTATCGCGTCCTGAGCGTTGAGGACGAGGGCTCGACCGGATACATCGAGCGCTACGCCGGCTGGACCGATCCGTACAAGATCGCCGCCAACCCGGCAGCGGCTCAGGCCGCATCGACCGACACCGTGCCCGCCGCCGGCACCGACGGCAACGACGACCCGATTCGTCGCATGGTCGTCTCGGGCCGCAAAGGCGAGATCGCTGCCGAGACCGAGCGTCTGCTGGCAGACCACGACGCCATGGACCTCATCAACAACCACTTTATCCCCGCCCTCGACGAGGTGGGCGTCCTCTTTGACCAGGGCAAGTTCTTCTTGCCGCAGCTTATGGCCTCGGCCGAGGCCGCACGCGTGGGCTTCGACACCATCAAGCGCCTGATGCCCGCCGGCGAGATTGCCGACAAGGGCAAGATCTGCGTGGCCACCGTCAAGGGCGACATCCACGACATCGGTAAGAACATCGTCAAGATGCTGCTCGATAACTACGGCTACACCGTCTTTGACCTAGGCCGCGACGTCGACCCGCAAGAGGTGCTCAAGACCGTCAAGGAGCGCGACATCAAACTCGTCGGCCTCTCAGCGCTTATGACTACCACAGTCGTCGCCATGGAAGAGACCATCAAGCTGCTTCATGCCGAGGTGCCGGGCGTCAAGATCATCGTAGGCGGCGCCGTGCTCACCCCCGAATACGCCAAGCAGATCGGCGCGGACTACTACGCCAAAGACGCCGCCGAAAGCGCTCGTATTGCCGAAGAGGTCTTTGGGCAGTAACACAACGGAAACAACCGAGCATCAAAACGTGCCGCATGCGCCACTTGGCACGTGCGGCACGTTAGAATAGATAAGACTATGCTCGTTTTGGCAGATAGGAGCGCAAGGATGGCGATCACGCCCGCAGAAATCGCGGAAACCCGCGGCATGGTTGAGGAGCAGAACCTCGACATCAGGACCATCACCATGGGTGTTTCGCTCATGGGTTGCGGTAACGAGAACCTCGACCGCATGTGCACGAAGATCTACGACCACGTGACGCACACGGCTGAGCATCTGGTCGAGACCGCCGAGAACCTCGAGCGCGAGTACGGTATCCCCATCGTCAACAAGCGCGTTTCCGTCACCCCGGTGGCGCAGATCGCCGCGTGCTGCAAGGATGAGGACCTCACCCCCATCGCGCATGCCCTCGACCGCGCGGCTGAGACGCTCGGCATCGACTACCTGGGCGGCTTCTCCGCGCTCGTCCAGAAGGGCATCGGCGACGCCGACCGCCGTGTCATCCAGTCCATCCCCCAGGCGCTCGCTACCACCAGCCGCGTCTGCTCCAGCGTCAACGTCGCCAGCCTGCGTGCCGGCATCAACATGGACGCCGTGCTCATGGCCGCCCAGACCATCATCGATGCCGCCAAGCTTACGGCCGACGAGGATTCCGTTGGCGCCTCCAAGTTTGTCTGCTTTGCCAACATGGTCGAGGACTCCCCGTTTATGGCGGGCGCCGTCCACGGCGGTGGCGAGGCCGACGCCGTCATCAACGTAGGCGTCTCGGGCCCCGGCGTTATGGCCGCAGCCCTGGAGACGCTGCCCGATTCCGCATCGATGATGGAGGTCGCCGAGAAGATTAAGCAGACCGCCTTTAAGATCACCCGCGCCGGCGAGCTCATGAGCCGCGAGGCCGCCCATCGCCTGGGTGTCGAGAAGGGCATTGTCGACCTCTCGCTGGCTCCCACGCCTGCCATCGGCGACTCCGTCGCGCGCATCCTCGAGATCATCGGCGTGGGCACCTGCGGTGGCCCCGGCACGACCTGCGCGCTCGCCATGCTCAACGATGCCGTCAAGAAGGGCGGCGTCATGGCCAGCTCCAGCGTGGGCGGTCTCTCCGGCGCTTTCATCCCCGTGTCCGAGGACGCCGGCATGATCGCAGCCGTCGAAGCCGGCGCGCTTTCGCTCGAGAAGCTCGAGGCCATGACCTGCGTGTGCTCCGTCGGCCTGGACATGATCGCCATCCCCGGTGACACCCCGGTCGAGACCATCGCCGGCATCATCGCCGACGAGATGGCCATCGGCGTTATCAACAACAAGACCACGGCCGTCCGCGTGATTCCCGCCATCGGCAAGGGCGTGGGCGACTGCGTCGAGTACGGCGGCCTGTTCGGCCGTGCGCCCATCATGCCGGTGAACCCCAACGCCGGCACCGTGCTTGCCCACCGTGGTGGACGTTTCCCGGCACCGCTGAACTCGCTCAAGAACTAGCTGAGGGGACTGGCGAGGAGCCCCGGGGAGGGCAAATATATAAGGTCGCCTGCTCGGACAGTCCTGACTCGCACGGAGAGCACATTATGTGCTCTCCGGCTCGTGCGGAACTCGCGATCGACCTTATATATTTGCCCTCCCCGGGGCTCCCGCACAACGGGACCTCGGTTGGGTTCTATCCCTTTGGCAGTCGCTTCGCTTCTGCCCTACTTTGCTGGTATGGCGGTTTGGCGTTGGATCGGTTCTATCTGATATATGCTGGTTGCGGCTCTTCTTTTGGGAGGAGTCGCTTTTTTGTTGCTAGGAGGTTGGCCCGTGGTTGATGGGGAGAATCGTTCTGAGCTGCTTGCTGCGGATTGGAATGGCGAATGGATGCGCCTGCAAGCTGGTCGGCGACGGGCTGATGATTCTTTTGAATGGGATAAGCGGGCTCGGCATTTTCGGCCGTTGGAGACTGCCCCTTATGCTCGGGATTTTATAAAGCTGTTGGCGTTGAAGCCTGGTGAGTCGGTGCTTGATATGGGGTGTGGGGCTGGGTCGATTGCTATTCCGCTTGCTCAGGCTGGGCATTCCGTGATTGCTGCCGACTTCTCTCCTGCCATGTTGGGCACCCTTGATGCTGGCATTGAGTACTACGGGCTCGAGGGACGCATAACGCCGCTTGAGCTTGCTTGGGATGATGATTGGGATTTGGTTGGACCGGTCGCGAAAGCGGTAGATGTTGCCTTTGCCAGTCGGTCGGTTACAACGACCAATCTAAAAGGTGCACTTGCCAAGCTTGATCGTACGGCTCGTCGGCGTTGTGCTGTCACGATGGTCGCCAACTCCAGCCCGCGCTATGATCTGCACTTGATGAACGCTATCGGCGCCTCCGTTACCTGCAGCAATGGCTTTGTGTATGCTTTTAATATCCTCATTCAGATGAGTGCCCTGCCGCAGGTTACGTACTTTGAATCGCCTCGTCGCGATACCTTCGATAGCCTTGAGGCAGGCGTAGCAGATTTTTCCCGTATGCTCGAGCATGGCAACGAAGATAAGGTCGACCGCCTGCGCGATTACATCGCCCAGCACATGATTGAGAACCCCCATGCCGGCGAGCCGGGATCCAAGGGCGTACCGCAGGGGCGCTATATGCTCGACCATGTCCGCAAGGTTCGTTGGGCGTTTATTGCATGGGAGCCGGTCTCTGCGCCCAGCTCATAGCCTGTTCGCAGCCCACGCCGCCCACTCACTCGGCATCCGCATTCTTTTTGAACTGGGCAAACGCGCTCCACACCGCGCCGTTCCTGCGCTATCGTGGGACAGCTCACGTAGATTAAGGCCCCATTGCGGGGCGCCCCATACATAGAAAGCGAGAACCCATGGCACTGACAGGAGCACAGGTCAAGCAGCTTCGCAGCATGGCCCATCACCTCAACCCCGCCATCATCATCGGCAAGTCCGACGTCAACGAGGGCACCGTCGAGCAGACGGTCGCCTACCTGGAGAAGCACGAGCTCGTTAAGTGCTCCGTGCTCGATGGCTCCAGCCTTTCCGCCCGCGAGGCCGCCGAAGAGCTCGCTGAGCGCTGCCACGCCGAGGTCGTCCAGGTCATCGGCCGCAAGTTCTCGCTGTATCGCGAGTCCTCGCGCAAGGACATCGAGAAGATCAAGCTCGTCTAAGAGCCAATGATCCGGCGAGCCAACACATAGCAAGCTTACGGGTGCCCAAGTACTTCGGGCGCCCGTTTTTTATCGCTCAACCAGCACGCGATTGAGCCGCCCCTCCACCAAGCGCTCGTATAGACGCCGCGTCTCGGGCTCGGGCACGCCATTGACCTGCTCCCTCAGATGGTGCATATGCCCGCTGTATAGCTCGACGATATCGCGCCGCCGCCCCGCCGCGCTGTAGACGCGCATGGCGCAGCGCACCATATCCTCACGCGCCGTTTCCTGCCGAAGCCCCGACTCCGCCAGCCAAATCGCCGACTGCAGATCGTTTTCTTCTAGAGCGGCATTTGCTCCCTTAATCATGCAATCGATGTACTTTGACTGCATAATGCGTCGCATACGCAAAAAGTAGGTGGGATTACAGCCATTGGGAACATACAGCGGTCCGGCATAAAGCTGCTCAATTTTAAGGCAAAGCTCAACTAAATGGGGCCCGCGCGCACCCGTGCGATTTCCCAAAACCTCGCGGCTTATCTGGTCAAACAGCCGTACATCGGTCTTGACGTAGTCGCCGTTGAGCCCAATGCATTCATTTTGGATGAGCACACACGACTTGCCATCCGGCGTCGGCCCCAAAGCCGACCGCAAGCGCGATATCGTCGAGTACAGGTTGTTGCGGGCGCTATTGAACTCGGCATGGGGCCACAGCTCCATGGCCAGCGTCTCACGATCGACGAGCGCATCCATGCCCAGCGCAAGCCGCTCGGCAAGTGTCGCCGCCTTCTTGCGGCGCCACATTTTGTCCGTGATGGGAAACCCGTCGCGCTCGGCGCGAAACGCACCAAACATGCGGATCTCGATATGGTCGATAGTATCAACGGCTTCAACCTCGCCGGCCTGGAACAGGCGCTCGCCCTCCCCTTCCAAATCGTCGCGCAGCGAGTACCGCGACAGTTCGCGCACGGGAAGCTTCTTGCGTATCCTGCCCGCCGGCTCGCCCAGACAATGCATGGCAAGGCGCGCAAAGAGCCGATACGATGGCTCTAGAATCCCCGCACGATTCATGGACATCCAGGCCGCAAGGTCGCTATCTCGGCCCGCACAGGCCAAATGCAGCGCCACCATCCAGGCTTCTGCGCCACCAACCTGCGTCTGGCTTATATCGAGCAACTCCGCTTCCTCGCGCACCGAAACCATCGAGGTGTTACGCAGATATGCCGCGCGCTCCAGCAGCAATGCGTTATCGCGCATGTACGTAATCGACTCCTCGGCAAGTTTGAGCACTTGGACCGCACGGAACTTTGCATTAACCGGCCGTCCCTCTGCCAGCGACTGCCAGCCTTCTAGCAACAGGCCAAACAGCTGAATCTGATTGTCACGCATGCGCACGGCAAAACGATCAAGCTCGTTGAACGCCGCGTCGTCGGTTACCGGCAAGCCGGAAAGGAGCCGCCGTGCCGCCAACACCATGCGCACCCAGATAGCCATCGCTTTAAGCCCACGTACGTCGAGCGCCTCCCGCACCACCGCCATCTCATCGTCGCGCTCGTCGGTTCCCGCAAACGACCCGTCAAAGAGCTCCACCAGCATGCTATCGGCCCGTATAACAATCCCCGTGATGTCGAGCTCACAGTCGTAGGCCTTGCTCGTTTTGAGCTGCTGTAGAACGCCGCCGTCATCTCCCCGCTCGGTCAGACAGCGCTTGACCTCGATATGCGCAGACAACATATCGAGTGCGGTATGGAATGTCTCGATTTCTGGCACGGCCAGGTTCGTAGGAAGCCCAAGCCCGTTGTCCCCATAGCAAACAGCCGTCAGTGTCTGGGCCACCCTCCATGAAACAGGGTCTATTTCGCAGGCCGCCCGTTCGCCCCCGCGCTCGATGACCGATGCCATATAGCGGGCGAGCTTTGTATTGGACACGCTGACCGCTGCCAGATATACGCCGAGCGCCTCGGCGGGCGTTGGCTCTGGAGCCGGATCGTCGGCATCGATCGTACCCAACGCTGCTCGGCAGATATCGGCCCCGTGCCCCGTCAGAGCAAGATCGACCCCATACTGTCCAGCAAGTTCAAGAACCGCCTCACGGTCCAAAAAGGCATCCGCCAGGCCCATCGCCGCATCGCATCGGCCCGCCTTAAGCAAAATCCGGGCCGCCCTCGGAACAAGTTCGGGGCGGACCTCGGCCACCAACTTACGCAAACGCAAGCGTCCGTTATCCTCCGTACCCAGACACGTAAAACTCCGCTCGGCGGGATCCAAGCCAAAGATCGGGTAGTCGCGTACAAAGTAGGACTGGTCGACCATCGACAGCCTCACCCCGCAAGCCTCGAGTTCTGCGATATTGCCCTCGCCCATCAAAACCATGAGACACGCCACGCAAAACAGCGCATTATTGTCGAGCGAAGCCAGATCGACAAGTGCCGCGCCATATACGTTGACAATCTCGTTTTCGAGCAGACCGGCTACGTCACCTTGGCCATACAGACCCGTCTGCAATGCCGAAACGAGTTCGGGCACGCCCTGCGTGAGCTGATAAAAGTCGAGCGATGTGCTGATCGAAAACGCCGATGCCCACGCCGAATACTCATAGGCATGCACCTTAAGCATCTGCGCATTGATCTTAACCGAATCGCCCAGCCCATGAATCAGCTGACGATTTGAAGGACGGCAGGAGATAAAGACCCCTATCCCCATAGCGCGCAAGTCGCGAATCCTGTCGATGAGGTCTTCGGTATCGTGCTGATCGAGGTTTGGCACATTATCAATCGCGATAAGGGAGTGCGGTTTGTCTTTGAGTTCTTCGGTAACCACCTCGAGCTGCATAAACACCTCGCGCCCAATGGCGCGATCGGCCTCGATAATCCGCACGGGGCCTCGCGTCGGGTCACATTTAACCTCATGGGTGTACTGCAGCAGCACCGAGGTCTTCCCAAACCCGTCGGGCGCATAAAGAACCACGATGCCGGCCTTTCGGCCCTTGGCGATAAGCTCATTCATCAAGCGTTCGCGTCGCACCATATAGCCTCCGCCCAGCGGCATCAGCTCGAGGTCGTCTATACCGCTCAAATCGTTTACCATGCCCGCTCCTCAACTCGACCGTATGGACACTGTAGCCGCAAGACCATACAAGCCGCGCTATGAATAGAGCGACCTTGTGTTTTAGGTTGTCTTTTGGTACGCAAGCGGCAAGTTTTTGTACAGCGAGAGCCGATTGTTATTAATCCCCCGACTAATCGGTCTTTAAGCAGGTAAATGAGCTTGTCAGCTTGTCCCATCTAAGCGGCAGTGTAACGCAGATGAACAAGGTTCAGCCATGTCATTCAACTCGCCTAGCACCCGCTACCGTCTACGACCTTCTAGTGGCATTTTTGCATAGAATCTGGTATGGAATGAATCAAGCTGTTAAGCATCCGGCATTCGTCAAGCTTGCGGCAAGATTTTGGTCAAGTGGGTAAAAAGGGATAGCAAAAAGGCCCCCGCAAAGCGGAGGCCTTAGGCAAGGCTATGTCGAGCTGCAGGATTCGCGCTACTCGCAGAGCGAAAGGGCGGCCTCGTCGGCAACGACAACGCAGTTGGTGTGCAGCTGCAGGATCGAAGCCGGGCACTTGGGCGTAACCGGACCATAGCACATATCGTGCACGGCCTGAGCCTTGGCCTCGCCGTTGGCGACGACCAGGATCATGCGGGCATACATGATGGTCTGGGTACCCATGGTGTAGGCCTGACGGGGAACATCGTCGATGCTGTCGAACAGGCGGCTGTTGGCCTGAATGGTGCTCTCGGTGAGGTCGACGCAGTGCGTACCCTTGGAGAAGTGGTCATCGGGCTCGTTGAAGCCGATGTGGCCGTTGTTGCCAATACCGAGCAGCTGCAGATCCGGGTAACCGGCGTCGGCGACGATCTTGTCGTACTCAGAGCAGGCAGCGGCGGCGTCGGGGTTGGAACCGTCGGGCACATGCGTGTTGTTCAGGTCGATGTTGATGTGATCGAAGAAGTTCTCACGCATGAAGTAGTGATAGCTCTGGGGATCGTCGTGCGAAAGGCCGCGATACTCGTCCAGGTTGTAGGTGCTGACCTCGGCAAAGTCGACGTCGCCCTTCTCGTACCAAGCAGCGAGCTGCTTGTAGGCACCGATCGGGGTGGAGCCGGTGGCAAGACCCAGCACACAGTCGGGCTTGAGGACAACCTGGGCCGAGATGATATTAGCGGCCTTGCGGCTCATATCCTCGTAGTCTTTAGCTTTAATGATCTTCATTACGCGTCCTTTCTCGTACAAGAGAAGCAAGGCTCCCTTACAAGCACTTGCCCGCGGCCCGCGTCGGCCGCAACCAACGTGTGCGGCCACCAGGGCGAGGTCGCGTAATGTATGTGTCTCGTGTCTAACCGCGTCGAGGCCCCTGCCCGTCCACGGTGACCCAAAGCCTTTTAGCTTCGGACAAATCCCATCTTGCCACGGAGGGCGTCCTCTTTCAAGGGCGCCCTCCGTAAACGTGTTTGAATTGTAGGCTAATGGCCACGTGCACTTGCTAGCGCTCGCGAGCAACGATGAGCTGGTCCATCTCTTCGACATGCACGCCAACGGAGCCCTTGATGCTCGAGAACTCAACGGAGTTGCACACCAAGATGGGAACCGTCACATCGTAGCCCTCGGCAGCAATTGCCTCGCGATCGAACTCAATGAGTACATCGCCCTTATGGACGATGTCACCCACTTGCGCATGTACGGTAAAGTGCTTGCCCTCGAGCTGAACAGTGTCCAAACCAACGTGGATGAGCACGTCCAAGCCATCGACCGTGTTAAGCGCAACGGCGTGTCCCGTGGGAAAAATAGCCTCGACCTTGGCATCAGCCGGCGCGATCACGCGCGTTCCGGTGGGCTGAATCGCCACGCCCTGGCCCAAAAGGCCGGTGGCAAACGTCTGGTCGTTTACCTCGGAAAGCGGAATGACGTCGCCCGAGATGGGAGCATCCAGCGTAAGGACTCGACCACGCATACCAAAAGACCTTAGGACTTTAGTGAACATGCTCCCCCTCGGACATACCAATCAATCAAAATAACCTTAACAGTTTACCACTTGGCAACGGTTTTTGACCATTAGGGAAGTTCGCGCTTGACAACCTCGACGATGTCGTCGACAACGCGCTGGGTCAACTCATGCGTCTCGGCCTCGGCCATCACGCGGACCAGCGGCTCGGTACCGCTCGGGCGCACCAGAATGCGGCCACGGCCGTCAAGCTCCTTCTCGGCAGCAGCGACGGCATCCCAGATGGGCTGGCAATCGTCCAGACCAGCCTTGTTGTCGGAATGCACGTTGACGAGTACCTGCGGATACTTCTTCATGATACCGGCAAGATCGGTGAGGGTGCGACCGGTGCGCTTGAGCACGGCCAGCAGCTGCAGAGCCGTCACCAGGCCGTCACCGGTGGTGTTGTGCTCCAGGAAGATGATGTGGCCGGACTGTTCGCCGCCGATGACGGCGCCGTCCGCGAGCATGCGCTCCAGAACGTAGCGGTCGCCCACGGCGGTCTGGACCATCTCGAAGCCCTGCTCCTTCATAGCGATGGAGAAGCCCAGGTTGCACATGACGGTCGAAACGATCTCGGAGTTGGCGAGCTTGCCGCGAGCGGCAAGGTCAGAACCGCAGATAGCCAGGATGTAGTCACCGTCGATCTCATTGCCCTCGCTGTCCACGAACAGTACGCGGTCGGCGTCGCCGTCGTGGGCCAGACCGATATCAGCATGGGTGCGCAGCACGAGCTCACGCAGGGGCTCGAGGTGCGTAGAGCCGCATTCAACGTTAATGTCGGTGCCGCAGTAATCGGTGTTGATGGCATGGACCGTGGCACCCAGGCGCTGCAGCGCGGCGGGTGTAGTCTGGCAGGAAGCACCGTGACCGCAGTCGACGGCAACGACTAGGCCGTCGAGCCTCAGGCCATCAAGCGTATCGATGGCATGATCGACATATGCCTTGCGAGCGTCCTTCATCTTGATGATGTGGCCCACGCCGGCACCGGTCGGCAGCGTGTCGGCAGCCATGGCCTCCTCGGACATGACCCAGGCGCTGATCTCTTCCTCGACAGCATCGGGAAGCTTCATGCCCTTGCGGCTAAAGAACTTGATGCCGTTGAACTCCGGCGGATTATGCGAAGCGGAGATGACGATGCCGCCGTCGAGCTCGTTCTGAACGGTGAGCAGCGCCACGGCGGGCGTGGGGATAACGCCGCAGCAATGCGGACGGCCGCCCTCGGCCATGATGCCGGCGGTCAGAGCGCTCTCGAGCATGGTGCCCGAAAGGCGCGTGTCACGACCGATGCAAATATCCGGACCAAGAAACTTGGTCGCCGCGCGACCCAGGCGAAACGCGAGGTCGCACGAAAGATCGGCGTTGGCGACGCCACGGACGCCGTCGGTACCGAAGATGTTCTGGGGCATAGGATCGCTCCTTCCCTAGCAGGCGACATGCAACCGCCCGCCCTAGTCGAAAAAGAAAAGCGGGACCCGCCGAGGAATCGGCAGGCCCCGCTTGTACATTGTATCTCGAAAGGAGATAAAACCTTAGCGCTTGGAGAACTGGGGAGCGCGGCGGGCCTTCTTGAGGCCGTACTTCTTGCGCTCGACCACGCGAGCATCGCGCGTAAGGAAACCGGCCTTCTTGAGGTCAGCACGGTAGTCGCCAGCGTTCAGAAGAGCGCGAGCGATGCCCAGGCGCAGAGCGCCGGACTGACCGGAGATGCCGCCGCCATCGCACAGAGCGATAACGTCGAACTGACCGGCGGTGTCGGTCACCTTGAAGGGAGCAAGGGCGTTCTCAACGAGCTGATGACGGCCGAAATACTGCTCGGCGTCACGCTTGTTGATGGTCACCTTGCCGGTGCCGGGGACGAGACGGACGCGGGCGACGGCGTTCTTACGACGGCCGGTACCCTGGTAGACAACGGTGTTCTCAGCCATCTTTAAGCCTCCAGCTCAATCTTCGTGGGGTTCTGGGCAGCATGCGGATGCTCGGCACCAGCGTAGACCTTAAGCTTGGTCATCTGGGCACGGCCGAGGGTGGTCTTGGGCAGCATACCGCGAACGGCGCGCTCGATGACCTTCTCCGGGTGCTTCTCCATAGCCTGGCGGAAGCTCTCAGCCTTGAGGCCGCCGTTGTAGCCGCTGTGGCGATAATAGGTCTTCGTGTCGGCCTTGTTACCGGTAAGCTGGACCTTATCGGCGTTGATGACGACAACGAAGTCGCCGCAGTCGCTGTTGGGCGTGAACTGGGGCTTGTTCTTACCGCGCAGGATCATTGCGATCTGGGTGGCAAGACGGCCCAGGACAGCACCATCGGCGTCGACGAGAACCCAGTTGCGCTGGACCTCGCCCTGCTTGGCGTAGTGAGTCGATTTCGAAATCACTTAGACTCCTCCATGTACAGTACTTGTTGTTACAGAGATTCACGGGGCTCTGCAAGTAACCCGTCCATATTACCCCGCTCGCCGTACGAGTCAACAGGTATTTTGGCTCCGACCAGAGTTTCTGCACATGTCATCCACGAGCCGTGATTTTCCAGCTCTTTAGCTGTTGTCATTTTTTGAGGGTTCGCCGTCGCTAGCGCTCAGCGAACTCTTGGATTTCCGCGAGCAGGCGCTTTGCCTCCTGACGGCCCTGGATATACAGGTCCAAAAGCTTTGCCGAATCGTGCTCGACATGGCCGACCTCGACCGGCTTTTGCGGAGCAACGACCAGCGCACGGCCCTCGCGCTCATACTTCCACAGATGCATGCGCTGGATGTTATAACGGTCGTGGCGCGTCTCGATAGCCTCGAGCAGATAGGGGTAGTCGGCATAACGCGCACGCGCGGCAGGCATAAACTCGTAGGGCTTTTTCTCGTACGAGCGGTCCTGCGTGACAATGACGACCGCGCGATCGAAGCCCGCCTCCTCCAACACATGCTCGATGGGGACCGAATCGGCTACGCCGCCGTCGACGTATTTGTGCCCGTCAATCTCGACCGGCGGCGTCACCAGTGGCAGCGACGTCGAGGCGCGCACGGCATCGAGGTCGAGCACGGCGCTTTTGACCGGAAGGTACGTGGCAGTTCCAAAGAGCATGTCCGTCGCGACGGCGTACATCTCGATGGGGCTCGCGTCGAACGTCTCGTTGTCAAAGGGATCCAGGCGGTCCTGGACATCGTTGAAGATAAAGTCGTAACCAACAATGGAGCCCGTGGACGCAAACGATGCGGCGCCCATGAAGCGGCTGTCGTTGCAGAAAGCCAGGTTGATGCGGTTGGCACGGCCGATCTGGTGCGACTTGTAGTTCACGCCGTTGAGGGCACCGGCCGATACACCGTAGACAGCCGGAATCTCGACGCCAGCCTCCATGAGAACGTCGAGCACGCCCGCGGTAAACTGCCCGCGAAAACTACCGCCCTCCAAAACGAGCGCGACCTTGCCGGCGTTCTTTGCCTTATCTTCTGCAGTCATATTGACCTCCTGCGATTGCGTTTTGGCCTTCTTCTACCCAGTTTTGGGATGGAGGGCGCGTAGGTTTTGGAGTTGAAGAGGGCGGGACGGTCGGCGGGAAAGCGCGTCCCGTTCTCAGAGCAAATTCCGGGTCTCATTTTCCGCTGAGCCCACCATCAGGAAAATGAATCCCATTCCGAGCTTAGATTCCGGGATGCGCTTTCCGCTTGAGCTGCCATTGGGAAAGCATGTCCCACTCTACGGCGGGATTCCGGGTCGCAGTTTCCGCTTGAGGCGCCATCCGGAAACCACGTCCCAGTCTGAGCGCGGATTCCGGGATGGACTTTCCGCTAGCCATTCATTTGGAAATTGCATCCCATTCCGAATGAGGATTCCGGGATGCGGTTTCCACTTGATGTGCCATCCGGATACTACGTCCCAGTCTGAGCGCGGATTCCGGGACGTGCTTTCCGCCTGGGCCGCCATTGGGAAAGCACGTCCCGGTCTGCGTTGCCAAGGCGTTTTCTTTACGCCCGCGCCCTGCATAGAGTTCGATTCTCCGCGGTACGGACTAGAAATAAAAAGGCAGGTAGATATAAGTATCTACCTGCCTGTTACTTATGGTGGAGGCGCGGAGAATCGAACTCCGGTCCACGAAAGCCCCCTGATTGGCATCTCCAAGCTCAGTCGCTGGTTTAGTCTCGGACGCTTTGCGCGCAGCGACACGCTCGCGGCGTCCTAACCGGTTCGGTCTTAGCCTGCGCCATACCGATTACGTGCGCAGGAGCATTCCCCTAACATGACGTCGCGCCGGTGGCGGGGAAATCACCGGGTTGACGCGCCGCTATAAACTAAGCAGCGAGAGCCATAGGCTCAAAAGAAGAGTTGTTGTCAATTCAATTTGACGGTACCCCTGTTTAACGAGGCGAGGAGACCTCGGCTTGCTTCCTCTCTCAGAGCTATCGTGTCGAAACCAGTCGCCCCCGAATGTCGGGAAAGTCTGGATGGCATCGGGCACGAGTATCCAACACCCGTCGACTTTTCAAGGAACATGCAGGGCGAGCCCCGCTTGTGAAGTGTTATCTTACCACGTTCTGAAAGCGGACAGCTGTTCTATGCACGAGCTGTGAAGACCCCAATGTGCGCCGCACTTCGCACTTTTGCTACCGATTGCGTCACGTATATTTTCGCCAAGCAAAATTGACCCGTCGAAAGGACCGTTATGGATACCAAGCAGCAACTCGTCAATGCCCTCGCAGGTCTGGGCTCAACCATTACCGAAGCTATGGATGTCATCGAAGGCTTTGTCCCCTGCGGACATCCCGCTCTCACGGTATCGAACGCCCTTGTTGCGCTGGACGCTGACGATGATGTAGCTCTCGCCCAGCAGCTTGAGACCGTCGAGGGCTTTATCGACCACGTGAGCGAGAACCGCGGCGTGGCCGCCTACCACGGCATCGCGGTCGAGCTCGCGGGGCCCAAGGCCGATCTGTTCGCAGCAATCCGCGAGGTAGGCGCCCTTATGCAGACCGCAGGCGTCAAGAACACCCAGATCAACGATTGGGTCTACCGCAGCTTGGCAGCACTAAACGACTCCGACGATAAGGCTGCCGAAAAGCTCGTCGAAGCTCCCGTCATCAAGGCAGCGCTTTTGTAATGAAAGGATGCGTGGCCTTCCGAGCGCCGACGTTCCGAAGGCCACGCAGACAGCCAGGCGCTATCGAGACACCCGCCCACCACGTTCGGTCAAAGCAAGAATCGGCATCATTTGACGAGGCGTCTTTGCTGCAAGATCGGCATGTTCAAGCAGTTTGCGATCGTTAGTTACCAAGTAATCAACCTGGGCGCGTTTGCATGCGGCGAGTACCAGGTTGTCCTCGTAATCGCGATGGAGCGTCAGATATTTATCGGCTAGCCACAGATCGGATGCGTCTGCGCCCACGGCCGTGGCGTTTTCAGTCATATTTCGAACAAACGCCAGCGCGGCCTCGCCTATTGCGCGGGCAGACGCCTCGTCGAGCGCTCCCCCGCTGGCAAGAACGCTACGCTTCAACTCGTGTTGGACAACGTACAGCACGTCTTTAGCGATATGCACCGGGAAGAACAGTAACGCCCGCGTCTCCGTCGCCTGCCCAATAAACGCACGCGCGGCAAGCGACTCGGCATGGTCGACGCAAAACGAATCAACCCATACGTTGGCGTCCACCATTATTTTGAGGGGAGCCCCGCTCACAGGATCATCCCCTTTTGGCGATAGCGCTCGTCCATGGCTTCGGAATAGATTGCGTCCCAATCGCGATCGTCGGACACGGACGACGTAGCGATGCCCAGGTCCGCGTAAAGCTGATCCGCCGCCGCCCATGATGCGGCGAACAGCGAGGTGGCACCAGCACTAGGCAGTTGGTCGTCAACGGCCGACAGCACCTCTTCGCACGAACCGCCGCCCTGTGCAACCTTTGCCACGACCTTTTTGATAAGCTCGGGCAGCGAGGCGCCCGAAAGCCGCAGCGCTTCCTCGGCACGGTTCTTGACCTGGCGATCCACGCGAACGTTCACCTGCGCCATGCCGCTAACAGCACCCACGTCGATCTCGCTCCCTTCAATTGCTAGCCTTGCTAGCAACACTATATAGAGAAGTTAGCAAATGTTCAAATGCAAAAGGCCTGCGCCCGGACGACACCGATGCCGTCTGGGCGCAGGCCAGATAACGTGGGCGAACACGTCTGCTAGCGCAGGTACGCCTTTGCGTTGCTCAGGCTGTAGGCGATCGTTGAGCCGTTGTGCAGCAGTGACGACGTCTGCGGAGTGATCATGCCGGTAATACCCAATGCCAACAGCGCCGAGTTGGTGAGCATCACCTTGGAATACGAACTCGTCAGACGGTCGATAAGCCCCTGACTCATGCGGCGCAGACGCACGATCGCGGCCAGATCCGTATCGGTCAGGATGATATCGGCGACCTCCTTGGCGATGTCGCTTCCGCCACCCATCGCCAGGCCCACGTCGGCCAAACCGAGCGCCGGCGAATCGTTGACGCCGTCGCCCACCATGGCAACGTGGCGCCCCTCGCCCTTAATGCGCTCAACATACGCGTACTTGTCCTCGGGCAACAGCTCGGCCTTAAACTCGTCGACACCTGCCTCGCGAGCAATGCGCTCGGCCGTGCGCTCCGAATCGCCCGTGAGCATAACGACATGCTTGACGCCCAGCGCATGCAGGTCGGCGATGGCCTCACGGACCCCAGGCTTGAGCGGATCCTCGATACCGAGCACGCCGACGACCTTGCCATCGACCGCCAGATACAGCGGCGACAGGCCCTGCATCTGGGACTCGATGCGCTCCTTAATGTCGGACTCGAGCTGCGCGCCCTCGTCCTCAAACACAAAGTGCGCCGAGCCGATAATCGCGCGACGCCCCTCGATGGACGAAGCGATGCCGTGCGCCACAATATACTCGACCGCAGCATGGCGCTCGCGGTGCTCGAGCCCGCGCTCGCGGGCGGCGTTGACCATGGCACGCGCCACCGGATGCGGGAAATGCTCCTCCAGACAGGCAGAAAGGCGCAGAATCTCGTCCTCGCTCCAGCCGTCGGTGGTGAGTACGCAGGCAAGACGTGGCTGCGCCTCGGTCAGCGTACCGGTCTTGTCAAAGACAATGGTATCGGCCTTGGCAAACGACTCAAAGTACTTCGCGCCCTTGACCATGACGCCCATCTTGGCGGCATCGCTCATGGCGGTCATGACGGCGACGGAGCCCGTGAGCTTGAGTGCGCACGAGTAGTCGACCATCAGTGCCGCCGAGGTCTTGATGAGGCTGCGGGTGGTAAGCGCAACCAGGCCCGCGAGCAGGAAGTTCCACGGGACGATCTTGTTGGCAAGGTCCTCCATATGCGACTGGCCCTCGGACTTGAGCGAGTCGGCCGTCTGCACGAGCGAGACGATTGAGCGCAGTTTGGTTTGCGCCGTATTGGCGCGCACACGCACCAAGATGCTGCCGTCTTCCACGACGGTGCCGGCAAACACGTCGTCGCCCACGCTGCGCTCGACGGCCAGCGGCTCGCCGGTCAGGGTCGCCTGGTTGACCATAGCGCTCCCCTGCTCGACAACACCGTCGATGCAAATGGACATGCCAGTGCGCACGGCGACCAGATCGCCGGGCTCAAGCTCGGTCGCGGCAACGCTTACCTCGGTGTCACCGACGACCTTTTGCGCCTTGTCGGGCACATCGAGCAGCGAGTTGATGAGCTCGTTTTCACTCATGGCGCGGGTGTAGTCCTCGAGCAGCTCGCCCACGTTGAGCAGGAACATCGTCTGGCCCGCGGTGTCGACATCACGCTTGACGAACGAAATGCCGATGGCCGAAGCGTCGAGCACAGGAACGGTCAGGCGCGGCTGCGCCAGCTCATGAAGGGCAGCGCGCAAAAATGTCATGTAACCGGCCACGACAAACACCGCACGCAGAGGCGTCGGCAAGAACCATCGGCGCGCATAGTGGGCGCCGACAAGCGTGGCAAGATCCATAACGAGCTTGTGCTTGCGTGGCTCAAGCTGCATCACGTAACCCGTCTTTGCGTCGGCAATGGCCTGAGCGTCGAGCGCACCGACGGCGGCCAGCACGGCATCGCGGCGCGGCTCATCGTACTCCAGCGCCATCTGGCCAATGCGGCCATACACGCGCACCTTGTGCACGCCGTCGATATCGCCGCCGAGCTTAAGAAGTGCATCGAGATCGCTTTCTGGCACAGGACCCGCCAATTGAAGACGGGTCCTGCCGGGGATCTCGCTAATAATCGAGAATCTCATAGTTTGTGCCTGGGAGCGTTACTCGGCCGCCTCGTCAGCAGCGGCCTCGCTCTGGGTGATGTAGGCAGCCTCGGCAACCATATCGTCGACATTAGCCTTGGCCTGCTCGACCATGTCCTGGTAGCCGTTCTTGATGCGCATGCCGCACGCAATGCCCTGCACGCAGGCGTTCTTGACCGGAGCGCTGGTAAGCAGCTTGATGCCGGCCGTGCCAAGCAGAAAACCGCCACCGACAAGCAGGGTATTGAACGTCGACTTCTTCATGTTGCTTCTCCCTTTTGCCGCATTGGACGCGGCACGGTGCCTCAGCACCCGAGTAAACAAGTTTACTCGAGCACACTTTTAGAAAAGAGTTTAGTTTATCTAACTATTAAGTTCAACAAAGGTTAACTTTTTTGAAATCTTGAGGCGCGATGTGACCAAAGGGACAGCCCCTTTGCCACCCGCACAAAAAATGAGGGCGCCAACGGCATCCTCATTCACCAAATTCCATTCAGCCTACCTGACCCGAACGGCCGAGTCGTCACGGAACCCAGGAGCCCCGGCAGGGCGGGTGTTTGCTCAAAATGAGTTCCGCACGCAAAGAAGGCCACTTAATGTGGCCTTCGTCTTGCGCAGGACTGTCCGAAATTTTGAGGAAGCACCCGCCCTGCCGGGGCTCCCGGGTTCCCGTTTACGAGAGCGACGTTCTCAGCAACTCGTTGAAGAGCTTCGGGTTGCCCTTGCCGCGGCTCGCCTTCATGCACTGGCCCACCAAAAAGCCGATAACCTTCTGGTTGCCGTCGCGGTACTGCTGCGCTTGATCGGCACAGTTCGCCAGCACCTCGTCCACGATCGGCTGCAGTGCGCCGGCATCGCTCACCTGACGCATACCGCGCTCGTCGACAATCTTGTTGGGATCGTCACCGGTCTGGGCCATGGCCTCAAAGACCTCGTGCGCCTGGTTGGAGCTGATGGCATCGGTCGCGAGCAACTTGGCAAGCGCCGTCACCTGAGCCGGCGCGATGCCGGAATCGGCCAGCGAGACGCCCGCGCCCTTAAGGTAGGCAATCATCTCGTTCACCAGCAAGTTTGCGACCGTCTGGGCCTCCTTGCCAGCCATGCCGGCAGCGGCGGCCTCAAAGAACTCGGCAAACTCGGGGTCGCCGGCAATCTGCTCGGCATCGGCGGCCTTAATGCCAAAGTCGGCCTCAAAACGGACGCGCTTGGCGTCGGGCAGCTCGGGGATCTCGCCACGGCAGCGGTCGATAAACTCATCGTCCAGATCGAACGGCGCCAGGTCGGGATCGGGGAACAGACGATAGTCGTCGGCCGTCTCCTTGACGCGCATGACCACGGTGCGCTTGCGGCTGGGCTCCCAGTGACGGGTCTCCTGGTAGATAATGCCGCCCTCCTCGAGCACCTCGGCCTGGCGGCAGATCTCGTAGGCTAGACCGTCGTGCAGGCTCTTAAACGAGTTGAGGTTCTTGAGCTCGGTCTTGGTGCCCAGCTTGGTCTCGCCGCGGCGGCGCAGCGACACGTTGCCGTCGCAGCGCATGGAGCCCTTCTCCATGGAGCAGTCCGAAATGCCCAGCGTCACAAAGATGCGACGGAGCTTCTCCATAAACAGGCGAGCCTCCTCGGGCGTGCGCAAGTCGGGCTCAGTCACGAGCTCGATCAAAGGCGTGCCGCAGCGGTTGTAGTCGACGAGCGACTCGGCCGCGGCGGTAATGCGACCCTCGGCGCCGCCCACGTGCACCATCTTGGCGGCGTCCTCCTCCATGTGGATGCGCAGGATGCGGATGGGCACCGTGTAGGAACCGTCCTCACGACGCTCGGGCATCTGCAGGCTGGACGCGTCGTAGCTGGCCAGGTGGCCGGCGCGCTGGTTGCCCTCGCGCATGGTCGACGTCATGGACGTGGACAGGCCCTCGGCGTTGGCCGAGGCGCTCGCCAGGCTCTGGGCCTCGGCCTCGCCAAACGCGCAGTCGGGGCGCTCGGCGGCACCGCGACCGGTCACGTCCAGATCAAGGTGACCGTACATGGCAAAGGCGACCGGACCCTGCGTGGTCTGGAAGTTCTTGGCCATATCGGGATAGAAGTAGTGCTTGCGGTAGAACATCGAGTGGCGCTGGATCTCGCAGTTGGTGGCGAGACCCGCCTTGACGATGCTCTCGATGGCGCGCTTGTTAGGCACCGGCAGCGCACCGGGCAGGCCCAGGCACACCGGGCACACGTTGGCGTTGGGCTCGTCATCGTGGCTGAGCTTGCAGTTGCAGAACATCTTGGTATCGAGTGCGGTGAGCTCGGTATGGATCTCCAAGCCGATCACGGCCTCCCAATCCTGCAGGACCTCGGAAAGCTCCTTCATTACAGCTCGCCTCCCTTCCCGGCAAAATCGGGCGCGACGGAAAGCGCGGGCGCACCCGTGGCGGCATCGGCAAAGCCGCGCTCCAGGGCGCGGGCAAACGTGAGCAGCTGACGGTCCTTAAACGCCGGACCCACCAGCTGGGCAGAAACGGGCAGTTGAGTATCCTCGCCCAGGCCCAGCGGCACCGAAATGCCACCGTTGCCGCAAATGTTGAGCGAGATGGTGTACAGGTCGGAGAGGTACATCTGCGTGGGGTCGCTGATCTCGCCAAACTTAAAGGCCGTGCGCGGCGAGGCGGGCATGAGGATGGTGTCCACCTTGGCATACGCAGCGTCGTAGTCCTGCGTGATGAGCGTGCGGGCCTTTTGCGCAGCGTAGTAGTACTTGTCGTACACGCCCGAGCTCAGCAGGTAGGCGCCGAGCATCTGACGGCGCTTGGCCTCGGCACCAAAGCCGTGGGCACGCGAAAGCGAGCTCTGATCGGACAGATTGGCGCAGCCTTCCTCCTGATAGCCGTAGCGAATGCCGTCAAAACGGGCCAGGTTGGAGAACGCCTCGGCCGGGCCGATGACGTAGTAGGCGGCGATGGCGGCATCCAGGTGCGGCAGGTCGACCTCGACCAGCTCGGCACCCTGGTTCTGCAGCTCCTGGGCGGAGCGCTGAACAGCGGCCTTGACCTCGGACGTCAGGCCCTCGGCCTCCATAAACGCAGGGATGATGCCCACGCGCTTGCCCTCGATGCTGTCGTTGAGGTGCTCGGTAAAGTCGACGGCGCAATCCTGGCTGGTGCAGTCGTACGGATCGTGGCCCGCGCCGGTAAGCGCGTTCATGGCCAGCGCGACATCCTCGACCGTACGGCCAAAGGGGCCCACCTGGTCGAGCGAAGAGCCAAAGGCGACCACGCCGTAACGGCTCACGGCGCCATACGTGGGCTTAAAGCCCACCACGCCGCACAGCGACGCCGGCTGGCGAATGGAGCCGCCGGTGTCCGAGCCCAGCGAGAGCGCGACCTCGCCCGCGGCGACGGCGGCAGCGGAGCCGCCCGAGGAGCCGCCGGGCACGCGCTCGGTATCCCAAGGGTTGTTGGTGCGGTGGAACGCCGAGCTCTCGGTGGAGCTGCCAAAGGCAAACTCGTCCATGTTGGCCTTGCCCATGGGCAGGCAGCCGGCGTCGAGCATGCGCTGGACGCAGGTGGCGGTGTAGACGCTCTGGTAGTTCTCGAGCATGCGGGAAGCGCAGGTGGTGCGCGTGCCCACGAGGTTCATGTTGTCCTTGATGGCCAGCGGCACGCCCGCGAGCGGGGGCAGCGGCTTGCCTGCGGCACGGTCGGCATCCACGCGCGCAGCGGCCTCAAGCGCAAGCTCGGGCGCCACCTGCAGGAATGCCTGGACCCCGCCCTCGCGCGCCTCGATGGCGGCAAGGGAGGCCTGGGCCACCTCGGTAGCGGTAAAGTCGCCGGCGGCAACGCCCGCGGCGATCTGGGCGGCGGTAAGGGAATCGAAGCTCTGCGCCATTACTCGCTCTCCCCCTCTCCCAAAATGGACGGTACGCGGAAGTAGCGGTCGCGCGCGCTGCCGGCGTTTTCGAGCGCGACGTCGAGCGGCAGGTCGCGCTCGGGCTCGCGCAGGTCATCGCCCATCACGTTGGACAGGCTTCCGATAGGATGGAACGTGGGCTCCACGTCGGGCAAGTCATATTGCAAGACGGGCTCGAGCATCTGGACGGCGTCGTTCATGTAGGACGTCATCTGGGTGAGCTCGTCATCGGTCAGTGCGATCTTTGCGTACTCGGCGATGCCGCGCACGTCTTTCTCGCTGAGTGCCATAGGCGCTCCCTTCCGCATAACAGATAAACCGCTCTAGTATACAAGGCAACGCCGCTTGGAGCAGGTGCTTTAGCCAAATGCAGCGAAAACGTAACGAGGGCGGCGGTTGACAGGCGGCGGGCTGGCGGTTCTGCAACGAAACCGCACCGTCCATAGCGAAAACCGTCTCGTCCGCAGCGAAAAGCATCACAACATTCGACGCTTTTCGTCAAAATCGCGATTTTCATCGAATGTTGTGATGGTTTGGAAGCCCCGACCACCACAAAGGTGCCTGTCCCCATTGTGATAGTTCTGGAGAATGCCCTATGCCGAGGCCTTGGCCTTGCGGCGCTTGCTGACCGCGTGGATCACGATGTCCAGCAGCAACAGCACAATGGCCACGACCACGATGAGCACGGCAAACTCGCGCTTGCCCCAGTGGCGACCAGCCAGCGACTTTTGCTTGTCGACGTCCTTCTTGCTGTACTTGGTGCGCACGCAGTGCACCAGCAGACGATGGTCGTTTACGCCGTAGGGCGTGCAGGTGACGAGCGTCAGCTTGTCGGCTCCGGGCTCGATGGTCAGCGACTCCATCTCCTCGGGCAGCACCACCTCGGAGTCCACCATCTTATAGGCAAGCGTCTTATTCATGGTGTGCAGCAGCACCAGGTCGCCGGGCTCCAGCGAGTGGATGTCGTCGAACATGCTCAGGTTGCGCATGCCCGAGTGCGCGGTGAGCACGCAATGCGTCGAGGTGCCGCCCACCGGCAGGCTCGTGCCCTCCAGGTGGCCGACGCCCGCCATGAGGACCTCCTCGCTCGTGCCGTGGTAGATGGGCATGCTCACGTCGATGGAGGGGATTTCGACCCAGCTCATCATGGGGTCGCGGTCAAAGATGAGCTGCTGGGCGTAGGGCTCGATCTGGTCGGCGGGAAGCTCGGTGGCCTCGCCCGCCAGCTGCTCGTTAAAGGAGCGCGCCTGGAGCAGGATGCGCTCGCGCTCCTCGGCAGACAGCGCGTCCACGGTACTGGACACCGTGCTGATCTGGTTGAACACGCCCGAGGCCTCGAGCCGGTCCAAGATCCACGGCCAGGTCATAAGGCCCACGCCAATGAGGATGATGACGATGGTGATGAGCCGGTCGGCCCAGCGCGGCAGCCGCTTGCGACGGCGCTTGGGCTTTGGTTGAGGTTTGGACTGATGGCTTGAGCCGCCGTTGTCCGCGGCGTTATTGCTCTTCATATGTTTGGCGCCCTGCACCATCGCCGGTCACTCCTCTACAACTCAAGTTGTCTAAACAAATAATAGCCGATTAGCGAGCTTCCACGCCGGACAACGCAGCTAGACTGCACCGTCCGGGCCACGTTACCCCACTCAACTAATCAAGCCATATGTTGCTTTCATCGTCTCGAGCAACTGCGCCATCGTTACGCCCGCAATCCCAATCTGTTTCAGATTGACGTCGCCCACCTCACAATCTTTAACAAACGCAAGCATATCGTCCTTCAGCTCTCCGCGCAGGTCGACACCTTCCGACTCGCCAAGCAGCTGAGCAAGCCTCAGCGCATCACGTTTATGCTTTTTTACCTTCCTCGAATCAACGTTCTCCCCCGCTTCCCTTCTAGCTTTTAGGTCGAGATACGCCTTCGCTTTGAACGGAACAATGTATTCCGTACCCAGGACCGAAACGCCGCCTACGGTCCGAATTCCCTGAAGGAGCAAGCTATAGTAAGCATCGTCCAACAAAATTGCCGAAAGACTGCTTATGTTTTCAGCAACGTGAATTGGCGCCACATCAATCCCCTCACGACCCTTTAGAAAGTCAGGGCACTTCCCGAAGAGTTCGATCATATGAGGGTAACCCGGCCTCTTAGGCTCTGTAAACCGATAAAAACATGAGCCTTTGCCTTCGCCCCAGCCGCAGCGGTAACCGCCATCACGCACCAAAGTCCATATGGCTTCTGCCGTCTGAGGCAACCGGTCATCGGCGACAATTACCACATCAAAATCGTGAGTCGCCCTAAACGGAAGTCCCGCCTCCGCGAGCAAAATGTCGCATGCCGTGCCGCCGATAAGGGCATACGATCCTGCAGCTTCTTGCATATGCTGCTGAAATTCTTGGAGGCCTTCTACAGCGCTTCTTGCCATGGATATTCCCTTTCAAACATTCGATCGACTTCGAGCTGAATTCGCTCATCGTCAATTGCCGCCAAAGATAGCGCAAGCGAAATGTTGTCGACACGGGAGGAGTCGGCAAACACGGGCGCATAGCGCCACACTTGGATCATCGCCGTCTCGTTATCCGGCAACTCCCCGTCTGCGACTTCGAGGTCGCTCAGTTGACGCCATGCACTTCTTAAGACGGCCTTTTGTTCCATGCCCGGCGCAGCGAGCATCGAACGCGCGGCGAGCGCCGTCTCCCCGGCGTCAACAAGACAGTCGATCTGCGGCGTCTTCCTTGCAAAAAAGACCTTCGAGACAGGCGAGGAGAGCTCTGCCATGTGCTCACTGAGCAAAAGATCAACAGCAACAGGGAACACGACGACACGTCGCTCGCGACGCTCGCGCCTCGCGAGCCCCCTGTCAACAAGCTCGGTTATGGCCTCACTCGCGCGGCTTGCCGAAATCCCAAGCGCACGACAAAGGTCATAGGGACGATATGGCTCCTGGGCTACTCCCCAGATTGCGGCAGCCTGTGCGTTGGGTGACATCTTGGTCGCGCGATTGCGAAACCGGGCACCGCCCCTCTCCGTGCAGGCTGTGCCCATAAATGGAAGAAAAGCCTGTCTACCTGGGCAGACAAAGGGAATCCCTTGTGCGATCAATGCTTTGCGCTGACGTGCATCGGCATCAGGAAACGAAACGACAA
Organism: uncultured Collinsella sp.; assembly: GCA_900541805.1. Classification (GTDB taxonomy): domain Bacteria; phylum Actinomycetota; class Coriobacteriia; order Coriobacteriales; family Coriobacteriaceae; genus Collinsella. Next base: position 58,160 of record UQLH01000006.1, read on the forward strand.
CAGGAGTCTCCGCGCGTAAGGCTAGCTGACTATAGACTCTCTTAGCCTCGGGAAGCCCGACGCCAGTAGGCAAACTTGCAAGCAAAAACGAAAAACCGTTTGCGTCAACAGCGCGGACCTCAACCGCCCGCAGATGCAGCGGCAAGCGTGTGGATCCAGGCCAAGTTTTGGCCTTGGCGGAGAGGCCTAGTGCTTCTTGTAAGTAGATTAGCGCTTCGTTCATTTCCATCATTTTCGTTTGATTCCAGTTTATATTGGAATTATACATAATTTTCGGAATTGACGAGATTCCTTTCGTGCATAAGCCCGCATTTGAGTTTTCAGAATGTCCCGGATCGGCGGGGCGATTCGGGATACAATGTCAATAGAAAACGACGCATCCCGCGTAAGTGTACGAGAGCGCGGGCGGCCTAGTTTTCAGCTTTTGTTAAATGCCCGGGATCCGACCCCCGGGCATTCTTATTTGCGCTTGCGGCGCAAATGCCTTTTACCGTCCGCACCGCGCGTGCGCCTACGGACCTTAAACCGAACCTCATACGAGTCAAAAAACGCGATGACGAACGAGCCCACCGCCGCGAGGGCGGCGAGCACGTTAAGGAATTTCAGCATTTGGGGACCTCCGATCGAGTCGTCGGCCGCCCGCGCACGGAATGCGTCGCAAGGGTATTTTACTGCGAGCGCACGCGTTTGCGCCTGCTGAACGCAACATTTGCAAACATTTGTTCGATAGCCATACGTCCGATCCTCCGGACAATGGAGGCTTAGCTGCGTTATCAAAAAAACGGGGCAGACTCCAGTGCGGAGTCTGCCCCGAAAAGAGAATGGCAAAGCAAGAACGTGGATGGACGAGAAAAGTGTCCGCGAGTCTCATGGCCATCACATCCCACCTGCCAAAGGGATGGGTGAGCGAGCGTTACTCCTGCTCGGACTCCTCGGCCTGCTTACGGCTGCGGATGAGGTGCGCCACGCCGATGCACAGCACCGCGCCACCAGCGATCCAAGTGAAGGTCACGCCGTTAAGGCCGGTGAGGGGAAGGCCAACCTGCTTGGTATCACCAACGGTGATGTTGAAAGTGCCATCGTTGTTTGTGAGGGTGCCATCTTTGAAATCAAGCTTGTTATCGCCAACCTTTCCGTCACTTGTATCGTTGAGACCGGCGATAATCTTGTCGCCCTGGTTCTTAGGATCAAGCGTGCCAGCGAGCCCAGTAAGGCCGGCACCCGAATCATCGGCGGTCATGGTCGGCTTGATCTCGAAGGTGAAGGGGTCGACCGCAGTGTAACCAGAGGGGGCAGAAATCTCCGTGACGGTATAGACACCGGCATCGAGACCGGTAAGCGTAATGACGCCCTGCCTGTTCGTTGAAAGAACAGCCTCGGTGTCACTCAATGTGCCGTCTTCCTTGACATATTTAACGTCTGTGCTGCTCTCGTCTCCATTGGTCGTAATGGTGAACTGGGCATTTTCAAGTGCCTTCTCGGTACCCAAATCGACCTTGTTGATCTTGAGACCGTAGGTATAGTCCTTGACCGTGTCAGGGACGGTCTGACCTTTTGTCGAAGTCATAGGGTTGTTGGAGTAGTGAAGCGTTACGGTGTTGAGGTTGCCCTCTTTGTTGTTATTCAAGCCGACAACGGCACTATCATTAATCCGTGCAGTATAGGAAACGACGATGCAGGAGTCCTTGGTGACGCCAGCGACGTTCTTCAGGTTATCGCAGGTCCACTTCGTCGTTATGCTGCCATCCTCGGCGGCCGGGTCGGTCGACTTACTGAAGTTAGTAGTAATATCCGTGCCCTTCGTGCGGGCGGAATCGGCCTTCGCGTCGTTCTTGTTCTTATACAGATAGACCTTGGCGCCCTCCTGCAGCGTCAGGCCCTTGGAGATTTGGTCGGAGAACTGGTAGAAATACGTGCCGTACTTGTCGAAGTTCTCGGCAATGGTGCCATAAAGGTTGTACGTCACGTCCTGGCCGATCTGAGAGTCAGCAGCGTCGTGCTCCAAACCGTCGGCGTCGCTCACGATCTTCTTCTCGACAGTGGGAATGCCCGTTTTCTCGGTGATTTTAACAGGCGCGCTTCCCACGACAGTGAAGATGGGGGACGTACCCGCGTCACCAGTCTCGATGGTGTCGGGATCGGTTACGAAGAGCCAGTAACCATGTTCAAGACCGGAAACGGTTTTGCCGGTCGTCGTCGCGCTTTCGGTAAGACCGTCAACTTTGTCGGCAATCTTGTATGGAATGGAACCGAACTCAACGCGGGTTGTCTTACCGGTTCCCTCTACCTTTTTCGTGATCCAGTCCGCGGCGTCTTGGGCGGTCTTTCCCTCATAGGACTCGTCCTCCGCCTGGATAAAGCTCTCGACAGCATTCTGCACATTAGTGTTTGCCCACGTAATGTTGCTGACGGTTCCATTGGTGGCAACATCGGCCTTGAAAATCTGATAGCCCTTGAACTCGGTAGTGTTACCCTCAACGTTCTCGATAGTCACCGAGCCGTTCGCGGTCGTCGCACCATCAGCCGCAAACGCCATCGTGACCGGGGCCATCACGCCGCCGAAGCTCAGCGCTGCTGTGAGACCTGCCGTTACTGCCAGGCGTGCGATGTTCTTGTTCATGCTCATCTTCTTTTCCTCCGTTTTCCGTTTGAATCTCATTCGATCGATCATCATCTGTCTGTGTCTTAGCATCTACTTCGCTACGTCTCGCCCCGCTCTCTGTGGGGCTGCCAGCTACTCTTTATGGCTGCCACCTCCCCGCTTGACCAGGAGCGCGACCACGATGAGCGCGGCTCCGGCGACCGCTGCGGCGGCCGCGGCGTACATTGCCATATCGCCAGTCGAGGGCATAAAGCCTCCGGTGGTAATGCTAGGGGGTGTGCCGGTGGGCGTGTTGATGAGCGACGCCTCCAGGCTGCCCGTCGACCCGTCCGCGCTGTCGGCGCGCAGGGGCGACTCGGCCGTGATGGTGAGTTTGGGCTTGGCGGCGGTCACCTGGTCGACGTCCAGGCCCTCGGCCTTGACCGTCACGGAGTGCGTGCCCTCAAAGGCAGTGTAGCCCTTGGGCGCCTTGAGCTCGCGGACCTCCAGCTTGCCCGAGTCCACGCCCGAGACGGTCACGCGGCCGTCCTCGCCCGTGGTGACGGTGGCCTTGCCCTCCGCATCCCACGTGCCGTCGGCCGCCAGCGTGCGGCCGCGGTCGTCGGCGATGCTCAGGACCGCCCCGGCAAGCGGCTTGTCACCGTCGCTGCCGCGCTTGGTGAGCGCGAGATCCCAGGTGTAGGCGCACGCATCGTCGCTCGGCGTGTGGGTGAAGCCGGCGTCGCCGGACTGGTCGGCAAAGGGAGAGCGCGGGTAGCGCAGGTAGACCTCGTTGGAGTTGCCCTTCGCGATGCCGTGGTTGCATGCGCTGTTGAGCGGCGCATTGTACACGGCGACCACGCGGGCGCCCGCGGTGAAGGCGTCGGCCCCGCCGAGCGCGGCGATCAGGTCGCCGGTGCGCACGGTGAAGGTCTTACCGTCGGCCGTCACCTTGGTGGCGCACTGGGCCGTGATGTCGGTCCAACCCTGCGCGGGCTCGGAGCCGGCGCTCCCGTCCTTGCCGGTCGAGACGGCGTCGAAGCCGCCGTCCGCGCCCGCCGCCGCGTACACGCGCATGCTCGCGGCCACCTTGGAGGGGTCGAGCCCCGCGCTCATGGTGTCGACGAACCGCACCGTATAGGTGTCGTAGGCGGTAAGACCCGCCGGGACCGTGGCAGAGAGGCGCCAGTACAGGTCGTCGGCGACCGTGGCGTCGGCGGCCTTCTGCCAGGCGGCGGTGCTGTCCTCCAGCACATGCTTGGACACCTTGGGGGTCGCGGCCTTGGGCTTGACGGTGACGGCGCTGCCGCCCACCAGGGCCATGATTGGCGCGGTGCCGGCCTCGCCTTGGGCGATGGCGTCGTCGTCGGCGACGATGAGCCAGTAGCCACAGGACAGCTCGGCCGCCCTGCCCGCGTTAAGGGCCATGGACTCGGCGCTAGAGCTCTGGAGGGAACGAGCGAGCTGTGCGCTCAGCGCGCTCGTAAGGTGAGAATCGGTGTTGAGCCACTCGGCAGCTTCCTGCGCGGTGGTCTGGGAATTGGGCATGCCGGCGCTGTGCAGCACAGGCAGCGCGGCGTCGCGCACGGCGTCGCTTGCCCAGACAAGGTCGGTGGCAATCTTGGCGTCGTTGTCGCCGTCGACGACGTTGGCGCTAAAGATCTGGTAGGCGTCGTAGCTGCTCGCCACGGTGCCGCCCACCGTGATGGAACCGGTCGAGGTCGGCGCGGCCTGCGCGGAAGCGGGGAACACAACCGCGCAGGTGCCGATCAGGAGGGCAAGCAGCGCGAACAAGATCGGGAAGGAGCAAACTTTCTTATTCACGACGCTTACCTCCCTTCGCATTCGCCTTGCGACGAATGTGCATCCAGGCCGCAGCAGCGCAAAGCACCGCCGCGCCGGCAAGGTACGTCAGAGTGACGCCCGACATACCAGAAAGGGGCAAAGAGGTGGAGTAGGTGTTGGTGAAGGTGGGGATATTGTCGGGAAAATTGTGGTCCTCGGTCTCGACGCTTTTCCACGTACCTTTGGCGTTAACGGTTCCCTTCTTGTAGGTCACTTCACATTTGATCTTTCCTTCTTTTGTGCAATCCGTTGCCACAACCGTGAACCTATAGACCGACTGATCAAACTTGTAATGCGGATAGGTCGAGCTTTCGCGCTTCTCGCGCACATAGTACGTGAAAGTCTTGGAACCATTTTTAAGGTCCGTGAGCTCATAGCGCTTCGACTCGAAATTGACCGTGCTCGTCGCATTACCGTTTTTGTCAGTTTTGGCATTCGCAGGATCAGGATTAATTTTTACCGTTTCCGGTTTGTTGAAGTTCGGGTCGTCCTCGTTCGCGAGTTCGAATGTGAACGCCTTCATCTCGCCGCCATCAACCTTCTTGGTCACCTGAGGCTTCCAAGAGCCCGAGGCCTGCCTATTCGAAAACGCAGGGTTGGAGTCTTTGCCGATTGTTACGGTCGAAACGACGTCGCCGTGCGAATCCTCAGCCCAGCTCCACTCATAGAAGTCATCGTCACAGGGAGCGAAGTCCGCCGCGTCCTCCTTTTTTACGGATACTGTGGAAGCACCCCCATCAACTGCATAACGATTAATATGGATTCCCAAGAGGTCGGTCCATTTAACTGGGGTCGTACCAACCTTTATATGTATTTTGTAAATAGACTTATCAAACTTTGTTCCTTTTTCGTTGACAGGAACGTTAACAGGGTCAGGGGGAACTTCAACAAGGTAGAGGTCGTAATCGCCCGACTGGTAGTTCGCGCCCGTGTCAATGAGAATATCTCCGTTTGCATCGACGTTGACCGCGGGCATAGCCTTGCATCCGTTTTCGTTAAGCGTGCCGTTCTCATTCCAGTATGGTGCCTTGGTTGGATCGGCAGGTGCGCCCAACAGCTTAAACTGATAGTTGTGACCCGAAAGACCTTGCTCTTCGCCGTTCTTCATAAGGACTTTATTTGCCTTGACTTTGATTGCAGGATACACGTCCAGGGAAGTAACCTCACCGACGATGAGATCGCCGTTGGTCATGATGCCGCCACCGTGGGTGTAGGAGTAGTTGCCACTGATGATGGTCGTAGCCTCTGCCTTCGCCTTTTTTTCGGCCTCTCCATTCGGATGGGCCTCCAAACCGAACATCCACTTAGCCTCGGCACCGCCATTGGCATCGATGGTTATCGTCTCACCATCGCAAGTGCCCCGCCAGCCAGCCGATTCGCCGCCCAGCATCTTGCCAAGAACGACAGCGATTGTCTTATCCGCGCCATTCTTATTACGGACCAAGAAGAAATCCTTATGGCCGGATGTTTGGAAGGTAGAAGTAACGTAATTATCTTCATCGTGGTCTTCTTTTTTGCCGTCGCCGCCAGCGGAATAATGATACGTTGGTACCTCATTGCCATTTTGATCAACGGTTGTCAGCTTATTGCCATCTTGATCAACGTTATCTGCGTTGTCATAGATAGCAGCGCCGCTTGAGTGCGAAACGATTGTCTCGCCCGTAGGACAAGCACCGACGCCACCGCCCCAGCCACCGGCGCGATTTTTAGTGATCAGCGTCTTGAAAATATTGAGCCTGCCGCCCTTCTGGATAAAGACACCGCCACCGCCCCAGTCGCCGCCACGTTTCTCACCCGTCATCGTCTTGTTGTTGGTGATGTAAACCCTGTTTGATGCATTTTCCGCATTAATTTCGCCGGTATTAATATAGCCGGTAGTATCGCCAGAAATACGGAGGCCACCGCCCTCGGCATTATCGGACATATTGCCCGCAATAAAACCGCTGGACATGGTAAATCCAACTCCCTGCCCGGGGAGGCCAGCGTAGATTCCACCGCCGGCCTCATAGGAGTAATTGGCAGTAACGGAGCCACCCGTCATGGACAGCGTTCCACCGTGCGATGCAATTCCGCCGCCACCGAGGCGACCTTTGTTGTAAAGCTCTTCATTAGCGAGGCGAGCTTCAGCTCGGTTGTTAGTTATATTGGCAGAATCACTGATGGTTACGGTTGCACTCTGGGTATAAACACCGCCACCGTAGCCGCCGGCGTTGACGTTATAACCCTCGGTGATATCGTTGCCATATGTTGCATTACCCGAGATGACACCGCCGGAGAGGTTCAGCGCCGCGCTATTGTTAGCAAAGATGCCACCGCCAGAAGCTGCCTTGTTTCCCGCGACCACGCCGCCTGTCATTTCGAGGGTGGCATTCGCGCCCGTTATGCACAGACCACCGCCCCAGCCACCGCCGTTGCCGTTGGTGACGTAACCGCCAGAAATATAAACAGCGCCCTGAGAGAAAATAACGTGGCCGTCGTCGCCCAGGGCACGAGGCGTTGTGATCATGCCTCCGTTGAGGTTAAGCGTACTGCCGCCCGCAACCGAAATGACTCGTTTGTCCGAACCGCCTTTGGATGCAGCAACGATTGCGCCGAAACCGCTGACAGCATGCTTAGTCGTAGTCTCGGTGGTGCCGAGTTTATCTTCACTAGGCGTGCTCGTGGTTTCATAATAGGTAAGGCTCTGAGGAGTACCGCTGTTGTTACCGGTCCATTTCATCTCTGCAAGCTGGCCAGGGTTGTTGGTGACAGGCGAAGTCGCATCGCTCACTTTGGCAGAGTCTTCAATGGTAAGCGTGGCGTTATCCTGAACCACGATGAACGACTCCACCGAACCGGGACCGTGGTAGAGCATGTTGCCGTTAAGATCGATGGTGGTGTCTTTGGTGATTTTAATCTGCTGATTCGAATAGGCAGAACCCGTCAGTTGGAACTTGCCGCCATTATCGAATGCATGGGCAACATCATCTTTTACCTCTTGATAGTCTTTGGCACTGACGGGAGCGATAGCATTTTCGTCGCTATTTTCATTATCGGAAGGCTGTGCGTCGGAAGGCTGCTCGGCACCCTTGACTTCCGCGCCATCAGCAGTCGAGTCTGCCGCAACGGTGCCCTCGCTCGCGCCGTTCTCGGTCTCGTCACTATTCTGGTTTTTGGCGTCCCCGTTGTTGGCGTTTTCTACACCAGTAGACTCACTTGAGGAACCCCCCCCCATCACAGTTTCCTCGGTAGAATCTGTCTGGGCATCGTTGGCGATGGCCTGCGAGATCGGAGGCATGACGAGCGACAGTACCAGGCTCAAAACGGAGGCTCCGCACAAAACGCCTGCCAGTACGCGGCGCGTCGCTTTTTTACTCTGCTTAGTTTTTTCTGAATTCGCTTTCATCGATGTCTCCTCCCCAAGAGACCGCGATCTTGCTCTTTCACCATCAAACGTATCTGCGCAATCTGTAATTGCGCACGCTTAGTAATACTATTGTAACTATTGTTTAAACATCCGAGCAACAAAACCGACATTTTTGTAGCCAGTTCTCAATTCTCTTGACATTTACTCAGATTTGCCTTCGTTTATTCGCTTTGAAATATCTATTTCTGCTGGTAATTAAGCCAGTTATCAGTTTTTTAATAGCATTTTATTTATTTGCACAACATTTTGCTCAAGAGCAAGCATCCTGTGAACGGTCGAAAATCGACCGTGAACGGTAGGTCATTAACCGGGAGGAATAGACTACTAAATTGATGGGAATATCTTTAACTCATCGTTAGTTAGAAGCGTAATGTTCAGACAACAATATTTGAATTTTCGCGCAGATTTTAGGCATCAATTCGCCCAAATCGCCTGAGGCCACCACAAAGGTGCCTGCCCCTTCGTGGTGGTTCTCCCCCGGCGCTACAGCAGATGCTCCTCGATAAAGATCGCGATGCCGTCTTTGTCGTTGCTGGCGGTTACAAAATCGGCGGCGGCACGGGTGGCGTCGCTGCCATTTGCCATGGCCACGCCCACGCCGGCGTCGGCCACCATACAGGTGTCGTTATCGGCATCGCCAAACACGCAAATGTTCTGGAGCTCCATGTCGTTGAGCTCCGCCACGCGCACAAGGCCGCGCGTCTTGGACACGCGCGGATCCATGAACTCGTAGAGTCGCTGCGTGGTCTGTAGAGCAGCCGCCTTAACGGCGCCATCCGCGAACGTCGACGCCCGCTTGATGACCTGCGGCATCGCCTCGGGCGCCATGGTAAACATCACCTTGGGCTGCGGCTCGCGCAAAAACTCGGCAAAGTCGACCACCTTGTAGGGCACGCCGTCGACACGCGACAGGTGCTCGACGCATGCATTGCTCTCGGGCACATAGAGCACGCCGTCCCGAGGGCAAACAGGCGTTGCCGGCAGGTCCGCCATGTGCTTGCAGATGCGCGCGATGGTCTTGCCCGGCAGCGGATAGCTCAGCTCGTTGATGTCGTGCGCGCGGTCGATGACCTCGGCACCACCGCAGCCCACGAGCACGTCCACCAGACCTTCGATGCCCCAGAGCTCGTACATGGCCTCGGTCGCCTGGGCGTCGCGCCCGGTGCACAGACCAAAGAGCACACCGCGCTCGCGCAGGGCGCGAATCGCCGCCACGGTGCGCGGGGACACCGTGTGCTGGCTCGTGAGCAGCGTGCCGTCGATATCGCAGAACACGGCTTTGATGTGGCTGAAGGTGGTGTCCATGGGGGCCTTTCTGGGTTGTGCGGTGGTGTGGGGTGTATTCGTGAACGGCGTACATGGTATACCAAGGCGCAGGCCGTTGGGGCCCGATCGACACAAAGGTGCCTGGCCCCCTTGTGGTGGCCGAACCCGAAGGGCGGCCTGCCCGGAGCGCAAACCATCACAACATTCGACGTTTTTCGTCAAAATCGAGATTTTCATCGAATGTTGTGATGGTTTTTACTGCTTTGCAGCACGATCCAAGTGCCGGCGGCCAAACAACAGCAGCGCCGCGGGAACCGCCGTCACGACCATACCCGCACCAACGAGCGTCTGCTGCACGCCAAACGTCGCCGCCAGCCAGGGGGCAATCGCCAGCGGGGCTACGCCGGCGAACATGTTGCCAAAGCCCATGACCGAGTTCACGCGGCCGAGCTGCTCGAGCGGAGCCGTCGTTTGCACGATGGTGTTGTGGAGCGGGTTGACGACGCCCCAGGCCACGCCCAGGGCAATCTGGCCGACAAGGGCTACGCCCACGTACGGCGTCCCCACATAGAGCAAACTTCCCAGGCCCACGGACATAAGCGCCACGAGCAGCGTTTTAAGGTTGACCAGGTGCGGCGGCAAGCGGAGCGTGACCACGGCGCCTAGCACCGCGCCCACACCGCTGGCCGACGAGAGCCAGCCCATCCATTCGACACCGACATGTAGGACATCGCGGTAGAAGAACGACTCCAGTGGATCGAAGGCGCCATAGCCAAAGTTCGAAAGAAAGATAATGAAGAACAGCAGGGCGAGAACGCTATTGGTAAAGACCGTCTTGATGCTGGTCGCGAAGGTTGCGCGGGTGGATTTAATGGGTTCGGAGCTTTGACTGGCAGTACTTGCCGTTGTGCTGCCGTCCGCAGGAGTACTTTCGCGCGCGGCGGCACGACCTGCTTGCGGCCTAAAGCCCCAACCGGCGACGAGCGCCAGTACGGTAAAGATCATCATGAGCACGAACACCGCGCGTGACGATGCAGCCGCCGCGACAAAGCCGCCCAGTGTGGGGCCGACGATAATGCTCACGTTGGAGAACATGGTTATGGCGGAGTTGATGTCTTTGAGCTCAACGGGGTCGTCGGTGAGATACGCCGGATAGGATGTGGCGATGGGCTGGGCGAACCCCATCACAAAGCCCAGGAGTACCGCGCCGGCAAGGACTGTTCCGGTTGCGCTGCCAAAGGCGAGGATTGCCGCGCCGGTTGCCAACGTGGCGACGATACTCGCCCGGAAATGCCGGCACGGACCCCAAGCGTCAAGCGCCGCTCCACCCGCAAAGGATCCCAGGATCACGAATACGTTCATAAACAGGACGGCCAACGATGTCGCCACGACCGAGGCATCGTCCGCATAGGTGAGTGTTCCGATGACGCCGATGAAGTAGCTGGTCTGAAAACCGGTGTAGATGAGAAAGCGCATCGCCACCAGGCGCTTAGCCTGCACGGACAGCGATGATTGAGGCTTTGAGAGAAGAGATGTGAGCATGGAGACTCCTTGTTTCTTACGAATGCGGGCGGCGGGCATTCGCCACCGTCTGTCAAATCAATCTATCCGCACGAAACATTAAGGACGCATCAAGCCCCTTCTCTCCGTTTTTCGCCCGTCATGAACTACTTGGTAGATTGTAAGACATGTCCCAAACATCTACTAAAGCAAAATCCACCACAAAGGTGCCTGGCCCCTTTGTGGTGGAAGTGACGTTTGCCCAGATAAAACCTGCCAAAATAAACCTGTCCCTTTTTGGCATGTTTTAGGCCAGATGATCTTGAATCAGATCGCAGATGGCTCGAGCGTCGTTGATGTTGATGGCTCGGGTCGCAAAGCCGGCATCGAATGCCTGGCGTGCAAGGGCTTCGTTGCAGGCAAGGGCCAGCGTGTGGCCATCGACCAGGTCGAGTGAGCTCTTGCCGCGCAGACGGTCGACACCGGAGCGCGCGACCACGATGTTGTCGAAGCCCTCGGTCTTGTAGCCCTCGATGATCACCACGTCGACATCGTTGTAGCGCGACAGCAGCTCGCGCGCGGGCATCTCGTCCTCCTCGCGCGTGTCGGCGTACTCCGCCCAGCGCGTGGCGCAGATGAGGCCCACGTGCTTGGATCCGGCTTGGTGATGGCGCCAGGTGTCCTTAGCGGGCACATCGATATCAAAGCCGTGATGCCCATGATGCTTGAGCGAACCCACGCGCAGGCCTCGGCGGGTGAGCTCGGCGATAACCTTCTCGACAAGCGTGGTCTTGCCCGAGTTTTGGTAGCCGATAAACGCGATTGCAGGGACGGCTGGTGTCGGAGCTGCGGGCGCGACGGCGACGGGTGCGCTTGCGGGTGCGTCGCCCGCGGCTCCCACGGCCTCAGTAGCAGCGGCCTGACGCTCGGCGCGATCCCACACACCCGAGCGGCCGCCCTCCTTGTGTAGCAGGCGCACGTCAACGATCTCCATGCCGCGATCGACCGCCTTGCACATGTCGTAAATCGTTAGGCACGCAGCGCTCGCGCCAGTCAGGGCCTCCATCTCGATACCCGTCTTGCCCGTCACGCCGGCCGTAACCAGTACGTGAAAGCCAACCTGCCCGTCCGCGCGCGCCGGCGCCCAGCCCTCGGGCACATCCTCGGCCGGCGTCCCCGCCGGAGCGATGGGCGCAATGTCGCACTTACTCTTGGTAATGAGCAGCGGATGGCACATGGGAATGATGTCGCTCGTGCGCTTGATGGCCATAATGCCCGCCACGCGCGCGCAGGCAAGCACGTCGCCCTTTTTGGCGCGGTCCTGCAGCACCATGGCCTGCGTCTCGGGATGCATGAGGATGGTGCCCTCGGCGATGGCAATGCGATGAGTCTCGGCCTTGTCGGACACGTCGACCATGCGTACCTCGCCCTTGGCGTCCACGTGCGTCAGCTCGTCGCGACGGGCGTCACGGGCGGGCTCGGTGGCAGCGCTGACAGTCGGCTGCGCGGACGCGTCGACGTTGCCAGCATTCGCCGCAGCCGTGGCTTTGTGGGCAGACATCGCGGCCCTGCGAGCGGCCTTGGTGGCATCGGCGTACCTGCTCTTGGCCATATGATCATCCTCCGATTTGGGACATAAATCGTTGCGTGCCCTCAATTATCGCGTGTTCCTGCGGTTTGTGGGCCACGGCATCGCGCCAAATCGAAAGTACCTGCATATCATCACCACGGCGCAGGGCGTCGCGCACCGAATACTCGGCATCGCTGAACAGGCACGGACGCACGTTGCCATCGGCCGTCAGGCGCAGACGGTTGCAATTCGCACAAAAATGATTGGACATGGCGCTAATGAAGCCGACCGTTCCCGCCGCGCCCGGAAAGTGCCAATAGCGCGCAGGGCCCGCGCCGGCAGGAGCGTCGTTGATGTCGAGCGGCTCGAGCTCGCCCAGGTCCGCCGTGGCGGCCCCGGCATTGATGCGCGCCCGCAGCTCGTCGCTCGGCACGGTATCGCTCGCGTCCCACAGTTCGGGATTGAGCGCGGGCGCGTGAGGGTCCACAGCACAATGCGAGCTCGTGCGCTCGTCGCCGATGGGCATGTATTCGATAAAGCGCAGATGGATGGGGCGGTCGAGCGTGAGCCGCGCGAGGGCCGCCACATCCTGGTTGAGTCGGCGCACCACAACGCAGTTGACCTTAACCGGCTCAAAACCCCAAGCCAGCGCCGCGTCGATGCCCGCCATGGTCTGCTCGAGCCGACCCAGGCGCGTGATCTTTCCAAACAGCGCAGGGTCGAGCGTGTCGAGCGAGATGTTAACGCGATTAAGACCGGCATCTTTGAGCTGCGGCGCCAGTTTGGGCAGCAGGGCGCCATTGGTGGTGAGCGAGATGTCCTCGATCTGCGGAATCGCGCGGATGTCGCGAATAAGCGGAATGATACGGCGGCTGACCAGCGGCTCGCCGCCCGTCAGGCGCACGCGGCGAATGCCCTCCCCCGCCACCAAGCGCACAAAGCGGGCGATTTCCTCGGCGCTGAGCAGCTCATCGTGCGCACGGGGTGCCACGCCATCGGCCGGCATGCAGTAAATGCAGCGGAAATTGCACTTGTCGGTAACGGCAATGCGCAGGTAGTTGATATCGCGGCCAAAACCGTCATGTTGCACGTGCCCGTCCACGCAGCCCTCCCCTCACGCGGCGTTTTATTCTTCGGAAAACATAATACCCCACGAGAGAATCATGCCGACACCCGTACGACAGGACAGGCCGCTTCGAGCAAAACGGACTTCCCAAGCCCATCCTCAGCATACAAACCATCACAACATTCGATGCTTTTCCCATTTTTGGCGAAAAACGTCGAATGTTGTGATGGTTTGCCTGCCCACGGCACCCCGTAGAGGGACCAAAACGCCCCTAAAGGCCGCCGTCCCAGTGCCGAATCACGAATTCTCGCAGGTCGTTCTGACGTTTCTGGAACGCTTCGCTCCGGTCGCACTTGAGGCCCATAGCGAGCGCGATGGCGTTCATCGCCCGATGCAATTGCAGCTGATGGGCAAACTGAGTCCCGGTGAGGACGATCATCCTAAAGCCCAGCGCGCTCAGCACGGTCATACGCTCCGCATCCGACGCACTGCGCTGTTTATCAAGATGGTCCGAGCCGTTGTATTCAATCCCCGTACCGCTCGCAGGCGCATATATGTCGATCTCGAAATACCCGGCCTTAGCGAGATACTTGAACCCGTTGGGAACATCGACCCGATGGTTGAGCTCAACCTTGGCGTATCCCAGCCCTCCCTGGAAACGTTTTGCTACGACCATGATTGCGGTGGCCGTCTCCATGGGCGACCGCGCGCCATCGTGCACGCGCCTGAGCACGGCGGCCGCGCGTATGGCCCCCTGACGAGATCGGTTCTCATTGCAATAGGCAATCAAGTCGGCAACGGTATACCTCTGCCCCATCTCGATATAATCGCCTGTCGACAGATGATTCAAATGGTATCGGGCGCAGATTTCGTAGCCATATTCCAGCTGCTCGGGCTCACTCATCCACGAACCCGCTTGGACAAAGCACATGGCCTCATCAACCACTAGAAGGCCCTCCGCCACCTCGATAAGATGGCCTGGAGGTACCGGCGCTCCAAACACGTGGCACCTAAATCCAGCCGGCGTCGAGCGCTCAAAATCGAAGTTGACGAGCGTATCGATATGATCGAGCTCTTCTCGTGGAATACCGAGCGAAACCAGATAGTCGGTAACGATCCCAACTGCCGTTGAAGCCCTCAGCCCCTTGGCATCGAGTCCCAGTTTGGGCAGGCTCGCGGTCGGCTCCGCCTCGTTAGCAAGCGAGTCCTCATCGTATAGGCTGCTTGCTCGCGAGAGCGGCTCGGACGGGCGCGCCACGTTGTGGTACAGCCAGGCAGTCTTATGGGACAGGACGATCGGCAGGTCCATGAGCCCTCCAATGGAGTCGGATAACCAACCTTATTCCCCTGCTCACGGGTTCGCACACCTTCGTGCGTAAGAAAGCGATTCCACCCGGTCGAGTGGCAGAAAAACCATCACAACATTCGATGCTTTTCCCGTTTTTGGCAAAAAACGTCGAATGTTGTGATGGTTTGAAGCGAGGTGAGGGCACGGAAGGGTCAAAACATCGTGCTCGAACGGGTTAATCCAGCTCTTTTAAGCCATGCGCCAGCTGCCAGTACTCGCCGTGCTGGGCGAGCAACTCTTCGTGCGTGCCGCGCTCGATGATGCGGCCGCGTTCGAGGACCATGATGGCGTCGGCGTCGCGGACAGTGGACAGGCGGTGCGCGATCATAAACGTGGTGCGACCGCGCATGATGCGGTCCATACCGCGCTCGATGAGCTTTTCGGTACGCGTGTCAATGGAGCTCGTGGCCTCGTCCAGGATGAGCACCGGCGGATCGGCGACGGCCACGCGCGCGATGGCGAGCAGCTGACGCTGACCCTGCGACAGGTTGGCGCCGTCGGCCGTGACCGGTGTGTCGTAGCCCCGCGGCAGGCGGCGGATAAACGAGTCGGCGCAGGCGGCCTCGGCAGCGGCGCGCACCTCCTCGTCGGTCGCGTCGAGCTTGCCAAAGCGGATGTTCTGCGCAATGGTGCCGCTAAACAGGTGCGTGTCCTGCAGCACAATGCCGAGCGACCCGCGCAGGCTGGCCTTGGCAATGTGCTTGACGTCGATGCCGTCGTACGTGATCTCGCCGTCATCGACCTCGTAGAAGCGGTTGATGAGGTTGGTGATGGTCGTCTTGCCGGCACCCGTGGAGCCCACAAACGCGATCTTTTGCCCCGGCTTGGCAAACAGGTTGAGGTCCGTGAGCACGCGGGCGCCCGGCACGTAGGAAAAGTCCACGGCATGGAAGCGCACGTCGCCGGCAAGCGGGACCAAGCCGCACGTGAGCTCGATGCCGTCGGCGGCCACCGCGCGGCCCGACTCATCAACGGCTGCCACGTCATGCAAATGCCCGTAGACGCCCACGCCCTGGCCCTCGGGAATTTTCCACGCCCACGCGGCATCGCCCGTCTGCACCAGCTCCACGCAGCCCTCGTCCACCTCGGGCTCAAGGTCCATAGCCGCAAACAGGCGCTCGGCACCGGCCAACGCGTTGAGCAAGAAGTTGCCGAGCTGCGTAAACTGGTTGATGGGCATGGCGGCCTGGCGCACAAAGACCAGGTAGCTTGCAAGTGCGCCCACATCGGCGAGCCCCTTGATGCAGAGCATGCCGCCCGCCACGGCGACGATGGCATAGTTGACGTAGCCAATCACGACAGTCATGGGCACCATGGAGTTGGCATAGCTCACGGCGGCGGTGCCGGTGCGGCGAAGCTCGTCGTTGCGGCAGGCAAAGCCGGCGACATTCGCCGCCTCACGGTTAAAGACCTTGATGACCTTTTGACCCGAGACCATCTCTTCGATATATCCGTCCAGGTCGCCAAGCGATGCCTGCTGGGCAGCAAAGAAACGCTTAGAGCGCGCGCCCGAGTAGCGCGCATACAGCACAATGGCCGCATCGCACACGAGTGTGATAATCGTGAGCTGCCAGTTAAGGATGATGAGCATAGCCGTGGTGCCCACAACCTGAATGGCGGCCTGAATCACGTTGGCAAAGCTGTTGTTAAGCGCCTCGGAGACGGTGTCGACGTCGTTGGTGAAAAAGCTCATGATGTCGCCCGAGCGCGTGCTGTCAAAATAGCTGAGCGGCAGCGTCTGGATGTGCGCAAACAGGTCGCGGCGAATATCGGACACCACGCGTTGGGCCGCGCGCACCATAATCTGCGAGTAGCCCAGGGCCGAGAGCACGCCCGCAGCGTAGATGATCGCCGTCAGGATGACCTGCTTGGCAAGCAGTTCCTCCCCGCCCGTGGCCAAACCGTTAACGATGGGGCGCACCATGTAGGTGCCGGCGAGGCTCGCGATGGCGGCGACGGAGGCGAGCACGCCCACCGCGAGCAACGAGAACTTGGCATGCCCCATGTAGGAGAGCAAGCGGCGCACAGTGCGCTTGAGGTCGGCCGGGCGTGCTTGGGCTGCGGTCTTAGGCATGGCACTCACCCCCTTCCAAGGGTGATCCGCCGGGGACGGAGGAAAACGGATCATTCGCGCAGCCATCGTCGCTGCCGGCGCCGGCGTCCACGTTCCCCGCAAACTCCATCTGCGAGGCGTAAATCTCCTGGTAGATGTTGTCGCCCGCCAGCAGCTCCTCGTGCGTGCCCACGCCGTGGACACGACCGTCGTCCAACACCACAATGCGATCGGCATCCATGACACTCGCGATGCGCTGGGCGATGATGAGCACGGTCGTATCGGAAATCCGGGCGATGTGCTCGCGAATCTTAGCGTCGGTCGCCATATCGACCGCGCTGGTGGAGTCATCAAAAATGAGCACGCGCGGATGCTTGAGCAGCGTGCGCGCGATGCACAGGCGTTGCTTCTGGCCACCCGAGACACCGGCGCCGCCTTGGCCCAACTCGCCGTCCAGCCCGCCGATGCGATCAAGGAACTCGTCCACGCACGCCGCGCGGCAAGCCGCGAGGAGCTCATCGTCCGACGCCTGTGGATTGCCCCACTGCAGGTTCTCGCGCACGGTACCCGTAAACAGCACATTCTTTTGCAGCACAATGCCCACAGCGTCGCGCAAGGCGGCGAGGTCGTAGTCGCGCACGTCGTGTCCGCCCACAAGCACGGCGCCTTCGGTGGCGTCGTACAGGCGCGCAATCAGCTGCACAAGCGAGCTCTTGCCCGAGCCCGTGCCGCCGAGGATGCCCACCGTCGAGCCGCTCTCGATGCGAAGGTCGATATGCTGGAGCACATCCTCGGCTGCATCCGCGCGGTATTTAAAGGAAACGTCGCGGAACTCGATACTGCCGTCCGCTGGCGCCGCAGTCGCGAGGTCTCCCGCAGGGCTGGCGATAAAGGGCTCCTCATCGAGCACCTCTGCGATACGGCCCACACTCGTGAGAGCGCGCGTGAGCAGCAAAAACACGTTGGAAATCATCATGAGTGAGTTCATGATCAGCAGCACGTAGCTCATAAAGCCCGTGAGCGAGCCCACGCCCAGCTTGCCGGCGAGAATCATGCGGCCGCCAATCCACAGGATGGAGAGCGCAGCCACGTACATCGACAGCTGAAACACCGGCAGGTTGAGCACGGCGGTGCCGAAGGTCTTGGTCGCCGTGCCGGCGAGCTCGGTATTGACGGTGTCAAACTTTTCGCACTCGTGCTCGGCGCGCACGTAAGCCTTCACGGCGCGCACGGCGGTAAGGTCCTCTTGCACCACGCCGTTAAGGTGGTCCATCGAGGTCTGGAGTTGGCGGTAGAGCGGACTGACGCGATAGGTGATGACGCCCAGTACGATTGCAAGCACGGGCAAGATGATCGCAAAGACGGTGGCGAGCGGGCGCGACAGCATCAGCGCGTAGATAAGGCCGACGATAAGCGTCACCGGGCCGCGCACCATAGGGCGAAAGCCGTTGCCCACAGCATTTTGGATAACGGTGATGTCCGTGGTCATGCGGGTGACGAGCGAGCTGGCGTCGTAGTTGTCCAGGTTACCAAAAGCGAGCGTCTGAATCTTTTTGTACTCGGCCTCGCGCAGGTTAGCGCCTAGGCCCGAGGCAACGCGGGCGGACGTGCGGGCATAACCCAAGCCCAGTACCAGCGAAAGCGCAGCGCACACCAACATGTACGCGCCCTGCAGCAGCATGTAGTTGATATCACCCGCAGGCACGCCCACATCGATGATGTTGGCCATGATGACCGGGATAAACAGCTCGAGCACCGTCTCGACCGACACAAAGAACACGCCGAGGATGGCATCGCGACGGTATGCCCCTAGATAGGAAAACAGTATTTTGAGATTGCGCACGCAGGTTCAACCCCCATCAAACGTTGTTCGCAAACGCACGTATTATTGCGCGCCGAATAATGGTGTCAAGTATTCCGAAATCGTTTTCTGCAAGGTTAGCGCCGGCGGCGAGTTCTCGTGATGTGTGTCCATATTCACTCGGAATAATGGTGCGCGAGACTTTTTCGCTCCGGCGTCAACACAAACCTTGACTCTACAATCGTTGTAGGGTTTTCACTACACTGGTACGTAAAGAAACCCAGCCAGAAAGTGCCCCGCCCATGGAACACGACCTCACACGCGGCAATGTCCTTAAGACCATCGCGGTCTTTGCCCTGCCCTATATGCTCTCGTACTTTTTGCAGATGCTCTACGGCATGGCCGACCTGTACATGATGGGACAGTTCAGCGGTGCCGCCGGCATCACCGCCGTGGGCAATGGTGCGCAGACGCTCTATATCATTACCGTGACGCTCGTGGGCCTGGCCATGGGCACGACGGTCATCGTCGGCCACGCCGTGGGCTCACGCCGCTTCGACCGCGCCGAGACCGCCATCGGCAACACCATCACACTCTTTATGGGCGTCTCGGTGGTACTGGCCGTCATCTTGTTTGCACTATGCCCGCAAATCGTGGCGCTCATTGGCACGCCGCCCGAGGCAGTCGAAGGCACCGCCGCCTACCTGCGTATCTGCTTTGTCGGCATTCCGTTTATCGCCGCATACAACATTCTCTCGGCCATCTTTCGCGGCCTGGGCGATTCGCGCTCGCCCATGTACGTGATTGGCGTGGCGTGCATCATCAACATCGCGCTCGACTTTCTGTTTATCGGCCACATGGGGCTCGGCCCCGTGGGTGCGGCGCTCGGCACGGTAACCGCCCAGACGGCCAGTGTTGCCCTCGCGCTCGTGTGGCTCAAGAGCCGCCGCACGAACATCCACGTTAAGCGCAGCGACCTGCGCCCTCAGCCCGAGGTGCTCGGCAGCATTCTTAAGATCGGCATGCCTATGGCCGTGCAGGACGGTTGCATCCAGGTGGCGTTTATGTTTATCACCGTCATCGCCAACCACCGAGGGCTCGTCGACGCCGCCGCCGTGGGCCTGGTCGAGAAGATGATCAGCTTTTTGTTCATTGTGCCGAGTTCCATGGGTGCCACCGTCAGTGCACTCACGGCGCAAAACGCCGGCGCGGGCAAGGGCGATCGCGCGCGCCAGGTGCTCAAGGACGCCATGACGATCTCGGTGGTGTACGGCTGCCTGATCACGGTGCTGATGTGGCTGGTGGCGCCGGCGTTTATTGGCTTTTTTGCCAAGGACCCCGCGGTGGTCGCGGCCGGTACCGGCTATATGCACAGTTATATTTTCGATGCAATCTTTGCCGGCATCCATATTTGCTTTAGCGGCTTTTTCGCTGCATACGGCAAGAGCTACATCGGCTTTGCGCACAACGTGCTGGCCGTGGCACTCATTCGCGTGCCCGGTGCGTGGCTGTTGTCGAACGCCTATTCCGATACGTTGTTTCCCATGGGCATCGCGTCGCCGTGCGGATCGATTTTGTCGGCAGTCATCTGTGTTGTCGCGTTTACCGTGCTCAACCGCCGCGGAGCTTTTGACAAGTTGGCAGCGTAGCGGGGCAACGCGAAATCGCCCCCATCGACGGCATCATCAGCGACGATCCCACAACCTACGTGACGCAGATCACGATGCCTGTATCGCTAGGCTAGACCGAGCCTCGTCTCCAGCTCGGTCAACGCCTCAAAAGCATCGCGAGACACACCTGCCAAGCGCTCACGTTCCGCAATGCGAATTCGCGCCATCAGGTGCTCTTTTGCCTGCCCTTGGGCGTGCTTCGTGCGCCCTTCCGCCTGCGAGCAATTGCGATTCTCTATATCCATTACGCCTCCGGCACCTGACCAGTAGCCAAAATCTGCTCGAGCGCGTCCTCGTCCAGCACGGGCACACCCAGCTGCTCGGCCTTGGTGAGCTTGGAGCCCGCTTTGGGACCGGCGACCAGAAAGCTCGTCTTCTTCGACACGCTGCCCGAAACCTTGGCGCCGAGCACCTTGAGCGCCGCGCCCGCCTCGTCGCGCGTGCGGTTGACGAGTGTACCAGTGAGCACGAAGGTCAAACCCGCAAGCGGCTGTGCGTCGGCGAGCTCGCCCGCCACGCCAGCGTCGGCTGCGGCTTGCGCGTGCGCGGCGCCCAGGTCGACCTCGAGCGACAGGCCCGCCTGACGCAGACGCTCCAGCACGGCAAGATTTTCGGGCACGGCCAGGAACTGCTTGACGCTCGCCGCAATCTTGGGACCGATGCCCTCGCACTCGGCAATATCCTCTTCGCTCGCCAAGATGAGCTTGTCAATCGACAGGAATCGCTCGGCGATAACCTCGCCCACGCTCTTGCCCACGTGGCGGATACCCAGGGCAAACAGCACGCGACCGAGCGGCTGGCTCTTGGACTTGTTGAGCTCGGCGATGATTTTCTCGGCCGTCTTGAGGCCTACCGGAATGGGGTCGCCCTTCTTGACGCCCTTTTTGCTGTTGGAGCTGGCATAGGTGCGCCCCGTGTCCAGGCCGGCGATGTCGTCGACCGTGAGCTGGTAGAAGTCCGCGACATCGTGAATCAGGCCGGCGGCGATCATCTTGTCGACAATCTCGTCGCCTAGGCCATCAACGTCCATGCAGCCGCGACTCACCCAGTGGAGCAGGCGCTCCTTGAGCTGCGCGGGGCAATCGATGGAGACGCAGCGGTAAGCGACCTCGCCGTCCTCGTGGACCACGGGGCTGCCGCACACGGGGCAGACCTCGGGCATGTGCCAGTCGACCGAATCGGCCGGGCGCTTGTCGAGTACCGGGCCCACGACCTCCGGGATCACGTCACCCGCCTTGTGCACGATGATGGTATCGCCCTCGCGCACGTTTTTTCGGCGGATCTCGTCGATGTTGTGCAGCGTGGCGCGCGCGATGGTGGAGCCGGCGACCGTCACCGGATCGAACTCGGCGACCGGCGTGAGCACGCCGGTGCGGCCCACCTGGATGCGAATTTCGCGCAGGACGGTCTGCTTTTCCTCGGGCGGGAACTTAAAGGCGATGGCCCAGCGCGGCGCGCGGGCGGTAAAGCCCAGATCGAGCTGCTGCTGGAAGCTATCGACCTTTACGACCACGCCGTCGATGTCGTAGTCCAGGTCACCGCGATGTTCGAGCGCCTGGGCACAGAACTCGTGAACCTCGGCCGGCGTGGCACAACGGGCCACGTTGGGGTTGACGCTAAAGCCGGCGCTACGCAGCCAGTCCAGAAACTCGCGCTGGCTGTGGACGTGCAACGGGTCGGTATCGGCGATGGCGTAGATAAAGGTGGCCAGGTCGCGGCGCGCCGTGATCTTGGGATCCTTTTGGCGCAGGCTACCGGCGGCAGCGTTGCGCGGGTTAGCGAAGGGGTCGCGGCCCTCGGCATCGGCCTCGTCGTTCAGACGAACAAAGCTGCCCTTGGGCATATAGACCTCTCCACGCACCTCGATGGTGCGCTCGCGATCGGCACCCATATGGGCGAGCGCCGCCTCGGACAGATGCATGGGCACGTCCTTGATGGTGCGCACGTTGAGCGACACGTCCTCGCCCGTGGTGCCATCGCCGCGCGTGGCCGCGCGCACGAAGGTGCCGTTTTGGTAGGTAAGCGCCACGCCCAGACCGTCAATCTTAAGCTCACAGGTATAGGTGACGCTGCCGGCGCCGAGCGCATCCTCGGTGCGCTGGAGCCATGCGTCGAGTTCGTCCAGATTCATGGCATCGTCCATGGAATACATGCGTGCCATGTGCGTGACCGGCGTAAACTGCTCGCTCACGTAGCCGCCCACGCGCTGGGTATAGCTATCGGGCGTCACCAGATCGGGATAGGCCGCCTCGATTTCCTGCAGCTCAACGAGCATTTTGTCGAAGGCGGCGTCCGTGATCTCGGGCGCATCGAGCATGTAGTAGCGATAGGCGTGGTAATCGAGCTCGTGGCGCAGCTCGGCCGCGCGCGCTGCCGCCTGGGCACGGGCGTCGGTCGGTGCGGCGGCATCCGCGCTCGCGGGCGTTTCGGTATCGATGTCCACACCGTCACCAAACAGGCTCGATTGCTCCATAGCGGCACTCCTTCGCTCGATTTCAAACGGATACTAGAGTACCACCGGTCGCAACGGGGCCGAATAGCCCTTTCGAACCGCACCGAATCGGCAGCCACCAGACTGGGGTGGACAGTTAGTTCAGATACGTATAAATCCTAGAGCTGAATCAGGCACGAACACCCCTGTTTCAACTAATTTGGGCTCCCCGAGACCATGTAAACGTCCCGCTCTCCCTTCCAAACACCCATTCGAGCCCCATCCCAATCAAAAATTGCTCAAAACGCATCCCAAGCTGCCCCAGATTTATACGTATCTGAACTAACTGTCCAGACCATTACGAACCAGGCCTCTTGTCAGCCCCAAGTGATCCGTTTTCCTCCGTCCCCAACGGATCAATAAGAAAAGAGGGGCTGTCCCACACTTGGCGGGACAGCCCCTCTGGCTTCGGCATATGCGAAACGGCTCGCTAGAACCCCTGACCGTAGCCTTGACCCTGGCCCTGGCCCTGCTGGCCTAACAGCTCCTCCAGGTACTGGCGCAGCTGCTCGTCGGTAATACCGCCGTTGCCGGTGTCGGTCGAACTGTCGTCCTGCTGCTGGTTCTGCAGCTCCTCATCGGAGCCCAGCTCAACCGTGACCTTCTTCTCTTCCTTGCCGCGCATAAGCGTGATCTCGACCTTCTCGCCCACCTCGTGGCTGCGCAGTGCGATGATCAGGCCATCGGCGCTCGTGATCTCGTCGTCGCCCAGCTTGGTGATAACGTCACCCTCCTGAATGCCAGCCTTGGCGGCGGGACCGTCCTCGACGACGCTCGCCACATACGCGCCGCTATCGGCGCTCAGCTTGTTGGTGCGGGCGTTGAGCGCATTGACGCTCGAAAGCGTAGCGCCCATGTACGGATGCACCGGCGTCTTGCCGTCGATAATCTGGTCGGCAATGTTCTTGGCGTAGTTAACCGGAATGGCAAAGCCCACGCCCGAGCTAGAACCCGAGTAGCTCTCGATGAGCGAATTAATACCCACAAGTTCGCCATTGTCGTTGACGAGCGCGCCGCCGGAGTTGCCCGGGTTGATGGCGGCATCGGTCTGGATCATGTTGGCATAGATGGTGTTACCGCTGGTAGAGCTCATGGCCGTGGAGCGATACAGCGCCGACACAATGCCCGTGGAGACAGACTGCTCGTTGCCGAACGGCGAGCCGATCGCCATAACCCACTCGCCCACGTTGAGCTTGGAGGAGTCGCCGATCTCGATCGGGGTGAGCTTGGAGGCATCGGCGTCCTTGAGCTTGATGACGGCCAGGTCGCTCGAAGCATCGTTGCCCACGAACTCGGCCTCATAGGTGGTGCCGTCGTCCATGGTAACCACGTACTGGTCATAGCCATCGACCACATGGTTGTTGGTGAGGATGTGGCCCTCGGTATCGAGCACTACGCCCGAACCGACGCTGCCCGAACTATCAGACTCATCAGCAGACTGCGAAAGCGAGCCATTCCGGCTGCCGCTCGAAGTGGCGGTAATGGAAACCACGGAGGGCAGGGCCTTGGCAGAAACAGCCTCGGCCAGCGTGGTGTCCTCGGAGTCGATCGTAATCTTTTGCGTCGATGAACCCGAAGCGCCCGCCGTCACGGCATTCTTTCCGCCACCGATATCGAGCGTGCCGCTCATAATGAGCGCAATGACCAGCAGGGCGCCGCAGGCGCAGCCGGCGAGCGCTGTAATGAAAATCGGCAGCTTTTTGGTCTTGGTCTTGACCACCGTGTGCTTGTTTACGACCTGTTGGCCGCCCAGCGGCTTGCCGGTCTGCGTGTCGTAGGCCTGCACGTAGGGAATGTTGCCGTCGGCAGGCGTCGACTCAACCTGTACGCGCGGTTGCTGCTGAGTCTCGCCGACGTGGCCCACATCCTGGGGACGCTGGGAATCGTTCTCGCTCATGGCTGCGATCCTTTCGTCAAATAACCAAAGGCCCGCCAAACATGTGGCGGGCCATCATTGTTCACGTTGAGTTGTACCCCAATATGCGGGCGTACGTGTATGAGAACGCAATCTTTTAGGAAGGCTTAAGTTCTGCCGCAGACCCGAAAGGAACCCGCGCCTGCGTCAAAACCACCACAAAGGTGCCTGTCCCCTTTGTGGTGGAAATCTAGTCCTTAAACAGATAGCCCACGCCGCGGACGGTGGTGATGTGCGCCGCAATCTGCGGGCCCACCTTGGAGCGGATGCGTCGGATGTGCACGTCGACGGTGCGCGTGCCGCCGCAGTACTCAAAGCCCCACACGCGGTGCAGTAGCACCTCGCGGCTGTAGGCGCGGTTGGGGTGCGTCGCCAAAAAGCTCAGCAGCGAGTACTCCATCAGCGTCAGGTCGATGGGCTCATCGTCGAGCGTCACCTGGTAGGTGGCCAGGTTGATCTCGAGGTTATCGATGTTGAGCACATCGTCGGCGGTGACGGTCTCCTCCTCGCCCATCAGGCGCTGCGCGCGAGCCTTGAGCTCGTTGGGCGTCGCCGTGGGGCATACAAAGTCGGCATGCGCGTGATTGGGCAGACGCAAGGTACCGAGTGCCTCGTCGTCGACGATCACCAACATGGGGACGCCGCCGCGATCGTCAAGCCACTTGGCAATCTGATCGATGCGGTCGCTGCGGATGCCATCGGAATCGATGATCAGCAGGTCAAAGTCGTGCGCCGCAGTCGGCGAATCGGGGGTTGCCAGGCTCACCTCGACACCCAAGGTGGTCGTCAAGCTGCGGGCAAACTCGTGGAAGCGCGTCGTGCGCGCCATGAACAGGGCACTCTTTTCGGACATATCGGCCTCCAAAGAAATGAGCTCAATCGTACTGGAACAAGCCAGCGCGATTAGGAGTTCGCCAGGTAGTGCTTGATCTCCCACTCGGTGATCGTGGACTCAAACTTATGCCACTCGTCGCGCTTCTTTTTGAGGAAGAAGCTGTGGATGTGCTCGCCGAGGGCATCCTTCATAAACTGCGAGTCCTCAAACACGTCGAGCGCCTCTTTGAGCGAGCGCGGCAGCGGCGTGTAGCCGGCCTCGACCATCTGACGGTCGGTAAGCTTGAGCGTCTCGGCCGTTGCCTCGGGCGGGAGCTCCAGCTTGCGCTCGATGCCGTCCAGACCAGCCGCCAGCGTGACGGCGTTGACCAGGTACGGGTTGGCCATGGGATCGGGGCTACGAAGCTCGATGCGCGTGGACAGCTGCTTGCCGGGCTTGTAGACCGGGATGCGGACCATACTCGCGCGGTTGCGCAAGCCCCACGTGGCGTACTGCGGCACGGAGTCGCCACCCGTGGTGATGCGCTTGTACGAGTTGACCGTGGGGTTGGTGATGGCGCTGATCTCGCGCGCGTGCGCCAGAATGCCGGCCATGTAGTGCTTGGCGATATCGGAGAGGTGGTACTTCTCGTCGTCCTCGCCCCAAAAGACGTTGTTGCCGTCGTGGTCGAATAGCGACTGGCACAGGAACATAGCGCTGCCGTCCTCGCCCGCCAACGGCTTGGGCATAAAGGAGGCGTGGCAACCGCTCTCGTAGGCCTGCTGCTTAATGATGAGCTTGGCCGTGGTGATGGCGTCGGACATGCTCAGGGCCTCGGCGTGGCGCAGGCTCATGCCGTGCTGTGAGCGGCCGGCGGCGTGGAAGGTGTACTCCACGGGTACGGACATCTTCTCGAGCGTGAGGACCGTGTTGCGACGCAGGTCGCGGGCGGCATCGCTCACCGAAAGATCGAAGTAGCCCACGTTGTCGAGCGGCTCGGGGGTGTGCTCGTCGGGGAAATAGTAATACTCCAGCTCGGCGCCCACGTTGAGCAGATAGCCAGCCTTCTCGGCCTTATAGAACATGCGGCGCAGGGCATCGCGCGGGTCGCCGGCAAACGGCTTGCGATCGGGAGTGCATACGTCGCAGAACACGCGAGCGACGCCGTTGTGGCTCGGGCGCCACGGCAAAATCTGGAAGGTCGAAACATCGGGGAACGCCAGCATGTCGGCTTCCTCGGGCGTGGCAAAGCCCTCGATGGCGGAGCCGTCAAAGCCAATACCCTCCTCAAAAGCGACCTCGAGGTCCTCGGGGCTAATGGCAAAGTTCTTGAGGCGGCCGAGAATGTCGACAAACCACAGACGCACAAAGCGGATGTCACGCTGCTCTACGGAGCGGAGTACGTAATCGATGTTCTGCTGGTTCATGTCGCTCCCCTTTCTTTCGGGCGGGTTTCGACTGGTCTATATCGCAGATACTATCGCAGAAAAATGTTTCCGCAGGGTTAAAGCGTATCAAGCGCTCAAAAAACGTGCGCGAACAGGCAGTTGCGAACGAGCGGCTAGCGAGAGGTCGATGCGCGGTGTTCGATGTGGCCGGGGATCTCGATGCGTTTGGGCGCCAGCTTTGCGGCCTCGCCCACGGTGGTGGTAACGACGTCGATGCGCTCGGAAAGGCGCTCGACTACGCGCTCGGCAATGGTGAGGGTGTCCTGCGCGGCCGTGGTGACGCCGCCAAAGAGCACATGGTTCCAGGGGTAGTCGTCAAACGTCGCGATCTTGAGCCCCGCCGGCAGCGAGGGACCAAGCTGCGCCAGCGCCTCGGTCAGACGCAGGAAAACCAGGCCGTTGACGGCGATAAGGCCGAGCCTTTTGCCCGCGTAGTCGCGGATGGTCTTGTCCAAACGGCCAACGCCCGTGGCGCCACCGTCGGCCAGGGTGACGACCTCGCCCGCAAGGCCGCGGCGCGAAAGCTCGTCGGCAAAGGCCTCGGCGCGCTCTCGACGCACGGGGCTATCGTCGCTTGCCTCGGTGAGCAGGCACAGACGCTCGCTGCCCGCAGCTGCCAAGGCGTCTACCAAGCCGGCGACCAGCTCACGGTTGTTAGATGTCACCAGGTCAACACCGCCGTCGGCAACGTCGCGGTCGAGCAGCACAACGGGCAGGCGCCCCGCCGCCGCGACGATCGCCTCGTCATTGCCTCCGCAGGTGTTGACGACCAAGCCGTCCACGCCGGCATCGATAAGTCTGGTGAGCGACTCTGCTTCCTTAGCGGGGTCGTTGCCGCTAATGGCCGTCATGAGCGAGCAGCCGCGCGCGGCGGCACTGGCGGAAAGTCCTTCGAGCATGGCGCTGGAGAACGGGTTGGCGATGTCGGCCAAGATCACGCCGATAAGGTTGGTGCGCGAGCTGCGCAGATTGCGCGCGGCGGCACGTGGGCGATAGCCGGTGCGCTCGATAACTGACGCGATGCGAGCACGGGTCTCCTCGGTCATTTGCCCGGGGCGGTTGTTGAGATAGCGCGAGACCGTGGCCGGGCTCACGCCCGCCTCGGCGGCAATGTCCTTGATTCTCATCTGCGCCATAGCGCACCCCGTTTCCCAATGTCGGCAGTCTGAGCCATTTTAGGCATTTTTTAAAAATCTCGGTTGCAAAACGCTGTAGGTGAGTATACTACAACTCGAAACGAAACCGATTTCGTAAACCGATTTCGGCAAGCGTTGGCACGCAGGTGCAAAGACGCACCCTACCGTCTTGGCACCTGCGTGCCAACGCCATATCAAAGGTGTACGCACGAGTAAAAGGAGCTGCGCGACCATGGGTAAAACGGTTCTTACCTTCGGCGAGATCATGATGAGGCTCTCGCCCAAAGATCATCTGCGCATTGAGCAGGCAACCGAGTTTGACGTCCGCTACGGTGGCGCCGAGGCCAACACTGCGCTTTCCCTGGCCTACCAGGGCGACAAGGCCGCTTACGTCTCCGTTGTCCCGGCCAACCGTCTGGGCGAGTGCGCGCTGCGCTCGCTGAAGGCCTACGGCGTCGACACCACGCGCGTCGTGCGTCAGGGCGACCGTCTTGGCTCCTATGTGTTTGAGGTCGGCGCCTCGCAGCGCGGCAACGGCTGCGTCTACGACCGTAAGTTCTCTGCCATCAACATGGCCAAACGCGACGTCTTTGACTGGGACGAGATCCTCAAGGGCATCGATGTCTTCTATTTCTCCGGCGTGACCCCCGCCGTCTCCGATGAGATGGCTGCCGCCTGCAAGGATGCCCTCACCGCCTGCCGTGCCAAGGGCATCACGACCGTGTGCGACGTGAATTATCGCGGCAAGATGTGGTCGCCCGAGAAGTCGCAGGCCACCATGAAGGAACTCCTGCCGCTCGTCGACATCTGCATCGCCAACGACGAGGATGCGCCTGCCGGCCTTGGCATGACCTGCGTCTCCGGCTCCCTTGCCCACGGCATCGAGGAGCGTGACACCTACGTCGAGATGGCCCGTCAGATCTGCGCCGAGTACGGCTGCAAGAAGGTCGCCTCGGTCGTCCGCAACATCTCCTGCGTCGAGCGCTCCATCTGGATGGGCATGCTCTTTGACGCCGAGAGCGGCGAGCACTGGTTCTCCCCTGCTCACGACGTGCACGTGCTCGAGGGCGTTGCCGCCGGCGACGCTTTCAACGCCGGCCTGGTCCACGCCCTCATCAACGACTTCGATCCGCAGGCTGCCGTCAACTACGCGATTGCGGCTTCGATCCTCAAGCTCACCATCAAGGGCGATTCCAACTTGGTGACCGCAGACGAGATCGCAGCCGTGGCATCAGCCGCCGACGGTGGCACCCGCGTCGCGCGCTAGTCCGTCTCCATTCCGCGGGCCGCAGCTTTCCAATCCCATACCCCTGCGGCCCGCTCCCCGATTCCTCCGGCCGGGCAAAACCACCAGTCCCATTCCGGTTTTGCCTGGCATTCCCTACATGACTGGTCGAGCAGCCGGTTTTGGAATTGCTTGAACCCCAAGCGGTGCCTCCGATAACCAATCCAAAATCGGCTCCTGACCAGCACATTTGGTAATCACGCGCCCATGCGCGCCACACATCGAAAGGAACATCATGTTCGATCAGTTCTACACCACGCTTGAGTCCCTGGGCATCGTGCCGGTCGTTGTGCTCGACAAGGTCGAGGACGCCGCCCCGCTCGCCCACGCTCTTATGGCAGCTGGCATGAAGTCCGCCGAGGTCACCTTCCGCACCGCCTGCGCCGCCGAGTGCATCGCCGCTATGGCCGAGGCCGAGCCCGAGATGTGCGTTGGCGCCGGCACTGTCCTGACCGTCGAGCAGGTTGAGCAGGCCCGCGCCGCCGGTGCCAAGTTCATCGTCTCCCCGGGTTACAACGAGGACGTCGTGAAGCATTGCATCGACATCGAGCTGCCCGTCCTTCCCGGCACCGTGACCCCCTCCGAGGTCACCGCAGCCGAGAACCTGGGCCTCAAGGTCACCAAGTTCTTCCCCGCGTCCCAGTATGGCGGCCTGAACACCATCAAGGCCCTCGCCGCTCCGTTTGTCGGTCACCGCTTTATGCCTACCGGCGGCGTGAGCACCGCCAACGTCGAGGAGTACCTGAGCTCCTCCGCCATCATCGCCTGCGGTGGCACCTGGATGGTCAAGCCGGCCCTGTTTGCCGACGGCGACTTCTCCAAGGTCGAGCAGATCGCCCGCGAGGCCATGGACGTCGTCAAGAAGGTCCGCGGCTAGGTTTAGCTCTCTATCGTGAAAGGGGGCGTGCCCTAGACCTCGCCCCCTTTCTTTTAAAGCGGCTCGGAAGCGCGCCGTTTCCGTCACGAACAAGAACCAAAACCGTCTTGTATGCTGATAGAACGTGACGGAAGCGACACGCCCCCGAGCCGCTTTGTATAATCGGCTGGCAGTCGCGCTCAACTGAGCCACTTCGGTAAAAGCCGAGCCATCAAAACAGCTGCGGCGCCGCTTGGAGGAATGGACCTTTGCTTCCGGTCTTTTCCTCCAAGCGGCACCGCATCTTTGTGCCCCGGTCACACCCCAACGCAGTTGCGGTGAAATAGGGACTGTTTGCGCCACCTAGGCCGCAAAACAGTCCCTATTTCACCGCAACTTATATGGGGATTGATTAGATGAACGAGTCTTTGGACAGCTCAAAATAGTCGGGATGCAAGGCGATAACCGGACCTTGCTCTTCGGGCATCAGGTGCAGGTGTGTCTCTGCCAGATAGCTCGCCGCGTCGGTATCGCCCCTCTTAATGGCCTCGAGAATCCGGCGATGCTGCCGACGAATCGGCTCCCAATCCAGATCCTGCGACACCATACGCAACCAGTTGTATCGCTCAAAATGCGTGTTGACGCTCTTCATCCAATCCCACAACATGTGACGGCCGGCAATCACGAAACACGTCTCATGGAACAGGTTATCCAGGTCGAAAAAGCGACGCGTTTCGCTATGGTCGAGCGACTCGGACTCGGCAAGAATCTGCTCGAGCCGACACTTCTGCTCGGGTGTGGCGGCAGAGCAGCATTTAATGAGCACGCTTCTCTCGAGTTTTTCGCGCAAGAAACAAGCATTCTCGGCGCGTTCCATGCTGATCTTAGAAACGTAGGTGCCGCTTTTGGGACGCGTTTCCACCAGCTCCTGCTCGCGCAGGCGCACAAAGGACTCGCGAATGGGCGTGCGCCCGATTCCCGTCTCCTTTTCCAGACCAATCGCCGAAAGGCGCGTGCCGGGCTTGAGCTCGGCATAGATGATCTTGGAGCGCAATGCGTTGTATGCCTGATCTTGCAGGCTCTGATAATGCTGGTGCTGTTCCATAAAGCCCTCGGATGAAGCCTCGGTTAATCGAATACCACCATGCAATACTATCGCATCCCCCGCCCCATCATAAGTTGCGGTGGAATAGTTCCTGTTCAAGGCCTTCAGCAGCAAAAACAGGAACTATTCCACCGCAACTACAGCCAACGAGTTGTTGCGATTAGGTGAACGTTCACCTTTTTATTGTTTTTCTCTTCGCAAATAAAATCCCGTGCGTATACTTAGACTCAAACGAAACCGATTTCGCTGAGCGTGGGCAATAGGATGCTAAGACACACCCTACCATCTTGGCATCTTATCGCCCACGCAATGCCATTTGCTTTCTTCCCGTCTCGTTGGACCTTTAGTCCCATTCCGGCACAGCGAGACACTTCCTAGACGACTGACCGTGGGGCCGGCTTTTCTGCTTTTGCAGCAGTGCCTCCGATAACCCTCTTTTGCCGGCCCGGGTCAGCTTTTTCACACAACCGAAAGGACGGGTAGCAACATGCGACCGCTCATCATCATGCATGGCGAGAACATCGACTGGTGCCATACCGTCATCAGAATGCTGATGTATCTGGTGGGCGTTGCAGTACTGGCACTCGGTATGAGTCTCCAGACGGCATCCGGCCTGGGCGTCGCCGCGCTCACGTGCTTTGCCACAACCCTATCCATGCTCACTGGCAAGACGCTCGGCTTTTGGATCACCGCAACCTACGTCGCCTATATCGTGGCGCAATTAGTCATCTTGCGAAGCGAGTTCCAGCCGCGCATCCTGCTCGAGTTGTTCTTCTCAACGCTGATTGGCGGCTTGACCGACCTCTTCATGGCGGTCAACCCACTGCATCCCACGGCACTCCCCACACAGATTGCGACCATGCTGCTCTCCCTCGCTGTCACCGCATTTGGCGTAAGTCTCGTCGTCAACATGGGCGTTGTCCCCAACGCGCCCGACGGCTTGGTGCAAGTCATTGCCGAAAAGCTTAAACGCCGCTTTGGTGACGTAAAAGTCGTGTTTGACTGCTCACATGTCGCCGCCTCGCTCGCGTTGTCGCTGATCTTTATGTACAACCTGGGCGGCTTTGGCGTCACGACCGCCATCTCGGCACTGTTCCTGGGCCATGTCATCAACGTCGCCAACAAGCTGTTCGCCCAGCGCTTTATCCGCGCGGCATTCGGAAAATAGCACCACCGTAAGAACCCGCGAACAGCGCTATACGTTGCTATATC
Organism: uncultured Collinsella sp.; assembly: GCA_900541805.1. GTDB lineage: Bacteria > Actinomycetota > Coriobacteriia > Coriobacteriales > Coriobacteriaceae > Collinsella. The sequence goes on from UQLH01000006.1 coordinate 90,528, forward strand.
TTGCTATATCTTGCTATCTCTTGAGCAAAGGTGGCTCACATGCAAACAAACCCTTTTAAGCCCACAGCAGGTAAAACACCCCCCACGATTATCGGCCGCGAAGATGTACTCGAAGAATTCAATGAAGGCCTCGTCAACGGGCCTGGTGCCCCGGGGCGCCTAATGCGCATAGCCGGCGTCCGTGGAACGGGCAAGACGGTCCTCCTTGACGAGTGCTCACGTTTGGCGCAAAGCCGTGGCTGGACGGTCATAAAAGAGGTCGCAACCGAGGGACTTTGCCAGCGCATTCTCGAACAGCTGCAGCCCAAATTCCAGGCCAAACACGCCAGATTTGAGCCCACCGTAGCTGGCATATCCATCGGCAGCATAGACATTGAGCGAATCGGCCCCTCGCTACGCGACGCTTTGAGACAGACAATATCCAAGAATGGAAACGGCCTGCTCATCACTCTCGACGAGGTTCAGGACGCAGAGCTCGATGAGGTCCGAACGCTCTCCATTGCGATTCAGCAGGTTATCGGCGAAGACCTTGATATCGCCTTTGTTTTTGCGGGTCTGCCTTCGATGATTGAAAGCATCATCAACGGAAAGACACTTGCGTTTTTGCGCCGCGCCCTCCCCTTTGACCTGAAGGCTGTGGCAGTAACCGAAGTGTTGTATTCCCTCGAGGAAACCATTGAAGCGTCTGGCGTGGAGTTGCAGCCAGGTATTGCCGGCCAACTTGCCGAGGCAACGCAAGGCTATCCTTTCATGATCCAACTCGTTGGATACTACGCATGGCAGTTGGCAAGACGCGCACATACAGCGATTATTGGAGAAGAAGAAGCCGAGCGTGGCATTGCAACGGCACGCGAACGCTTCTGCGCCATGGTGATTGAGCCCGCGCTGCGGCGCATTCCGCCCACGTGCATCGCTTATCTGCTGAGCATGGCGTCTTTGGGGCAGACGAGCTCGACCAGCATGGTTGCCGATGCCCTAAACAAAACGCCTCAACAGGTGAGCTCCGTCCGCAGCCGCCTGTTAAGAGAATCGATTATCGAGGCCCCCTCGTACGGCAAGGTCTCATTTGCCATCCCCTACATGCGCAATTACCTCTACGAACACAAAGCCGAACTGGAAGTTGAACTGTAGAAGCGGTAACTGCCCTGCAAGACGAAAACCGTTTTCGTGCGGATTTATAGCAGACGCAAACGGTTTTCGTCTTGATTTGCGTACGGAATTAAGACGTAAATTGCGCTTTCGTACGCTTATTACCAGACGCAAATTGTTTTCGTCCGGCCATGCGTCCCCAATCTAGACGAAAAGAGCCCCGAGCTCGTATTGAACTGCATCCCAATTCTTGGACGGGCGCCGATGCCCTGATCTCTGCCATGTCGAGGTGCGAGATCAAATCCTTGGCGCGCTCGCCGGAGTGGTATGCCTTGTTCGGCGCCACCTTCCTGTAGAGCTTCTTGAGCTTCGTCTTCCCCTTGTTGCCCGGCGGCATCTCCGTCTCAGGTGGCAGCCCTAGGAAGGACAGGACGCCGGGCAGGTCGCACAGCATCACGTCCTCGATGTCGGCCTTGGCCGCCAGGTCGACGACTCTCTGCGCTGTCGGCGAGATGTTCGGGGTGCTGCTACCGCCCGCTGGTTCGGAAGCTGGCGGGCAGTAGCGGGCAGTAGCGGCAGTAGCGGTGTGGCTCGATAGGCCCGAATATCCGTAAGGAAGGTGCTCGCTCTCATATGTGCTGATATGCCTCGCCTCGCGAACCTTGGGATGCTTCCTGAGGTAATCCCTCAATTCGAGCCACTCTTTATGCTCATAACGCTTCGAAATCGTTTCCCCGTCGACAGTTTCCTTCACATAATGGTATGTTCGAACGCCTTCGAACTTGCCGAACCCGTTCTCGACGCTGAAGTTTCTGAACCAGCGCGAAAACCCATTCAGGTCCATGAAGTTGACTTGGGGATGCCTGTCTTTCGTTCGTTCGAATGAGTGGACGAGCGGAGTGCCTTTGACTTGTTCCAGGCCGAAGGCTTCCATTTCGCGGGCCTGCTCCTTTTTCCAGAATTCGAGATACGACGTCAGCGTCTCGCTTATCGAGATCCTCCGCACGCTTTTCTTGCTTTTGGGCGAGCGAACGCTTCGATCGGCCGCGAACTGCTGCTCAATGAGGATGCTTCTGTTCTCGACGGAGACATCGGACCACGTCATCCCGAGGGCTTCTGCCCTTCTCATGTCGGTGTCGAGCATGAGCATCACGCATGTGATGTGCGCGTCCGGTTCTCGATTGAGTAGGATGTCGAGTAGGCGAGCGGCGTGATGGTTCCTTCGCGGTTGTCGTGGAACTTTTTTGCGTACGAGCCGACGGTGTCCCTCGATTTTTGGACGTAGGTGCCGCTGTTGAGTTCTGCCTTGTAGGCTTCGAGTGCGGCGTCGACCTCTCGGCTTTTGGTGGTATGTATGGTCTGCCACGGCGAATAGCGGTATTTGCCCGTGACCGGATCCTTGCCGAGGCTGTGACGGTAGCGCCACGTGTATTTGTCGCGGCGTTGCTTCGTTCCTTTGCCTATGACGAGAGGTCGGTCGTTCATCGTGTTCCTTGCCTGAAGTGCCTGAGAATCGCGCTCGGTTGCGCGGAATGGCGCAAAGGGCTGGGGCTGTCTCTTATACACATCTCCGAGCCCACGAGACCTCTCTACATCT
>UQLH01000007.1:0-85689 GCA_900541805.1 uncultured Collinsella sp.
GATTAATGGATGGAAACGGATGTTCTATCGGGACACACATTTTGTCCTATAAGCCAAAATTTTTTACACTTCTATTACTTCTTTATCGCACATTAGCAAAGTCCTCGGGTTTGTCGGGGAAATCGTATGCAAACGCCTCATTCTGGGCCAACTCGAAAGCAGGGGGTAGCTCCAAATCGTAGTAATGATAGACGGTGGTTGCTGTGAGGCTGCCTTCCGCGTTGACTTCGTCGCAGGTGATGGGTGCTGCGACATCGGGTTCGGGCATTTCGGTCGCCAGTGCTGCGCAGGGTAGCAAAAGCTGCCCGGTCATAAGAATGCTTACTCCGAAGGCGACGACTCTGGCACCTGCATGAAGCTTGACGTTGCGGATAGACGGGCCAGTGCGTTTGTTATGGGTTTGCGGTGCAACATGCTGTCCATACATAAGGCGCTCCTTGTTCGTAGGCCGGTTTCCGTGGATCTATATTGCGCCTGGCCGATGCGGCTAGGCTCTTTCACGCGAACGCTTATGCGAGCAGGGAGAAAGCTCAAGCTAGTTTTCCCACAGTCGATACTTTGCGAGCAACGATTTGCTGTTCAATTCTCGGAGAGGGAATCAAGACAGTCGAGGAGTTATCAGGCAATGAGATTGTGTCTAGAGAACACGAACAAGAGATGTGGTCTGCAGACGACTGAATAGCTCCATCTGTTTTGGTTACAACGAAATGCGTGCCGCGCGCCTGCGGCATGAAGAAGGGAGATTCCTATGAATATCGTTGTATTGAGTGGTAGCCCGCGCAAGGGCGCCAATACCGACACCATGGTCGAGGCGTTTGCCGAGACCGCGCGTGAGGGCGGCAATACGGTCGAGGTCGTCCGTGTTGCCAGCAAGAAGATCGCTGGTTGCCTGGGGTGCCAGTATTGCTTCGCTCACGAGGGCACTTGCGTGCAGAAGGATGACATGGCCGACGTAATCGAGTCGCTGAAAGGCGCCGACATGGTTGTCTTCGCCTCGCCTATCTACTGGTTTGATATCACCGCGCAGGAGAAGGCCGCCATCGACCGCCTGTACGCCTTCGGTGCCACGGGCTTCCCGTTCACCAAGACGGCCCTTTTGCTCGATAGCCACAGCGAGGGCGTCTATGATGCGGCGATCGCTATGTACAAGACAACCTGTTCGTACTGCAAGTGGGAGGACCAGGGCATTGTCACCATCAGCGGTATGACCGAGCGCGACAGCATGGCATCGTCGCCCAAGTTGGAAGAGGTGCGAGAGCTCGCTCGCAAGCTCGCCTAAGGACAAGAAGAACGCATGGCAATCGGTGTTGGTGGAAATGCTTGCTGTCCTTACCAAGAGGATTGCTGATTGCCATGCAACGATGCTCCCGCGGACAATTCCGGTGTGCTAAAACGCCTTCTCGTTCAAGAATTCCCTGAACGCGGGGATGTCGAAGCCAACGAGACCACGCCCGCGCTCTCCGATGACGCCGTCCTCGAGGAGGCGGCGCTTGTATTGGCTTGCATAGTTGCTGGCGACGCCCATACGCTTGGCAATTTCTGAGACCCTGCTGGGGCCAGAATCGGGCAGCATCGCGAGTAAAAACTCAATGTCTTTATCGGAAAGCTCCCGATAGGTCGTTTCGAGAATGCGATCGCGCAGTTCCATGCGGGCAAGCAGAGAACCCTGTTGGACATCAGATGCGCTGATTTTGGGCGAGCTCTCCGAAACATCCCAAGTGCGATATCCGACGAGCTGCATCATGTAGGGGAATCCGTCGACGGCCTTCACAGCATCCTCGAGCGCCTCTGGTGTGATTGAACGTCCTCCGGCCTCAACGGTTTTGCGAAACGCGTTTGCAATTTCAACGTCAGTGATTCGTCCTAACTGATGATATTGGGAACGTCTGAGGAACGAGACGGAATCGTTACGCAGCAACGCCGATACTTTGTAGGGCAGTCCTGCCATGAGTAGGGCAACTTTTTTACCTTCGCGTACAAAGTGCTGGTAAACAGAGGCAAATTGAAGCATTTCTTCGAGATCGACGGTGACTTCATCGATGGTGATGAGAAGCCCGATGTCATGTTTTCCGAGTTGCTTAAAGATGCCATTCATGCGCGTGCGCCAGTTGCCCTGGGCTTCTTGAGCATATGTCCAATCGATGCCCACTGGACCAATTTGAACGCCGTTTATGCGCGCTTGAGGCTGTGAAAGGTAGCTATCTGCCGCCTCTTCGGTTCGCTCGATAATATCTTCGAGCATGCCTGGCATGGCGGAGACATTTGCTGCGATCCATGGTGGCCCCTTTGCAGGTTTTGCTAACTTTTGCAACTTTTGCTAACTTTTGCAACTTTTGCTAAATTTTGCAAGTTTTGCTAATGGCTTAACATGCTTTGTGCCGTGGGATTGCAGGAGTGAAAAACGGGGAGTTCTATTATTCCGACTACGTTGCAGCGAGTGGGGCCGGAGCGCGATGTTGCTGCGCTCCGGCCCCACCGTTTTGAGAGCTTATGGCGGTTCTGCCGTCGTCCTAGTCAAACAGGCTCGGCATGTCGTTTTCCTTCATGAGGGCACCGGCAGAGGGCAGGCTCTGCGCGGTGAACTTCTCGGCAGAGACGCCGGCGCCAAGAATCTCCTCGGTTGTGCCGACGGTGGTGACCGAGCGGCCCTTCTTAGCCGTAAAGGCCTGGACGCCCTGCGTGTTGGTGGTCGTCTTGGTCTTGAGCAACGACGTGTTGAAGTTCATCAGGCGGTAGTCGCTCGAGACCAGCGCGATGTCACGATCCTCCTTGAGCACCTGGGCATACAGCAGCTTGCTGCCGCCGTAGATGGCGTTCTTGAGGCGCTTGCGGTTGGTCTTGGTGACGTATCCGGAAAGCGCGACGCGCACCACGCGGCCGTTTTCAAAGACAAACAGCACGTCGGCCTTGTAGTCCTCGGGGTCGATGACCCAGATGACACTCTCGTCGGGTTCCATCTCAAGATCGGTCGGCAAGTACGAGCCCAGCTGGGCCGACTTGGTGTCTTCAAACGCCGCAACCTTGCACTTGTACACCTGGCTCTTGTTGGTAAAGACCAGCAGCTCGTGCGTGTTGGAGGACGGGAACTCGATAAAGGGTTTGTCGCCGTCCTTGTACTTGAGCGTGGCAGCCTTCTTGAGCACGCGGTCGGTCATCTTCTTGAGGTAGCCGTCGCGCGAGAGCATGATGGTAACCGGATACTCCTCGACCTCAGGCTCCAGGCTTACCTCGATGACCTCGTGGGGCTCAATCCTGCCCGTGCGGCGCGGCATCACGTATTTCTTGTTGACCGCGGCCAGCTCGTCGCTGATGACCTTCTTGATGTTCTCCTCGCTGGAAAGGATCTCCTCAAGCTCGGCAATCTCGCCCTCAAGCTTGGCGATATCCTTGGTGCGGTTGAGAATGTACTCTTCGTTAATGTTGCGGAGCTTGAGCTCGGCAACAAACTCGGCCTGGGTCTCGTCGATGTCGAAACCCTTCATAAGGTTGGGCACGACCTCGGCTTCGAGCTTGGTGCCGCGGATGATGGCGATGGCCTTGTCGATGTCGAGCAAGATCGCCTCGAGGCCGTGCAGCAGGTGCAGGCGCTCGGACTTTTTGCCTAGGTCAAAGTTAATGCGGCGACGCGTGGACTCAATACGCCACTTGACCCACTCGTGCAGAATCTGGCGCACACCCATAACGCGGGGATAGCCGTCGACTAGCACGTTAAAGTTGCACGAGAACGAATCCTGCAGCGTGGTCGAGCGATAGAGCTTGGCCATGAGCTTGTCGGGGTCGACACCGCGCTTAAGGTCGATGGCGATGCGCAGGCCCGAGAGGTCGGTCTCGTCGCGGATGTCGGCGATCTCCTTGACCTTGCCCTCCTTGGAGAGCTTGACGATGCGCTCGATGATGACATCGGTCTTGGTGGTGTAGGGGATCTCGTAGACCTCGATAATGCGCTCTTCGGGAATCCAGCGCCAGCGGGAGCGGATCTGGAAGCTGCCAAGGCCGGTCTCGATAATCTTTTCCATCTCCTCGCGGCGGTAGATGATCTCGCCGCCGGTCGAGAAGTCGGGCATGGGCATGTACTCGAGCAGATCGCAGTCGGGATCCTTGAGGTAATGCATCGTGGCAGTACAGACCTCGTTGAGGTTGAAACCGCAGATGTCGGACGCCATGGCGACGCCGATGCCCTTATTGGCCGAGACAAGGATGTTGGGGAACGTGGTGGGCAGCAGACGCGGCTCCTTCATGGCACCGTCGTAGCTGTCGACGAAGTCGACCGGGTCCTTGTCGATGTCCTTGAAGATCTCGGCGCTGATGGGGGAGAGCTTGGCTTCGGTATAACGCGAGGCGGCGTAGCTCAGGTCGCCCGAATAGTACTTGCCAAAGTTGCCCTTCGACTCAACGAACGGTGCGAGCAACGCCTCGTTGCCGGTTGCCAGGCGCACCATCGTCTCGTAGATCGCGGCATCGCCGTGCGGGTTGAGCTTCATGGTCTGGCCCACGATGTTGGCGCTCTTCTGGCGCTCGCCCTTGAGCAGACCCATCTTGTACATGGTGTAGAGCAGCTTGCGGTGCGAGGGCTTAAAGCCGTCGATCTCGGGGAACGCACGCGAGACGTTGACGCTCATGGCGTAGGGCATGTAGTTGACCTCGAGCGTCTGCGTGATCGGCTGGTCGGTGACCTCGGAGTGCAGGCCGATGACGTTCTCGGCGTTGACCTGCTTTTTCTTCGGCTGGTTCTTCGTCTTCTTCTTTGCCACGATATCCTCTTGAACTTCTTAAGGGCCGTCGTTATCGATTTGCTGCTACTGCAGGTCCAACTGGTCCAGGTATTCCTTGCCGTGCTCCGAGATATGGCGCTTGCGGCCCGCCTCGTCGTTGCCCAGCAACAGGTTGAACATGGTTTCCATCTTGGTGACGTCCTCGGGCTCCACCTTGATCAGACGACGCGTCTCGGGGTTCATGGTGGTGAGCCACATCATGTCCGGATCGTTCTCACCAAGACCCTTGGAGCGGTTGATGGAACACTTCTGGTCGCCGATCTCTTTGAGGATGCCGTTCTTCTCGAGCTCGGTGTAGGCAAAGTAGGTCTTTTCTTTGCAGTTGATCTCGTAGAGCGGCGACTCGGCGATATACACGTAGCCCTCGTCGATAAGCGTGGGCACCAGGCGGTAGAGCATGGTGAGCACGAGCGTACGGATGTGATAACCGTCGACGTCGGCGTCCGTACAGATGATGACCTTGTTCCAGTTGAGGTTGTCCAGGTCAAAGGCACCAAGGTTTTTGATGCGCTTGTCCTTGATCTCCACGCCGCAGCCCAGCACGCGCATGAGGTCCATGATGATGTCGGACTTAAAGATGCGTGGATAGTCCTCCTTTAGGCAGTTGAGGATTTTGCCGCGGACGGGCATAACGCCCTGGAACTCGGCATCGCGCGAGGTACGAATGGCGCCTGCTGCCGAGTCGCCCTCTACGATGTAGATCTCGCGGCGGCTCTTGTCCTTGGAGCGGCAGTCGATGAACTTCTGCACGCGGTTGGCCATGTCGGTCTTCTGCTGCAGGTTGGTCTTGATGCTCTGACGCGTCTTCTCGGCGTTCTCGCGCGAGCGCTTGTTGATGAGCACCTGCTCCATGATCTTGTTGGCGGCGTCTTTGTTCTCGATCAGGTAAGTCGAGAGGCGCTCCTTAAAGAAGGCCGTCATAGCCTGCTGGATAAAGCGGTTGTTGATGGCCTTCTTAGTCTGGTTTTCATAGGACGTCTGGGTGGAGAAGCAGTTGGTCACCAGCACCAGACAGTCCTGGACATCCTGCCACTTAATGCCGCTCTCGTTTTTGTTGTACTTGCCCTGTTGCTTAATGTAAGCATCGATGGCACTGGTCAGAGCGCTGCGGGCGGCCTTCTCGGGCGAGCCGCCGTTTTCGAGCCACGATGAGTTGTGGTAGTACTCCTGCATCATGAAGGTGCGCGAGAAGCACATGCACGCGGTAATCTTCACGTTGTAGTCGGGCAGGTCCTCGCGATCGCGACCGCGACGGTCGGCCTCGATAAAGAAGGGCTCGGTGAGGTAGTCGGTACCGACCTTCTCGAGCACGTAGTCCTCGATGCCCTTGGGATAGCAAAAATCCTCTTCGGAAAACTCGCCATCGTCGCCCTCGATACGCAGGCGGAAGGTCACGTTGGCGTTGACCACGGCCTGGCGGCGCATGGTCTCGCGATACCAGTCGTGGGGGATGCTGATGGAGGTAAAGACCTCAAGATCGGGACGCCACTTAATGGTGGTGCCGGTGCGATCCTCGTCGCTGGGCTCAATCTCGAGTGCCTTCTTTTTGGCACCGACGACCTTGCCCTTCTTAAAGTGCAGGGAGTACTTGTTGCCGTCGCGCCAAACCGTGACGTCCATGTATTCGGAGGCGTACTGGGTTGCGCATGAGCCCAGGCCGTTGGTGCCGAGCGAGAAGTCGTAGTCGCCGCCCTGGTTATTGTTGTATTTGCCGCCGGCGTAGAGCTCGCAAAAGACGAGTTCCCAGTTAAAGCGCTTCTCGGAGGGGTTCCAGTCGAGCGGGCAGCCGCGGCCGTTGTCCTCTACCTGAATGGAACCATCGCGAAAGGCGGTAAGGGTGATGAGCTTGCCGTAGCCCTGGCGCGCCTCGTCAACGGCGTTGGACAGGATCTCGAAGGCGGCATGCGCGCAGCCGTCGAGCCCGTCCGAGCCAAAGATGACGGCGGGGCGCAGGCGTACGCGCTCCTCGTCCTTGAGCTGGCGGATACTGTCGTTACCATAGTTTGCGGTGTTTTTTGCCATACTCGCTCTCTCGGTGCTCCTTTGCTGCGTTTAAGTCATATAGATAGTCAAGGTAGCATAGCCCAGCCCACAGACGATTCCAACCAACACGAAATCCATCGAACAATCGTTCGATTAGATAATGAATGCTTGGAATGCGGGAGGGACCTGTCCTGTCCTATCCAAACATCTGCGGCAGGTCGATGAAGACGGTTCGATCGCTTTCGCCAGCTTCGAAGCCCGAACGGGAGAAGAATCCATAGCGATGGCACTTGAGTCCCGTTGCCTCGACTTGGGCGATTTCCTCGTCGACCATTTTTTGCGTGATGGGGGATTTGCGGAACTTTGCTTCGTAGAATGCGTAGCCCTCGGGGTCTTGCGTTACCACATCGAATTCGCCGCTCGTTTTGTTTGCGGGGTCGTCGTACCAGTACTTGCCTATGGCGTCGAAAGCCGGTTCGATCTTGCCGGTCCTGTTCTGCCGCACGAGGTATTGACGGCAGATCTCCTCGAACATATGAGGAACGTAGTTTTCCTCGAAGTCTTGGAAGACGTGACGATCATAGAAGACTTCCGGGTCGAGCAGCTGACGCGCTGAGGCATTGCGGAAAACATAGCGATAGTAAAAGAGCGAAAGCGGATCCACTACAAAGTAGCCAGACTTGCGCTTGTTCGTAGGGTCGTTGATGGGTGCACGCTTTTGGACGATTTCGAGTGACATGAGCTTGTCGAGCACGTCTGCCATGGCCGGACCGCTCGAGACGTGCGACTGTGCCAGCACGTCCCCCCAACGGGAGTAGCCTTGTGCGAGAGCCCCGAAAACTTCGTTGGCGTTGGTCATCTTCGAGATCTCGGCGTTGAGATAGGACGGCACCTCGCTTTCTAAGCGGGCGCCAGGTTCCGTGACGAGCTCGATGATGTTGTCGCGTACGCTTTGGGATTGATCGATGAGGCGATTGTAAAAGGGGATACCGCCAAAAACGCTATAGAGCCGCACCTTGTCCTCAGGCGAGAACGCGGGATAGAACTTCGCAGCGTCAAAGTAATCCATGGGCTTAAGCTCAAGCGCGAGATCAATTCGCCCGTAGAGGGGGCTTTCATGCTCAATGAGGGATTTCATAATCTCAACGTAGGAGCCGCACAGGACAATGTTTAAACGTGAGTCTTCCCTGTGGGCGTCGATTGAGGTCTGAAGAATGCTGTCTAAGCCTTTAACCGCATCTCTCAAGTAGGGGTATTCGTCGAGAACGAGGGTAATGTTCTTGTCTTTAGCTTGGGCAAACAGAAATTCGATGAGCTCGCGGATGCCTGTGAAGGCGAGCGGAGGAAAGCTCAGCGCTTCAGCAACAAGGACGGACAGACTCTCGAGGTTGTCTGCCTCGGAGGTTTGGCGGCACTCGTAATAGACCGTTGCGACGTCCGACAAATCGGTTAGTGCCTGCTTGATGAGCTCACTTTTTCCGACGCGACGCCTGCCGTAAATGAGAACATTGCGCTGCTCGGGTGCTTTGAGCGTTTTCTTAATACGGGCGAGCTCACGCTTCCTGCCAATAAATTCCACTTACTCGGTTCCTTCCGACTCGGTTTTGTCCGAGTAAATTGTATCGCATGGATCAGTTTATGCTCGAGTTTACTCGGACAAAACCGAGTCGGTTCTGCCCGAGTAAATTTGAAGGCGGCCGAATGCGTCTTGCTGCGTTTGCGGTTGGATACGTTGTCGAAAACGTGTCGTGCGGATTGTTGGATCGAATCGAACATTGGGACAGACGTCTCGTTTTATGGGCCGGGGGCGTGCATGTGCGAGTTCTTTTGGCCCATAAGGAACGCTGGTGGGTCGTTATTTGGGCCACGGGTCACTTCGCCGGCGCCGTGTTTCGTCATACGCTCATAGTGGAAGCCGATGCCACGGGGTCGACTTGGGACTCGGGCAATGGATGAGCTGCAAGCCGAAAGGAGCGGTGAGAATGATGAGGCCCATGACAAAGAAACTGCTGTTAGGAATTCCCACCGTGACGCTTTCGGCCGTGCTGGCGTGTACAGTGGCCGGCTGTGGCGGTAGTGCTCCGAGCGGCTCGCCTGGCGGTTCGGGCGGCAGCGCGCCTGTGCAGGAAAAGCCCAAGGCCTATGATTCGCAGACGGTCGAGGTGGCAGGCATTACCTATGAGTCGGTGGCTCACGGTACGTTCTATCGCGGCGATGCCAAGCTGCAGGACGGCTTTTACCTGCACATCAAGATCACCAACAACAACACAAAGAACAGGACGTTCAGTTCCTTTAACGTGCATGCTGCCCAGGGAGATCTTGAGGCAGGCGACCCGTTGTTTACTTCCGGCAAGGCGGCCGTGCTCGACTACGTTGCAAGCGAGGCTCCCGATGAGCTGCACGAGGGCATCGACCTTTCCGAGAGGCCAGATATCGGCCCGGGCGAGACCGTTGAGTACGTGTATTTCTGGGCGCCCAAGACGGCGTACTACGGGCCTATCACTGTCGAGTTCGTAGACGCTTATGCCCCCGCCAAGAATCATGAGGCCATGCACTTTGACACCACGGGATGCGAGACCAAGGAGTTCAAGGCGGCCGGCGGCGTGGCCGATTCTGGCGAGAAGGCAGATTTAACGGGCATCGACTGCGCATCGTACAGCATCGAGGCCGCCGATGGATACACGCTGGATTCGTCCGACGAAGAGCGCGAAAAGGCAAACTTCTTCCACGACGAGACTGGAGGACGCCTGAACATCAGCATCTTCCCGCGCTCGCCGGAGGAAGAGGTTGCAAGCCTAGAGCAGGTCTACGAAGGCAAGGAGACAACAACCGACCAGGTCGAGTACAACGGCATAACGTGGCTGCGCTTTACCGGTCCCGACAACGGCCATACGCTGTTTGCGACGGCTCCCGCGACGGGCGAGACCGTCCGCGTGTCGATTGGCTGGAAGATCGATTGGGACGCCGCCGTGCCCATGATGGAGGCATTGAAGCTCAAGTAGCGGGTTGCGATTCCCACGTCAGGCGACTCAGGGCTGGCTCCGAGTTATCGGGGCCAGCCCCTTTTGGTGTTCGATGAGCCGAGTCGGCGTCTCTCGTAAAAGCAACTAGGAGCTAGCGAGGCTTATCCGAATTGACCTCATTGGCGGTGTCGATTTCGAGTGCTGTGCGGCGGGCGCTGTAGGCGACGAGGCCGGCGCCTGCCGCGGCGAGTGCTGCAGCGGCTGCCGTAAGGGGAGCGTTGACGTCGCCCGTGCCCGCAAGCGCGCCCGCTTTTCCGGAGCGCTTGTTATTGCCGTGGTCCTTGCCACTGCTGGAGCTGCTTCCGCCGGAGCCGCCGCCCTTGTCAGTACCGCCGCCACTTGAGCCGCCACCGCCGTCCGCCGTCATCGGTGCATCGTGAAGTCCTGTCGTATCCGCGCTGTCGTATACGCCGACCTGAACTTCTGAGCGTTCGCATGCCGCGTCGGGCACATGGAGCTCGTGCAGTACGGCACCCAGCGCCGAGTTTGCGCCCGGTCGAATTTCCTCGAGCGTTACGGGATCGAGCGCCACCAGATTACGCGCCTTCGCATACAGCGTTACGCGTTTGCCCACTTCGTCGCTCCAACTCTCGGGGATGGCGAAGCTCATGCGGAACTGTGCCGTGCAACCCGGTGCCAGCACGGCGTTGCCGTTGTCGGCTACCAGCGGGTGCGTTGCAAAACGTGCGCCCAGCGTCTCGAGCGCGTACTTCACGTGTGCCATATCGTTGGCCGAAGCGTCCTCGGCAAGCTCCGGATCGTAGATCGAAGCCATGCGTGCGTTCACTCCGAATCCGATGGATGCGCTGGAGAACGGCTGGCTGGAGCCCTCTCGGTACAGATCGATCGTGCCGGCGGTCAGCAAGGTGTTGCCGTCGTTTCGCACCGTGACCATGAAGGATTCGCCTGCTGCTCCGGGCACCACCGCGCCCGAGGTAGCGACCGCGCCCGTCGGAGTGGCACACGCCACTAAGGGCACTTCGATGCCGTGCAGCTCTGCCTCGCTCTTCTCTGCGCTCACAATGTGCGTGGCGAGCGTGGAGAGCATGCCTCCCGACGTCAAAAATGTCGTTATCTGATCGATGGGATGGTCCAGCTCGCACATCACGAACGGCTCCGTGAACAGATCGCCTGCCAAGGTGCTGGCGAAGATGCGGAAGTGCTTGCCCATCACTGCTACCGGGTTGCCTTCTTCGTCGTAGGTTTGTCCCACCTTGCCATCGGTGTTCTCTACATAGAGCACGCACCTGCCGTTGTTGCTTACGCTAAACGATGCCGGGCCACAGCCTGCGGCACCCACGGGCTGCGTTGCAAATGCCGATGCGCCTCGCGTCCAAGTAATATGCTGCAGTTGCTCGTTGACGGTAGCCAAAAAGCCCGTGTGCTGCGGCCACGGCACCGCGTGGGGTACTGTGGCATCTGGCGACATAACGCCCCAGCCCGCAATGGACTGGCCGATCACGGCGTACGATGCACAGCCACAACCGCCTGCGGTCTCGTATGCAACGGGCACCACCATTTTGCCGTTGATATTCTCGGGCGCGCCGAGCTCGATGCTCGACGGTGCCTGTGGAAAGCGGAGGACCTGACGGAACGTGAGGCTGTCGCCCAAATCATCCGACCACAGGGTAAAGCATTCCAGCGCAACCTCGGCCTCGCTGCCGAGCGCCTTTTCTGCGGTGGTTCCGCGGCGGTGGAGGTAGGCGCCCGACAGGCGCCCGTCGACCAGTGTCTTGCCCACCGTGATGCGTGGGCACTGCAGGCAATGATAGCCATCCTCCTGAAGGCGGCCGCGCGAGATGCTGCGCCACGACGTGTGCGATATCACGCGAACTCCGTCGTTGCTTATGCGCAGGCGCACAACGGACAGTATGCCGGCTGTGCTTGCCGTATCGAAAAAAGTGTTGTCGCCGTCGGGGCGCTCGCCCGAGACCAGCAGCACGTAGGCGTCCTGGTTTTCTCTTCCGTCCTTATATTCCACCACGTCGAAGTCGTAATCGTATATGCCGTCGCGCTCCACGTCGCCCTCGCCAAACCCAAGGGGGAAGTCCACGGGCGTGGGAGCGGACCACGTGCCGTTCGTCTTTGTATGCACCACCAGGCGCGAACGACCATTCTCGCCGTAGCGCACCGAGGCGATACGGAATAGGCACTCCACGCCGGCAATCATCGTTAGCTTCATGTGGGCTTCGCTGAGCACGCCGGAAAACAGCACGTTGTCGCTCGAGGGTTTTATGCCGCCACGCTCGTCCTCCGACACGCCGGCAGAATTGGCGTTCGGGTCGGCAACGGTGTTCGTTGCCTGACCGATGTAGGTGTACTCATACATCGGCGCGGTGTTTTCGTCGTTCTCTATCAGTGCATGGACGAAATGCTCGATCTGTCCCGTGTCGTCGCTTTCTGCATCCGCCTCGAGCTCAATGCGCGTGACCGCTTGATCCCAATCGCGCACGACAGGCGCGACGTTTACGGCAGTGGCCTTAACCTCGGCGCGCGCGAGCAGCTCGGCGTTGGTGACGATGGTGGCCGATGCGATAAACTGCGGCACGCCGCCCGCCTCAATGTTGCCGGCCGAGCCGAAGCGGGCATCCAGCGTATAAGGCGTATCTCCACCCAATGCGAGCTCAGAGCGCTGGAGCACATACTGGTTGCCATTGTTCACCGACATATTCCACGAATCGAGGAGTGTGGGCCACGACCCCGACCAAGCCTTGGTGGTCCACTTGAACATTACGAACTGGAGTATCACGTCGACATCGACGTCTGCACCTACGCGCAGTCGCGGAAGCTGGTGGCCGTCTGCCTTCTCGTACCCAATGAACAGTGTGAGGGATGCGGCGCCGCGCACGGCAGACGAGGCGACGCCTGCAACGCCGGCTCCAAAGGTGACGGCAAGCCCGATCTGGATGGTGAACGAGCCCGACGTGTTTGAATAGTCGAGCGAAATGTTCTTGAAAAACGCCGCGCCGCTACCGTGCGTGTGGGCGCCCACGGCGAGCGCCAGTTTTGCCAGCACCCAGGGGTTGACGTTTAGGAAAAATGGCACCGGTCCTAGGGTAAACTGCTCGGTCCAATTGAGGTCGCTTCTTACCTGGAAGAGGGCCTTAATATTGCCGTATGCGGGGTCGTTGTTGTTACCCCAGGTTTTGCCCGCCCAATCGTAGGCGAGCGAGCCGTACAGCTGTGTGGCGATATCCATCGTGAACAGCGGCGTGCAATGGTGGCGAAGGAGCTTGGTGTTTCTTGGATCGGTGCCCGAACCGGCACTCATGCTCTTGTACTGATTCCACTTCCCCTCCATCTCGTCGAGGTAGCGGTTTGCCTGCTTGGCGCCCGACTCACGCGGTGACTTCTTCCAGTATTCAGGATCAGGGTTGCCCGAATCGTTCATATAGCTGGCTGGTTTGTATCCTCCGCCAAACAGTACGTACCCGGCAAACGAGAAATCGAACAAAATGGGGAACGAGGGCATCCAACACGTGAACTTATTGCCGCCGATGCCGGGAAACGATGCGGGGAAATCAAACGGAGTGATCTCTTGGTCCATGGTGGTGGGAATGATGGTGGTCGAGCCCGATTCCGCCTTTGCGGCCGGCGCGGTGACAACGGCCATGGGGGAGGAGAGCGTGTAGGTTTTGCCCTGATAGTCGAGGACAAAGCGCAGCCTGCACCCTTCTTCCAGAAGACCCGAAGCTGCATCGAGGAACGTGTCTTCGAGCGTGAACGTCGCCAGATTATCCGCGCCCGATGCGCTGGCCTTGATCTGGCCGATCTGCGTGACGGTTTCGGTTGAGCTGCCCGCAGCGGGCATCACTTTATTGATATGCAACGTTGCCTGCCCGCCCTGCGGCAGATGAGCCTGCACGGTAAAAGCGTGCGTGTCGGGCTGGTCGTTTGCTGCTTCGTCCGCTGGCATTGCCATAAACGTGGCGTCGGCGTACTGGATGTCCCATTCGTCGAACGTGAGCTGTCGAAAGTACGGCTCGCCATCGGAGAGCGGACGTGTGGGTGCGGTAATAGCGGTGCCGCCTTGGACACGCGCGAGGGGAATCTCGACATCGCGGTAGCCCGCCATGCTAATGGAGATGCCGCCATTAAAGTCGTACGCGTCGAGAAGCGTCGCCTCGTCCACGTAGCCTTCCGAAAGCGGCGCGATCTCAAAGATGGCCGTGCCCTCGTCGTCGGTAGTGGCGGAGAGCTGCTTGCCCGCGGCATAACGCGACGCGAGCGTGACCTGGGCTCCCTTGATGGGCATATTCTTGTTGGCGACGTCGACCACGACCACACCAAACATGGTGCGCGAGAGAACGAGCACCCTGAAGGGGTCTTTTTCGTCGGCATAGGCTTCGGTGGCCGCGAACGGCAATATGAAGGCGTTTGCGCTTCCCGGCACACGCGGCAACATAATGCTCGCCAGCGAGGACACTCCGGCAACAAGTAACGAACGGCGATCAAGCATCTTTGGCTCCCATCCCGCAGGTATCGGTGGAAATAATCTAATTTTGCGAGAAGGCATCCTGTCACGGTAGTGCCGTCCGAGGGCCAAAATGTCCAATTTGAGCGAGCGAAGTGCCGGGGCTCCGGAGCGCGCATGCTGCGCTAGGCAGTCTGGCCACTAACGCAGCATATGCGCGACCAGTTCGGTGCGCGTGCCGATGCCAAGCTTTGCATACACACTGGATAGGCGGTTTTTGACAGTGCCCGGCGATACTCCCATATGGCGTGCGATTTCGGCGTTGGTCCATCCGCGGCAGGCGAGCATGGCCATGGTGAACTCTGTGGTCGTCAGGTCGTCAGCCACGTCCTCGCCCGAATCGGGGTTGTGGATGCGCCGCCAGCCGTAGCTGAATCGATACGTAATCTCGATGATGCGAGCGAAATCGTCGGAGTATTGCGATTTTAAGCATGCCTCGATAAGCCCCTGCAAAAGGCCGTGGTGCTCGCCAATGAGCTCGATAAGGCCGTCGGGGCGCGCAATGTCCCAAGCGGCTCCGAAATGTGCCTTTGCGGCGTCGATGTCCTTGAGGCTCATGCATGTCATGGAAGCCGCCAGGTGCAAGAACAGTTCCGAGATGGGATAGCTTCCCTGTTTCATGATCAGGGCGTTTTCCGCCATGCCCAGACTGCGGCCATATTCGCCGCGCAGGTACAGGGCATGCGCCATCACGTAGCTGGCGAACAGGCGCAGGCCTTCGGGCAGATGCGCCGCAAGCGGATAAAACTCTTCGGCGGAATACGGGGAAGGCAAGTGCAGCAGGACGCTCGCGGCCGAGGCGAACAGGATATGCGTGGCGTGGACGGCGGGCGATTCCTCGTCAGCCGGCGTATCGAGGATGCCAGCAAGGCACCGGCGGGCATCGGCGATACGGTTGAGCGACAGGCTGGCGTATCCGCAGATAAAGCATGCGGAATAGCGCAGCGCGGGATCGGTGGCGTCAAGATAGGGGCGCGCCGTCTTGGCAGCGAGGGCGGCCTGTCCGCGAAAGTACAGCGCTTCTGCCGTGGCAATGGCGCGCGAATCGGGGTCGGAAATGCCTGCAACCGCAGCGTCAATCTGCCCCGGCACAAAGGCGGTGCACATCAACGGCATGGGAACGCGTGGGTAGCCATCGCAGTCCATCTTCCATCTCCCATCAGGTGGCAACAATGCAGCAATTGTACTCCTGTTGCTCGGGACCCCTTTCGTTTTACTGTTCGGTTGACGCTGCGGATCGTTTTGGAAGGCTTACGAGCATCACGGTTCCGTTCTCGGAACTTGCTTCGACCTCTACCGTGCCACCGTGAAGCGCTGCAATCTCCCAAACGAGCGCTAACCCGAGCCCTGCGCCGCCGTATGCCCTGCTGCGGGATTTTTCTAGACGAAAGAACGGCTGGAAGATGCTCTCTCGGTACTGCTTGGGTATTCCCGGGCCCTGGTCCTTGACTCGCAGGAACACGTGGCTGTCGTTGTCGCAGATGGAGACGTTGACAGTCGAGCCGGGGCGGCTGTAATGGATGGCATTTTCGACCAGGTTAAACACCAGCCGATAGAGGAGCGTGTCGCTCCCGATTACTAAAGCGTCTCCAGCACAATTGAGGGCTATGCCCTTATTTTCGGCAAGTTGCGCAAGGTCGGTGAGGACCTCTTCGGACAAGGGGCCAAGTTCAACATCGTCCTCGCAAGGAACGCTGCGGAGCTCACTCATCTCGAGCAATACCTTGGTCATTCGAGACATGCGCTCGGTTTGTTCTTGTAGCAGGCCGAGCAACTCGGCTGTTTCGGGTTGTAAGTTGGAGCGCTCGGAGACAAACAGTTCGATCTGTGCCTGCATAAGGGCGAGCGGGGTTCGCAGCTCGTGCGCGGCGTTGCCGGTAAATTGACGCTGCGCGGAGAAACCTTCGTCGAGTCGGACAATCATGTCGTTGAAGGAGGCGCTGCATCGCTGTAGTTCGGTGGGTACATCTTTGCCGAGCTTAATTTCGCTTAGGTTGTCAGGCTGCACGCGCTCAACCTGGGCTGCAAAAGCCCGTAGCGGTTTGAGTGCACGGCCGCTCACAAAGTATGCCAGCGCGCCGCCAAGGAGTGTGACTCCAGCCGTGATGTACCAGGCTGTCGTACCAAAAGACTCCTGTGCGTCGTTTACGACGATCGTGACCTTGTCA
Organism: uncultured Collinsella sp.; assembly: GCA_900541805.1. Classification (GTDB taxonomy): domain Bacteria; phylum Actinomycetota; class Coriobacteriia; order Coriobacteriales; family Coriobacteriaceae; genus Collinsella. Next base: position 16,421 of record UQLH01000007.1, read on the forward strand.
TCGAGGGCCGCTTTCGTTGGGTCGAACGCCTGGAGCGAATCTTCGCCGGTTGCGTTAAAGGCCGAGATGTCGCTGCCGATGGCATCCATGTAGCGCATGCCCGTATAGCCGACCAGGCAGTTCGTCAGCACGCATGCCGCACACGTGAGCAGTGCCGTCATAATCGTTATGCGCCATTGCAGCGAAAGCCCTTTCATTCGCCATCCTCCATAACGTAGCCCTCTCCAATCCGATTGCGAATCGGGTCGTATCCCAAAGCGCTGCGTAGCTTTTTGCGGAGCGACGAGATGTGAACGCGGGTTGCGTTGCTAAAGCTGTTCACGCTGCTATCCCAAACGTGCTCGATAAGCTCCTCTTGACTTACCGGACGCCCCTGATTAAGCATCAGGTATTCCAAGATTCCCGTTTCCTTGCGTGTAAGAGATAAAGCCTCGCTGTCCACGGAAGCGATGCGCGCCTTGGTGTCAAAGCTGAGCTTTCCGCAGGTTAATACTATGTCGCTTTGTGCGAAGCGCCTGAGGGTAAGGCTGCGGATCCTCGCCGCAAGTTCGTCCAGATGAAACGGCTTGGTAAGGTAATCGTTGGCACCGGCATCGAGTCCGGCGACTTTATCGGATACTTCGCCACGCGCGGACAGAATCAGTACCTTGGTCTCGCAATCGGTTTTCCTAAGTTCCCTGAGCACGGTCATGCCATCGATACGGGGAAGGTTGAGGTCGAGTACCACGAGGTCAAAGACTTCGACGCTCAGCAGGTCGAGCGCCTCCTGTCCGTCGTGGCAGCAGTCGACGCTGTACGCCAAGTTTCGCAAGCTGCGTGCGATCGTGTCGCACAGCGCTCGCTCGTCCTCGACGATCAAAATACGCATAACAGTCTCCTTGCACATTCCAAATCGCGCTTAACACGGATTTTATAGTCGATATGGTCCAATGGTCGCGTAACGAAAGGAGTGGTTGGGTTGTTCAAAGCGGTAAAACCCGTGGTACAGGTCGCTTTGTTGATCGTCGGAATTGCCATGGTGTGCTTTGGTGTTATGCGTGGCGAGGCGGATGCCGTGCTGGCCAAAGCGATTAGGCTGTGCTTGGAGTGTATCGGAATTGGATAAAAGAGAAAACACCGCGTCGCATGTTTTGGCCCGATTTCGCGAATTCATTCAGGCGGCGGCGACGCTGGTCACCAACATTCACCTGCCAAACTTTGCCAAAGGAAGCATCTATCAGGGCGCGGGAAAAACAGTCTGCGTACCTGGACTTAATTGCTATTCGTGCCCCGCGGCATCGGGTGCGTGCCCCATCGGGTCGTTCCAGTCGGTGGTAGGTTCATCCAAGTTCAACTTTTCTTACTATGTTACCGGTACGCTCATTTTGCTCGGCGTGCTGCTGGGGCGCTTTGTATGCGGCTTTCTGTGCCCGTTTGGCTGGCTGCAGGAGCTGCTTCATAAGATTCCCGGCAAAAAGTTCTCCACGAAAAAGCTCAAGCCGCTCACGTACATCAAGTACGTCGTGCTGCTGTTTGCCGTGGTAGTGCTGCCTGCGCTGGTGGTCAACGACGTGGGCATGGGCGACCCGTTCTTTTGTAAGTACATCTGTCCGCAGGGTGTGCTCGAGGGCGCCATTCCGCTGGCCATTGCCAACGCCGGCATTCGATCTGCGTTGGGACATCTCTTTACTTGGAAACTTGCCGTTCTCATTGCCGTGGTAGTGCTGAGCGTTTTGTTCTACCGCCCCTTCTGCAAATGGATTTGTCCACTCGGCGCATTCTATGCGCTCATGAATAGGGTGTCCCTACTGGGGATTCGGGTTGACGCATGCAAATGTGTCTCGTGCGGCAAGTGCTCAAAGGTTTGTCAGATGGACGTTGATGTGGTCCGCGCGCCCAATCATGCCGAATGCATCCGGTGCGGAAAGTGCATCGGGGCCTGTCCTGTCGATGCCATCAGCTATCGCTATGGCCTGGATGTGTCGGCGGAAAAGCTCCCCTTGACCGCCGATAAAAAGTAAACAAGCTTCGACAAAACGGAGGAATGACTATGAAGCTTTCTAAGATTGCGGCCCTGTTTATGGTGCCGGTATTGGCCTTGTGCCTTGTGGCATGTTCGGCGCCCGGTGGCAATGCGAGCGAATCTGCGAGCTCCGATCCTAAGATCGCAGAACTCACTGCGCAGAAGCCGGCCAATGCCGACGAGGCCGCCGAGCTGTATGCGAAGCTCATGCAGAAGGAGAACGAGATCTTTTCGAGTGATAACGCGCTGTGGGAAAAGGTATTCAATGCGGCAAATAAAGACTCGGCAATGATTGAGGACGGCAGCAATTACGGCGATTTTCTGCTCAAGACCATCGACGGCGCCAAGGATGAGTTCACGGCGGATGAGCTTAAGACACTCAAGGCCGGTGCACAGCAGATCAAGGAGATCGAGGACAAGCTCGAGAGCCTGGAGAAGGAGTTCCCCGGCTGTGGAAGCACGCCGAGTGCAGGCGAGAGCGTCGACGCTTCGACCGCTGGCATGACGGCTGGTGCCAATGCTTCGAGCGAGGCGACGAAGTTCCCCAGCTTTACGGGCAAGGACCTGGACGGCAACGACGTGAGCAGCGACGAGCTGTTCTCTAAGAACAAGGTTACCGTCATGAACTTCTGGTTCACCACTTGCAAGCCATGCGTGGGTGAGTTGGGCGACCTTGAGGACCTGAATAAGGAGCTTGCCAAGAAGGGCGGCCAGGTCGTGGGCGTCAATTCCTTTACGCTCGATGGCAACAAGGGCGAGATTGCAGATGCCAAGGACGTGCTGAGCAAGAAGGGCGTGACGTATAAGAACATCTGGTTCAAGTCGGATAGCGAGGCCGGCAAGTTTACGTCAAATTTGTTCTCGTTCCCGACAACGTATGTCATCGATCAGAATGGCAACATCGTAGGGGATCCAATCGTGGGAGCCATCAGCTCCGCCGAGCAGCGCGCGGCACTCAACAAGCTTATCGACCAGGCGATTGCGAATAGCGAGCAGTAAAAAACGCGTAAAGCATAGCGAGGATCGTGTGTCGCTGTGCGAAGTAGTCCGCTACCTTTCAAGATAAACTCCACCATATAGAGGTCCCGCTCGGGACCTCTTCTTTTGGGCGCCGTCCCGTTCGTTTTTTGGCGCGGTTCGTTACATTCCTCACTGGCTCCGGCAAAAAATGGGGATAGAGTAGGACAAACGCGTCGAATACGAACGGCGGAGGAGAGCGGGCAGGGTGCCTGCGCAGGAGAGGTTGCCGTCCATGCTGGAGCTCAAAGGTATTTGCAAAAGGTACGTTACGCAGTCGTTTACGCAGGTGGCGCTCGACAGCGTGAGCCTGTCTTTTCGCGATAACGAGTTCGTGGCCATTCTGGGACCTTCGGGGTCGGGTAAAACCACGATGCTCAATGTTATCGGCGGACTGGATCACTTTGATTCTGGCGACCTGCTGATTGACGGCATCTCGACCAAGGGCTTCCGCGACCGCGATTGGGACGCCTATCGCAACAATCGCATCGGATTTGTGTTCCAAAGCTATAACCTCATTCCGCATCAGACCATTTTGGAAAACGTGGAGCTGGCGCTCACGCTCACGGGTGTGGGCCATGCCGAGCGCCGCCAGCGTGCACGCAAGGCGCTCGAGGCAGTTGGTTTGGGCGAGCACGTGAACAAGCGCCCGAGCCAGCTATCGGGCGGACAGATGCAGCGCGTGGCCATTGCCCGCGCCCTGATCAACGATCCCGAGATCGTGCTGGCAGACGAGCCGACCGGCGCTTTGGATTCAACGACATCCGTACAGGTCATGGATTTGCTCAAGGACGTGGCGCGCGACCGCTTGGTTATTATGGTCACGCACAATCCCGAGCTGGCGTACCAGTACGCTACGCGCATCGTCAACCTGGCGGACGGTAAGATCACCGACGATTCCGACCCCTTTGATGTAGCAAAGGCCGCGCGTCGCGAGGCTAAGCCTACGCGCAAAACCTCGATGAGCTTTGTGACGGCGCTGGGGCTTTCTGCCCGAAACCTCATGACCAAAAAGGGCCGTACGGCCATGACTGCCTTTGCCGGCTCGATTGGCATTATCGGTATCGCGGCGATCCTGGCGCTGTCCAATGGCGTAAACGGCTACATCAAAAAGGTCGAGGAGGATACGCTCTCGAGCTACCCACTCACCATTTCCAAGCAGGATTACGACCTGTCGTCCATGATGGGCGGACAGGGAACTGCGGATGATGACTCGCCTGAAAGTGTGGATTCGTCCGACGACAGTGCCGGCGGCAAGGCTCAGGGAACCGATAAGATTCCTGTGATCACGGCCGTAAAGGATATGTTTGCGAGCGTTAAGTCCAACGACATGACGAGCTTTAAGGCATGGCTTGACGACGGCGGCGACGGTATCGACAAAGAGGTCAACGCCATCCAGTACGGCTACGGTGTGACGCCGGTTGTCTATCGTGCGGGTAAGGGCGATGAGAAGCCCGTCCGGCTTGTTCCCAATGCTATGACCGAGGCAATGAGCGGAGGCGCGAGCTCGGCGGCAACGGTGAGCATGGAATCCATGGGAACCTCGGTCTTTAACGAGATGATTGACGACCAGAGCCTGCTCGACAGCCAGTACGATGTCGTCGCCGGTCATTGGCCCACGTCTGCCAACGAAGCCGTGATGGTGCTTTCGAGCCGCGGCACGGTGGGCGACTATACGCTCTATAGCATCGGTGCGCTGGATATCGATGAGCTCAACGATCTGGTAAACAGCGCTATGACGGCTGACGGTGGGGTCGAAACGCCCGAGACCGGCACCGACTTTACCTACGATGATGCGTTGTCCACGACGTTTAAGGTGTTGTCGCCGGCCGATGCCTATCGCAAAAACGAAGAGACCGGCATGTGGACTGACATGTCTGACGATGCCGACTTTATGACGGCCAAGGTTGCCGACGGTATTGACGTGCGCATTGTGGGCGTGGTGCGACCTAACGAGACGGCCAACGCGAGCGCATTGACCCCGGGCATTGCCTATACGCATGCACTGACTCGTCAGCTTATGGAACGCGCCGCAAATTCGCAGATTGTGCAGGAGCAGCTTGCTCACCCCGAGACGGATGCCTTTACGGGCAAAACCTTCGACGAACTGCAAGGCGAGGCCAAACAAGGCGTGGATCTGAGCAGCATGTTCAGCGTGGACGAGGCGGCGCTCAAGAGCGCGTTCTCGTTTGATGCGTCTGAACTCTCGGGTGCGGCCGGCGGTATGGACCTTTCTGGTATCGACTTATCCGGGTTGGACATTGACCTCTCGGACGTTGGCAAGGACATCGACTTCAGCGACATCATGGCAAAAGCGCCAACCCCAGATTTCTCGGGCATCTTTGACGGTCTGGAGCTCACGCCCGAGCAAATGCAGCAGGTGGGAATACTTGCCAACCAACTGTTTGAGGGCTTTTTGCAGTCTGATCAGTTTGGGGCGCTGTCACCCGAAGATCTTAAAGACGCGGCAAAGCTCGCTGCCGCATTCTCGACGTATCTTGAGAGTGATGCCACGGCGCAGCAATACCTGACTCAGCTCAAGGCACTCGGTGGCGATGCTCTTGCCGAGCGCCTGGAACAGGCGATGACCGACTATGTGCAAAAGCAGCTGGCTCCGTATCTGCAGCAGGCTATGGATCAGGTGATGAAGGTAATCAGCGAGCAGATAGCGTCGACGGTATCGTCCCAGCTCAAGGCGGGCACAGCGGGGCTTATGGACCAGATGGCGACGCAGATGTCTTCGAGTTTTGCCAACCTGGCGAGCGCCATGCACGTGGATGCGAGCGCCTTTGTTCGTGCCATCCATTTCAACATGGACGCCGAGGACCTGAGTTCGCTCATGATGAGCTATGCCAAGGCTTCGAAGCTCACCTACGACAACAATCTGACCACGTTGGGCTATGCGGATGAGGCAGACCCCATCTCGGTTAAGATTTTCCCGCGCGACTTTGAGGCCAAGGAGCGCGTACTCGATCACATCGATGCGTACAACAAGCAGGTCAAAGCCGCTGGCCACGATGATCGGGCAATTTCGTACACCGACTACATGGGCATCATCATGGGCTCGGTGACCGACATCGTGAACACCATCAGCTTGGTGCTCATCGCATTCGTGAGTATCAGCCTGGTGGTGAGCTCCATCATGATCGGCATCATCACGTACATCAGCGTGCTGGAGCGCAAAAAGGAGATTGGCATTCTGCGTGCGATTGGCGCGTCGAAGCGTAACGTGGCAAACGTGTTCAACGCCGAGACCTTTATCGAGGGCCTCATTGCCGGCGTCTTTGCTGTTGTCGTCGTGGTGGCCGTGAGCTTCCCGGTCAATGCTTGGGCGCTTGCGGCCAAACAGGTCCCCAACCTAATGAGTCTGCCCGTGCAGGATGCGTTGGTGCTCATTGTAATTTCGGTGCTGCTGACGGTCGTTGCCGGTCTACTGCCTGCCCGCAGCGCATCCAAAAAAGACCCCGTGGAAGCCCTACGCTCCGAATAATGCGACAAAGGGACAGTCCCTTTGTCACGTTCGTTGATATGAGAGAAGAGTAGATGATTCTATCGTTGGCCCCTATGGAGGGGATTACCGGGCATGTGTTCCGTCGCGTGCATGCGGAGTGCTTCGGTGCGCTCGATTGCTATTACACGCCGTTTTTGCCGCCGCCGCGGGTGGGAAATCGCTTTGGCGGCAAGGCGTTTAAGGAGATCGATCCTGCCAATAACCAGGGGCTCAACGTAGTGCCTCAGCTGATGTCCAAGAACGCGGACGAGTTTGTATGGGCGGCACAGGTACTCGCCGACATGGGCTATCGTGAGGTCAATCTCAACTTGGGTTGCCCCTCGGGGACGGTTGTTGCCAAGGGCAAAGGATCGGGCTTTTTGCGCAACTTGGACGAGCTTGAGGTGTTCTTGAGTGACGTGTGTGAGCGCTCTCCGCTGCCGGTATCGGTCAAGACCAGGTTGGGGTTGGAAAGTGATGACGAGTACGAGCGCGTGCTCGATTTGTATTGCCGCATGCCGCTGGCGGAGCTGATCGTGCATCCGCGCGTACAAAAGGCCCGCTATACGGGCACGCCGCGCAAGGAGTTTTATGGCGAGACGCTGGAGCGCGCGCCGTTTCCGGTCGCCTACAACGGCGATATTTTTGATCTTGAGGATATGGATGCGCTGGTGGAGGCCTATCCCGGGACACGCCATGTGATGCTGGGGCGTGGCTTGCTTGCGAATCCTGCTCTGGCTCGCATGGTTAAGGGTGGCCCTGCTGCCACGGTAGCCGAGCTGCAGCGTTTCCACGACACGCTGTTTGCGGCCTATGCAGAAGAGATTGGCGGCAACGCGGTCTTTCGTATGAAGGAGTGGTGGTTCTACGCCAAGTGCGCTTTCGCTGACCCCGCTACCGTTCACAAGCTCGTGCGTAAGACCAAAAAGGTCGACGAATACCGCGCCGCCGTCGAGCGGGTCTTTCGCGAGCAGCCACTCGCACCCATAGCTCGCTTCCGCGGCTAGTTAGACATCGGGGACGTTCTTTAGCGACTAGTCATTTAAGAACGTCCCCGATGACTACCCGCAAAAACTGTACGTCAGCATCCAAAGATGTCGAAAAATGTCGACTTTGGATGCTGGCGTACATGTTTGGGTTCGGAGGGTGACTAGGCAATCATCGCATCGAGCGTGATGAGCTCCCTGAGTCGCTCCGTGCGTGTTTGCCCATGGCGCTTTGCTTTTGCGTCAAACGCATCAAGAACAGACTCACCCACACGTGCCGATAAAACAACGCTTGGCTCATCGGAGATCGACGGCCTTCCCAGCTTGATGGTGCGACCCTTCGGCCACTCATCTTTTTCGTATGCCTCCGCGGCTTTCTCCAACTCTCCGGGAGCAAACCCCATCATCTTTTCGAGCTGCTTAGCGTCCATAGCGCCTCCTATCGATCGGCATAATGTCGAGCAGAGGTCAACGGATACTCTTTTTTTATACAGTTTTGTAGACAAAAATACAAACAGTTTATCAGGCTAATTAGCTTGTTTTGACCCGCGTGTTCGATAGGAAATGAGCATTGACGGTTTCGATACTCCTTTGCTTTTCAGCCTGGAATTTGGATGCTCATTGAACTTCCGGAGGGGAGCGCTTTATTAAGCTATCGAGATTCTGAGCAGGAGCTCTCACTGGTCTTCGATAATGGGACCAGCTTAATTCGCGACACAGTGTGTCGCGAATGGGAGTAGTCGTTAGGTGTCCTTCAATGGCTAGTCATATAAGAACGTCCAAGTGTCGGATTTTGTCATTTAGTGTCGTCCTCAGCGGCTATTCTGGAGGGTCGTGGTCAAAAAAGGGCAAATATGAGTACTGTTGCCATTATGGTTGCATTTATTTTGCTATAAATTGTAGCTCCTGATGAGATTTGTTTCCATTAAGAGCTACTTTTATTGAACATATGAGGAGAAATAACGTCGCCTGCGGACGAGTGGAACGTTGAATAGTTCCTGAAGTGATCAAAATCGCTGCTACTAAACAGGTAGCAGTACTCATATTTGCCCTTTTTTGACCACAGCCCTCTCGGAAACCTTTCCAGAGGCGTCAAACAGCCATAATCCAAAGGTCGCCTCAAACAATTAGCCGGCTAAGAGCGTCCATGGCTACCCAAAAGTTGTACGCCAGCATCCAAAGATGTCGAAAAATGTCGACTTTGGATGCTGGTGTACATGTTTGGGTCGTATGGGCTGGGGCCCTGGACGGACAGAGCGTGCGTACTAGAGCAGATTCTCCTGCAGCCATGCGATGATGTCGCTCGATTCGTAGAGTGGTTTGCCGTCGATGAACAGGCAGGGAACCTGGCGTTTTCCGCCGACGGCGATGAGTGTCTGCTCGGCTTCGGTATCGGTCGAGATATTGCGCTCGGGGATGGTCACACCGTTATCGGCAAGGAATCGCTTGACTTTTATGCAATACGGGCAGCCGGTCATAACGTACAGCGTGAGCTCATGATTAGTAGCCATGGGTCTCCAATCGGTTGAGGTTTCGATTGAAATACCCAAAGCAGCCGCGGTCTATGCGCGCGTCAACGACGACTCGATGGCCTGGACCAGAAACGCCGTGGCTCCGGTGCCGCAGGGCTTGTCGTAGTAGTCAACAAAGCGCTGGTCGGCAAGATAGCCGTGGGCGAGGCCCAGGTATGCTTCGTCTTGGGGCTCGTGTCCCCAGTTAAGGGCAATCCATCGACGGTGCATTGCGACAAGTTTGTGGGCCTCGTTGCTCTCTGGGTCGCCAATGCCCATGGCAATCGAAAGCTGGCCCAGAACAGCGCGTTCAAGTTCCTTCATGTCGTTCCATGTCTCGGGGTCCATGTCCAGCAGCGCTTCATCTGCTGCATCGATAGCCTCATCGCCATAGCGCGCCCGCGCTTCGGCGCCGTAGCGCTCCTCGTTTTCCTGCACGGCGCGCCAGCGTTCCAGTTGCGGCAAGACGGCGCCCATGAGCGAGACGGCTTCGTCGAGTGACATGCCGGTGTTTTGTGCCAGACGCGGGGCACAATCCTCGATCATCGCCTCCATGGTGGTGTCGTAGGTGTACTTGCCGTGGTCGTAGCACCACTTGCAGTAATGGTCGGTCGTGGCGCCCGCGGCATCGGTGCCGCAGTCGTCGGGCGTGAGTATCATGCCGCAGCTCTGGCAATAATGCTCGGGCATTTCGAGCAGGTGGGACAGTGGTTCGCCGGTTACGGCGGCAATGAGCTTCATCATGTCGATGCCCGGGGTGACCTCGTCGCGCTCCCAACGGCTGACGGCTTGGCGCGTGACAAAGAGTTTGGCGGCGAGCTGCTCTTGGGTAAGGTGATGGGCGCGACGGACAGCGATGAGCTTTTCTGCAAAGGCCATAGCGGCTCCTTTCTGCTGGTTGATGGCTTAAGCATACGCGGCGGCAGGCGCCCTTCCAAGCAACCGTTGGTTGCACGACGGGGACTGCGGCGAAGAATTGCGCGCAACGCCCCACACCTCCATGCCGTACAATGACCGGCATGGAACCTATTGCACACATACATACCGACCTGCCGCAGAAGTTCGGCATTCCGCGCAACAGCTTTTTGGCGCCTCATCTGCAGGGACGCATCGTTTTTGAGCCGGAATTTGCCTCCAATGCAGCGGTTGAGGGTCTGGACTCCTTCTCTCACCTATGGCTGCTGTGGCGTTTTGAAAACGGCACACCCGGCGGCACGGCTAAGGACATAGCCGCCGATGCCAAGACGCGGGACAGGTCCGGAACCAACGCAAAATGGTCGAAAACCGTGCGCCCGCCGCGTCTGGGCGGAGCCGAGCGCGTGGGTGTGTTTGCCACGCGCAGTCCGTTTCGCCCTAATCCCATTGGGCTCACCTGCGTCAAGCTCGACCGCGTGGAGCTTACCGACGATGGTCCCATCATCCATGTGTTGGGGGCCGACCTGCGCGACGGCACGCCCATCTACGACATTAAGCCCTACATTCCGTTTGCGGACTGCCACCCGGATGCAACGGGCGGCTGGATTGAGGATGCTCCGTGGCAAGAGCTCGATGTTGAGTTTCCGCAGGCGCTGCAGGATATGGTCTCGCCCGCAAAGCTCCCCGGCTTGGTCGAGGTCCTTCGCCAAGACCCGCGCCGCGCAGGCAGCAAGTACGAGCCAAACCGCGTCTATCACCTGGCCTTTGCCGGGCTCGACATATCTTTTACGGTCGATAAAACCCAGCTAACCGTGGTCGCCGTCAACGACGCGCAAGACTAACCAGCCATTCGTCCGCACCCGTCAAATTAAGCGCCAAACCCCATGCCAAAATCGCCCGTGCTGGTGGACAATAACGCCTACCAAAACAATCACTTTGCACGGGAGTTCAGCATGAAATACGACTTTAGCTCGCTTATCGACCGCCACGGCATGGACTCCATCGCCGTTGACTCTTGGGGTGAGATCCCCGGTATGGCTCCGAACGCACCCGACGAGGGCTTCGACCGCATTCCCATGTGGGTGGCCGACATGAATTTTGCCACGGTGCCCACGGTCCAGGAGCACATCATTCAGCGCGCTCAGCATCCCATGTTTGGCTACTTTAACCCGCGCGCCGAGTACTTCGACCGCATTATCGAATGGCAGGGCCGCCGTAATGGCGTCGAGGGCTTGGCACCTGAGCACATTGGCTACGAGAACGGCGTGCTGGGCGGTGTCGTGTCGACGCTGCGCGCGTATGTACAGCCGGGCGATGCGGTGCTGGTCCACAGCCCCACCTACATCGGCTTTACCAAGTCTATCGAAGCCGCGGGCTATCGCATTGTCCACAGCCCGCTTAAGCTCGACGACCAAGGCGTGTGGCGTATGGACTTTGAGGACATGGAGCGCAAGCTCGCCCAAAACCACATCCATGCCGCGGTATTCTGCTCGCCGCACAATCCTTGCGGCCGCGTGTGGGAGCGTGACGAGATTGAGCGCGCCATGGACATTTATCGCCAGCACGATTGTGTGGTGATCTCGGACGAGATTTGGTCCGACATTATCCGTCCCGGGCACAAGCACATCCCGACGCAGTCGGTGAGCGAGGATGCCCGCATGCGCACGGTTGCCCTCTACGCGCCCAGCAAGACGTTCAACCTGGCGGGTCTGGTCGGCAGCTACCACATCATCTACAACGAGACGCTGCGCGACCGCGTGTGCGCCGTGTCCAACAAGACTCACTACAACGAGATGAACGTCCTCTCCATGCACGCGCTTATCGGTGCCTACCAGCCGCAGGGCTACGAGTGGGTGGACGAGCTCAACCAGGTGCTTGCCGGTAATATCGAGTACTTCTGCAATTACGTGGACGAGCATTTTGAGGGCGTGTCCTATTCGCGTCCGCAGGGCACGTACATGGTGTTTCTGGACTGCACCGAGTGGTGCCGCGAACATGGCCGCGATATTCAGTGGCTGCTCGACGAGGGGGCGCGCGTGGGCGTGGGGTATCAGGACGGCCGTCCGTTCCATGGGCCCTGCCACATTCGCGTGAATCTGGCGCTGCCGCTTTCGCGCGTAAAGGAAGCGTGCGACCGCCTGGACCGCTACGTTTTTAATGCACGGTAAGTGAGCACTGCATGCGGGGTCTTCTGCCAAGTCGGCTGGAAGGCCCCACACGGTAAAGCGTCTGTAGCAATTGGGTGCTCGTGTGGTTTTGTTTGCTATTATCTTTAACCATTTCAGTCTGTAAACAAGATCGTATGGAGCTCGATGAAAAGATCCCGTCGCTCGGTTGCCATTTCGTTGTTTGTCGCGCTTGCAGTGGCGTGCGCCTTTGCCGTAGCGATAGCCGGCTGTTCCGGGTCGAATGACGGAGCCTCGACGTCTGCATTAGAAGGTCTGGATGCCTCGCAAGTCAAAGACGACGACCTTAAGACGCTCAACGTCGGAAGCGATCTCTACCCACCGTTTGTGTATACCGACGAGTACGGCGATATTGTTGGCCTGGATGTCGAGATATTGACCGAGGCATTGGCCCGCATTGGTTACAAGCCAAAATACCAGTTGATCGATTGGGAAAAGAAGAAGGAACTGCTGGCGAGCGGCGACCTCGATTGCGTCATGGGCAGCTTTAGCATGACGGGTCGCGAAAACGAGTATCGTTGGGCTGGCCCGTACCTTGCGAGTCGCCAGGTGGTCGCGGTCGATCCCCAGAGCGATATCTACACGCTTGCCGATCTTGAGGATAAGATCGTGGCGGTTCAGTCCACCACCAAGCCCGAGGGCATTTTGCTCAATCGCACAAATGAAAGCGTTCCGCAGATCAAGGAACTCTACTGCTTTTCGGACCGTTCATGCCTGAACCCGGCGCTCGTCGAAGGCCTGGTCGACGCCATCGCCGCGCATGAGTCCTTGCTGCTCACCTACGAAAAAGACTATGGCGTAACGTATCGCATTTTGGATGAGCCGCTGCTAGAGGTTGGTTTGGGCACTGCTTTCGATATCAACGATACGCGCGGCATCGACGTCAAGCTCACTCATGCCTACCAAGAAATGCTTGCCGATGGCACCATGGAACGCCTGGTGTCAAAGTACTTTGATGACCCTTCGCCATTTTTGAATGTGGAGGGTCTGTCATGATCGATGCGCCCGACCACGCTGCTCAGGAGCGGGGCAATCGTTCGGCAGGGGCATGGCTCCTTGTCGCTCTGCTGGGGATAGCGCTCTCGGTTGTTGCCGGCATGATGAGCTACGGTTACATGACGGCCCAAGCCGAGCAGCGCTTTGCCGACGTTGTCGATTACGTGGCGACGCAGAGTCTTTCCTACGATGCATTCAACAGCGCCTATACGACCAAAAACCTGATTCGCGTTATGGAGATCGCCGGAGAGGCTGCCCGCGATATGGAGCGCGACGGTTCGGTGGATAGCGCCATGCTGGAGCAATACGCCGACCAGTTCAACGTGAGCGCGCTGATCGTGACAGACGCATCGGGCAATTTGGTGTCCGAGTCCTCGACGGATGGCGTGGGCTACGAGTCGCTCGCTACGTATCTCAAGGAAGCACCCGTGCTGGAGGTGGCAACTCATCCGCTTAAGTCCTATACCGCCCGCATCACGCTTGCGGATGATTCGGTCGCAGACATTGGCTGCGTGACTCGGCAGGATGGCGAGGGCATCGTTATCGCGGTAAGGCATCAGAGCGCGAAGGCGGGTGCAAGCAATACACTCAAACTGCAGAGTTTGCTCGAAGGCTATGAAACCATCGATAGCGGCAATATCGTGATCGAAAGCGACGGCAAGGTCGTTGCGACCAATGCCGTTGAACCCACTGTATTGGGCGTATTCGATCTGCCTGCGACGGACGTCTTCATTGTCGACGGTATTAAGGATCGATGCCTGGCCGGTAAGGTCAAATTGATTAACGCCGACGGCGAGTGGTATTTGGGCACATTTGGAAAAGCGCACAAATTCTATGTGTACACCTATGCTCCGGCGCGGCGTTACTTCGAGGTCGTCGCGGCTGTTGCTGCCGGCGTGCTGGCGCTCTACAGCGGTTTTATAGCCGTTGTTGTGATGGTGCGTCGCCGCGCTGATCGCCGACGTTTGACGGACTTGCTGCGGCAGGAGCGCGACTATGGCGACAAGCTGGCAAAGGCGGCGCGTGAGGCCTCGTCTGCCAACTCGGCAAAGACGGAGTTTCTGCGCCGCATGAGCCATGATCTGCGCACGCCTATCAACGGCATTCGCGGCATGGTCGAGGTTGGCGATGCCAATGCGGACGATCTGCAAAAGCAGACTGAGTGCCGCTCAAAAATCTGGACGGCATCGGGACTGCTGCTCGACCTTGCCAACGAGGCACTCGATATGAGTCGCCTGGAGAGCGGGCAGGTCGACCTGAACCTCGTACCCACAAATTTGGCGGCACTTAACGGTGAAGTGCGCGATATTCTGGAGCGCCAGGCCGAGGAGCGTCTGGTGACAATTATCTGCGACCAGCAGACCCTTAATCATCCCTATGCTCGGGTGAGCGTGACGCACCTCAAGCGCTTGTTGCTCAATATTGCCGGCAATGCCGTCAAGTACAACCGCCAGGGCGGCTATGTTCGCCTGGTGTGCCGCGAGGTGGAGCCAGCGGATGGCGCCCCCGTCTATGAATACACGATCGCCGACAACGGTATTGGCATGAGCGAGGAGTTCCAACAGCACCTCTACGAGCCGTTTTGCCGCGAGGAGCAACAGGTGGAAGGCGCCTCATCGGGAACTGGCCTGGGCGCGCCTATCGCAAAACAGCTGGTCGAGCTTATGGACGGAACCATGAGCTTTACGAGCGTCTTGGGGCAGGGGACGACGTTTACCATCCGCCTGCCGTTCGAGAAATGCAAGCGCTCCGAGATTCCTCAGGCAGTTCGCGCGGATGCGGGCGATGGCGATGCGCTCCAGGGCTTGCGCGTTTTGCTCGTAGAGGATAACGATCTGAATGCCGAGATCGCGCAGTTTACGCTCAGCCGTGCCGGTGCCGTCGTGACGCATGTTAAGGATGGCGAGTCTGCCGTTGAGGCGTTTGCCGCGAGCGCACCGCACGAGTACGACGTGGTGTTGATGGACATCATGATGCCTGGCATCGATGGCCTTGAGGCCACGCGTCGGATTCGAGCACTCGATCGCGAGGATGCCGCGACCACGCCGATTATTGCCGTGAGCGCCAACGCCTTTGCCGACGACCGCAGGCTTTCGCGTGAGGCGGGCATGGACGCGCACCTGAGTAAACCCGTGAGCTCGCAGGAGCTCGTTGAGGCGCTTGCGCACATAGCTGCCGACGCTTTATAAGCATATGGCCCGGTTCCAAGGTGGGTCGGAACCGGGCCATATTGCTATTTGTGAGTTTTGCTTTTGAGGCTTACTTTTCTTGAATCTGCTTGCCGCAAAGATGCTCAATCGTAATCTCGTAGAGCTGGACGCCCTTAATGTCCTTGGCGATTTCCTCTTCGACTTCCTCGGCAGAAGGGTAGTACTTAAGCGCGAGCTGGCGGACTGTATCCTCGATAAACGCGGGAGTGTCATTCGCCAGGCGACAGCGGCCAAAGACCACGGTGCTCATAACGTAGGGAGCCCAGTCACCGTCCTTGTACCACTCGTTGCCGTAAACGGTAAAGCAGACCTTGTCATCGCGCTTGAGTGAATCAACCTTGTGGCCAGCCTTGGCACCATGGAAATAAATCTTGTCGTGCTCGGTGTCAAAGAAGTAGTTGACGGGAATGGCGTACGGGTAGCCATCGTCGCCGTTGACGGCAAAGACGCCGCGCTTGCAGGTGGCGAGCAGTTCGCGCGCTTCCTCGTCAGTGATGGCGCGTTTCTTTCGACGTAAGGGCCTAAACATTGTTGGCTTCCTTTCTGCTGCGTATGGTTGTTGAGCACAAACTATAGCGAAACAGCTCCGTTTTTCTTGATGCGGGCGAGTATGTTTTTGAGCTTGTTAAAGTCGAGCGGTTTGGACAGATGGGCGTTCATGCCGGCGTCGTGTGCTGCCTTGGCGTCCTCGGCAAAGGCATTGGCGGTGAGCGCGATGATGGGGATATCGGCTGCATCGACCTTCTCGCTCAGGCGAATCGCGCGGGTTGCCTCGTAGCCGTCCATGTCCGGCATCATAATGTCCATCAGGATCGCATCGAAGCTGCCGGCGGGATGAGACAGGTACAGATCGACGACTTCGTTGCCGTTGACGGCGCGGGTGACCACGACGCCCTCGGATTCTAGCAGCGTCTGGGCAATCTCGGCATTCAATTCGTTGTCTTCGGCGAGCAGCACGTTCATGTCGGCGAGTGAGCAGTCGAGCGCCCTCTCGACCGTATTCGCCCGCGCCCGGGGGTTCTTGTCGATATCGAGCGGAATTTCCACGTAGAACGTGGTGCCCACATGGAGTTCGCTGGTGACTTCGATGGTGCCGCCCATCAGTTCAATCAGCGACTTGACGATTGGCATGCCCATGCCGGTTCCTTGGAACTTGCTGCGCGCATCGTCACCTTCTTGGGCAAACGGCTCATAGATATGCTTTAAAAACTCGGGAGCCATGCCAATGCCGGTATCCGAAACGCTAAAGCAAAAGAGCGCGCGCCCGTTATCGAGTGGCTTGGTCTTTGAGCTAAAGGTGACGGAGCCGCCGCGCTTGTTGTACTTAATGCTGTTGTCTAACAGGTTGATCATGATCTGTCGGATATGGGTGGGACTGCCGATCATGTATGGCCCCGTGGCGTACGGCAGACTATTGTCCTGCATTGTGATGCCGTTACTGGACGCGCGGAGCTTGCACAGTACCAGTGTGTCGTCGCAGAGCTCTTTGAGGTTAAAAGGCGCATGCTCCAGTGTTAGCTTGCGGTCTTCGATTTTGCCCATCTCGAGGATGTCGTTGATCAGCGAGAGCAGGTGATTGGCGGCAACGCGCGCCTTGGCACGGCTCTCGCGGGCGACCTGGATATCGCCTTCCTTCAATTCCTCGATCTCGATAAGGCCCAGGATACCGTTGAGCGGCGTACGGATGTCGTGGCTCATGCGCGTGAGGAATGCCGTCTTAGCGGCGTTGGCAGCATCGGCTTTTTTGCGCTCGGTTCGAGCGCGCACGAGCGCCCAGATGAGCAGGACGATGCCGACCGACAACATACCGATGAGGGTGGCGGCGATAGCGGTGCGGTTGCGATAAAGGAATCGAAGCGTGTCGGATTCCTGGGCCGTGTACGACGTGGGGGAGAAATTGCTTGCGGAGAGCGATTCTCCGGCATTGATGATGCCCTTGTTGATGATTCCCAACAGCTCGGGTTTTCCGCGCGAAATCCAGCATGAGAGCTCACAGGTGTCAGGGAGCTCGGTCGTCTCGCAGTCCTCGAGATCGTAACGGTCACCGATGGTCTTTACGCGTGAACTGGGAGCGACGATGCAGTGCGCCGTTCCCTTCCTGAGGGCGTCGAACGCTTCATCGTCGGATTGGTATTCGGTCACGGTCGCTGTGGGGAACAGACTTTCAAGTGCATTTTTGTTGACAAACGATGATTTGGTACAGGCGATGTTCTGAAGATCTTTGTCCAGGTTGCTTCCGCTGTGGATGGCGGTGAGGGATATGGTCCCCAACGATACCGACTGCACAACGCCTGATTGCTCGGCAAACCAGTAATCTCGGTATACCGGCAGCGCGACGTCTATGCTTCCCTTTGACAGGGCCTTTGACATCATCTTGTAGCTATCAAAGGCGACGGTTTCGACCGTAATGCCAAATTTATCGTGTAGCGTCGTCGCAAGCGATGCGAGCGAGCCTTCCATTTTGCCGTCTTCGTCTTCGTTGCAGTAGGGGAGTTTGCCCGTAATGTAGCCGAGCGTGATGGTGTTGTTGTTCGCCTTGAGCCAGGCGCGCTCATCGCCGGTGAGCGAGGATGATCCGCTGTTTTGCGCTGAATAGTTCGATTTGACCTCGTCGTTATAGCGGGGGTTGACGCGGTTGATTGCCGCCATTGCGGAGTTGATGTTGTCCATCAGGTCGGGGCGGCTTTTGGGAACGGCAAAGTAGTAGTCGCTCGAACCAATGTAGAACATGGGGGAGGCGTTGGGCGACGAGGTCGTGTCGTTCATGATGATGGCGTCGACCTCGCCGTTTGCGAGCGCATCGAAAAGGTTGCCGTTACTGCTGATTTCCTTATAGGTACAGGTAATGCCCTCGTTGGCGAGCCATTGCTGGCCAACGATGGTTTGCATGACGCCGGGGTTGAAACCGATAGTGAGACCCTGGAGTGCCTGGGGGTCACCCTTGGCCAGGTCGTCGCGATCGGGCTTGGCGTAGATGTAGTAGCGTTCGGTGCCCTCGGGGTTCGACGAGAAGAGCAGTTTTTGGGCGCGTTCTTCGGAGTAGGAGATGTTGGGCATGAGGTCAATCTCGCCGGCTTCGAGCTTCTCCATAAGCTCGGTGAAGGTGCCGGAGACGTATTCGTACTGCCAGCCGGGTGTGTAGTACGAGAGGGTCTGGAGGTACTCGTAACCCCATCCCGAGAGACGCTCGCCGGGGGTGCCGTCCTGGAAGCCCTCGTTGTTGACGAGCCAACCAACGCGGACCGTTTTGACCTGCTGATCGGTATTGGCGGCATAGGCAGGGGCGGGCATGATGGTGCTCAGTACCGCGAGCGCGGCAAGCGCGACGGCCAGGGTGCGATATATAGCTGAACGAAGGACAGCGGAAGCTCTCACATGCAATCCTAACGAATCGAGACATTACCGCATAAGGATACCAGCTCAGCCTGCCCAGTCGGCAGCTGTACCGCTAAACGCTCCCGCCCGGCAGTTGGGGACAGTCCCTTTCTGCCGGCACAAAAGGAACGTCCCTAACTGCCGGTTGTGGGACAATACCGAGCGAACGAGATTGGACGTCTGGGAAAAGGGGTCGCGATGAACAAGTTGAGGACACTTGCCGATGTGTTGCGACAGGCTGGCTTTGCGCGCATCACGGGCCTGTTTCTTATCTTCTATCTGCTGTGCTCGACGGCCGTCTGGCTGTCCGAGCCCACGACCCTTACGTTTGGCGATGGACTTTGGTTTAGCTTTGAGACGGTCTCGACGATCGGCTTTGGCGATATCCCCGCCGAAACGCCGGTTGCCCGCGGCATTACCGTTATCCTAAGCGTCATCAGTATCTTCTATATCGCCATGCTTACGGGCGTGGCGGTGAACTACTGCAATACGCTCATCAAGCTGCGCCAAAAGGACACCATGGCGCGCTTTATGGACGATCTTGAGCATTTGGAAGAACTCGACCGCGATGAGCTCGCCGATTTGTCGCGCCGCGTGCGCGAGTACCGTCGCCGGCAACGATAGAACGGGTGCCGCGCGTCACGACGAGGGGGATTGCATATGAACATCACGGTGTACCTGGGCGCGAGCGTCGGCAACGACCCGGCGTTTCTGCCTGCAGTGCAAGAGCTCGGCACGTGGATTGGCTCCAATGGCCACGCGCTGGTATACGGCGGCTCCAAGTCGGGCCTGATGGGCGCGCTTGCCGATAGCGTGCTCGATGCTGGCGGGCATGTGACGGGCGTTGAGCCGAGCTTTTTTATCGAGGCCGAGTTTCAGCACGACGGAATCGACGACCTTATCGTGACGAGTGATATGGCCGAGCGCAAAGCCAAGATGATTGAGCTCGGCGATGCGTTCATCGCCTTTCCCGGTGGGACGGGCACACTCGAGGAGATTGCCGAGGTCATGTCCGCCGTGTCGTTGGGGCACCTGAGTGCGCCGTGCATTCTGTACAACCTGGATGGGTACTACAACGACCTCAAAGCCCTGCTCGGGCACATGATTGATAAGGGGCTTTCGAGCTCGAGGCGCCAACTCGGCATCTACTTTGCCGACGATTTGCGCGAGATTGCCTCGATTATCAACGGATAAGTCTTGAGCCTGCCCCACTATGACTCCCAATGGTGCCGTTTGCGGCGCAGATGGTTGGCTCGTTCGGACAACGCTCGCTCTACAATAAAACGTATCTATGTCGACTTTGACCGCGGGAGGACCCGATGGATAACCTTGCCAAACCCACGAACCGAGCGCTGTTTTTGGTCAGCGTCGCCGTGACCGGTGCACTCGCGGGTGCCGCAGTCTGGCTATTCTTCTTTGCGATGGAGCACGGCATTGATTATTTGTGGACCGAGGTCCCGCATAAGCTGGGTGTCTCTTCGCCCGAACTCGCCAGCGGCCCGTTTGGCTTTTTGCCGTACCCGTTTTTCGTTTGCCTGTTGGGCGGCTTGGTGATTGGCCTGTACGAAAAGATGACGGGCATCAAGACCGATGACCTCAACCAGGTGATGGCAAAGGTTAAGCAAGACGGGCGCTACCCGTACGACAACCTGGGCAAGCTTTCGCTCGCGGCATTGCTGCCGCTGCTGTTTGGTGGAAGTATTGGACCGGAGGCCGGTCTGACCGGCGTTATCGCAGGTCTGTGCAGCTGGGTCGGCGATCGTATGCGTCGCTTTGGCGCCGAGTTTAGGGAGCTCACGCTGCTGGGCACCCAGGCTGCCCTGACGGCGCTCTTTACCGCGCCCGTGTTTGGCTTTGTGGCGCCGCTTGCCGGAAGTGCTGACGGCCAGGGTGTCGGCGATGGCGAGGATTCCGAATCCGGTGAGATCACCATCAGGCTGCCTAAGGCGCAAAAGACCGTGGTTTACGGCATCGCGATTGCTGGCGGCCTGGGCACCTACCTGCTGCTCGGCCAGCTCATGGGCGGCGGCATGGGTATGCCGAGGTTCGAGGCTGCCGTGGTGGGCAACCTGGAGCTTACCTGGCTCATCCCTCTGTCGCTGATCGGAACAATCTGCGGCTGGCTGTACTTTGTCTCTGAGCACGCGAGCGAAGCGCTTGCCCATGCAATAGGGGCGCGCCCTGTCGTCAAAGCCATGCTGGCCGGTCTGGCGCTCGCCATCTGCGGCACGGTCCTGCCCTACACCATGTTTGCCGGCGAGACGCAGGCTGACGTGCTCATGGAAACCTATCTGACCATTCCCGCCGGCGTGCTTATCGCGACCGGTCTCGTTAAGGCCATGCTGACGCCCGCCCTCATCAACCTTGGTTGGCGCGGCGGCCACTTCTTCCCGGTTATCTTCTCGGGCGTAAGCCTGGGCTATGGCCTTGCTATCCTCACCGGCGCCGATCCGGTCTTTTGCGTCGCCGTTTGCACGGCCTCGACGATGGGCGCCGTTATGCGTCAGCCCGTCATGGTCGTGGGCCTGCTGCTCATGTGCTTCCCACTCAAGGGTATCGTCTGCATGATCATCGCTGCCGCCATCGCCGCCGGCATTCCGCTGCCCAAGCCGCTGCGCAAGTAGTACGGTGGCTCACGCTGGGGATATGCCATTTGTCACGGATTTACGGGGAGGGGCGGCGATCGCGTCCTTCGTGGATTGAGACACGCGTGGCTACAGATCGCGTACTCGATAAACCTTGGTGCTGACGGTGCAGCTGATTGCACATAGCGCGAGGGCAAGTACGGCGATGCCTGCACACAGACAGCTAAGAACGGCAGGATCGGGATTCGCCCCGGCAATCGACATGAGCCAGTTGCTGATGGGGTTGGAGGAGCTCAGCGTGGCCATGGTGCCGCAGCCAAGCAGGGCAAACAGGCCAACGGATAGGCGCAGCGCCTCCATGTGTCCAAATCGAAAGAACAGCGGCTGCGCCAAAAACACCATCATGAGGGAGATGAGCATCGATGCTGCCGAGGCTATTGCAATCTCAAAGACGATCTGTCCCGTCAACGGGATACCCGCGCTGTTGAAGAGCGGGAAGGAGACGATGCTCAGAAGCGCGGCGGCGCATGCCATGACAGCCGAGAAGACAATGATGCTCAGGTAGCGTGCGCAAATAATATCTTTGCGCGAGAAGGGCAACGTTGCTCGATAACGCTCCCAGCCGTTTTGGTTATCGTAGCCAGCTAGCGAGTTCATGATTATGATGGGCGACATTGCACTGACCGCACAGGCGCCGGCGCTCATGCCGGAATCGCCGTCTGTCGCGTTGGCAAGGGTCAGCACGACGAACATGAACAGGCCGACACCCGCGATGCTCGGGACAAGTGAGCGAGCGATGGCGAGCTCGGACATAAAGGCGCGTTTCATTTCGAAGCTCCTTTCAGCATGAGGCGAAGATAGTCATCAATGGTTGCCCGATCGCAGGGAATCTCGGGAAAGGCCTCGAGCGTATCGCGACGGTTGGGCACGAGCACGTCCACGCTGTAGGCGTGGTGGACGGCACGGGCGCCTTCGACGCAAGCCATAAGCTCGGCGGCCTGTGCTTGGGTACAGTGGGCGATGCCGGCGCGGTCGGTAATGTCCTCGCGCGGCAGGTCAAACACAATCGAACCGTTATCGATGCAGATGACGCGGTCGGCGGCGCGATCGAGGTCGGATGTAATGTGGCTCGAGAGCAGCACGCTGTGCAGGCCGTCGGAAACAAAGGCGAGCAGCTCATCGAGCAGCTCCTCGCGTGCCATGAGATCGAGGCCCGCGGTGGCTTCGTCCAAAACGAGCAGCTTGGCCTGGTGGCTGAGCGCGCAGGCAAACTGCAGCTTCATGCCCATGCCGCGGGAGAGGTCCTTGACCTTTGCCTTGGGATCCAAGCCAAATCGGTCGATGAGGCTAGCGAAGGTGTCGTGGCTCCAGGTGGGGTACGCCGGGCTTACGAGTGCCTCAACTTCGGTCACCTTGAGTGTGGAAGGGAAAGGACACGTGTCCAGCACGAGACCGACACGGGTGCGCAAGCAGCGCTGCGCTTCACCGGGCGCGTCGGCGCCACAGCGCTGCCCAAACAGGCGCACCTCGCCGGCATCGAGCTTTATAAGCCCGAGAGCAGCTCGAATCGTCGTTGTTTTGCCAGCACCGTTGGCACCAACAAAGCCGACGATCTGGCCAGGCTCCACGGCAAGCGTGACGTCGCGCAGTGAAAAGCGGTCGCTTACAGTGCGTGAGATGCCTTTGAGTTCAAGCAAGTTTTGCATGGTATAGCCTTTCTTGCAGATGGCTACTGCATGGTTTCGGGGGCTACCAGGTCGAGCATTTCGTGCAGCTTGTCGCGCGTGACGCCCAAGGCTTCGGCTTGGCTTGCCGCTTTCGCAAGCAGCTCTTCGATATGGCAGAGCTGGTTTTCGCGCAAGAGTTCCTGGTTGCCCTCGGCGACAAAACAGCCCTTGCCCTGCACGGTGCAGATAAACCCGAGCTGCTCCAGGTCGGCGTAGGCGCGCTTGGTGGTGATGACGCTCACGCCAAGATCGCTCGCGAGTGCACGGATGCTGGGGAGTTTGGCGCCCGCAGCGAGCGTGCCCGATAAGATCTGAGCTTTGACTTGTGAGGTTATCTGCTCGTAGATGGGCTTGTCGCTCGAATTGGATAGGATGATGTCCACAGCGGCTCCTTAGCTGTTGGGCTACACGTGTATATAACCGGTAAGCACAGTATATATACACTATGCACAGTTCTGCAAGAGGCAAATACCGATTGGCCCGGCTACCCAGGCCCCAACTGATGAATTTGTCCTGATAGGCGCCCTATGGCGGGATTTCGCGGCTACAATAGTGCGGTTACAACGACGTAATGCACTCAATGCAAGAAAGGATCCGCATGGCAAGCCTGTCGGATGAAATCTCGTCGCGCCGCACATTCGCGATCATCAGCCACCCGGACGCCGGTAAGACCACGCTTACCGAGAAGCTGCTGCTCTATACCGGCAGTATCCAGACCGCCGGCTCGGTCAAGGGCAAGAGTTCGGCCAAGCATGCCGTCTCGGACTGGATGGACATCGAGAAGGAGCGCGGTATTTCCGTTACCTCCTCGGTACTGCAGTTCACCTATAACGGCGCCTGCGTCAATATCCTCGATACCCCCGGCCACCAGGACTTCTCGGAGGATACCTACCGTACCCTTATGGCCGCCGACGCCGCAGTCATGGTCATCGACGGCGCCAAGGGCGTCGAGGCCCAGACCAAAAAGCTCTTTAAGGTCTGTACGCTGCGTCACATTCCCATCTTCACCTTTGTGAACAAGCTCGACCACGAGGCCCGCGACCCGTTTGAGCTCATGGAAGAGATCGAGAATGTCCTGGGCATCAACACCTATCCCATGAACTGGCCGATCGGCAGCGGCCGCAATTTCCGCGGCGTGTTCGATCGTCAGACTCGTCGCGTTATCGCCTTTGAGGGCGACGGCCACGCCAACGCCACCAAGAAGGTCGCCGAGGTCGAGGCCGAGCTGGGCGATCCTTCCATGGACGAGCTCATCGGCGAGGAAAACCATAAGAACTTGATGGACGACATCGAGCTGCTCGATGGTGCCGGCGACGAGCTCGATTTGGATGCCGTGGCCTGCGGCAAGCTGAGCCCGGCGTTCTTTGGCTCGGCGCTCACCAACTTTGGCGTGGAGCCCTTCCTCAAGGAGTTCCTGCGTCTGGCCCCGACGCCGCGTGCCTATACCGATACGCTCACCAGCGAGCCGGTCGATCCCTGCCGCGACGACTTTAGCGGCTTCGTGTTTAAGATCCAGGCCAACATGGACAAGAACCACCGTGACCGCATCGCCTTTGTGCGTATTTGCTCGGGCAAGTTCGAGCGCGGCATGGACGCCTTCCACGTGCAGGGCAACCGCAAGCTTAAGCTTGCCACGGGCACGTCGATGATGGCCGATGACCGTGCCATCGTGGACGAGGCGTACGCGGGCGATATCGTGGGCCTGTTCGATCCGGGTATCTTTAGCATCGGCGACACCGTGTGCTCCGGCAAGCGCCACGTGCAGTATCCGCAGATCCCGACGTTTGCCCCCGAGATGTTCGCTCGCATTACGCAGGTCGACACGCTCAAGCGCAAGCAGTTCGTCAAGGGCATGGAGGAGCTTGCCCAGGAGGGTGCCATCCAGATCTTCCGCGAGCTGGGTGCCGGCATGGAAAGCGTCATCGTGGGCGTGGTCGGCGTGCTGCAGTTTGAGGTGCTCGAGCGCCGTCTCAAGGCCGAGTACCGTGTTGAGGTTCGTCGCCAGCCGCTGCCCTATACGGACATCCGCTGGATCCAGAACGACCCCGACACTATTGATATCCCGGGCCTTTCGCTCACGCGCGACACGCTGCGCGTCGAGGACATGCGCGACGGTAAGCTGCTGCTGTTCACGAGCCCGTGGAACGTGGATTGGGCAACCGACCACAACCCCGACCTGATCCTGTCGGAGTTTGGCAACGTAGCCTTTTAACGTATCGGCGCGGTGGTCCTGCGGGGCTGCCGCGCCGTTTGCTTGCCTTATGCCGTGTGAGCGGCTATTATACCCACCGTCGTCTCAAGACCGGGGCGTCCGAGCAGTTCGGGTCCGATATCCTGCTCGTTAAACCTAAAACCAAAGGAGTACATAATGATCAAGAAGGTCATGGAGGACTACAAGGTCCTGTTGCGGAGCATTCCCGCGGCAACGGTTTCGCTGTTTTTCGTGAGCGTCATCATGATGAACCTGCTGGCCAACAAAGAGCTCATCAGCCTGCCGTATCTGGCACTCGATTGCGGCTTTGTGGTGAGCTGGGTTTCGTTTTTGTGCCAGGACATGATCTGCAAGCGCTTTGGTGCCAAGGCATCCATTAAAATCTCTATCCTCGCGCTGCTGGTCAACCTTGCCGTGAGCCTGTGCTTTTGGGCATGCTCGCTCACGCCCGGCATGTGGGGCGCTTACTACGACACGGGCATGATCGAGGTCAACACCGCTCTTAACGCCACCATCGGCGGCACCTGGTACGTGGTGCTGGGCTCTTCGCTGGCAATGCTCGTTTCTGCCGTGGTTAACTCCACGCTCAACCAGTCGCTCGGCCGCATGCTCAAAAAGAATAACTTTGCGAGCTTTGCCTTCCGCTCCTATGTGTCCACGGGTGTTGGCCAGTTTATCGACAATCTGGTCTTTGCCATTGTGGTGAGCCACACGTTCTTCGGCTGGACCTGGGTGCAAGTCCTCATGTGCTCGCTGACGGGCGCTGTTGCCGAGCTGCTGTGCGAGGTCTTCCTAAGCCCCGTGGGCTACAAGGTCGTGCGCGGCTGGGAGCGCGAGAATGTGGGCTCCGAGTATCTCGAGCGCCACGCAACCGCCTAAGGAGCAAGTATGCGGGTTTTGATCACGGGCGCTTCGGGCGGTATCGGAGCCGCGTGCGTGCAGCGCTTTTTGGACGAGGGTCACGAGGTCGTGGGCTTTGATCTGCTGCCGGCGGCGATCGAACACGAGCGCTACCGCCATCTGATCGTTGATGTCCGCGAGCCGGGCTCGTTTCCAGGCGACCTTGAACCCCAAGTGATCGTGAACGTTGCCGGTACGCAGGATTCCGCCGACGATATCGCCGCCAACCTGTGTGGCACCATCAACGTGACCGAGCGCTACGCCTTTGTGGGGGAGGGGCTCGCCGCCAAGCCTGCGCCGGCTATCAAATCCGTGGTCAATGTGGGGTCGGCGAGCGGGCATACTGGATCGGAGTTTCCCGCCTATGCCGCCAGCAAGGGCGGCGTTATCGCCTACACCAAGAACCTTGCAAACCGCTTGGCACCGCAGGCCATCGCCAACAGTGTGGACCCGGGCGGCGTTATCACGCCGCTCAACCGTTGCGTGATGGAAGACGAGCACCTGTGGAATCAGATTATGGAGCTCACGCCGCTTAAACGTTGGGCCACCGCCCAAGAGATCGCCGAGTGGATCTACTTTGTGGGCGTGACCAACCGGTTTATGACCGGACAGAGCCTGCTCATTGACGGTGGCGAGGCCGGCCGCACGCAATTTATTTGGCCCGAATAGGAAACGCGCCCGATGGAAAGCCGTCGGGCGCGTTTTTGATGTATCGATTTTTAGCCGAGGCAAGTCCAGTTGACGGGGGTCGAGCCGTGCTGTTCGAGTAGCCGATTGGCTGCCGAGAAGGGACGCGACCCCATAAAGGCGGGGAGTTCTGCCGTGGCACGGTTGGCCGAAAGCGGCGAGGGGTGCGTGGAGGCCAGACAGAACTTGTCGGTTGCCTTGCCCGCACCGGTTGCGACGAGCTTACTTTCGACCATCTGCTGGGCAAAGCGACCCCATGCCAAAAAGACTACCGGTTGGGGCAGCTGACAGCAGCGCTCGATAACGTAGTCGGTGAGCGTGCTCCAGCCCAGCTTAGCGTGAGAGTTCGCGGCATGTTCGCGCACGGTGAGCGTAGTGTTGAGGAGCAGGACGCCCTGTTGTGCCCATGGGGTTAGATCTCCTGTGGCGGGAATGGGACAGCTCAGATCGGCATTGAGTTCCTTGTAGATGTTGCGCAGGCTCGGCGGCAACTTGGTTTGCGTCGCGGGGACCGAGAACGACAACCCCATTGCCTGGTTGGGTCCGTGATAGGGGTCTTGACCCAAGATGACAACCTTGACCTGGTCGACCGGCGTGTAGGCGAGGGCATTGAGGATGTCGTCTTGTGCCGGGTAGATAGTCTGCTCGGCACGCAAAAGGGCGATGCGCTCGAGCAGCTGGTTCGTAGTGTCACGTACCGGCTGCGGTGCATCGCCCAACCAAGTTGCTATGTTGCGGTCGCGGGTCGCGGCGTCCATGGGGCTCCTTTACGTCAGATGCTCTGTTGGCATCTATTGTAAAGGCGCACCGGTTGCCTTTATGCCACGGCTGTATGAAGAGCGGGGTCTACGAGACGTGCTCGGGCGCTCCCGCCATGCGAGCCTGTCCATGTGCGCGGAGGCGCGGAAGCTCGACGGTTGCCGCCATGACGCCGGTGAGGATGAGAGCTGCACCCAGGAAGGCGATGGGGCTCAGGACCTCACCGACTAGGAAGAACGAAAAGACGGCGGAGCAGACCGGCTCGAGCGAGAAGGCAAAGCCGGTGGTCTCGGCAGGCACGTGGGGCTGCACGAGCGTCTGGGTGATAAAGCCGTAGGCAGAGCAGATGAGTGCGAGCGCGACGACGACTACGACCTCGCCCGGCGTGCCGGGAAGCGTGAAACCGCCAAAGGTGAATGCCGCGATGCCCGAGAACAGGCCGCCGAAGCCCAGCTGCCAAACGCCCAGGGCCAGCGGGTCGACATCTTCGACAAAGCGCTTCGCCACAATGATGTGCCCGGCGTAGACAAAGGCGGAGAGCAGCATGATGATCGCGCCCGGGTTCAGGCTGGTAAAGTCGGCGCCCGAGAGCAGCAGCATGCCGCAGGTGACGATAGCAGTGCCGACGAGCACTTTGCGCTCGGGGGCGCGGCGCAGCAGGGCGGCGTTGGCAAACGGCACGATTACGACCGTCAGGCTCTGCAAAAAGCCGGCAGTGGAGGCAGAGGTGAGGCTGGAGCCCAGGCACATGCAGGTGAGCTCGGTTGCCATAATGGCGCCGATGATGGCGGCACGGACCATAAGGTCGCGGTTGATGCGGAAAGCGCGCTTGTGGAAGAGCAACAGGCAGGCCACAAAGGCGATGATGCAGCGTAGCGCGACGATGCTCGTGGCGTTCATGCTGTCCATGCCGATCTTCATGAGGGGATACGAAAAGCCCCATGCGACGGGAACGGAAAATGAGAGCGCGATTGCTTTTTTGCGATCCATGGGACTCCTTTTGTTACAGAACGGTTTCGCAAAAAGGATTCTGCTCCCAGATGTGGATGTAGTAAAGCGAATGTATCTTCAGTATGATTAAGAAATACTAATGTAGGCAGAAAAAGCGCTGGCAAAACGTTTTACGGCTGCATTGATGTGGAGGCACGATGGCATCGCGGTATCAGATTGTTTGTATGGTGGTCGATTGCGGCAGCCTGAAACGTGCGGCCGACGAGCTGGGCTATACGCAAAGCGCGGTGAGCCAGGCCGTCAAGGCGCTCGAGCGCGAGCTGGGCACCACGCTTATCGAGCGCGGTAAGCAGGGCGTTTCGCTTACGCGCGACGGTAAACAATATCTGCCGTACCTGCGCCAGATTGTGACCGCCGAGGCCGAGCTCGAGGGCAAGCGCCAGGAGCTGCTGGGGCTTTCGTCGACTGATATTCGCATTGCGACGTTTACCAACGTGAGTCGAACCGTGTTGCCGCGCGTGATTCGCGACTTTGGAGCCCTGCACCCTGGCGTGCACTTTACCCTCAAGCAGGGCGATTACACGCGCAACGCCCAGTGGGTGCACGATGGCGTGGTTGACTTTTGTTTTACGGCGCGCGGATTTACCGCTGGGCTCGAGAAGCGCGTGGTCTATCACGACGAGTTGGTGGCATTGTTGCCGGCCGCGCATCCGCTGACGGCAAAGGAAAAGGTGACACTCGCCGACCTGGCGTCCGAGCCGTTTGTGCTGCTGGATGAGGGCGAACAGAGTCTGGTGCTCGATGCATTCGCGGCGCATGGCCTGTCGCCGCACGTGACGAGCGAGGTCACCGACGACTACACCATCATGGCGATGGTGGAGGAGGGCCTAGGCGTGAGTATGCTCTACCGTCGTACTGTGGAGGGCATGCGTGCCGATATTCGCGTACGTCCCATCGTGCACGCCCCCTCGCGCGACGTAGTGGCGGCCTGGCGCAGCTGGGACACCATGCCTATCGCCACGAGGCGCTTTATCGACTATATGAGCTCGCATATTGTCAATTAATGACTGGCGTGGCGTTGAGTGCGGTGTTTAGCGGGCTGTCGCTTTGGCTTGGGTGGCGCGATAGGTGCGTGCCGGGTGGCAAAGTAGTACCGCTACGACCATAAAGAACGCCGTGGTGCCCAGGCTGATGGGGTAGACCATCATGATGTTCGCAAAGGTGCGGAAGTGCGGGAACACGCAGAACACCCAATAGAAGCGGATGCCGCAGACGCAGATCATGGTGATGAGGGCGGGTGTGAGCGAGATACCAAAGCCGCGCAGGTAGCCTGACATGTTTTCGTAGAACATGCTAAAGGCGTACGCCGGGAAGATCGAGCACACGCGGATATAGCCGATCGAGACGATGTTGGGATCGCTGTTGAACAGCGACAAGATCTCACGCCCCAGGCCGACAATAACGATAATTGTGGTGAGCGCGACGATACCGCCTTCGACCAGGCAGACCTTGAGCGTTTTGGTGCAGCGGTCGATCTGGCGGGCACCGTGGTTTTGTCCCACAAAGGTGGTGCAAGCCTGGCTAAAGCTGTTGAGCAGGTTGTAGCACACGTACTCCAGGCTCATAGCGGCGCTCGAGGCTGCCATGACCTCGGTGCCCAGGCTGTTGATGGCAGACTGGATGATGATGTTGGCGACGGCAAAGACGGCGCTTTGGATGCCGGCGGGCAGGCCGATCTTGACGATGCGCTTGAGGGCGACGGGGTCGATAGCCAGGTCGCGCGGGGTGACGCGGACGACGGAGTCGGTCTTGAGTAGGCGGATAAAGAGCGTAGCGGCGCTGACGGTGTAAGCGATGGCGGTGGCGATAGCGACGCCCGCGACGCCCCAGTGGAGTACGGGGACAAAGATGAGGTCCAGGCCAATGTTGAGGACGGTGGACACGGCAAGCGCCTGTAGCGGCATGCGGGTGATGCCGACGGAGCGGAAGATTGCGGCTTCAAAGTTGTAAAGCAAGATTGAGGGCATGCTGAGCAAAAAGACGCGTAGGTAGAGCGAAGCGAGCGGCATGGTCTCGGCGGGAACGTTGAGCGCGGCGAGCATGGGCTCGGCAAAGATCTCGCCCAGCGCGATGACGACAAAGCCTACAAGCGCCATCAAAATCGAGGTGTGGACGGCGTGTTTGACCATGTTCTGATCATTGCGGCCGATAGCGTTGGCGATGACCACGTTGGAGCCAAGCGACATGCCAATAAACAGGTTGAGCATAAGGCTGGTAAGCGGAACATTGGAGCCGACCGCCGCCATGGCGAGGGTTCCCTGGTCGCCCGAGAAGTTACCGATGATGACCGTGGCGATGAGGTTCGACAGCTGCTCCAAGATGCTCGTGGCGGCCACGGGGAAGGCGAACAGGGGAATATTGCGCCACAGCGAGCCGGTGGTCATGTCAATGTGCTTAGATACGGTGTCAGCCATACGCTCTCAATCTCTAATATGTTCTTTCGTGCTTATTTGCGCAGATGATGATACTCCTAATGCAACCAGTCGGCACTTAGGGACGTTCCTTTTCTGTCGGCAGCTGGGGGACACTCCTTGTCTCTTCTATGACGAGGTTGAGAAGGCGTGAGACAATGGTGGGCGTTGTGTTGTTCGCGCTAAGGAGTTGCCATGTTGTTGTGTCCTGTTTGCCATGAACCGTTGGTGGATGACGAACGCGGTGCTGCATGCGCGGGCGGACACCGGTTTGACCGTGCGCGCGAGGGCTATCTATATCTGCTGCGCTCGTCCAAGAGCGGCGACTCCATGGGCGATCCCAAGTCGCAGGCGCGCAGTCGTCGTGATTTTCTGAACCGTGGATACTACGCGCCGTTGCGCGATGCGATGGTTGAGCTGGTGCGCAAGCAGGTGTCTGGGCGTGCCACGTCTACGGATGGTTCCATGACGCTGCTCGATATTTGCTGCGGTGAGGGCTATTACACGAGTGCCCTGGGTGCGGTGCCGGGCGTGGACGCTTACGGGTTCGACTTGGGCAAAGAGATGGTGCGCCTGGCCGCCAAGCGCGGCGATGCGACCTATTTCGTGGCCAACATGAAGGATATTCCCGTGGCCGATGGCGCCTTCGATATGGTGACCGAGCTTTTTGCCCCCTTTAACGAGCGCGAGTTTGCCCGCGTGCTGGCGCCAGGGGGCTCGCTCTACACCGTGGTGCCGGGTGCCCGTCATCTCTTTGGGCTTAAGGAGGTGCTCTACGATACGCCGTACCTTAACGACGAGAAGCTGCCGCAGACCACCGAGCTCGAGTTGGTCGGAACGCAGCGGGTATCTGCGAATATTACGCTTCAGACCCAGGCCGATATTGAGGCGGTGTTCCAGATGACGCCGTACTACTACCGCACGCGCCCTGCCGACAAAGAGCGCCTGGCAAACCTGGACACGCTCCAAACCGATATCGACTTCATCATCGCCGAGTACCGCCACAGCTAACAACCTGCCAAAAAAGGGACAGGTTTATTTTGGTAGGTTTTATCTAGGCAAACGTAAAGGGCCGACCGCGGAGATGCGCGATCGGCCCTTTTTAGCTGCTTGATAGCAGGGGTTATGGGAGACGGGTGCCTACAGGCGGTCCTTGTTCTCGGCCTTAACGGCGTGCGCCTGCTGAACAAAGAACAGGTCGTACACCACGAGGACAAAGGCGCCGATGTTGACGGCGCTGCCGCCGAGCGCGGGAAGCGTGAGCACCGCCTTGGCAAGCGTGGCGACCGCGGCAACAATACCGAGCTTAAACGCGCCGTCTACCTGAGAAGGTTTGTTGGCACCCTTGATGCCCGCAACGCCGGCGGCCAGATCGACAACGCCCTTGGCGATAATCACGGCCGCGGCGAGCATGGCGTTCGATCCGTAGGTGGACTCGAGTTTGCCGGTCGCGATGCCGGCGATTCCCATGATGAGACTGGCGATGCCCAGAACAAAATAAATCAGGGCAAGGATTTTGAGTGTCTTGCGAGCGGCGCTCATAGCTGGTCCTTTCGATGCGGGCGCGGAGAATCTGTCGCACCCAGGTTGCGGCACATATCGTGAAGCACATTGTAGTTCAACGGGGCGATGCATGCGTTTGAAAGCGTTTCTTACCTGCACGGTCCAACCTTTCAAAAAGGAAAGCTGGGCGTAAGTCAAATCGATGGCAGCTCATGTACGGCGCTGCGATGATGAAGGCGTAACAAGGAGTTGGTCTAAGGAGGAGCCATGATGTACGGAACAGGGCAAGTGCGCGAGCCGCGGTCGTTGGGAAGGCGCATGAGCGATTCCGTGATCGCTGCCGTATGCACGGGATTGATGGCGGTGCTTTGCATTGGGATGCTGTGGGCCATGTCGCATGTGGGACAATAGCGGACGGTTGAGTGCCGACAGGGGCGGCGCTCACGTATTCATTTTGCTTGTGAAGGAGTGTCCATGGGCGTCATCGATCCCTTTTCTGTTGCTCGGGCCGCGGGGCTTGAGCTGATCGGGAAGCCCGAGGGCCTCACGCTCACCGACGGCGCGATGGAGCTGCGTGCCGATTTTACCCGCATGCATCCGCGGCTCAAGCAGGGCCGTTTGCAGCAAGAACTGCTAGTAAAGGCTGCGCGCGCAAAAGGCATCGAGAGCCCATGGGCGATTGACGCCACGGCAGGCTTTGGCGAGGATTCGCTGCTGTTGGCGGCTGCGGGCTTTACCGTCGATCTGTATGAGCAGGATTGCGTGATCGCGGCGCTCCTCAAGGATGCCTTGGATCGCGCGGCAGATGATCCGGCGCTTGCGACAGCCGTGGCCCGCATGCGCTTACACGCGGGCGAGGACAGCATTGCCGGCCTTTGCCATACAGCTGAGCTGATCGAGCAGGGCGAGCTCGCGGCTCCCGATGTGGTGTATCTGGATCCCATGTTTCCCGAGCGTACCAAGAGCGCGGCGGTGAAAAAGAAGTTCCAACTCTTGCACCATCTGGAACAGCCATGCGCCGATGAGGAGACGCTGGTCGAGGCTGCGCTTGCGGTGCACCCGCGCAAGGTCGTTATCAAGCGGCCGGTGAAGGGGCCGCTGCTTGCCGGCGTTAAGCCGAGCTATCAACTTGCGGGCAAGGCCGTTCGTTACGATGTTTTGGTGCCGCCGCGCCCGTAGCTTTCGTGCGATGGCCGGCGCTCCGTCAGTGCCGTGCCGATGCGGTGTCTATTTCCAAGGGTGCGACGTCAGGTGCCAGCCGCCGCAGTATTCGCATTTGTAGCAGGCCAAACCACGCCGCCCGCGGTTTTCGCAGTCGGCCATAACGGCCTCGGCCTCGGCGCGCGTGTCGTAACGGTTTTTTCGCTCGCACGACTTATAGCGCCAGGCTTCATCGCGCTCGGCGTCCAGGGCGTCGCGGCGCTCGTCCTCGCGCGCAAACAGGTCGCTCATATCGCCGCCGGTGGCAGCGCCCAAAAACTCGCTTTTGGCCTTTGACCAGGCGGCTCGCTTTTTGCTTCCCATCTGCATCGCGCCCCTCTCCAAACGTTGGTATCATTGCTCAATCAAAGTGATACCAATAAACGTGAGGTCGCCGCGTGATGATCAGAAAAACCCTCGATACCGACATTCCCGCTGTCATGGCTATCTATGACGCCGCCCGCGCCTTTATGCGCGCGCATGGCAACGCCACGCAGTGGCCCGAGGGCACGCCTTCGGCCGAGCAACTGGCTGCCGATATTGCCGCTGGTGGCAGCTACGTGTGCGAAGTCGACGGTCGCGTGGTGGCGACGTTTGCCTTTTTACCGGGCCCGGGCGAGTGTTATGACGTCATTGAGGACGGTCAATGGCGTAGCGACACTCCGTACGCCGTGCTGCACCGTGTGGCATCCGACGGCACCGTGCACGGTATCGCGGCTGCGATGTTTGCCTTTGCCAAAGAACGTGCCGATCACCTGCGCATCGACACGCATCAGGACAACCTGCCCATGCAGGGTGCCATCTTAAAGGCTGGCTTTGAGCGCGCTGGTATCGTCTATGTGTCCGACGGCACGGCGCGTGTCGCGTTCGATTGGCTGCGCGAGGCGTAAGAGCAGGGGCGCGTACCAGTCCTTAATTCGAATGAAAAATGGCTCCGGGTGGGGCCATTTTCGATTACTGCGCTGTTTTGAAAGCCGGCTTTCGCAAGGCGCGAACCTACGAAAATCGCCGCGCGGCAACGCGGGGCGATGAGCTCGGTCGGGGGATAGGGCCCGCTTCGCCCGCCGGCTCGTAAATTGTATCATCCAGTGTGGAGCGTGAACGCCCGTTGCCGCGTGCGATGGGCTTGTAATAAGAGGAGGGCCATGTCGAAGCAAGCGGTCGTTGGAATCTTGGCGCATGTCGATGCCGGCAAGACCACGTTGGCCGAGGCCATGCTGTTCAACGCGGGTCGCATTCGCAAGCGCGGCCGCGTGGAC
This sequence comes from uncultured Collinsella sp., assembly GCA_900541805.1. Classification (GTDB taxonomy): domain Bacteria; phylum Actinomycetota; class Coriobacteriia; order Coriobacteriales; family Coriobacteriaceae; genus Collinsella. The sequence goes on from UQLH01000007.1 coordinate 51,363, forward strand.
GATGGCGATTCGCATCTGGATACGAACGAGATCGAGCGCGAGCGTGGCATCACGATTTTCTCGTCGCAGGCCGTGTTCGACCACGGTGATACCCACGTTATGCTCGTGGACGCTCCCGGCCATGTCGATTTTTCTGCCGAGGCGGAGCGCACGCTGCGTGCCCTGGACTACGCGATTCTGGTGGTAGGCGCCAACGACGGCGTACAGGGGCACACCGAAACCCTGTGGCGCCTGCTTGCGCGCTATGACATTCCGACGTTCATCTATATCAACAAAATCGATTTGGAGAATCCCGGTCGCGATGTTTTGCTGGCACAGCTTGGGCAACGTCTTTCCGAAGGCTGCCTGGATGCCAGCGAACTGTTGGCGGGTGGTGCCGTTCAGGAGGACGCTGCTGCGTTGGACGAGGCGGCGCTCGAGGAGTTTCTCGAGACGGGTGAGCTTTCCGCCGCGACGCTGTCGCGCATGGTTGCTGAGCGCAAGCTCTTTCCCTGCTTTGCCGGCTCGGCGCTCAAGGACCAAGGTGTGGACGAGCTGTTGGATGGTATATGCGCGCTGATGCGCGAACAGGCGTGGCTCCCGGAGTTTGCCGCCCGCGTCTATCGCGTCAGCCGCGGGGACCGCGGCGAGCGCTTGGCTTGGGTTAAAGTGACCGGCGGCACGCTGCATGCCAAACAGGTGATTAACGGACGTTCCGGTGCCGAGGCATGGGAGCAGAAGATCGATCAGGTACGCATCTATAACGGCGAGAAGTATGAGCTTGCCCAAGAAGTTGCTGCTGGCGGCATTTGTGCCGTGACGGGCCTTGCGCACGTTCGCCCAGGGGACGCCCTGGGCGCGGAGCCCGTGGGCGATGCGCCTGTCATCGCGCCAGTCCTCACCTATATGGTGCTTCCGGGCGAACACGATGTCCATGCGGTGTTCAAAGCATTGACTGAGTTGGCGGACGAAGATCCCGTGCTCGGCGTAAGCTGGAATACGCATCTCGAGCAGATTCATTTGCAGTTGATGGGCGCCGTGCAGCTCGAGGTCGTGCAGCGGGTGTTGGCCGATCGCTTCGGTCTTTCGGTTGCGTTTGAGTCTGGCGGCATTCTCTATAAGGAGACTATTTCGCAGCCGGTCGAGGGCGTGGGCCATTTTGAGCCGCTGCGCCACTATGCCGAGGTACATCTGCGCCTGGAGCCGTTGCCAGCGGGTTCGGGCGTGCAGTTTGGCACCGTGACCTCGACCGACGAGCTCGATCTTAACTGGCAACGTCTGGCGCTCACCAACGCCATGGAGCGCGATCACCTGGGTGTGCTGACCGGCTCTCCCATCACCGATGTGCGCATTGCGCTCACGGGCGGCCGTGCGCATGCCAAACACACCGAGGGCGGCGACTTTCGTCAGGCCACGTACCGCGCGATTCGCCAGGGTTTGATGCAGGCGCGCGAGGCCGGCGCGGCGGTGCTGTTGGAGCCGTGGTATCGCTTTGAGCTCGAGGTGCCGGGGGAGTGCGTGGGTCGGGCGCTCTCGGATGCCACGCGCATGGGTGCCGAGTACGAGCCGCCGACGATGGCGGGAGACCGGGCGAAGCTTGTGGGTCGCGTGCCGGCATCCGAAGTGCAGGATTATGCGCTGGAGGTGGCTGCCTACACGAGTGGTCGCGGACATCTGTACCTAGAGTTCGCCGGCTATTCGGCTTGCCATGATGCCGAGCGCGTAATCGAGACGGCCGCCTATGAGCCCGAGGCCGATCTGCCTAACACGCCCGACTCGGTCTTTTGCTCTCACGGCGCCGGTTACACGGTCAAATGGTACGACGTGCCCGCCGCGGCGCACGTAAAGATCGATCCCGCTACCTTCCGCCCCTGGCGAGCAGCAGACGCCGAGTTTTTCGGCCACATATGACAAAGGGGCAGCTCCTTTGTCATATACTATTGGTATAACTCGGTATAAGTTGGTATAACTATTGCCAGGGTTTGCCAATCCGAGGAGGCCGACATGAATCCAAATCCCTTTAAGCCTACGGCTGGCAAGCGGCCTCCGATACTCATCGGCCGCGAGTCGGTCATCGAAGATTTCGAGGAAGGGCTCGATAACGGCGCCGGAGCGCCGGGTAGGCTCATGCTCATTACGGGAAACCGCGGCTGCGGCAAGACGGTTCTCCTACGGGAGCTGCAACGTCTAGCCAATGAGCACGGATGGGCGGTTGTCTCCGATTCCGCTTCGCTTGGCTTATGCGACCGCTTGGCCGACGCGCTTCGCTCGAATAAACCCGTTGTGACGTCAATGGAGTTCGGTCCGTCGTTTGGCCGGATGTCGGTCGAGGCGGCGCGGGCAAAGGGCGAGACGTTGCGAGGGCTGGTCAACGAGCGCCTCAAGAGGCTCGGTCCAGGCAAGGGCATACTGTTTGCGATTGATGAGGCGCAATCGGCGTCTATCGAGGAACTGGCGGCTCTTGCCGTTCTCTATCAGCAGGTGCTCGGAGACCAGGATGCCACGGGCTTGCCCGATAGCGACCAGCGCGGTCTTGCGCTGGCGTTCGCCGGCTTGCCCAGTATGGTTGACGACCTGCTCGAAGAGCCGAGCGTGACGTTTTTGCGGCGTGCCCAGCAGCGTACGTTGGGGGCGATATCTTTGCCCAAGGTGCGCGATTCGTATATCCAGACGGTCAAAGACGCTGGTCTTTACGTTGACGCGGAGACGGCGGACCTTGCGGCGCGCAAGAGCATGGGGCATCCCTACATGGTTCAGCTGGTGGGATATTACATGTGGCGGTCTGCTGTCCGGCGTGGCTCGCAGGTCATCGAAAGGCGCGATGTCGAGGATGGCCATGCGGATGCCGTCTCCGAGTTCTACGAAGCGGTTGACGCGCCTCTGTATTACGGGCTGCGCAGTCCACAGCGCCTCTTTATCGAGGCCATGGCTGCTGACGAGGGTGAGCCGACGCGCATGGCGGATATCATTGAGCGCTGCGACCGTACTCAGAGTTGGGCGAGTAAATATCGCGCAAGTCTGATTCGCGAGCGCGTCATCGAGGCTGCCGGATACGGTCTCGTCCGGTTTACCGTGCCCATGCTGGGCGAGTACATCAGCGATCGAGTTTTATGGCATGAGTAGGGTGATAAAGGTGACGGAACAGAAGATGAGCCCGCAGGCTATCGAGGTGCGTGGCGCGCGTGTCCATAACCTTAAGGACATCGATATTGATATCCCGCTGGGAAAGCTCGTGGGTATTGCCGGCGTATCGGGTTCGGGCAAGAGCTCGCTGGCGCTGGGGGTTCTTTATGCCGAGGGCTCGCGTCGCTACTTGGAGGCGCTCAGCACCTATACTCGACGTCGCCTGACGCAGGCCGAGCACGCTCAGGTGGATGAGGTATTGCACGTACCGGCGGCGCTCGCGCTACACCAGCGTCCGAGCGTGCCGGGTGTGCGTTCCACATTTGGCACCATGACCGAGCTCAACAATAGCCTGCGTCTACTCTTTAGCCGCTGCGCCCATCACGTGTGCCCGCATTGCGGGGCGCGTGTGGAGCCGAGCCTTAACGTGGCTGCGGGCCTGTCGCTCACGTGCCCCGCATGCGGCCGCGAGTTCTACGCGCCGGGTGCCGAGGACCTTGCCTTTAACAGCGGCGGTGCGTGCTCTACCTGCGGCGGCACTGGTGTCATGCGCGAGGTGGACGAGGCGAGCCTGGTGCCCGACGAGTCAAAGACCATCAACGAAGGCGCGGTGCTTCCCTGGGGTACGCTCATGTGGGATCTGATGAAGCAGGTAGCCGGCGAGATGGGCGTGCGCACCGACGTGCCGTTTAACCAGCTCACGCCTCAAGAGCGCGACATCGTGTTTCATGGTCCGGCGGTTAAGAAGCACATTCTCTACGTCCCCAAAAACGGTGAGGGCGCCACGCCACTCGACTTTACCTACTACAACGCCGTCTATACCGTCGAGAATGCGCTCGCCAAGGTTAAGGACGATAAGGGGCTTAAGCGTGTAGCTCGCTTTTTGTGCGAGAGGCCATGCCGTGACTGTGGTGGCACGCGTCTCTCCGAGGCTGCGCGCCAGCCCCAGGTGCGCGGTATCAATCTGGCGCAGGCGGCGGCCATGACGCTGGGCGAGGCGATTGAGTGGATGCGCGGGGTGCCTGCATCCTTGCCGCCCGAGATGCGGCCCATGGCGACGGATATCTGCGATTCGTTTTTGAGCGCGGCCCGTCGTCTGGTCGACCTGGGTCTCGATTACCTTTCGCTCGATCGCGCCGGCGCCACGCTCTCCACGGGTGAGCGCCAGCGCGTGCAGCTTGCTCGCGTGGTGCGCAACCGATCGACGGGCGTGCTTTATGTGCTGGACGAGCCTTCGATCGGCTTGCATCCCGCCAATGTCGACGGCCTGGTGGGCGTGATGCGCGATCTGGTGGATGACGGCAACACCGTGGTTGTTGTCGACCACGATACACGTGTGCTGGCGGAAGCCGACTATCTGGTCGAGATGGGCCCCGTTGCCGGAGCAGGCGGCGGCAATGTGATCGCCGCTGGTACGGTAGACGAGGTCGAGCAATCGCAGAGCAGTCGCATCGCGCCGTTTTTGCGCGCCGAGCCTAAGCGCTTGCGTCCGCAGGTGACTGACGACGAAATGTTCGACCAGGGCCATATCCGCATGGCGACCGATGCCATCCATACCGTCAAGCCGCTCGAAGTCGATATCCCGCGCGGTCGCTTGGTTGCGGTTACGGGTGTTTCGGGTTCGGGCAAGACGACGTTGGTGCTCGAGACGCTCATCCCGGCACTCAAGGCGCAGGCAGCTGGCGAGCGCCTGCCGGGGCACGTGCGTTGGGTCGATGCCGAGGGTATTGCCCGCGCAAACCTGATTGACGCTACGCCCATCGGCGCCAACGTGCGCTCGACGGTAGCGACTTATGCCGACATCCATGATGAGCTGCGCCGCGCCTTCGCCCGTACGCCCGAGGCCAAGGCAGCCGGCTACAAGGCGGGCGCCTTTAGCTACAACACCGGCGCCTTGCGCTGCCCTACGTGTGACGGCACGGGCTCGATATCGCTCGACGTGCAGTTTTTGCCCGACGTCGAGATCGTCTGCCCAGCATGCCGTGGTTCGCGCTACGCCGAGGCCGCCTCGCATATCCATCGCGAGGGTAAGGACGGGAGCTTGCTGACGTTGCCGCAGCTCATGGACATGAGTGTGGACGAGGCCATCGACGCCACACTGGGACTCAAGAAGGTTCAGACGCGTTTGCAGACCTTGCACGACCTGGGTCTGGGTTATCTCACGCTTGGCGAGCCCACACCGGCGCTTTCGGGCGGTGAGGCACAGCGCCTTAAGCTCGCGAGCGAGATGGGTCGCGTGCAGGATGATGCCGTATTCGTATTTGACGAGCCCACGATCGGCCTGCATCCGCTCGATGTTCAGGTACTGTTGAACGTGTTTGACGGTCTCGTTGCCAAGGGCGCCACGGTTATCGTGATCGAACACGATCTCGACCTTATCCGCAATGCCGATTACGTGATCGACATGGGCCCGGGCGGTGGCGATGCGGGTGGGCAAATCGTCTGCGCCGGCACGCCGAGCGACATCGCGGCCTGCCCCGCAAGCATCACCGGCCGCTATCTATAGACAATGAGGCAAAGGGACAGCCTCTTTGCCTCATTGATGCCTATTTCACGCATTGAGCCGCGAGATAGTCGCGGAAGAATGGCAATTCAAATGCGACGAGTCCTCGTCCTCGTTCCCCGATGATGCCGGCATCTATCATGCGGCGTCGGTAGCGGGAGACCTGCTGCGGCGAACGCTTAAGGCGCTCGACAAGGTCGGCGGTGGTGGACTCTTCCTCGTCATCGAGCATGGCGATGAGGAATCGCTTGTCCTCTGCAGTGAGTTCCCGATAGGTTGCCGCGAGGATTCGGTCGTCCATCTCGTCGCGCGCGATTTTGATTCCCAGGTCAAAGTCGCGTGACGAGATTTCCTTCGAATCGCTTGTGAGATCCCAGGCACGGTAGCCTACGAGTTGCAATAGGAAGGGAAAACCAGAGATCGAGCGAACGGCTCTATCGATTCCCTCAGCATCTGCCAGGCGATCGTTTTCCTGGATTGTGCGAATCAAGGCCTCGCGCACGTCATAGTCGGCAATGCGACCCAGATGATATTGTTGGGCGCGGCGAAGGAACGAGACCGTCTTGTGGTTCAGCAACGTCGAGACGTTGTTGGGAAGTCCCGCCATGAGCAGGGCGACGCGTTTCCCATCGGTCACAAAGTGCTGATACGTTGCTGCGAGCTGAATCATCTCGTCGAGTGTCGGGTCCACCTCGTCAACCGTGACGAGCAGACCGGTGCCCGCCTCGTTGAGCTGGTCGATGATGTCGCTCATGCGATAACGCCAGGTTGAGGCATCGTGAACGCGATTGACCTCGATGCTGCCGAGCGGTGCAATTCCGAGACCGGTGACTTCGAAGTGGTTGGACGATTCGATGAGATGGGCTGCGGCGCGTTTCGTTCCGAACTCGATTTCCTCAAGCATTCCCGGGAGCGCGGTCGTCTTTACGGCTATCCAGCCGTGGGATTCCGCCCTTGTCGCGAGCGACGACATGAGAGCGGTTTTACCGGTTCCACGCGCGCCTGAGAAGATCGAGGTCAATTCTGGGCGCCTGCGCTGGCTCAAGAAGGCACGGTCCAAATCCCGAATAATCTGTTGTCTGCCAGCGAGATGGGCAGGAACCTCACCAAAACTGGGGGTAAACGGGTTCTCGAGATATTTCACAAGGCTCTCCTTTCACACCGCCATTTAACTTCATTTTACTTTAGTTAATTCTGATTAAAAGTGAGGGCTCTTTATCTAGAGCATCGATTAGGCGTGTGTGCCATCGGCGTGGCGCTTGAATGTGACAAAGGGACAGTCCCTTTGTCACATTCCCGGAAAGCCTGTTTGGCGCAGGGCCTCGTAGAGGACGATGGCGGCGCTGTTGGAGAGGTTGAGAGCGCTGATGCGGTAGTCGTCCGGGTTGACGAAGTTGCCGCAGATATCCTGTTGAAGGATGGCCTCGTGGCTGTCCTCGGTATGCCCCAGCGATTCCTCGTGAGCTTCCCAAGCCTCGGCGTTATCGAGTGAGTCGCAATCGCGCAGCATGGGGATGCGCTCGCAACGCTCGGGCGCCGCGGCAAGCAGTGGCTCGGGAATGCCCGAGCTCTCGCTGCCAAAGACCAAAAAGTCGCCGTCGCGGTAGGTGCTTTGCGCATAGGTACGGCGCGCCTTTTTGGTCAGCAAGTGCAGGCGCTCGTCGGCGGGGGAGAGGTCGTTGCGCGCAAGGAAATCCTCCCAGCCGGCATAGGTGGTCACGTCCAAGTTTTGCCAGTAGCCCAGGCCGGCGCGACGTACTGTCTTGTCGTCGAGCGAAAAGCCCAGTGGCTCCACCAGATGTAGGCGGGCGCCGGTAACCACGCAGGTGCGGCCGATATTGCCCGTATTGGCCGGAATCTCGGGCGCATACAGCACAATGTTGAACATGAATCTCCTTGGCATAGAACGAAAAACCACCACGAAGGGCACCTTCGTGGTGGTTTGGCGGTTACGTGGGCGGAAAAATGCCCGCTTGGATAAACCTAGGCGCGGTGCCAGTCGGTCAGGCAGGCATCGAGGGAGGCGATGAGCGCATCCTTGTCCATGTGACGGCCGATGATGCACAGGCTCGTCATACGGTCGCCCGTCTCGTCGTCCCAAATCTGCATGATCTCGGGGTTCTCGTCGATGATCTTCTGCTTCTCGCCCTCGGGCGCCGAGTCGACAAACAGGCCGTTCTCCATCAGGCGCATCTGGTGGCCGGCCTGCTCAAACATGTAGCACATGTCCGGATCGCCGGTCTGCCACAGCGGGCCCTTGACGCGAATGACCTCGTCGGGCCACTCCTGCTCAACAAAATTGGTGAACTTCTGCAGGTCAAACGGCTTGCGGCGCGAGTAAACAAAGGTCTCGATGTCGTACTCGAGCACCTCGGGGTCGTCGTGCTCTTCGGGATGCTCCATGGCCTCGATCCAGGCGGCGGAGTTGTAGGCGCGCATAAAGTCGAAGCGGTCGGTATCGAGCAGCTCCTCCATGGGAACCTCGCCGTTTTGAGCCTCGACGATCACGGCGTCCTTCTGCAGACTGCGCACGATAGCCTTGAGCTCGGCAATCTGCTCAGGGCTCACGGTATCGGTCTTGTTGAGGATCAGCGTAGAGCAGAACTCGATCTGCTGGATGAGCAGGCTTTCGATGTCGTCTTCATCGATATCCTCGGCCAGCAGGTCGCGGCCGCCGTTGAACTCGTCGTACATACGGGCGCAATCAACCACGGCCACGATGTTGTCGAGCGCGAGCTTGGGCTCGCCGCCCACCTTGGCCTCGTCGCAGAAGCTCGAGATGGTGTAGGCGATGGGGATGGGCTCGCAAATGCCCGAGGCCTCGATGATGATGTAATCGAAGTCGCCCGAATCGGCGATGCCTTGCAGCTGGTTGGCCAGGTCATCCGAAAGCGTGCAGCAGATGCAGCCGTTGGTGAGCGGGATGAGGTCATCGGTCTCGGAAAGGCCGCCGTCGGCGATAAGGCTGGCGTCGACGTTGATCTCGCCGATATCGTTGACGATCACGGCGGCGCGGATACCGCCGTCGTTAGCGAGGATGTGGTTGAGCAGTGTGGTCTTGCCGGCACCGAGGTAGCCGGTAAGCATGATGATCTTCACGGGTTTGTTGGGCATGTGCCCTCCTTTGTTAGACATGGCTTACAGTTGAATCTTATGCCAAACGCCTGCTCTTATACCCACGCGCCGGCAAATAACACAGGCTACTCCCAGGCTCCCCATACATCGGGGCAATAACCGACGGTGGCCTTTTTGCCGTTGCGCACGATGGGCTCGGCTAGAACCTGCTGGTTCTCGAGCAGCTTGTCGAAGCGCTGGCTAGGGGTGAGGTGCTGGATGAGCGCGAGCGTCTCCTCGTCCTTGGCCTTGGGGTTGAGCAGCTTGTCGATGCCGCCGACCGCCTGCATCACGCTCGTGAGCTCGCCCTTGCTCATCTCCTTTTCCTTAAGGTCGATAAACTGTACCTTAATGCGGCGCTCCTTAAAATAACGCTGCGCCTTCTTGGTGTCGAAAGACTTTTTGGTGCCAAAAATTTGCACGTTCATGTATTTGTTCCGCCGTTCTACCTGATGAAGTTGGTGCGCTCGCGATCGGCTTCGGGGGCTTCGATGCCGGCGGCCTGTCCTGCCTCGATACAATGCAGGAGCCAGGCCATGTTCTTGCCGATGTTGCGCATGGTGGCCAGGCCCTCGGCGTCCTGGGCGGCCTCGCCCGGCATGGCACCAAACACGTTGTTCCAGTACGTGGAAGCAACCACGGGCATCTGGTTGATGGTGAAGTACTTATTGAGCACGTCGAAGGTGGTCGACGTGCCGCCGCGACGGGCAACGGCGACGGCAGCGCCCGGCTTGTGCGTAAAGGCCTTGCTGCCGGCATAGAAGGCGCGATCGAGGGCCGAAAGGATGCGTCCGCTGGGGTGCGCATAGTAGACGGGTGAGCCAAAGACAAAGCCATCTGCCTGCTCGGCGGCAGCGATCAGCTCGTTCACCACGTCATCGTCAAAGGTGCAGCGGCAATCGAGCTTGCCGCACTGACCACAGCCAATGCAGTCGCGAATGGGCTTGGTGCCCAGCTGAAACACCTCGGTATCAATGCCTTCGGCATTGAGTTGCTCGGCGACCTCGGCGAGTGCGCGGGCGGTGTTGCCGTTTGCCTTGGGGCTGCCATTGACCAAAAGAACCTTCATCACAAACTCCCTCTGCTGTCGGTGACTTCTGCAGAGGATTATCGCACGATGGGGGAGGCGGTGTGGGCGCGGTGCTAATCCAGTTTGGTACCTGGCACCTGCACGGCTTTCCCGAGCAACGCTTTGAGCTCGTTCAAAATCGAAACGGGCTGACGGTCGACGCCGTCCAGATGGAGCGTGGCCACGCGAATGGGCGGCTGATATTCAAATGGGCCAAAGAGCACGGGCGAACCCAGGAACCGCTCGATTTCCTCTGCAATCGTATCGGTTTCTTCGGGATCAAAGTCGTCGAAAAGCGCCACGAACATCGGCCCCGTCGAGCGGAACATACGACCCTTACCGCGCGAGCATTCCACCAGACAGGCGGCACATTCTGCCAAAACACGGTCGCCCGCATCAAAGCCAAAACGGGCATTGACCTGAGCGATATCATCGATTTTAATGGCGATCAACCCCGCCTTGCGCGCCACGCGACGCATTTCGCCAATGGCGTTGACCAGGGCGTGAATATCGCCCAAGCCGGTCACGGAATCGGTCGTATCTGCCAAGCTTCGGTTGATGATAATGCCCACATACATGCCGGGCTCGGTATCGGTGCCGTCCAAGCGGTAGCCCGTGCAGTCGCAAAGCACGTATTTTCCGGTGGCATCCATTACGCGATACTGCATGTAGTGGAAGTGCCACGTGCCGTTTATCACCATGTCGAGTTCGGTACGTACGTTGTCGCGGTCCTCGGGATGAACGCGGGCGAGCCACATGTCGAGTGAGTTAAAAGGGTGCTGGGAGGGCAGGTCAAAATCGCGCACGGCGTTAACCGACTATTGCGATTCTCCCGTATCGAGATTGAGGATAAACGGATAGCGCGTCTCGGAGCTCATGGAGATCGCTTGGAACACCCGGTCGTTGCAGGGAAGCTGATCGACGATTGGGCGTTGCGGCGCGTCATCGTCTTTCGGTTGCTGCACACGATGCATAAGCTTATAGCGATACATTTTGCGATCGGCATCCATCGTCATCTGGCGACGCGTGTCGCCAGCAAGTGGATCGACGCGCGAGCAGCCAAAGCTAAAGCTGCCGATCATGGGCGCCTTGCCACCTGAACTCGCCTCGATCAGCCCGGCACGTACCTGCTCCAAGCGCTGCTCGAGTTCGGTCTCGTTTGCGGAGAGCGAGATAAGCACAAACTCGTCTCCACCGATACGGAACAGCATCTCATCGTGCTCCATGGTTTCGGAGAGCGTGCGGCAGATGCCCAGAATATAGCGATTGCCTTCGGCGTGGCCAAACCTATCATTGCAATGCTTGAGATGGTCGATGTCAATATAGGCGCAGGTGAAGGGATCGCCTTTGCGCCAGAGTTGCTCGACGTGACGGTCGAATCCGTTGCGGTTGCCCAAGTTGGTGAGCGGATCGATATAGGCGTTGCGCTCAAGCAGCTGGCGCTCTTGTTGCAGGATGGCATGCGTCTTTTGCAGTTGCTCACCAACGGCGCGTAGCTCAGCAGGCAGCGCGGCAACATCGAGTTCGGCGGTCGAGACGCCGTTCGCAAGTCGCTGAAGATAGGCAATAATCGATTGCTCGCCCAGGCGATATGACTCGTTCATGATGGATAACCTCCTTGGGCGGAACAACGGTTTGTATCATATCCCCAATTTGGTTTGAAGTGGGGATATAAGTTAGCCAATGGGGACAAATGCCCCCTTCGGCGGTGGCGTTTTGTGCGCGAGCGTATCAGTTGTTATTGCCGCCATCGAGCAATGCCTCAAAATTCTTCGCCGGCATGGGGCGGTAGTAGAGGAAGCCCTGAGCGTAGCGGGCGCCCATTTGTCGTAGCATGTTTGCCTGCTCATTTGTCTCGACGCCTTCAACCACGACGGGCAGATGGAGCGACTGCGCCATCTCGAGCATCGATGACACGATCTGCGCGCTGCGGCCTTGATCGCGGTCGGTGGGCACAAAGGTGCGGTCGAGCTTGATGACGTCGACGTTGACGTTCTTGAGCATCGCGAGCGTGGACTGGCCGGTGCCAAAATCGTCCATGTAGGTCGAGAAGCCACGGGTGTGCAGATCCGCGGTCAGCTTATCCACGGCCTCGGACTCTCCGGTATAGGCGGTCTCGGTGATCTCGATGTGCATGAGTTCGGGCGGCAGGTTGTACTGGGCGGCGAGCGACCCCATATGCTCGGCGACATCGCAGGCAAGAATGTCTACGCGCGACACATTGAGGGAAATCGGAACCACGCGAAGTCCTCGATTGAGGCGCTCGCGGAGCCACATGGCGACGCCCTGCCAAACATATTTGTCGAGCGTCACTACAAAGCCGCTTTCCTCGAGTGCGGGGATAAACGTTGCGGGCGAAATGAGAGAGCCGTTCTTGTCAATCCAGCGGGTGAGTGCTTCGGCGCCAATAATCTCGCCGGTTTCCATATCGACCTGGGGCTGAAGATAGTACGTGATGCGACCATTTGACAGCGCGTACTGGAATTCGGTCAGCGTGCGGTTGAACACGATTTCGCGCTTGTACTCCTCGGGGCAAAAAATGGCAATGCGCTCCTTAAAGTCGTTTTTTGCGCGCCGATTGGTAAACATGGCCTTTGCCTGCGCATCGATGGTGATCTCCTCATTGGAATCGATGGGGTAAACGCCCATGGACGGCCAAAAACCTACGCCGCCATCATGCCTGGCTACTGCCTCGCGAACGCGGTTGTAGATTTGATGGACGGTGATGTGCTTAAAGGGGATGAGTACGCAAAAGTCATCTTGGCCCCAGTACCCTGCGACGCCCATATCGGCATTCTCGATGTCCTTGAGGACCGTGCCCACATCGGCAAGCAGGCGGTCGCCTTCGGCCTGTCCATACCATTCATTAAACAGGCGCATGTGGCCCATGTCGATCGTGGCGATGCACCAGGTGCCGTTGCGCCTTGCCTCGAGAAATGCGTTGGCGCGCCGCATAAACTCGCTGGGTCGATAGAGACCCGTGAGCGAGTCGATACGTTCGGCTATGGCGCTTTTGCGCTCCGCCTCGGGTATGGGGAGGCTGTCGTTGGGAACAAGCCCGCCGGCCGTGCGAAGGCGACGGTCGAGTTCGCCTAAAACGGCGGTCGCTTGATGGGTTAAGTGCTCGTAAAAGGCCGGGACGACAAGGCAGACGGGAGTAATGGTGTCGCCTGCGATTCGAACAGGAGCGAAAACGGCCTCTTTAAGGTGGCGGGTCAGTTGCTCGAATGCCTCGTGGTCTAGGTCGTTGCTGAGCACGACGAACTGAACGCTTCGTGAACGGTAGACCCGGCTCCTGCCGCGAGTGATCGACAGCATGCGGCCTGCGTATTCGGCAAGCATGTTGTCGACAGCCTCGGCCCCGTAGAGCTCGTTGAGCTTTGTCGTGCCACGAACGCGCACCGCTATAAGCCCTGTCTCGCAACGATCGCGGCGGCAGGCGTCGATGGCGTTGGCCAGCATGCGCTGCGTTCCGAGGCCTGTGGCGGCGTCGACGGTTTCGGCAAGTGAGTGGTTGACGAGCTCGCCGACATAGAGCGAGGGGACATTTCCGTCGCCGTCGATACGAAACCCGCGAGCACGGCAAAGGACGTAGTCGCCGACGGCGTTGCGCACACGATACTGCATGACGCGACGGTGCTTGGTGCCGTTGTAGACTTGGTCGATGTCGTTGATGCAGGCCTCAAGGTCGTCGGGATGGACGCGCGTTTTCCAGTAATCGCGACAGTTGTCTATGTGCTCCGAGGGAAGGCCAAGATCGCGCAAGGCACCTTGTGACCAAAGGGTGCGATGTTTGTCCAAGTTCTCGATAAAGAAATAACGGCCCTCGTTGAGCATCGAAAAGGCGTCAAAAATACGATCGCTTATTTCGAAGTCGTCGGCGTGAACTTGCGTGATATTGCGTCGATCGAGGTGCATGGCATGACGTAGCTTGTAGTCGTACATGCGATGGTCGGCATCGAGCGTCATGCGATTGGAAGCTTCGCCCAGGGCGGGGTCGGCATGTGACACTCCGTAGCTAAACGAGCGGGGCATCTCGGAATCGTTGTTTTTGAGCAGAACCGTTCGGCAGTGTTTCAGACGTTCGGCGAGGTCGTCCTCGGTTGCAATCGTAGATAGGATGGCAAACTCGTCGCCGCCTATGCGAAACGCCGCTTCGCCCACCTTCATATACAGCTTAAGATAGAGACTTACCTGCAAGATATAGCGGTTGCCCTCGTCATGCCCAAAGACGTCGTTGCAGTGCTTGAGATTGTCGATATCGATGAACGCCATGGTAACGGGGGCGTCCTGCTCCCAGAGCTCCTCGAGGGAACGGGCAAAGCCGCCACGGTTGCCAAGCCCAGTAAGCTGGTCGGTAAAGGCAGTCCTGATCAGATCCTCCTGCCGCTTGAGAAGGTCACGGACGGTCTTTTCGAGCGTTTCGGTGTAATTGCTGACAGTATCCATGTTCTAAGCGGCTTTCTGAGGTCGGGGCGGATTGCGTCGGGCGAGCTCGTTGTGTACACGCGTCGTTGCTCGGCGTTTTGCGTGTATCCAGGCCCCGCCTTGCTGCGTTGTTGAGTTAATTTGTCGGCTAATGTTCGCTGTTGATAACAGCTGAGTAGTGTAAACAACAATACACAATTATATATGGGTGCACATGCTGTGGGCGGCTATTATTCGACAGGCGGTAGCGCGACGATGCGATGTTCGATGAAAATGCGACTGAGACGATATATGTTGACGGGTATACTTGTTCCGTTTGAATTTGTGGGGACGGAGATGGTCGCATGGCACAGTCAAATACGATGCGCACGGTGGGGCTGGCACTCGAGGGAGGCGGCTACCGCGGTATGTATACGGCGGGCGTGCTCGACGTTTGGATGGAGCACGGCTTAACTTGCGACCATATGGTGGGTGTCTCGGCGGGCGCGGCGTTTGGCTACAATTTTAAATCGCGCCAGATCGGCCGCGCCATTCGCTACAACAAGGCCTATTGCGCCGACAAACGCTATGCGAGCGTGACCAGCTGGCTGCGAACCGGCGATATGTTCAATGCCGACTTTGCCTATCACGAGGTGCCCATCGAGCGCGACCCCATCGACTTGGAGACATATCGCGCCTGCCCCATGCGGTTTACGTGCGTGTGTACCGATATCGAGACGGGCAAGGCCGTCTATCACGATCTGCCGTATGGCGACGAGCGCGATATCGAGTGGATCCGGGCGTCGTCGGCAATTCCCGTGGCGACGCGTCCCGTTGCTATTGACGGGCATAAGTATCTGGATGGTGGCGTGGCTGATTCTATTCCCAGCGCATGGCTGTTTGCGCAGGGGTATGACCGCAATATCGTGGTACTCACGCAGCCGGCGGGCTTTGTGAAGCAGCCCAACAGCGTGATGCCCATGCTGCGGCGCGTGTTCCGTCACTATCCGGAGTTTGTCGCAGCGCTCGAGCATCGGCATGAGGTCTACAATGCCACGCTCGATGACCTGGCACGTCGCGAGGCCGCCGGCGAAATCTTTGTGGTGCGGCCGAGCGAATCGGTGAAGGTGCCGTCGCTGTGTCGCGAGCCCGATGAACTTGAGCGCATCTACCAGATTGGTCGCCGCGATGCGGAGGCGACCTTGCCGGCACTGGAGGCATATCTGGCAGGGTAGAGGCTGCTGCCGCCATCTCGGCGGAAAGCGCATCCCGGAATGGAGATCCAAACTGGGATGCGTTTTCCATTGCTGAAGTTATGGGGTCGCGGAGCAACTGCTCGGCCTATGCCTATGCCTGCTGCCAGGTGTCGACGAGCTCCTTGGCCGCGGCGTAGGGGTCATCGGCGCTGCAGACGGCACTCACCACAAAGAAGCCGTCGACGCCGGTGGCCTTGAGCTGCGGCAAGTCGGCTGTCTTAACGCCGCCGCCCACCACGATGGGCACGGGGCTTGCCGCGTGGAGGGCGGCCAGGTCCTCAAAGCTCTTGGTGATGATAGAGCCGTCGGCCGCGCGTCCGCAGTCGCGCTTGGTCTCGGTCTCGTGGAGCGGGCCGATGCCCAGGTAGTCGACTAGGCTCATGTCGGCGGTCTTGACGTACTCGAGCATCTCCTCGCAACGGGCCGAAAGGCCCACGATGGCGTCGGGGCCCAGAAGCTTGCGGCAGACCTCGACGGGAATATCGCTCTGACCCACGTGCACGCCGTCGACAGCGATGCCCTGCTCGCGCGCGGCAAGTACGCAGTCCAGGCGGTCGTCGATCAGCAAGGCGACCTGACCGGTCTTGCCAGCCTGTGCGATTGCCTGCGCGGCGTCGCCGGTCAGCGCGATGATCTCGCGGGCGCTTGCCACCTTGGAGCGCACCTGGATGCAGGTAAAGCCGGCGTCGAGCGCCTGGGCCACCACATCGCCCACGGGACGTCCCAGCGTGTTTTCGGGGCCGAGTACTAGATAGGCCGAGATATCAAGGTTGTCGCGGATGCTCATCGTGCTTCCTCCTGCTTTTTGATCTGCGCTTCCATGCGCTCGAGCTTGCCGGTCATGGTGTCGGTAAATCCGGGCCGAATATCGGCTTTGAGCACGACTTCGGTGCGGATGCCCTTGCTCGCCAACACAAAGGTTGCGTCGCGCACGACCTGCATGACCTCGTCCCAGTCGCCCTCGATCTCGGTGAACATCGAGGTGGTGCGGTTGGGAAGGCCGCTCTCGCGAATGACGCGCACGACCTCGGCGACCTCGGCGGACAGCTCATCGCCGGTGCCGCACGGGGCGATGGCCACAGCGACGAGCGTGTTCATGCCGGCATTGGTTGCGGGCTCGGACATGGCCTATGCCTCCTCGAGCTCGAGTTTGTTATCGGCAATGTCCTGGGCGCTCGCGCGGTAGAGCTCGTCGATAAAGGCGACCTTAAAGCTCGCCGGGGCATCGGCGACGGCGGCAGCACGCGTGCCAGCGACGTTGTAGACGGCGGTACCGCAGACGGCTGCCGTAAACGGATCGGCGGCGCAGGCATACACAGCCAGCACGCCGCCCTGCGAGCAGCCGCAGCCGGTGATCTTGGACATGAGCGGGCTGCCGCCGTGGGACTTGGCCACGGTCGTGCCGTCGGTGATCAGGTCGACTTCGCCCGAGACGACTACGGCGCCACCGGTGTAGTGGGCGAGCGCCACCGCGGCATCGCGGGCGGCGTCTACCGTGTCGGTGGTATCGACACCGCGTACGCGGCTCAGATCGGCCGCCTCGCCCTCAAGACCCCACAGGCCGGCGAGCGCGATAATCTCGGAGGCGTTGCCACGCACGATGGCGGGCTTGTACTGCTTGAGCTCGTTTACCAGCTGGGTGCGCAGACTACCGATACCCAGGCCCACCGGATCGAGCACCCAGGGCTTGCCGGCGTCGTGTGCCGCCTTGGCCGCGCGGGGAATCGTCTGCTCGTAGATGGGGAAGAGCGTGCCCATATTGAGATAGATGGCGCCGCCGCCGGCAACGAGCGCCTCGCCCTCGTCGGGCAGATAGACCATGGCGGCCGATCCGCCCACGGCGAGCTGTGCGTTGGCGACAAAGTCGATCGTCACCGTGTTGGTGATGGAGCCGGCCATCGGATTGGTGGCGCGAATCTCCTCCACGGCCTTGACCACATTTTGCTTAAGCTGTTCCGAATCAATCACTGCACATGCCTCCTTGGCATAGAAAAGGGGCGCTGTGCATAGACAGCGCCCCTGTAAAGGCGGCATGCTCCCTACGCCAGCATTAACTGACAGGTTCAAAGGATTGGGCCCCATGCCCTCTCAGCCTTGTGGTTTGCACCGCCGGCACTCCCGCATCGAATCTGTTGTTCCCTATACTAGCGCACCGTTACAATGGTCGCAGTGAAAATGACTGGGGGACTCTATGATCAAACTTGTGCTGACCGATATGGACGATACGCTGATTCCAGCCGGGCATGACGGCGCCAGCGACTACGCCATTGAGGGTATTCATGCCATGCAGGCGGCGGGTCTGCACTTTGGGCCGGTTTCGGGTCGTCAGCCGTCCGCGATGGGCTGGATGTTCAAAAATTGTTCCGAGTGCTTCTCGACTGGCGCGTTCTGTAACGGCCAGGTCATGTTTGTGGACGGCGAGGCGGTAGCCTCGCATGCAACCGATAACGCCGCCCTTATGCGCTTGGCTGACTACTTGGAGCAAGAGACCGATGATACGTATCTGAAGGTCTACAGCCTGGGTGATGACTTTTGGAATAACGATGCCTACTGCGTGACGAGCGATCCCGAGCGCGTTCGTCGCGCCATGGAGTCGGGCGGTAATGCGTGGCTCAAAGGCGAAGAGGCCCCGTGCCGTCCTGTTGTCGATGATGCCCCGGTATACAAGGCGAATATCTGGAGCGCCCGCTCGCGCGAAGAGCTTGCTGAGCTGCGCGAGCGCATTGCTGCCGAGGTGCCGGAGCTCTCGCTTGTATTTTCCAACAACCGCGTGCGCCTATTCGATATTCTCCCGGCTGGTTGGGACAAGGGCTGCGCTGCGCTGGAGCTGGCGCGCGCTTTGGGCCTGACGCCCGATGAGGTGGCCGTATTTGGCGATTCCGATAACGATCTGCCCATGATCGGTGCCGTTCCCAACTCCGTTGCAGTCGCCAATGCCAACGAGGCCGTCACTGCTGCCGCGCGCTGGCATATCGGCGCTGCGGCAGACGATGCGGTTGCCGGGGCTCTGCATCAGATTGCCGCCTGCGCCGCGACGGGGGAGATGCCGCCGTTTATGCGTCAGATGGATGCGGTGGGTTCGGGTATCGCGGACGTCTAGGGAGGCCATCATGAAGCTCCAGCAGCTCAGATATGTCGTCAAAGTTGCCGAATGCGGCAGCATCACCGAGGCCTCGCGCCGGCTCTTTGTGTCGCAGCCTTCGATTACCGCATCGATTCGTGATCTCGAAAACGAGATGGGCGTGCACATCTTTGAGCGCACCAACAAGGGCGTCATTGTGTCCGAGGAAGGCGAAACCTTCTTGGGCTACGCGCGTCAGGTGCTCGACCAGGCCGACCTACTCGAGGGCAAGTACAAAGGCACGTCCGAGCAGGTGCCGCACTTTAGTGTGAGCTGCCAGCATTATTCCTTTGCCGTTAACGCGTTTGTAGACGTGATTCGCGAGTTCGATGCCGCGCGTTACGACTTTACCTTGCGCGAGGAGCAGACCCACGAGATTATCGAGGATGTCGCGCATATGAAAAGCGAGCTCGGCATCCTGTATCTGTCGGAGCACAATCGCGAGGTCATCGAGCGCATGCTGGTGCCCAACGAGCTCGTGTTCGAAGGACTCTTCTGCGCCACGCCGCATGTCTTCGTCTGCGCCGACCATCCGCTGGCGGACCGCTCCAGCGTGACGCTCGAGGATCTGGAAGACTACCCGTTCCTGTCCTACGAGCAGGGCAGCTACAACTCGTTTTACTATTCCGAGGAGCTGACCTCGACGTTCGAGCGTCGCAAAAATATCCGCGTGCGCGACCGTGCGACGTTGTTCAATTTGGCCATGGGCCTCAACGGCTACACGGTATGCTCGGGCGTGATCAGCCACGAGCTCAACGGCCCCGGCATTATCTCGATTCCGCTCGACGTGGACGAGTACATGGAGATTGGCATCATCACGCGCAAGAACACGACGCTTACGCGCTACGGTCGGGCCTATATCGACGCGATTCGTCAGCATATCTAGGCTGCTGTGCTCCGCACGGTTCAAGTCTCTTTATGACAGTCCAGACTGATATAGGAAACATCTATATCAAACTGTTATAAACGTATATTTTACGATGGTCATATGAGCGCTCATACTCTGTCCCAGTAAAGCAACCAATGCAAAGGGAGATATCTATGAGCACTTCGATTCAACCGAACGCGCCGTTTCGCGCCGATATCGTCGGCAGCTTTCTTCGTCCGCAGGCTGTAAAGGACGCCCGTGCCGCCTATGTCGCGGGTAAACTCGACGCTTCCGGCCTTAAGGCCGTCGAGGACGATGCCATTCGCGATTTGGTGGCCAAGCAGAAGGCCGCCGGCCTGCAGGTGATCACCGATGGCGAGTTCCGCCGCAGCTACTGGCACCTCGATTTTATGTGGGGCCTTAACGGCATTGAGCGCCGCACCTCACGCACGGGTTATATGTTCCATGATGAGGAGACGACGGCCGACACCGCCGTGGTTACTGGTCCCATTAGCGGCGAGAACCACCCGTTCGTCGAGCATTTTAAGTTCGTCAAGGCGCTTGAGGGGGAGGGCCAGGTCGCACGCCAGACCATTCCGGCGCCGATCCAGACGTTCTCTGAGGTCACGCTCGATCGCTGCGACGGCCAGCAGGAGAGCCTGCGCGCTGTCTATAAGACCGATGAGGAACTTGCCGACGCCATTGCGGCCGCTTATCGCACGGTGATCGCCGACCTGTACGCAGCAGGCTGCCGCAACATCCAATTTGATGACTGCACCTGGGGCATCTATTGCGATACCGACTTTGTGTCCAAGACCGGCATGAGCCCGGTTGACCTGCAAAAGGTGAGCGAGCTGGGCGTGGCGCTCAACAATGCCGCCATCGCGGGCAAGCCCGACGATCTGGTTATCAACACGCACGTGTGCCGCGGCAACTACCACTCCACCTACGCTTTTGAAGGCGGCTACGACCCTATCGCTCCGTATCTGTTCGCACATGAGAATGTCGATGCGTTCTATCTGGAGTTCGACACGCCGCGCGCCGGTGGCTTTGAGCCGCTCAAGTACGTTGCTCCCGGCAAGAAGGTCGTGCTGGGCCTGGTGACCACCAAGGCGGCTGAGCTTGAGGACGAGGACGTTATCGTCGAACGTATCCACGAGGCCGCAAAGTATGTGCCGCTCGAGAACCTGTACCTGTCGCCCCAGTGCGGCTTTGCCAGCTGCGAGATTGGCAACAAGCTGACCGAGGACGAACAGTGGGCAAAGATCGCGCTGGTCAAGCGCATTGCCGAGCGCGTTTGGAAGTAACGCTACCGCTTGCAGGTGACGGCGCGCGCGAGACATGACGTATCACGTACAATGGTCCGGATCGTATCGTTCGGGCAGGTTATCCGATATGCCTGATCGCCCTTCCATCATGAAAGGACTTCCATGTCCCAATCCTCGACGCCCGCCGTATCTGAACTCGAGGAGACTGTCGAATAGTAGTTGTGTTCAGCTAAATCAAAAAATGGCGCCCGTGCGTACGCGTGGACGCCATTTTTAATGCGTCAGTATCCAGTGGATGCCGCGCGCCATGCGCAGGTCAGTTTGGGCAAAATGATTGCCGGGGTTGAGCTCCAGCGTTGTTGGGATGTCGCGCTCGATAAACAGCTCTTCCATCGCGCGCGTATCGTCGAGTACGTGCCGCATCATGCGGTTGGGCGTCTTGGTTTCCCTTTTACCGAGCGACAGATAGGCGGCGTCGGGCGTAGCTGTCATCGTGCGCTCGCGCGCGTAGTCGATAAAGCCGGGGAACCACAACGACCCCGATGCACTCGCTGCGCGCTCAAAGACATCTGTTTGCCAAAGTGCCCACAGTGCAAAAAGACCCGCCAACGAGTAGCCGGCAACGCCGCGCCAGGCGGGCGGTTGCGGGAGCGATGATTCGGCCTGGGGGATTATCTGCTTCAACAACTCGTCAAGAAAACCAGCAGCCTGTCCGCCAAAGGGCTCGGCATCTCGTATAGTTCCGTCGCATTCCCAGGGGCTCAGCTCGCGATTCCAATCGAGCCCTCCAATGGCGACAAGGGTGAACGGCGGGCAGTCGAGCTCTCGGCAGCGCTCGTAGACTTCACTACCGTCGCCCATAACCACGGGGAGGTAGATGACGGGCGCGCCTTCCACACACTCTGAATAAACGGTTATCTGCTTATGATGCGCTTCCAAGGCAGGCTTCTCTCGGTGTTGTGATATTGACAGCCTCAATTGTCGCACGCTGGCACGGGGGCAGACGCTAAAAGAAAGGCGCGGAGCCGCTCGATGCGATTCCGCGCCTTGTTGTTTTGCTTTAGCAGACTATGCCGTTACGCCACGAAGAAGTAGACGAGGAAGGCAAGGGCTGCGATCCACATAAGCGGCTTGATCTTGGAGGCCTCGCCCTTAAAGAGCGCGACGATCACGTAGGCGATGAAGCCCAGGCCAATGCCGGCAGAGATGGAGTAGGTGAAGGGCACGCCGGCGACAATCATGAACGCCGGGAAACCCTGCGACACGTCGGACCAGTCGATCTCGGAGGCTTCGCTCATCATGAGGTAGCCGACGTAGACCAGAGCACCGCAGGTGGCGGCGCTGGAAACGATGGTGACGATGGGGGAGAAGAACGCGGCGAGAATGAACAGCACGCCGGTGGTGACGGAGGTGAGGCCCGTGCGGCCACCGTCGGCAGCGCCAGAGGTGGACTCGACGAAGGTGGTGATGGAGGAGACGCCCATGAAACCGCCCACAGCAGCGGCGGCGGAGTCGACGATCAGGATCTCCTTGATATTCTCGACGTTGCCGTCGTCGGTGAGGAACTCGCCCTGCTTGGCCACGGCCATCGCGGTGCCCATGGTGTCGAAGAAGTCACTCATGAGCAGCGAGAACGAGATGACGAGGAGCGCGGGGTCGGTAAGGACCTTGACGATGGCGGGCACGCCGCCGGCGTCGGCGATGGGGCCACCAATGCTCGAGAAATCGAGCGGGGCGATGATACCGGTCGGAGCCTGGGTCACACCTAGGGGGATACCGGCGATGACGGCGACGACGATGCCGATGAGCAGCGAGCCGGGGACGTTACGGCAGGCGAGGGCGACCGTCACCAGGATGGAGATGATGCCGACGATGAAGGTGGGGGAGGTGATGTCGCCCAGACCGACGAGTGTACCGGCGCCAGCGGTGATAATGCCGGCATCGCACAGGCCAATCATGGCGATGAACAGGCCCAGACCCACCGAGATGGCGTGACGCAGGACAACCGGGATGGCGTCCATGATGGCCTCACGCAGGCCACAAAGCACGAGCAGCAAGATGACGACGCCCTCAAGGAAGATGACGCTCATGGCCACGTGCCAGTCACCGCCGCAGACGGTGGTGGTGATTCCAGCGATCATCGCGTTGACGCCTAAGCCCGATGCGCAGGCGAGCGGGCGGTTGGCGAAGATGCCCATGCAGATGGTCATGATGCCGGCGCCCAGGCAGGTGGCGCAGGCGAGCGCTCCCGCATCGATGCCAGCACCCGAGAGCACCGCGGGGTTGACGGCGATGATGTAGGCCATCGCCAGGAATGTTGTCAGTCCAGCGCGGAGTTCGGTCCCGATTGTGGACTTGCGCTCGCTGACGTGAAATAGTTCGTCCATGCATACCCTTTCCTTGTTCGGCCCCGAGTTTAGGCCGATTGACGCGAACTCACCCACTATATCGCCTTTGTGAAGTTGGTGTTCCTCACATGTTGATGTTCGGCGGTTTGTAACGGACGGGCGGTATCTTTCGCATGAAATTGTGTAGGTACCGTATACTTAAGCGGTTACAACGACCCCTATGGAGGAACGTATGATTAAAGAGCTCTGCCGCGACGAGGCTATCCTGTCTCAGCGTTGCGAGGTTGCGACTGTCGAGGACGAGTCGGTCGCTCAGGATCTGATTGATACCATCAAGTCGCTCGATGATGCCGGCTGCTTGGCCGCCAACCAGATTGGCGTTACCAAGAAGGTTTGCGTCTACCTGGACGATGCCGGCGAACCCCACGTACTCTACAACCCCCGTCTGGTGTTTGGCCTGGGTGCCAGCAAGATGGAGGAGAGCTGCCTGACGCACGAGGAGGTCACCAAGTCCACGCGCTATATCAAGTGCAAGGTTGCCTTTGACCAGATTGTCGACGGCAAGATGAAGGAGTGCCGCCGCGACTATGCGGGCTTTGAGGCACAGATGATCCAGCATATGATCGACCACTGTCTTGGAAAGTTGGTCTAAGGGGACCAAAGCACCGCACTTCGCCTCTTTTGGCCCGGGCATGACATTGTTGTCATGTCCGGGCTTTTGTGTTTAGCGCCTTTTTGTTTGGAGACAATGAAATTAGCAAGAACGTAAAGCTAGGAGGCGCTATGTGTACGAGTATTCGATTTACCGATAATTCTGGCCACATGTATCTGGGCCGCAATCTCGACTGGAGCTTTGACTACGGCCAACAGGTTCGCGTGATGCCGCGCGGGTTCCACATTCCGTATTCGTTTATCGACGACGCGACAGCGGCACACGCGGTGATCGGTATGTGCATCGATTACAAGAACTATCCCATGTTTTTCGATTGCGGTAACGATGCGGGTCTGGCTGTGGCGGGGCTCAACTTTCCCGGCTATGCCGAGTATGCCGAGGGCCCTGTCGACGGCAAGACCAATATCGCGGCCTATGAGTTCCCCCTGTGGGTGGCAGCGACGTTCTCGACGGTCGATGAGGTCGAGGCCGCGCTGCGCGACACGGTGATTGTCGCCAAATCTGCCGGAGAGGGGCTGGGCGTGTCGCTGCTCCATTGGATTATCGGCGACAGCCAGCGCAGCATCGTGGTCGAGATGATGGCTGACGGTCTGCATGTATACGACGATCCGGTCGACACCCTTGCCAACCAGCCGACCTTCCCGTGGCACATGGAAAACCTGCGCACCTATATCACCGCCACAAGCGATTTTCCGCAGACGGCGACATGGCGTGGCGCCGAGCTCAAGCCCTATGGAGCCGGTGCCGGCATGCGCGGCATTCCGGGCGATTGCTATTCGCCGAGCCGTTTTGTAAAGGCGGCGTACCTCAATGCCAATTACCCGCAAAAGGAGAGCGAGACCGAAAACGTCGTTCGCATGTTCCGCTCGCTCGAGGGTGTGGTGATGATCGAGGGAGCGTCCAGGATGGGCGATGGCAAGTTCGAGAAGACTATCTACACCGGATGCTTTAGCGCGCGCACGGGCAATTATTACTACGCGATGTATGGGGATCCGTCGATTCGCTACGTGAGCCTGATGGATGCCGAGGGCGCGAGCCCCGATAGGCTCGTGGTTCCCGAGCCGCGCCGTTCGTAGCTCACTGGTCCGTTGCGACATAAAACGGCCTCGCACCTCTTATGAGATGCGAGGCCGTTGTCGTCAATGGCTGATGGCGTGTTAGAAGTTGGCGTCGTTGAACTGGGTGCTCTCGAGTCCGTCGAGTTGCTGTTCGGGCGTATCGGCGACGCTCTCGAGCAACTCGGTGGGATCGACGTTCATGTCCTTACCGGCTTCGTTGCCGTTGACCAAGTCGTCCGAGAAGATGTCGACTTCCATTTCCTCGGCCTCTTCGATCTGAACCTCGAGCGGCACCTGGGTGCGCACGAGCTTAACGGCCGGGCGCATGCGGGCAAACAGCGGCACGTACTCGATGATGATGGCCGAGTTCTCAAGACCGTACCAGCGTGCCGGGCTTCCGCAGGCGCGGCGGACGGCGTACTTGATGGCCATCACGCGGTGGTCATTGCGGTTGATGTCCGTTTCGGGGGCAAGCATCTTGCGCAGCATACAAAAGCGGAAGTCACCCACGTTGCCGCGTGTCTCGTAGATGGAGTAGGTGTGATGTTGCGGCGGCAGCTCGCCCGATGCCATCAAGTCGCCGACGATCTGACGCAGATAAGCGTTGACGCGCTGGTTGACTTTAAAGCCCAGGTCCAGGCGAACGCGGAAGAGGAAGTCCGTGCCAAAGGTCTCGACGGAATACTCGTGCGTATAGGGTTCGTCGGTAACGTGCACGTTAATGAACCAATATGCCTTGGCGCGCTTGGGATGCTTATCCAGGATGGAATAGAGCACGTCGCGGTCGAGCGTGAGCGGGTCGGGGCTGTTGGTGAGAAATACCAGATTGTCGGCGAGCACGGGATAGGTCTCGTCGTTGCGCAGGCGGTTGAGCTGATCGATGTACTTGGAGACGGGCAACAGAATCGTCTGTGTGCGCTCGATGGCGGTGCCACGGCGCCACACGTACATAAGGCCAAATAGCAGTGCGGCCAGGAAGATCATCACATAGCCGCCGTCAAAGAACATGGTGAGGCACGAGGCAAAGAAGCACAGCTCAATGGCACCGAAGAGCAGGGCGAAGACGCAGGCGCCCAGCTTGTGCTTGAGAATGCCAGCGATATAGCTCGTCAAAAGCGTCGTGGTCATGAGCATGGTCACGGTAATGGCGAGGCCGTAGGCGCTCTCCATGCGCTCGGAGTTTTGGAACAGCAGCACGATGAAGATGCAGCCGACCCACATGATGTTGTTGACGAGCGGAATATAGAGCTGGCCCTTGGTGTCGCTGGGGTAGTGGATGCGCAGATGCGGCATAAGGTTGAGGCGCGTGGCCTCGGATACCAGCGAGAACGAGCCGGTGATGAGCGCCTGCGAGGCGATGATGGCCGCTACGGCCGAAAGCACGATGGCAAAGGGGCGCAGGGGCTCGGGAAGCATCATATAAAACGGGTTGACGATATCCATCGCGAGCATCTGGGGGTTGGAGTTGTTGGCGAGCAGCCAAGCGCCCTGGCCCAGATAGTTAAGGATGAGGGCCGCCTTAACAAACGGCCAGGATGCGTAGATGTTGGCCTTGCCCACGTGGCCCATGTCTGAATAGAGCGCCTCGGCGCCGGTCGTCGACAGGAAGACGAAGCCGAGCACCATGATGCCCGAGTGGTTGATGGGCGAGAACAGGAACATAATGCCGCGAATGGGGTTGAGCGCGCGCAAGATGGACAGGTTGCCGAGCATGTTGAACAGGCCGGCGCCTGCCAGGAACAGGAACCACAGCGTCATGAGCGGGCCGAAGAGCTTGCCGATTGACGAGGTGCCGGCGCGCTGCATGGCAAACAGACCGCAGATAATGATGATTGTGATGATGATGACGTTGGTCTGGCCGTCGCCCAGCAGCGCATGGCCCCATTCGATGGTGCGCAGACCCTCGATGGCTGTGGTGACCGTGACCGCGGGGGTGAGGATGCCGTCGGCGAGCAGCGCCGCGCCGCCGATCATGGCGGGAAGAATCAGCCAAGGCGCCACTTTGCGCACCAAGCTAAACAGGGCGAAGATGCCGCCCTCGTTATGGTTGTCGGCCTTCATGGCGATTACAACGTACTTGACCGTGGTCACGAGTGTCATGGTCCAGATGACGAGCGAAAGCGCGCCCAGAATCATGTCCTCGCTGACGGTGCCGATGCCGCCGTTGTTGGCGACGATTGATTTCATGGTGTACATGGGGCTTGTGCCGATGTCACCGTAGACGACGCCGAGCGTTACGAGCAGCATGCCAGCGGAGAGGGGAATGGCTCCATGCCCGCCTTGACTACGCTGGTCTTGGAGGTTTGCCTCCAGTTTATTGTGTGCCACGAGGACTCCCTTAGACATCCGGTTATCTGTCTAGGACAAAAAACTTTATGCCGTCTTTATACATACAAGAGCAGTTTGGCACATCGGGTTATTTTAGACAATAATCCTCAGCTGGGGATTATTTATCTACGCAGGTAGCATTTCAAAGCAGGGGCTTTTAAGCACGTGCTGTCTGGGCGATGCCAGCCTTGGCGTTTGCGCGTTTGCCGGCGAGTTCGCAAAAAATCGCGCCGCCGATGATAAGCGCGGCGCCCATCAGGCGGACCGGTGTTATGGCTTCGCACAAAAGAACGGCGGAGAACACGACGGCCGAAAGCGGCTCGAGGTAGCCGACGACGGCGACGGTCTGCACAGGCAGTTTGGCGACGGCGCTAAAGTAGAGCAGGCAACCAATGCCGGTGTTGACGACGCCGAGCATGACGACGGCGCGCCAATCGATGCCTGCGGCGACGCCGGCGGACAGGAATGAGGGAGCACCCTGCGTGATGAGCGTGAGGACCAGCGCGGTCACAAAGGCGGCACTCACCTGGAGCGTGGAGTTCTCGAGGCCTTCGATGTGTGGCGCACCCTTGCTAGCGATGACCATCAGTGCATAGCAAAATGCCGAGGCGATGCCGCAGACGATACCCACAATGGGCATATTGCCGCCTAGACCTTGCGCTGCAATGAGAAAAGCACCGCACGCAACGGCGATAAAGCCGGCGATTTTGCCGCCGGTCAGCTTTTCGCCAAAGATGAGCGGGGAGAGTGCCATGACAATGATGGGGCCGCAGTAGTACAGCAGCGAGGATACGCCGACGCCGATCGTCTGGTAGGCGCGGAACAGAAAAATCCAGCCGGCACCCAGCGCGGCTCCCGAGAGGAGGAGGGCTGCGGCTTCGCGGGGGCGAGATGGCGCCTGCAACTTATGGCGTTGGGTGATGGCGAGGATGGTGACAAGCGAGAATGCACCCAAAAACGTGCGTAGTAGCACGATATCCGAGCTCGGCAGCGCGATAGCAGCGGCGATGATGCCGTTGGAACCAAACAATAGCAATGCTGCTAAGTACGTAAACAGTCCGTTGTTCATGCGCTGACATCCCCTCTATATCCGAGCATCTTCACTATGGGTGAACTGGCTTTAGAAGAAAAGCGAATATAATGAATAGATAACATGACAAAAACTCATGCAAAGGTGGAGGCGTGACGTGGAAACGAATATTCAAAAGATGCAGGTGCTGCTCGAGACCGTGCGCGCCGGCAGTTTTACGCGCGCCGCCGAGCGCCTGAGCTATTCGCAATCGGGCGTGAGCCGTATGGTGGCCGATCTCGAGGCCGACTGGGGCTTTAAGGTGCTCGACCGCAGTCGCGAGGGCGTAGTACTTTCTGCCGATGGACGGCAAGTTATGCCTGCGGTTGAGGCGTTATGCGAGGAATTCGTTCGCTTGCAGCGACGGGTGGATGAGATGCGTGGGCTCATGCGCGGCAAAATCTGCATCGGTACGTTTTCGAGTGTGGCGACCCACGTGCTGCCGCCGGTGATTGCGCGCTTTCGCGCCGATCATCCGGACGTCGATTACGAGTTGCTGATGGGCGATTACTCAGAGATTGAACAATGGGTGTCAGAGGGCCGCTGCGACTTGGGCTTTATCCCGCGTGAGCCACGCGGCGCCGGCATGGCGTCGCGGCCGTTGGTGCAAGACGAGCTGATGGCCGTGGTGCCAGCGGACTCCTCGCTTGCCACCGCGGAGGCCGTTTCCCTTGCCGATTTGGCCAACGAGCAGTTTATTCTGCTGGAACGCGGTAGCGACGACGAAATTACCCCGCTGTTTCGCCGCGCGGGCCTGGCGGTGCGCTCTAAGCTGTCAACCTGGGATGACTATGCGATTATGGCCATGGTCGAGGACGGCCTGGGCGTGAGCATTCTTCCGGCGCTCATCTTGCGCCGGTGCCAGTTCGATGTTGCCGTGCGCCCGCTCGAGGGACATCCTCATCGGCAGATCAACGCCATATACCGCACAGCTGACGTTTCGCTTGCGGCGGCTCATTTCCTTGAATACCTCTAAAAGCGCGTACCTGTTGTCCACTTTGGGACAATTCTCAGGGCTCGGTACATTTTCTTGTGAAATTGAACTTCCGGATGATGCGCCGCGCTATACTGCTGCCTAAATTGAACTCAGGTTCAATTCGTGTTCTGTAAATTGAACTTTGCCAGCAAGGAGGTTCTAGTGGCCCAAGAGACGTTTAGCGATCGCCTGCGACAGACCATGTCCGATCGCGACGTTCGCCAGTCGGACGTAATCCGCGCATCGGAGATGCTCGGCAAAAAACTCGGCAAGAGTCAGATGAGCCAATATGTGAGTGGCAAGACGATTCCGCGGCGCGATGTGGCAGAGCTGCTCGCCCGCATTTTGGAGGTCGATGTTACCTGGCTGCTTGCCGGTGACGCCGATCAAGGCGAGACATCATCGCCTCTCAACGATTCCAAGCCCGAACCCCATCCCTCAGCTCAAATTCCAAGGAGCACCACCATGCGTACTTTTTCTAAATCCACCAAACTCGATAACGTCCTGTATGACGTGCGCGGTCCCGTCGTCGACGAGGCAGCCCGTATGGAGGACGAAGGCGAGCGCATCCTCAAGCTCAATATCGGTAACCCGGCGCCCTTCGGTTTCCGCACGCCCGATGAGGTCATCAAGGACATGCGCCAGCAGCTGCCCGACTGCGAAGGCTATTCCAATTCGCGCGGCCTGTTCTCCGCGCGCAAGGCAATCATGCAGTATTCGCAGATCAAGGGCCTGCCCAATGTTCAGATGGAGCATATCTACACGGGCAACGGCGTGTCCGAGCTCATTCAGCTTTCGATGAACGCGCTGCTCGACAACGGCGACGAGATTCTGATCCCCAGCCCCGACTATCCGCTCTGGACGGCGTGCGCAACCCTTGCCGGCGGTCATCCTGTACATTATCTGTGTGATGAGCAGGCGGATTGGTATCCCGACTTGGAGGATATGGAGTCCAAGATTACGAGTGCGACCAAAGCCCTCGTCATCATCAACCCCAACAACCCCACGGGTTCTGTCTATCCGCGCGAGGTGCTCGAGGGCATCGTCGAGATTGCGCGCAGGCATCAGCTGATGATCTTTGCCGATGAGATCTACGACCGCCTGTGCATGGACGGCTACGAGCACGTCTCGATTGCCTCGCTCGCCCCCGACCTGCCCTGCGTTACCTTTAGCGGTCTGTCCAAGTCTCACATGATTGCGGGCTATCGTATTGGCTGGATGGTGCTTTCGGGCAACCAGCGCTGCATGAGCGACTTCATCATGGGCGTCAACATGCTCTCGAACATGCGCCTGTGCTCCAACGTGCCG
The DNA here is from genome assembly GCA_900541805.1 of uncultured Collinsella sp. Taxonomy (GTDB): domain Bacteria; phylum Actinomycetota; class Coriobacteriia; order Coriobacteriales; family Coriobacteriaceae; genus Collinsella. The sequence goes on from UQLH01000007.1 coordinate 81,831, forward strand.
GCTCAGTCGATCGTTCAGACGGCACTCGGTGGTCATCAGTCCGTTAACGACTACATCCGTCCCGGCGGCCGTGTCTACGAGCAGCGCAACTTTGTGTATGAGGCGCTCAACAAGATTGACGGCATCTCGGTGGTTAAGCCGCGTGCGGCGTTCTACATCTTCCCCAAGATGGATGTGAAGAAGTTCAACATCACCGATGACGAGCAGTTCGCCCTTGACCTGCTGCACGAGAAGAAGATCCTGATCACGCGCGGCGGCGGCTTCAACTGGGCTGAGCCCGACCACTTCCGCATCGTGTACCTGCCGCGCATGGAAGTACTCAAAGAGTCCCTTGAAGACCTCGCCGACTTCTTTGACCATTACCGTCAGGCGTAACTAGTTCCGCCGTTCTACCGAACGGCGGACCGCTTGACGCTGCGCGAGCCGCATTCACACCAATCTGACGTTCAACTTCAAGGGCGCGACCAGAAGGTCAGCGCCCTTTCGTTTCACGCCACCTTGGTGCAAATGCGGCTCGCTCGCTGTCGTGTGCTCAGCCTGCGTCGTTACCATGGTCCATTAGGGACGGAGGAAAACAGATCATTTTCCTTGACTCGCGGAACTAGATTACGATTCCGCAGCAATGGTCGATTTCGTGCTGGATGATCTCGGCGGTGTAGCCCGAGAAGTTTTTGATGCGGTGGACGAAGTTCTCGTCCAAATACTCCACCTTAATGCGGCGATAGCGGGTACAGGGACGCTCGCCGATCAGCGAGAGACATCCTTCGCTCGTCTGATAGGCATTGACCTGCTCAAGAATTTGAGGGTTGTACATCAGGAGTGTCCTGTTGCCGTCCTTTACGCAGATGATGCGTTTGCGCACGCCAATCATGTTGGCGGCGAGGCCCACGCACTCGCGCTCATGCTCGTGGAGTGTATCCAGGAGGTCCTGCCCGGTCGCGGCATCGTCGGGTCCCGCGTCTTCGGAAGGCAGGCGCAAAAAGAACTCGGATTTCATGATGGGCTTAATCATGGCGGGCTCCTCATGTCTCATGCTTTCGTGGACTTTTAATAATAGCGCGGAAGGAAAGCTGTGCGTCCGCGTTACAATCTCTCGACGTTGGACCATGTTGTCAGACTCGTCGTGTACGGCGTCTGGCGTAAGTCTAGGGCTCATTTTTCGCCCTGGACTGTTCCTCTGGGGCGATGCAACTGTCGTTCCAAGAGGAAGGAAATGCATGGGGAGCAAATCTCAGCAACAAGTTCAAGTAGCGCCATCGGCCACTGCGGCGCTTCTCGTCGTAATGTATATCGCAGCCTTTGTCGCCGCGTTTAACGAGAACATCATTAACGTGGCGTTGCACGACATTATGGCGGCCTTTTCGGTGAGTGCCACCACGGCGCAGTGGCTCGTTTCGGGCTACATGATCGTGACATCGATCTTTACGGCCATCATGGCCTTCCTGTCCGGTCGTTTCTCGACGCGCAAGCTGCTGTTTTTCGCATGCGGATGTATGGTCGCCGGCGAAGTCCTGTGTCTGATCGCTCCGTCGTTTAGCGTTTTGCTGCCAAGTCGTATTTTGCAGGCTGCGGGATCGGGCATCTTGTTTCCGCTCATGATGGACGTGGTGCTGTCTTGCGCTCCGCGCGAGAAGCTCGGTCTGTATCTGAGCCTGGGCGGTGCCTGCATTACGCTGGGGCCGGCGTTTGGACCCGTGATCAGCGGTCTTATGTGCACCCTGTTTGGCTGGAGGGCGGTGTTCGTAGTGCTGCTGGTGGGCGGCATTGTGGTCGCTGCGGCGGGCGTTAAGCTTGTTCAGAATGTCGGAGAGCGCTCGAACACCACGCTTGATATTCTGTCGGTTGTTTTGCTCGCCGCCGGCATTACGGCATTTGTGTATTCCGTAGGCGAGTTCTCGACCAATCTGATTGCCGGTATCGTGGCGCTTTTCGCCGCCATTGTGCTGCTCGGCCTGTTTGCGGCCCGTCAGCTCAAGCTCGAGCATCCGGTGCTTAACGTGCGTCCCATGGCGAGCGTTCGTTTTTGGCCTGCGTGTTTGCTTGTGGTGGTGTCGATGATGACGACGTTCTCGATGAGCGTTTTGTTGCCGCTCTATTTTGAGGGCGCATACGGCATGACCGCACTTGTTGCGGGCCTGCTCATTTTGCCGGCGATTGCCTGCAACGCCGTGACCTCGATTGTGGGCGGACGCGTGATGGACGCCCGTGGTGCATGGCCGCTGCTGCCGGTCGGCTTTGCCCTGATTGCCGTGGGGCAGACTGCAATCTCGATGACGGCGGCAAGCATGAACATCGGCGTTGTCGTGGCACTGACCGTTGCAGTGTATGCCGGAGTCGGTTTGGTGCTGAGCCCCTCGCAGACGGCCGGCTTGGAGACGCTGCCTGCCGCTGAACATCCTCACGGAACGGCATTGCTCAACACGTGGAACATGATTGCCGCATCGTTTGGCCCGTCGCTGTTTATCGGCCTGCTCTCGAGTTCTGCGGCGACCGCCGACGCCGCTGGCGCTGCGACGGACGTTGCCCAGGCGATTGGATTTGCAGCTGCCGTGCGTGTGGCGGCCGTGATTGCCGTGGTCGGGTTCGTGGCGTCGCTGGTGTACGCTCGTCGCGAGTCGCACATGTCGCATTAATGTGTGCACATAGATTCTGCAGCTAGATTGGATGGCGACACCATAAACTAATGGACGTTTTGCCGAGAGGCATGAATGTTTAAAGCGCAAAGAGTGCGCGACGGGCCCCGCGAATGGGGCGATGATGCCCGAGAGGGCCAAGAAGGAGTCTCATGTCCGAGAACGAAGAGATCATGAACGAGACCGAGAACGAGACCATGGCTGCCGAGGTTGAGGCAGTCGAGACCGTGGAGACCGAAGCTGCCGAGGTTGAGGCTGCTGACGAGGTTTCCGCCGAGGAGGAGGCCGAGGTTGTCGAGGCCGCCGTTGATTACGATGACGAAGAGCTGATGGACAAGATGCAGAAGGCCGCCCGCCTGCTGCGTAGCCGTCGCTTTGCTATTTCCAAGGAGGAGGAGGCCAAGGCCGAGCGCATGGCGAACATCGAGCGCGCCATCAAGCTTCTTGACCTCAAGCCCAAGATGGAGCAGAAGGAAATGTCCGACCTGCTGGGCATGCGCCTCCGTGAGCTCGATGGCCTGATGGCCGAGGCCGAGGCTGCCGATCTGGTCGGCCGCATCGACGACGCCGAGGGCGATATGCGCAAGATCGTCGTCTTCGCTGCCGAGGATGCCGCTGAGGGCCTGGTCGAGCTTGCCAACAAGAAGGAGAAGCTCCTGCCCGAGCTTTCTTACGAGGAGGCCACCGAGCTGATGGCCGCTCTCGATAAGGTTATCGCTCCGCTCGTCGCCATGGGCCTGGACGAGGATCGCGGTCCTCGCGGCGGCCGTGACGACCGTGGTGGTCGTGGCGGCGACCGTGGTGGTCGCGGCGGCTTTGGCGATCGTGGTGGCCGTGGTGGCGACCGCGGCGGTCGCGGTGGCGATCGTGGCGGCCGTGGCGGCTTTGGTGACCGTGGCGGCGACCGTGGCGGTCGCGGCGGCTTTGGCGGCAACCGTGGTGGCTATGGCGATCGCGGTGGCAACCGTGGCGGCTTTGGCGGCAACCGTGGTAACGACCGCGGCGGTCGCGGTGGCGATCGTGGCGGCCGCAACGGCGGCGGCTTCCGCGGCAACCGTTTTTAGTTACGGCGTTTTACCAAACGCCGTAACGGGCCGACGCTGCGCGGGCCGCATTTGGACAATCTGACGTTCAACTTCAAGGGCGCGACCAGAAGGTCAGCGCCCTCTCGTTTCAAGACTTTAGTCTGCTGGCCGCGCAGCGGCCAGCTTTAAACCACCCGCTAC
>UQLH01000008.1:0-81358 GCA_900541805.1 uncultured Collinsella sp.
CATCCGGTTGCACCGGGCCGCGCGGCAAGGAGATATATTGCCAGACCGGAGGGGCGCCGGGGGCGGGAATCTGGGCGTACACATTTCCTACACATCTTGTGATCCGACTAACGTTTGCCAGCCGTTAACTACCGCTCGCCGAGCATCTCTTTATATAAGGCAGTCTCATGGTTAAAGCGGATACGTCCCTCTAGCTAAAGCACAGCCAGCATCGAGCAACTCATCACGTTCTTCCACCGAGAACCCCTCGGCGTAGACGCGCACCACTGGTTCGGTCCCGCTAGGACGGACCAGCAGCCACGTGTCATCCTCGAATGACAGACGCAAGCCGTCCATATGACTAACGTTTTGCGGCACCTTGCCACAAATCGACTTGGGGTTTACGCCCGGCAGCAGGGTTCGTAACGTTTCGGCATCTTCGGCCTCAAGGCGCAAATCGCGTCGACCGTAACTCGTCTTACCAAAACTGTCCTCGAGTTGGTCGACCAGAACGCCCAAAGGCGCGCCCGTCTTTGCCATAAGCTCACACAGAATCAGACAGGCGAGGATTCCATCGCGCTCGGGCATATGCGCGGCGATGCCGATACCACCGGCTTCTTCGCCGCCCATGAGGACGCCGCCCTTCTTCATCTCCGCCGCTATATATTTGAAACCGACTGGTTTGACGGTCACGCGGCAGCCAAGCGCCTCGGCAATGCGACGCACGAGCGTCGAGCATGAAAGATTGACGACGACGCGCCCCTCCAAATTACGAAATTGAACCAAGTCGCCCAAAACGAGCGCCATGATCTGATGCGGATGTATATATCTGCCGCGCTCGTCAACCGCGCCGATACGGTCGGCGTCGCCGTCGGTCACCAGGCCAGCGCAAGCTCCGTCCTCGATAACCGTGCGCTCGCAAGCGTCCACCCACGGTTCAACGGGGTCGGGGCAGATATCTTCTTGGTCAGACGCCTGCCCGGCGTGAATCTCGTGCACCTCAACGCCAAACTCGCGCAGCAAGTCGGCTAGATAGCCCTGGGCTGCGCCGCCCATGGGATCGACAACCACGCGCAGGTGCGCGGCGCGGATGGCTTCGGCATCGACAAACGATGCCACCGCCTGCATATAGTCAGGAATGATATCCGCGGTGCGATATTGCCCCTCGATCCCCATTGGCTCGGGAGCCATGGTCTCTTCGAGCTCTTCGATGACATCCTGGTTGGCGGTCGAGCCGTCACCCATGCGAATCTTGAGGCACAGATAGCCCTGCGGATGATGGGACCCCGTCACCATGAGCGCGCCGCACGCCTCACCGTCATAAGCCGCCGCCCACGTAAGGGCAGGGGTCGGGACAGGTCGCGAAGCGAGCACGGCGTCTAGCCCGTGCGCCGCTAGCACGCCCGCCGCAAGCTCAGCGAACTCGCGCGCCAGGGGCCGGGTGTCGAACCCTATATATACCGTTTTGCCCGGATTGGTCTTTTGCCACAACTCGCCGACGGCATCGGCGATACGGGCAACGTTATCGGCAGTGAAGTCCTCATCGACGCGAGCGCGCCAACCGTCAGTTCCAAAATGAATTATCGCGCACACGCGCAGACACCTCACAGTGTTTGGATCATGGTACGCATGGGGTATACCCGCAACATGCACTCGGCAACCTGCCGGCACCAGCATTCACCATTTGGGCAAATGCTGCCGAGGACATGCAAGCAATAAAAAACCGCCCCGTATGGAGCGGTTTTGCCCTTTATATATCGAGCGCCTCGGCCATCGCTGCCGTAGTGATTGCCGTGGTTCCACAGCAACTGCCCACCATTGCGGCACCGGCATGCCTCCATTCGATGCATGCGCGCGCGAAAGCTTCGGGGTTCTCGTGCCATACGGGGCCATCCTGAGTCTGGACCGGATCGCCCACGTTGGGACGCACCGTGACGGGAGTAGTCGCCGATGCAACCATCCTGGGCACCGCCGCGTTCGCGGCCGCAAGCGAACAGCAATTAACACCAACCGAGTTTGCGCCGTGTTTTTCGGCGTACAAAACGGCTGCCTCGATGTTGAGGCCATCGCCCAACAGGTCGCCTTTATCGTCAACGACAAAACTCACCAGAACAGGCATGCCGTCGGCGGCATCTCGAGCGCCGGCAAGCATGGGCTGCAAATTACGGATAGACGTCACCGTCTCGATCAGCAGACCGTCAACGCCGGCATTGAGCAAGGCGTGCGCCTGTTCGCGCGCAATGCCTCGGATTTCACGATACTCGGCAGAGTCCTCGGCAAACCATTCAATACCGATCGGGCCCATCGAGCCCACCAGCAGCTGAGGGTGCGCCTGGCGGGCATCGTCGACGGCCCCGCGATTGACCTCCGCCACGAACGGCGCAATCTGGTCGTGCTTGAGGGCATAGCTCGATGCCTGAAAGGTGTTGGTAATGAGCACCTGTGCGCCGGCGGCGACATACAAGCGATGGATACGAGAAACGGTCTGCGGCTCTGCCAGATTCCAAAACGCCGGTGGAATGTCGGCGGCATCGTACTCACTCAACAGAACACTGCCCATGGGACCCTGCGCCAACAAGGTCTCGCTCGACAAGCGGCGCGTAAGTTCCTCGGCACCAAAGCGGTTGTAATAACTCGTATCCATATATATCCCGCTATTCCTCGACGCTGATTCCCTGCTTTTCGAGATAGGCGAGCCAGCGGTTCATCGTGTCCTCGGAAAGCGCATGCTCCATCATGCAGGCCTCGGAATCGGCTCGCTCAAATTCGACACCGAGCTCCTGAACCAAAAACGTGCGGATGAGGCGATGACGGTACCAGATAGCCGTGCCAACCTCGCGACCGCGATCAGTCAGGATTACCTTGCCGTAGTGCGATTGCTCGACAAGCTCGGATGCCTTGAGCGCCGAAACCGCTTTATTGACCGATGCCTTGGAGACGCCAAGGCGCTGCGCGATGTCGACCGATCGCACGCCGTTGGTTTCCCCCTCTTCGCTTTCAATGCGAACCATGCACTCCAAGTAGTCTTCGTTCGCCACCGTCAGATGTAGTTCGCGCGAGCTATTTGTCGTATCCATGATCTTCCGTCCCTTCTGCATTCAATGGCTGATTCTACCCCATCCAAGCGTCGTGGTATGCCGTGGCATACCGTGCTAGAGTTCTTGTTGCACACGACGACCAAGATTGGAGCGGTCTTTATGGAAAACACCACCACGAGCCCCGATGTCCTCGAGCGCTTTTTGCGCTACGTCCAGATCAACACGCAGTCCGAGGATGCAAACTGCGACCAGGTACCCTCGAGCGCCGTTCAGTTTGACCTTGCCAACGTGCTGGCTGAAGAGCTGCGCGAGCTTGGTGCGGAAGATGCCTACGTGACCGAGCACGCCTATGTCTGCGCGCATATCCCCGCAAGTGCGGGCGCTGAGGACAAGCCCGCCCTGGGCCTGATCGCCCATCTCGACACCACCGAAGTTGCACCGGGCGCCGGCGTGAAGCCGCACATCGTACACTACGAAGGCGGCGACCTGGTCTGCGGCACGGTTGACGGTAAGCCCGTTGCCATGAGTACCGCCAAGCTTCCCGCCCTGAATGACCTCGCGTGTGAGGACCTGGTCTGCAGCGATGGCACCACGCTGCTGGGCGCGGACGACAAGGCAGGCGTCGCCGAGATCATGTCGCTTGTCGCGCGTATCGCTCAGGACCCTTCTCTGCCCCATCCCACACTCGGCATTTGCTTCTGCCCTGACGAGGAGATCGGCCACGGAGCCGAGCTGTTGGATATCGATGCCTTTGGCTGCAAGTACGCCTACACGGTCGACGGCGGCCCCATCGGCGAGCTGGAGTGGGAGTGCTTTAACGCCGCCGAGGCGACCGTCCGCTTTGAGGGCCAGTCCATCCACCCGGGCGACGCTAAGGGCCGTATGGTCAACGCAGGCAATCTGTTCTGCGACTTCAACGCGTTGCTCCCCTACGTGCAGCGCCCGGAGTATACGGAAGGCTACGAGGGCTTTTATCACCTTGAGGGTGTATCTGCGACCGTCGATCACGCCACAGCGCGCTATATCGTCCGCGACCATGACGCCGCCAAGTTCCAGCAGAAACTCGACCTTATTGATGCCGCCGCCTCGATGCTCAACCAGCGTCTGGGTGAGGAGCGCGTGACAGTCGAGATTAAGCAGCAGTATCGAAATATGGCCGAGATCGTTCGTGACTATCCCGAGCTTATTGATGTTGCCAAGGAAGCCTACCTTGCCTGCGGCGTTGAGCCCCAAGTGCTGCCGATTCGCGGCGGCACCGACGGCGCGCAGCTGTCGTTCCGCGGTCTGCCCTGCCCCAACCTTTCCACCGGCGGCTATTGCTACCACGGCGTCAACGAGTTCGTCCCGGTCAGTTCGCTCGTCAAGATGACCGACGTGCTCCAGGAGCTCGTCGCCCGCTTTGCATAAGCCTGGCTGCACAAGTCCAAAAGACGAATTGCCCCGTCATCAACCGAGGACGGGGCGATTTTTTTGCTGCAATGAGAACAGGTTGACGCGCGCCAGCCTCTTAACGCAAGGAGTGTCCCAAACTGCCGGCACATAAAGAACGTCCCCAAGTGCCAAGTGTTCCGGCAACGCCGATGTTTTGGCGCGGATAGCGAAAACCCGCCAGAGCGAGCAAGGTGCCTTGAAACAAGGCAGCATTGATCTTTTGATCATGCCGCCGAAGTTGAAAGGCAGATTGCCGCTCTGGCGGGTTTGCAGCGTCAAGCGGTTACGCGGTTTGGTAAAACCGCGTAACCCTAATAATTGGCTTCGTAGCCGTTGCCGTCGCCGGTGGGCTCTTCGTAGTAGTCCGAATCGCTTGAATCGCTTGAATCGCTTGAATCGCTTGAGTCATCGGAATCGTCAGAGCTGACCGATGAGGTTGCGGTACCGTTTGCGTAGTCGTCAGACGTGTTGTTGTTCAGGTCGCCGATCGTAGAGCTGGAACCGTCGGAAAGACCCATGGTGTTGGGACCCTTGGGATCCTTGCCGGCATCGACGCGCTCCATCATTTCCTTGAGCTCGTCCTCGTAGACAAAGACGTAGCTCACACCGTCGATCATGGTGCTGTCGTCGGCGTACGAGGGCAGGTTGGCCGAGTAGATACCGTCGACATCCATACCGCGCATGGCGTTGACCGTAGCCACGATATCCTGAACGCTCATATCGGTTACGAGCATATCGGACAGCGAATTAACCAGGCCAAAGATCTTCGTGGCATCGAAGTTATTGAGAATCTGGTTGGCAAGGGCGCCAAGCACCTGACGCTGGTGGCGCATGCGCGTGTAATCGCCGTCGGCATAGGTGTAGCGGCAGCGGGCATAGGTAAGGGCGGTGGCGCCGTCCATATGTTGCTGACCAGCGGTAATCTTAATATCCAGGTGCTCGGGGTCGTCAACATCATCGGTTGCGTTAATGTCGATACCGCCAACCGAATCAATCAGCGCCTGCATACCGTCGAAGCTGACCTCGGCATAGTGGGAAATCTGAACACCGCACAGCTCGTTGACAGCCTCGACCATGGCCTCGGCGCCGCCAACGGTATGGCAGGCGTTGATCTTCATGGTCTCGCCCTTGTACTCGACCTTGGTGTCGCGCGGAACGGAAATGAGCGTCGCCTGCTTTTGCGTGGGATCAATGCGTGCCAGGATAATCGAGTCGGCACGGTACGTATCCTCGCCCGGACGGCCGTCGGTGCCAAGAAGCAGCACGTAAAACGGATCCTTTGCCTCATCGGTGTCAACCAGAACCCGACGCAGATTGTCGGTAATGACATTAGAATCGCCGAGCTTGCCCATAATGGTGGCAAACCACAGGCCGGCAGCGGTAGTGGCACTCAGCAGCACGCCAAGCACGACAATGAGCACGACGTGACGAATCGTGTGGCTACGACGACGTTGGCGAGCGCGCTCGGAATAGCGAGCCACGTTATCGCGACTGTAGATCTTGGCCTGCGCACCAGTTGAGGGTCTTCGGGTGGTGGTATCCGCGAGGGGCTTTTTATTAAACATAGGCAACCTGTATTAGTAGATGACGGGATCGGGGACGGTAGCATGCTCGACATGCGCGCCGAGCGCCTGCAGCTTTTCGACAAACTGCTCGTAGCCGCGCTTGATGTGATGGATGGCCGAAACCTCGGTCGTCCCGTCGGCGATCAAGCCCGCTACGACGAGGGCCGCTCCGCCACGCAGATCGGGCGAGGTAACCTGTGCACCCGAGAAGCCCTTGACGCCATGAATCATGGCATGATGGCTCTCGATACGAATGTCGGCACCCATGCGCACCAGCTCAGAGGCAAACATAAAGCGATTCTCGAAGATGTTTTCGGTAATAACGGAACTGCCGTCGGCAAGGGCGGAGAGCACCATAATCTGCGCCTGCATGTCGGTCGGGAAACCGGGGAACGGAAGCGTCTGGATGTCGACCGGCTTGATACGCTCGGCACGGTTCACATGGACGCCATCTTCGACGCGCTCGCAGTCGATACCCATGAGCTCCATCTTCTTGAGCACCATGCCCAAGTGAATGGGGCAAAAACCCGTGACGTCGACACCGCGATCGTCGGCCATCAACGCACCGGCAACGATAAAGGTACCGGCCTCGATGCGGTCGCCCACCACGCGATGGGTAACGGGATGGAGCTCTTCCACGCCTTCGATAGTCACGACGGGCGTACCGGCGCCAACAATCTTGGCGCCCATCTCGTTGAGCATGTTAGCGAGATCGACGATCTCGGGCTCGCGGGCGGCATTATCGATAACCGTGGTGCCCTGTGCGCGCACAGAGGCCATGATGAGGTTCTCGGTCGCACCGACGCTGGCGAACTCGAGCGTGACGGTGGTACCGCGCAGACCTTGGGGCGCATTAGCGTTGATGTAACCGTGGGCGGTATCGAACTCAACGCCCAGGGCCTCAAGACCAAGAATGTGCATATCGATCTTGCGAGCACCCAGGTTGCAGCCGCCCGGCATGGCAATTTTGGCGCGATGGAAGCGGCCCAGCAGGGGTCCCATGACGGCGGTGGAAGCGCGCATCTTGGCAACGAGCTCGTAGGGGGCCTCCCATGAATCGACCTGAGAGGTATCAATCTCGAGCGTGTGCTCGTCGAGAACATCGATCGTAGCGCCCATGCCTTTGAGCACCTTGCCCATCACGTGGACATCGGAAATATCGGGCACGTTCTGCAGCGTCGTCTTGCCCGGCGCCAGAAGCGTTGCCGCCATGAGTTTGAGTGCGGAGTTCTTGGCGCCCGAAACGGGCACGGAGCCTCCGATGGCGTGGCCACCCTCAACGCGGATAATATCCAAGGTCTACCCTTTCAAAAAGCATGCCCGGGGTGGCTGGGCCATCCCGGGCATGATGTGTTCGCAAATGGTCGAACGCTAAATCGTTTGACTATTGGGCAAGCTTGAGCTTACACCATGCGATTTCATTATAGAGGTAGGCGCGGCGTGCATCATCCTCCGACAAATTACCCAGCTTCTCTTCAAAACCTTGAATATCAGCTTTAAGCTTGTCGGCATCGACGGTCGCCAAATCGCAAGCGCGCTCGGCGAGAACGGTCACGACATCGTCCGCAACCTGGGCATAGCCGCCGGCCACGGCAAACGTGTGGTCGACAGTGCCCATGGCCTTATCGGAAACGCGAACGTAACCGCGGTCGATCGTGCAGATCTCGCTGGAGTGAGCGGGTAGGACGCCAAACTCGCCATCCGTGGACGGAATCGACACAAACGCAGCGTCGCCCTCATAGGCGCAGCTCACGGGGCACACGATGCGGATACGCATAACCTACTTCTCCCCCATCTTGCGGGCGCGCTCGCGCACGTCCTCAATCGTGGAAGCATAGCGGAAAGCCTGCTCGGGCAGGTCATCGGCCTTGCCGTCGACAATCTCGGCGAAGGAGCGGACGGTATCCTCGACGCGGACGTAGACACCGGGGTTGCCGGTGAACTTCTCGGCGACGTGGAAGGACTGCGAGAGGAACTGCTGAATCTTACGGGCACGGTTGACCGTAAGGCGCTGCTCCTCGGACAGCTCGTCCATACCCAGAATGGCGATGATGTCCTGAAGGTCGGAGTACTCCTGCAGGAGCTCCTGAACCTTGACGGCGACACGGTAGTGCTCCTCGCCGACGATCGAGGGATCGAGAGCGTCGGAGGAAGACGCGAGCGGGTCGATAGCCGGGAACAGGCCGAGCGACGAAATGCTACGCGAAAGAACCGTGGTGGCATCGAGGTGAGTAAACGTCGTGGCAGGCGCCGGGTCGGTCAGGTCGTCTGCGGGGACGTAGACAGCCTGGACGGAGGTAATGGAGCCCGTCTTGGTCGAGGTAATGCGCTCCTGGAGGTCGCCCATCTCGGTTGCCAGCGTGGGCTGGTAACCAACGGCGGACGGCATACGGCCCAGCAGTGCGGAAACCTCGGAACCTGCCTGGGAGAAGCGGAAGATGTTGTCGATGAACAGCAGAACGTCCTGGCCACGATCGCGGAAGTACTCAGCGGTGGTAAGGCCGGCCAGACCGATGCGCAGACGCGCTCCGGGCGGCTCGTTCATCTGACCATAGACCAAGCAGGTCTTGTCGATAACGCCAGACTCGCTCATCTCGAGGAACAGGTCGGTGCCCTCGCGGGTACGCTCGCCGACGCCGGTGAACACCGAGGTACCACCGTGCTCCTGGGCGAGGTTGTTGATGAGCTCCTGAATCAGAACGGTCTTGCCGACGCCGGCGCCGCCGAACAGACCTGTCTTGCCGCCACGGATGTAGGGCTCGAGCAGGTCGACGGCCTTGATGCCGGTCTCGAAAATCTCGGTCTTGGTGGTGAGCTCGTCGAAACGGGGCGCTGCATGGTGGATGGGGTAGAACTCCTCCACCTCGGGCATGGGCTTGCCGTCGACGGGCTTGCCCATGACGTTCCAAATGCGGCCGAGCGTCTTGGGACCAACGGGCATCTTCATGGGCTCACCGGTATCGGTGGCGATGAGGCCGCGCTGCAGGCCGTCGGTCGAGGACATGGCGACCGTGCGGACGACGCCGCCCGGAAGCTGGCTCTCGACCTCAAGGATCGTGCTCAGATGACCGATCGGGGTCTCGGCCTCGACCGTGAGCGCGTTGTAGATCGGGGGCACCGCGCCGTCAAACTTGACGTCGACGACAGGGCCGATGATTCGCACGATGCGACCATCACCGGCAGTCGTCTTCTTGGTGGCTTCCTCGACCGCAAGCTTTACGGTGTTATTAGCCATTACTGTTCCTCCAATGCTGAGGCTCCGCCGACGATCTCGTTAATCTCGGTCGTGATCGAAGCCTGGCGCACGCGACTATACGTGCGGGTAAGGGTCGAGATGATCGCGGTGGCGTTTTCCGTCGCGGAGTGCATGGCCTTGCGGCGTGCACCCTGCTCGGCAGCCGCCGAATCGATCAGGGCCTGGTAGATGACCGTCAGGATATAAGACGGCACAAGCTTGCCGAGAACATGCTCGGGAGAGGGCACGAACTCGAACGTGGACGAGATGCGCTTAGGGGCGTCGGTCTCGTTCTTACGCGGACCGTGGGCCATAGCGATCATCTCGGGGTCGAGCGGCAACAGATGCTCGACGCGAAGCTCCTGATCCACGCGGTTCTTGGCGTGGTGGTAGACAAGCTCGACACGGTCAAGCTCACCGGCACGATACGCATCGCAGATATGAGAGGAGATCATGCGGGCCTGATTGAAATCGGGCTCAGAGGAGTTGCCCTCAAAGTGCATGACAACGTTTGCGCGGTCACGGAAATACGTGGCCGGCTTACGCCCGCACGCGATGATCTCGCACTCGATGCCGTCGTTCGCCCAAGAAGCGGCGAGCTTTTCGGCCGTGCGCTCCACCGTCGTATTGAAACCGCCGGCAAGGCCGCGGTCCGAGGCAATAACGACAATCAGGCCATGCTTGACGTTCTCATGCTTCTGCAGCATGGGATCGGTGCCCGAACAGGAAGCGTCGCCGGCGACCGTCAACATGACGTCGGTCAGCGCCTCCTTATAGGGCTCGGCCTGCTTGGAGCGATCGAGGGCACGACGGATCTTGGCCGTAGAGACCATCTCCATCGTGCGCGTGATCTGCTTGGTCGTGGTAACCGAGGAGATTCGCTTCTTAATGTCGCGAAGGTTGGCCATGGGGCTTAGTTCTCCTCTGATCCAGAAACATCCGAATGGTGCTTGGCCATGAACTGCTGCTTGAAGTCGCCGATGACGCGCAAGAGCTCAGCCTTGGTGTCATCATCGATCTTCTTGGCGCGAACCTTGTCGAGCAGCGAGCCAAAGCCATTGTCCATGTACTCGATGAGCTCGGCACGGAAAGGCAGCACGTCGGCGATCTCCAGGTCATCCAGGAAGCCCTCGTTGCCAGCGAACAGCGTAACGATCTGCTCGCCAACCTCAAACGGCTTGTAGCGCGGCTGCTTCAGGAGCTCGGTCATGCGGGCACCATGGGTCAGCTGCTTCTGAGTAGCCTCGTCGAGGTCGGAGCCAAACTGGGTAAAGCCAGCGAGCTCCTGATAGGAAGCGAGATCCAGACGGAGGTTGCCGGCGACCTGCTTCATGGCCTTGGTCTGCGCATCGCCACCGACGCGGGACACGGAGATGCCCACGTCGACTGCCGGGCGCTGGCCCTGGAAGAAGAGCTCGGACTGCAGGTAGATCTGACCATCGGTAATGGAAATGACGTTGGTCGGAATGTAGGCCGAGACGTCGCCGTCCTGGGTCTCGATGATCGGCAGTGCCGTCATGGAGCCGTAACCGTTCTTCTTGGACATCTTGACGGCACGCTCGAGCAGACGAGAGTGCAGGTAGAAGATGTCGCCAGGATAGGCCTCGCGTCCGGGCGGACGATGCAGCGTCAGCGACATCTGACGGTAGGCCACAGCCTGCTTGGACAGGTCATCGTAGATGACGAGCACGTGGCCGCCGGGGTTGGTCTCGCTGGCGGGCTTGCCGTCCTCGCCGTTGTACATGAAGAACTCGCCGATAGCGGCACCGGCCATAGGCGCGATGTACTGCATAGGGGCGGAATCGGCAGCGGTGGCCGAAACAATGATGGTGTAGTCGAGTGCACCGTGCTGAGCGAGGGTCTCGCGGATGTTAGCGACCGTGGAGGCCTTCTGGCCGATGGCGACATAGATGCAGACCATGCCCTTGCCACGCTGATTGAGGATAGCGTCGATGGCAATGGCGGTCTTACCGGTCTTACGGTCGCCGATGATGAGCTCACGCTGACCGCGGCCAATAGGCACCATGGAGTCGATAGCGAGCAGACCGGTCTGAACCGGCTCGCACACCGGGGTACGATCGATGACGCCGGGAGCCTTGAACTCGATGGGGCGACGGTGCGTAGCGACGATGTCGCCCAGGCCGTCGATGGGCTGGCCGAGCGGATTGACGACGCGGCCGAGCATGGCACGGCTCACGGGGATATCCATAACGCGGCCAGTGGTGCGGCACTCGTCGCCTTCCTTGATGGAGTCGACGGCACCGAACAGAACGGCGCCGACCTCGTCACGGTCAAGGTTCTGGGCAAGGCCGAAGACGGTCTCACCGGTATCGGAGCTCTTGAACTCCAGAAGCTCGCCTGCCATGGCGCTCTTGAGGCCGGAGACGCGCGCGATGCCGTCGCCTACCTCGTCGACCGTTGAAACCTCATGCGTATCGACCGTCGCGGAGAGGCTCGTGAGCTGCTCCTGCAGTTTCTTGGCGATATCCTGGGCATTGAGGGTTTCGGACATTAGGCTTCACCTCCGTACGAATTAGCAGAGTTTGCGAGGGTCTCCTGCGCGATGCGCAGCTGCGTCTTGACGGAAATGTCACGACGCTCGCCGCGGGCCTCGAGCACCAGGCCGCCCACGATAGACGGGTCGACCTGCTCGATAAGGAATACTTTGCGGCCGAAGTCCTGCTCGCATTTCTTAGTGATGGTTTGACGCAGCTCGTCGTCGAGCGGGATCGCCGTGGTGACGGTCACGCCCACTACATCCTCGTCTTCCTCGGCAACATACTTAAAGGCAGCTGCCACCTTGGGAAGAAGGTCGAGCTGGTCGCGCTTGGACATGGTGTCGAGCACGGCGATAATCTCGGGGCTGGCAGAAGCCAAGCGCTCGATCATCTCGAGGTCCTCGAACACATGGTTCTCGGCCTTGGCGGCTTCCAGAAGGGAGCGCGCGTAGGTCTCGAGCACCTTGTCCTGATAGCGGCTAGTCGGCATTCAGGCTACCTGCTTCCTGGATGTAGCGCTCGATGAGCTTCTTCTGCTCGGCCTCGTTCTCGAGTGCCTCGCCCACGATCTTGGTGGCGACGGCAACGGACAGGTCGGCGATGGAGTTCGCGGCACCGGCGTAGATGGACTTGCGCTCGTCCTCGACGGTCGTATGGGCCTTGGCGATGATCTCCTCGGCCTCCTTGTGAGCAGCCTCGATGATACGGGCGCGCTCGGACTCGGCGTCCTTACGGGCCTCGAGAACGATGTCGGCAGCCTGACGACGGGCGTCGGTGACGATCGAGTCGGACTCAGCGCGCTTGGCGATAGCCTCCTGCTTGGTCTTCTCGGCCTCGTCGAGGCTCTCCTCGATCTTCTTGCCGCGCTCCTCCATGGTTTTCATGATGCCCGGCAGGGCGACCTTGGCCAGCACGATCCAGATAATCAGGAAGGCGATAAGCGCCGGGATGAACTCCGCCATCTTAGGGATGAGGATGTCCGCACCGGCGGCGCCGTCCTCGGCGAACGCGGAAACCGGCATGAGCAGCGCGGCCGCGGACGCGGAGAGTGCGATCGCGCTCTTCTGGGATGAAAGATTCATACTTGACGCTCCGTGCTATTTAACGATCAGCGCGACAACGAAGCCGATCAGAGCCAGAGCCTCGCCGAAGGCGGAGCCCATGATGAAGACGGTGAACACGCGGCCCTGGACCTCAGGCTGACGGGCCATAGCACCCGTAGCACCCAGAGCAGACAGGCCGATAGCAAGACCAGCGCCGATAACACCGAGACCGTAACCGATAACTCCCACGATTCCTCCTTTGTCGTGCGTGTCTTATTTCACGCAGGATAACCTTTTTATAACTGCCGGGCTCCATGGGTACGGGCACCGGCGGTTTAACGAATTGCCTTACCTTTAAGGCGCGAACGGAAGACTACTCCTCCTCCGCGACCTCCTCTGCCTCGGAGACATACACGGCGGTAAGGACCGTGAAGACGTAAGCCTGGATGGCGCCGACCACAAGCTCGATCGCATAGATCAGGATGAGGATGGCAAGCCAGGCCAGCGAAGGCAGGGCGCCGACGGCGTGGGCCGCGGAAACCTGCTGAAGCAGCGGCTGCATGAACATGCTCGCCATGATGGCAAACGAGCCCATGACCACGTGTCCTGCGAACATGTTGCAGAACAGACGGACGGCGAGCGTAATGAGGCGCAGGAAGGTCGAGAAAAGCTCGACGACCCACACGAGCACGTTCATCGGGAAGCTCACGCCCTGCGGGGCGAGGCTCTTGATGTAGCCGATCACGCCGTGAGCCTTGCATCCGTAGTAGATGAAGTACACGAAGGCGAAGATGGCGAGCGCGGCGGTGGAGCCGATTGCACCGGTGCCGGGCTTCATTCCCGGGATCAGGCCGATCATGTTATTGATCAGGATGAACAGGAAAAGCGAGCACAGGAACGGGAAGTGCTTCTTCCAGTTCTCACCCACGACGCCCTTGCCGATATCGTTCTCGACGTACTCGATGATGTACTCGAAACCGTTGACGAAGAAGCCCTTGGGAACCAGGGTCTGCTTCTTCTTGAACACGGCCAGGACGATCAGGAGCACGATCGTGGAGACGATCAGCCAAAACGAGTACTGCGTGATGCCGCAGCTCAGATCGCCCACGACAGGGGTGGAGCTGAACTCGCTGACCAGATGATTAATCTCATCAGGCAGCTTTTCAAAAATTTCCACGACTTACCTTTCGACCTCATGAGGATCTCGCAGCGCCTTGGCGACGCGAACCGTGCAGGCGGCCATAAAGGCCACGAAGCCGATCGCCTCGCCCAGGAGGAACATGCGAAATGCCTCTCCGAACAACACAAACACAACCAAGGTAAAGACGAGCAGGGCGATTGCCGAGACCGCCAGACTCACCATACCCTTGAGCATGTCCGCATTCTGTTTATCGTCAAGAACCGGCTTGAGCGTAAAGACAAAGGGAAGGAAGGCAATTGCGCCCGCGATGGCGCCTGCAACGATAGCGAGCAGATCGGCTATCTGAAACATTGGCGTCCTCACTTTCCTTTTTTAACGCCTCACAGAACAGTTCCCGCCAAACATTGGTGACTATTGTACGAGCCAATCGCTAAAGTACAACCGAAAAAGCATCGGTTAATACGCACCTGTTCGTTTTCTTAAGACCTTCTTTATGCCGCAGGTACGGTAATACGTTTTTCTCGAACCCTGCAGGGCAAAACGTCCGTTAACAGGAGTGCGCGCGGTCGCCTTTTGTTCGACCGCGCGCACCGTTTCTTCGTATTTGCAGCCGCGGCCGTCTTAGCCCAGCGACTAGAGCGTGCCGAAGATGCGGTCGCCGGCGTCGCCGAGGCCGGGAACGATGTAGGCAGCCTCGTTGAGATGGTCGTCGATGGCGCAGGTATAGATATGCACATCTGGGTCCTTCTCGGTCAGCGACTTGAGGCCCTCGGGGGCCGCGACGATGCACAGCATGCGGATGTCCTTGACACCGCGCTCGCGCAGGTAGCTGATGGCCATCTCGGCCGAACCGCCCGTGGCGAGCATGGGGTCGACGACCAGGCAGATGCGCTGGTCGATATCCTTGGGCATCTTGCAGTAATACTCATGCGGCTCATGGGTAACCTCGTCGCGTTCCATACCGATGTGGCCTACGCGAGCGGAGGGCGCCAGGTCGAGAATGCCGTCGACCATGCCAAGGCCCGCACGCAGGATGGGCACGATGGCGAGTTTCTTGCCGGCGAGCTGTTTGAACGTGGCAGTAGTGATGGGGGTCTCGACTTCGACGTCTTCCATGGGCAGGTCGCGCATGGCCTCGTAGCCGTCAAAAAGTGCGAGTTCGCGCACGAGCTGGCGGAACTGGTTGGTGCCGGTGTTTTTGTCGCGCAGAATCGACAGCTTGTGCTGGACGAGCGGGTGATCGACAAGCGTCACACGGGACGTATCGTAGGTGACGGTCATGGGTTGATTGCCCCTTTCGTTGCGGCCGGAAGATGGCCTTGCTGACAAGGCGCATGGCGATGTTGTTGCCGCGCGCCGTGCATAAGTTTAACGGTTTGTTGTATCGAGCAGCTCGTCGCAACCCTACTGAGCGGTGTTGAGCGAACGCTTGACGGCATCACGCCAACCAGCGAGATTGCTCTCGCGGCGTTCGGCGGACATGTGGGGAAGGAAGGTCCTAACGATCTGGGCATTTTGCTCCAGCTCTTCCAGGTCCTCCCAATAGCCGACGGCAAGACCCGCCAAGTACGCGGCGCCGATTGCCGTGGTCTCCACCGTCTCGCATTGCAGCACGGGGATATCCAGCAGGTCGGCCTGGAATTGCATGATGAACTCGTTGCGCGAGGCACCGCCATCGACAGACAGGCGCTCGATCGAAAGCCCCACGTCCTGCTCCATGGCGCGCAGCACGTCGTAGCTCTGATATGCCATGGATTCGCAGGCGGCACGTACGATGGTCGCACGGCTCGAGGCGCCGGTCAGACCGCACACGATACCGCGGGCATGCGGGTCCCACCAGGGAGCGCCCAGACCCGCAAAGGCGGGGACGAAGTAGCAGCCCTCGTTGTCGTTAATCGAAGCGGCGAGTTGTGCCGACTCGCTCACGCTCGAGATGATGCCCATGTTATTGCGAAGCCAGTTCATGGTGGAACCGGCAGCAAAGATGGAGCCCTCGAGTGCATAGCTGATCTTGCCGTCCGCGGCGATACCGATCGTGGAGACCAGACCGTTCTTGGATTCGACGACCTCGTCGCCAGTGTTCATGAGCATAAAGCAACCCGTGCCATAGGTGTTTTTGGTCTGGCCGGGATGGAAGCAGCAGTGGCCGAACAGCGACGCCTGCTGGTCGCCCGCCACGCCCATGATGGGTGGCATGTTGGTCATGATATCGCTCGCGACGCGGCCGTAGTCGCCCGAGCTCCAACGAACCTCGGGCATCATGGAACGTGGAACGTCAAAGAGCGCCAGTAGATCGTCGTCCCAATCGAGCGTATGGATATTAAAGAGTGCCGTGCGGCTGGCATTGGTGTAGTCGGTGGCAAAGACCTGGCCGCCGGTGAGGTTGTAGATGAGCCAGGTGTCGATGGTGCCAAACATGAGGTCGCCCGCCGCCGCGCTCTCGCGTGCGCCGTCGACGTTGTCGAGAATCCACTGCACCTTGGAGGCCGAGAAATACGGGTCGAGCGTGAGTCCCGTGCGGGAGCGCACCAGCTCCTCGCAACCCTGTTCAACTAACGCGTCGATTGCCGGCGCGGTACGGCGGCACTGCCATACGATGGCGTTATAGATGGGCTGGCCGCTCACGCGGTCCCAGACCACCGTGGTCTCGCGCTGGTTGGAGATGCCGATGGCGGCAATGCGGTCGGAGTGGATACCGCTCTTAAACTGGACTTCCATCATGACGGCGATCTGGCTGGCAAGGACCGTCATGGGGTCTTGCTCTACCCAACCGGGACGTGGGAAGCTGGTTTTGACGCTGCGACGTGCCTGCGCGACGATGCATCCGTACTCGTCGACGATGGTCGCAAGTACCGAGGTGGTGCCGCAGTCGAGCGCCATGATGTAGGAACCGCCAAAGTCAAACGAGGCATCTTCCATGCCCAGGCTACCCAGATTCAACGACATCGCTTACACCTTTCTATTGCATCGGGTCGGACAGGACCCGCTCGATCTCTGATGCGGGAAGTGCGCCTTGGCGCAGGATCTGGAGCCCGCCGTGCTGGAACGACACGATGGTCGAGGCGTCGCGACACGGGGTCTCACCGGCGTCGACAGCCACATCGACCCCCTCCAGGATGCGACCCTCGACGGCGGCAAAGCTTGCCGGCGAGGGCGCGCCGTGCGTGTTGGCGCTCGTACAGGCAAGGGGACTGCCGCAGGCGCGGATGAGCGCTTGGACCACAGGCGAGGCCGACGCGCGAAGAGCCACCGTGTCGTCGGCGGCACGCATAAAGGTCGGCACGCAGGGGGCCGCCTTGACCACGATAGTCAGGGCTCCCGGCCAGCATCGTCGCGCGAGTACGCGAGCCTCTTCGGGGATATCCACGCCATAGCGGTCGAGTGCTTCGGCATTATCAACCAGCCAGGCGACCGTTTGGGTGAGCTTGCGCTGCTTGAGGGTAAAGATGCGGCGGTAGCCGGTACCGAGCGCAGGGACCGCGGCGCCATTGACGACAGCCTGCGGATCGCGCGGCCACGATGGGAATTCGCTTGTATCTTGGGGCACGGCGTCCGAGAAGGCGTTGACTGCCACGGCGACACCGTAGACGGTCTCGGTCGGGATCAAGGCCAGGCCGCCGCGGCCGAGCACCTCGGCCGTGCGCTCGACGGCGAGCCGATGCGGCTCGCGCGTTCCCTCGTATACCCGATAGACCGTCTGCATGTGTATGCCAGCCCCTTACGCTCTGGTGAAAGTTTGTTTACTGAGGGGCATTCTCGCACGAAACGTTCAACCTATTTGGCCAGAGTGCATGTTGGTTTGGTGAGCGGCTCTAGTAGTCGGTGAAAGTGAGGGGGTTATTGGAAGGCTACAGACTTCTTTGGTCTTCCGGCGTGACGTTCTTGGGCGGCGTAGCGCTCGATGCTGTCTATCGTTATCATCCGACGGCCATCGACGAGTTCAACATCGAGCTTTCCGGCTTTGACCAGCGCGGTAATCCGCGGAGCGGAGACTTTGAGGTCCAGCGCCGCGTCTTTAAATGTTCGGCACGCCGCTTCCCGAGCGTCCTCGTAGTCGATTTCGACTGAAAGGGCCACGACCTCGGCCGAACGTTCGTACCCTGCCGGAGTCAAACCGTTGTTGAGGTCGTCGGCCAAAAACGCCATCAGCGCCTCGGTGGCATGGGCAATCGCTTCTTCGCGCGTATCGCCATCGGTAAAAGCGCCGGGAATCTGCGGGAAGCTGGCGCAGTACCCGTCGTCTTCTTTTATGAGAACGCAGTCATAGGTAAATCGCTGCCTCATTTTGCCTCCAACTACCATCCAGCTTGGCGACGAATACTTGCCCACGTGCCCTTCTTTGGTCGATCACCACCAGAGCCGTTCACGGTGACAACACGGTCGCCAGAAACATACTTAGCATGACTACCGACTTGCGCGACCTTCACGAATCCATCGTGCTTGAGTAGGGCAATGATTTCCCGAAAGGTAGGAGGTTGCATGGGCCGACCTCTTTCAGCCGTCCTAATTATAAACTAGTTTATAATTTTTGCTAACCAGTTAATAAATATTACTGGCGCTGTTTGGGCTCGGTGACGATGGCCCGGACGATGCGGGGGCGATCGGTGAGGTCGCGGACGATGCGCACGTCCGAGAGACCCGCCTGGCGGCAGAGCTCGGCGGCGGCGTCGAGGGCACCCTCGTAGAGCTCGCAGGCAAACAGGCCGCCGGCGCGCAGCATGTAAGGCGCCGCATTGAGCAGGCGGCGGAAGATATCGAGGCCGTCGGCGCCGCCCTCAAGCGCCAGGTCGGGCTCGAAGTCCTTGACCTCGTGCGGCAGTGAGCGCATGACGTCGGTCGGAATGTAGGGCGGATTGGAGACAAGCACATCAAAGGTGCCCCACTCTTCGCGGGGAATGGAACTCACCAGGTTGGTGAGGCTAAAGGCGACCTCATCGGATGTGAGACCGAGCGCGTCGCGGTTTTTGGTGGCCAGATCGATAGCGCGCGGCTCGATATCGGTGGCGGTGCAGGTAACGTGGCCGCGGCGCTCCCAGGCAAGGGAGAGCGAGATGCAGCCCGTGCCGCAGCCGACCTCGAGAACGCGGGCGATGCGGGGCTCGGCTGGGGCAGGCGAAGCGGCATCCTGAGCTGAAGCCGTCTCCTGGTCGGCACCCTCGATGGCGATGCCGTATTCGTCGAGCTCGGACTCGGCGGCTTCCGCGACTTCGGCTTCTGCTGCCTGCGCGGCGGCTTCCTCGGCCTCGCGGTCGGCCAGCTCCTCGGCATAGGCACGGCTGCCGAGCACGTCGCTACCCAGCGCAGCCTCATCGGCGGCCGTCAGGTTGGCGGCACGGCGCTCGGCGGTCGCGCGTTCGTCTGCCAGCGCGGCCTCAGCCTTGCGTGCCTCCTCGACCTCATCGTTCCAAGGCAGCTCAACACGCTGACGGGCAGCAGCCTCGGGGCTCAGCACCTCGGCATCCAGATAATTGAGGACTTCCTCGACGAGCATCTCGGTCTCGGGACGCGGAATGAGCACGCCGGGGGCGCACGTGACGTCGATCATGCGAAACTGCGTGCTGCCGGTGATGTACTGCAGCGGTTCACCTTTAGCGCGGCGAACAACGGCCGCGTGCATGGTCTCGAGCTGAGCCGCGTTAAGCGTCTCGTCCATGCGCATATATAAGTCGATGCGTGCCAAACCCGTGGCAGCGCAGAGCAGCCACTCGGCAGAAAGACGGGGGTGCTCCTCGCCGCGCTCGGCCAGGTACTCCTTGGTCCACTCGAGACAACGCTTGATGGTCCAAATCTCGTTTGCCATGGGGCCCTCCCCTCTTAAGCGCCGGACGGCGCGCGAATGTCGGAGCAGATTGTACGCGAGGCCAGCGCTTGGCAAGGGGCGATTGCAGGCGATTATCGAGAATCAGCCCAGATTTTTTGTTTGCCCCCGTCCAAAGTGTTCATTCGCCGACGTTCATATCAGCATCCGTCAAGCTTTTGGCAAGGTTGCCCCAAAACTGACCAATATCTAACCAAGAACTTGCCACATCGCTTGACGCACGACCCATCAAAAATCGCCCCGCGACTTCTTGAACGATTTTTCGAGCAATATTTTCAATATCAGATGAAGACTGTTAATTACTTTGAGCAGGTAGACAGCTTAATTTCTAACAAAGCAGATTAAATAAACTCGAAAAGTATTTTACTCAACCCAGTCATTTAAGAACGTCCCCAATGACTACATCTAAGGCGCCACAGGTTGAGCATACCGCATCCGGAGCAAGGCAACGCCGCAGGCAGAGGACGGACAGCGAGCGACGTCCAGAGCGAACAAGTTGGCATGAAAAAGGCAAGGCATAGACCTTCTGGTCATGCCTTGCCTTTTGAATGACAAATTGTCGCTCTGGGCGGCGCGCAGCGTCAAGCCGTTACGCGGTTTGGCAAAACCGCGTAACCCACTACACAGCCTGTGCCAGCTTCTCGGCTCGCTCGGCGGCGGCGAGTGCCTCGATGACGGTGCCGAGCTGATCGCCCAGAAGGACGCCGTTGTAGGTGGAGTTGAAACCGATGCGGTGATCGGTCACGCGGTCCTGGGGCTGGTTGTAGGTACGGATCTTCTCGGAACGGTTGCCATGGCCGATCTGGCTCTGACGCTCGGCACCAAGCTCTGCCTGCTGCTTCTCGAGCTCCATCTCGTACAGACGGGCGCGCAGCATCTGCATGCAGACTTCGCGGTTCTGGATCTGGGAACGCTGCTCCTGCGACTGCACCACGGTGTTGGTGGGCAGGTGGGTGATGCGCACGGCGGAGTAGGTGGTGTTAACGCACTGACCACCAGGACCCGAGGCGCAGTAAGTGTCGATGCGCAGGTCGGACTGGTTGATCTGGACGTCGATCTCCTCGGCCTCGGGAAGCACGGCGACGGTTGCCGTGGAGGTCTGGATACGGCCTTGGGACTCGGTCTTGGGAACGCGCTGGACACGGTGCACGCCGGACTCGAACTTCATAACGGAGTAGACGCGGTCGCCCTCAACCTTGAACTCAATGGACTTAAAGCCACCGGCCTCGCTGGGGCTGGAATCGAGCACGGTGGTCTTCCAGCCGCGCGACTCACAAAAGCGCTGGTACATCTTGTACAGATCGCCGGCAAAGATGGCCGCCTCGTCGCCACCGGCGGCGGAGCGAATCTCGACGATGGTGTTCTTGTCGTCGTTGGGGTCGCTCGGGATGAGCATGTACTTGATGTCTTCCTCGAGCTGGGGGAGCTTTGCCTCGTTTTCGGAGATGTCCATCTGGAGCATCTCCTTCTCATCGGCATCGGTGGTATCGTGCAGCATTTCCTTGGCAGCCTCGATGTCATCGAGCGCGCCGATGTACTCGCGCGAGGCGGCGATGAGGTCGGACTGGTGCGCGTACTCCTTGTTGAGACGCGTGAACTCCTTGATATCGGAGGCGACGGCCGGGTCGGAAAGCTTCTTCTCGAGCTCCTCGTAGGCCTTGATGATCTTTTCGAGCTTGTCGCGCATGACGGACTCCTTTATATGCGTGAAGGTGAAAATCGGCAGAATTGATGGGACGCGGGGCGCCGCTGCGGGGGTAAGCCCAGCTAGAACATGTCGATCTTCAGATACATGCGCATCCCTTCGCGTATGGGGTACATAATTGCGGTCTAACCCATACATGATAGCGTGCGCAGGCAAACCTGCATATAACCCGCACGGAATGATTGGTGCAAACAAACCTGACTCCATTGCACCAAGGGCTTGCTTTTTGGCTAGAGCGTTTGGAGTAAAGCGACGAGGAAGCGGATGCCCTGGAGGTAGGCGCGGCGGGTGATGCGCTCGTTGGTGCCGTGGACACCGCGATCGCACTCGTCGTCATCAACCACAAAGGCCGAGAAGCGAATGCACTCAGGGCAAATGTGCTGGTAGTTGGCAGCGTCGGTCGCACCGATCACGGTCGAGGGCACAATTGCCACTGGCTCGAATGATCCGTTTTCCTCCGTCCCCTTTGGATCACGGAAATAGCGGGCGGCAATGGCGCGAACGGCCTCGAGTCCCGGTCCACCGATGCGCGGGGACGGCGAGGGTTCGGAGCTGCCGGGGCCCAACTCCACTTCGACACGACCGGCAAGGCCCGCCGCGGCAACGGCCTCGCGGCAGCGAGTAGCGACATCGGCCACGCCCGTGCCCTCGAGCATGCGGAAGTTAATGTTGGCCCACATATCCTGCGGCATTACGTTGGCGCCGGTGCTGCCACCCTCGATCTGCGTGGGCGCGCAGGTGGTCGTCACCAGCGGATAGAGCTTTTTGCTGGCGAGGCAATCGCGGACAATGGCATCCCCGTTGGCGGCAATTTCATCGGCCGTGTAGAGCCCCAACTCGACGAGTTGAGCGGCAAGCAAGTCGGTCACGCGCGTCGGCCACTCGATATCGCAGATTGCGGTGATGGCACGGCTGAGCACCTCGAGCGATGTGCCGCCGTAGGGGTTGGACGAATGCCCGCCCTCACTCTTCGTCTTGAGTATGATATCGGCGTAACCCTTCTCCGCGAGGTCGGCATGCATAAGCCAGCCCTCGCCCGCGCCATACTCGGCAGCCGAAACAATACGGTAGTCACCCTCGTCGATCAGATATTCAAGTTCAACGCCACGCTCCTCGAGCACACGACCGATCGCCCCCGCGCCGTACTGCGTGGTTTCCTCGTCCTGGCCAAAGGCGAGCAGCAGGGTACGCTTGTGCTCCCAGCCGTGCGCGAGCGCATACTCAACCGCCTCGAGAATGCCTGCGACCTGGTCTTTCATATCGATGGCGCCGCGACCCCAAATGTAGGTGTCGTCCACATGTCCGCTAAAGGGGGCATGCGTCCAGTCAGCCTCGGTGCCGGGTACCACGGGAACCACGTCCATGTGGCCCATGAGCATAATGGGCTTGAGGGCAGGGTCGGAACCGCCAAGCGTCACCAATAGCGAATGGTCGATAAGCTCGACCTTACCCGCCGTAAATACGTGCGGCCAAGCCTGCTGCATATACGCGCGCAGGTCGTCGAACGGCTGCCAGTCCACCGCCTCGGCATCCATACTCGAGATGGTCGGAAACGACAGCACGCGACCCAAGCGCTCGCACGCGCCAGCCTCGTCTATATCGGCAAAATCGTCCTCATGCGCAAAGAAGCGCCAAACCTCGGCCATGACATCCTTTCGATTGTGATGACGAGGGCCGCCCCACCGGAGCGGCCCTGCCACATAAGCGTTTGCGGTCGGTTATTTGTCCTCGAGATAACGCGAGAGGAACTCGCGAGTGCGCTGGTGCTTGGGGTTGCCGAAGAGCTCGGCCGGCGCGGCGTCCTCGAGCACCACGCCCTTGTCCATAAAGACCACGCGGTCGGACACCGTGCGGGCAAAAGCCATCTCGTGCGTGACGACGACCATGGTCATGCCTGCGGCAGCGAGCTTGCGCATGACCTCGAGCACTTCTCCCACGATCTCGGGGTCGAGCGCGGAGGTCGGCTCGTCGAACAGCATGATCTGCGGATTCATGCACAGGGCACGAGCGATGGCCACGCGCTGTTTTTGACCACCGGACAGGCGGCCCACGGCGGCGTGCGCGAACTTCTCGAGTCCCACGCTGGTCAGGTGCTCCATCGCGACCTTCTCGGCCTCGGCCTTGCTCATCTTTTTGAGCGTGACGGGCGCGAGCGTGCAGTTGTCGAGCACATCCATGTTGTTGAACAAGTTAAAGCCCTGGAACACCATGCCGATGTCCTCGCGGAGTTTATTGATATTGCAGCGCTCGGCCGTAAGGTCCTGGCCGTGGAACCAGATGTGGCCCGCGTCCGGGGTCTCGAGCAGATTGAGGCAGCGCAGGAAGGTCGACTTGCCCGAGCCCGAGGCGCCGATAATGGTGACGACCTCGCCGGGGTTAACGGACAGGTCGATGCCCTTGAGTACCTCGAGCGAGCCGAAGCTCTTGCGCAGGCCCTCGACGCGGATGAGCGGCTCATTGGTCTGTGCGGCGGCCGCAACGCCGGTAGTGGCGGTATCTGCCATGATGATTCTCCTCGTCTTAAGCCTAGTTGGAGCTGGGCAGCGTTGCCGAGGCCTCGGCGCCGAGCTTTTTGCCAAAGGCCTCGAGCAGACGGCTCGCCACGAGCGTCAGGATCAGGTAGACCACGAGCGCCACGCAGTAGACCTCCATCTGGCGGTAGTACACGCCGGCGACGGTGGTGGTGGCGTACATGAGGTCGAACACGCCGATGACCGAGAGCACCGACGAGTCCTTGATGTTGATGATGAGCTCGTTGGTGAGCGCCGGAATCGCGTTTTTAATGCCCTGGGGGAACACGACCTTGCGCATAGCCTGCCACTGCGACAGACCCAGCGAACGCGCTGCCTCGGCCTGGCCGGGGTCGATGGACTCGATGCCGCCGCGCAGGACCTCCATCATGTAGGCGGTGGAGTTGAGCGAGATGGTGACGAGGCCGGCGGTGAAGGTACTCCAGATCTGGTTGGCCTGGGCGGTCTCGAAGCCCATGCCGCGCAAAACGGTGAAACCCGCGTAATAGATGAGCAGACCCTGGACCATCATGGGCGTGCCGCGCACGATGGTGGAGTAGATGGTCGCAAAGCCGCGGCCAATGCTCTTAAAGAAGCGCACCAGGTCGTTGTCCACGCGATCGAAGGTCTGAATACGCAGGAACACAAAGAGCAACGCCAGGAAGAATGCGATGACGGTGCCGAAGGTGGCAAGCGCGATGGTGATCTCGATACCGCGGATAAAGAAGTCCCCGCTCTTGTAGGTCATGTAGACCAGGCTCGACAAAAAGTCGCTGGGGTTGGAGTCCGAGACGATGCTCACCTGTACCAGGTCGATAAACGACATGACGCAGCGGTCCACGAAAAAGATCGCCGCGATGGCAACCACGACATAGCTGCCCAAGCGTGCGCCAC
The DNA here is from genome assembly GCA_900541805.1 of uncultured Collinsella sp. Lineage (GTDB taxonomy): Bacteria > Actinomycetota > Coriobacteriia > Coriobacteriales > Coriobacteriaceae > Collinsella. The sequence goes on from UQLH01000008.1 coordinate 24,858, forward strand.
GACGGAAGCGCTCGGATGCGAACGGCGACGTTTCGCGATAGTCATTCCAGTGCATGAGTTTGGTGACGAGCGCCGCCGCCGACACGACGAGCCAGGCCCAAAGGATTGCCCAAAGGCAATCCTGGAAGATACCGGTGGGCGCCAAGAAGCTCAGCGGCGTGGGGTTGCGCTGGCTAAACGCCAGGCCAAGCGCCGCGATGACACTCGTGCCCAGGTACACATAACGGTGGTCGGCCTTGATAAAGGAGGCCAGACGATTGATGGTTTTCATGCTGCCTCCCTATGCCGGCTGGCGGTCGAGGCACGCGTCCCACATTTGGTCGCGTTCCTCTTGGCTAATGCCCTTGAGTGTCTTGTCGATGAGTTTAAGCAGTTTGTCCGAGCCCTTGCGACAGCCGACGTTTGCCGCGACCTCCTGCTTAAAGCCCTCGCCCTCGGCAAAATGAATAGGGACGATACCCGGGTTTTGGGCCATATAGCCCTTCTCGTTCTCGGTGTTGTAGGTCACGGCGTCGCACGTGCCCTGCAGCAGATTCGAGAACACCGTGGGAACCGAATCGACCGGGTTTTTGTGCACAACGCCCGGAATCTCGTCGATAACGGTATCGAGCATGGTGTCCTTTTGGCCGAGCACCGTGGCGCCACTGAAGTCGCTGAGCTTGGTGGCGTTTTGGTAGGGGGAACCCTCTTTTACGAACAGGCCAAAGTAGCCAATGAAGTACGGGTCGGAAAAGCCGACGGACTCCTCGCGCTCGGGCGTGGCGCTCATGCCGGCAATGATGAGGTCGATCTGGCCGTTGTTGAGCGAATCGATAAGGCCCGAGAAGCTCTGCTTGACGGCAACGGGCTCGCCGCCGAGGGCCTTGCAGACGATCTTGGCGATCTGCACGTCGTAACCATCGGCATAGGCGCCCTGCACGTTGTCGATGGGGATGGTGTACTCGCTGGCTTCGGAGACCTGCCAGTTGTACGGGGCGTAGGCCGCCTCCATGCCAATGCGGATCTTATCCTTGCCGATAACGGAATCGGACAGGTCGTCGCGACCGCCACCCGTCGTGGGCTGAACTACTTCCAGCGTGGAGGGGCGCTGGCAACCGGCAAGTGCGCCGGCGACGACAGTAGCGCTCGCAGCGAGAGCGCTACCCAAAAAGATGCGACGGCTGCATACCGGCTGTGGATGCGCGTCGCGTTGATGGGGAGAATGCATAATCTGCCTTCCCTGTTGAATCGTATGCTGACGACTTAACAGGATACCGCTCAGCGCTACCTCCAGCAAATGCATATATAAATGCATATATACAAGTTTACGAACTGAAAACGATTGATAGTCGTTGGGGACGTTCTTAAACGACTAGTCAAACAAGAACGTCCCCAACGACTAGGCATGAAAAAGGCAAGGCATAAACCTTCTGGTCATGCCTTGCCTTTTGAATGACAAATTATCGCTCTGGACGGCGCGCAGCATCGACCGAGCGGCGGAACCTCTAGAGCAAGGTAACGCTAAAGCTGCGCTTGTCCGTCTCGCCGGGAGCCAAGGTGATGGTGTTGACCTTGTGCTCAAAGACGTCGTCCTCGGTGTCCATAGTGGTGTGACCGGTCCAGGGCTCGAGCGCCACAAACGGAGCGTCGTTGGCGGCAGACCACACGCCGATGTACTTAAAGCCCTCAAAGTCGATCTTGACGCCGTGGCCCGACTTGCGGCCGCGCAGCGTGAGCGTGGAGCCCGGGGTATCGGTGAACATGATGGCGTCGTTATCGAAGCTGCGGTGCGTGATGGGCAGCACGTCCGAGTTATCGGGGGCCTTGTAGCTACCCTCGAACGTCATAAGGCCATCGGGCGTGATGATGGGGGCCTCGTTAGTCCAAGCCTCGGTAAACGCCAGCTCGTAATCCTCGAACGTCTCGTCCTCGGCACCGGGGGCAGGCACGTTAAATGCAGGGTGGCCGCCCACCGAGAACGGCAGGTCCACGTCGCCGGTGTTGGTGACGGCAAAGGTCTGCGTGAGGGTGGCGTCGCCGGTCAGGGCATAGGTCATGTTGAGCTTAAAGTGGAACGGGAAGGCCTTGAGCGACTCGGGCGTGTCGGTGAGCTCGTAGGTAACGGACGAACCGTCCTCCGACATCTCGACGATCTTGTGCTCGACAATGCGCGCGATGCCGTGGCGCGCCATCTCGCAGGTGCCGGCCGCAGACGTCGCCGTGTTGTTGCGCAGCGATCCCACGATGGGGAACAGGATAGGCGCGTGCTTGCCCCAAAAGGCGGGGTCGCCCTGCCACAGATACTCATTGCCGTTGAGGGCAAGGCTCGTGATCTGGGCGCCCATGGAATCGATGGCCGCGGTAAGGCCGCCGCGCTTGATGGTAGTGACGGTGGACATGTTACTTCCTCCAATAGTGAACAACGGTGTCGAGGGATATTGTCCCACTCTTGGCGGCGGGGTTGAGCGGCGGGCGCAGTTATTGAGCAATAGCGTAAAGGTCAAACCCGCCCTGCGGCGTGCTATCGACCGTATCGGGTGCTTGCGAATTAAAACTCACCGGGACCATGCGCTTTGAGGCGCGGTAACGCGTGCCGTCGGTGGCGACGGGCGGCTCATCGACCGTGAGCTCGTAGTCGCCGGGCTTGAGCTCGATACCGTCACCTTCGGAATTAACGTATTGGTACTCGTCGATTGCTTGTCCCCTGAGCGTGCGGCCCACGATATGGACGAGCATTTGGCTGTCGCCGCGCGCGGTATCCCACGTCGCGCCGTCCTTAACCTCGACCGACACATGCACCGAGCGCGTGCGGCTGAGCGATTGCTCGACGGACATCTCGACCTTGGCGGCGTCTTGGCGCTGCCGCTCGACATGACCCCAGATGCTGCCGATTGCCGAGCAGGCGATAACGCCGGCCATGAAGGCGATGAGGATGGGGCCGAGCGGAGAACGGCGGCCCGCGTCTTCCTCACGAGCCAGGTCGGGGCGATGCGTGGGCGCTGGCGCCTGGGCGCCTTGCGCGGGCACGTCGAGAATGCTGAAAGATGCCGTACTGCCGGGGTCGATGGTGTGGCGAGGTTGCGGGGTCTTTGCCGGCGAAATGGACATGTCCGCCGGCTCATCGAGTGTGGCCGTGGCATCGGCCTTAGCCTCGTCGGCCTCGGCCTGGGCCCAGGCCTGTTCAAAGGTCAGGGGCTCGACGGGGTCGGAGGCGGCGTCCATCTCGACGGCATCGTTACCGGTCTCGTCTTCGTCGCTCGACACGTCACGCGGCGCGGGCTCGTCCCACTCCTCGTCCGGAGCCTCGCCCTCGCTATACCACCATTCAAAGTTATCGATATCCATACGGGGCGCCCCTTAGGCCTCGCAAATAAACACTTGCTAGCCTTATACCCCCAGACGGCACCGAAGCTCACCCGCGCCGGACACGAAAACCGTCACAACATTCGACGTTTTTCCTCGTTTTCGAGATTTTCATCGAATGTTGTGACGGTTTGGGCGGCAGCCACGCCGCGAATGTGACAAAGGGACTGCCCCTTCGTCACATTCTGTTAGAGTTGCAGGGATTGAATCCCGCTTATTCATGCGACATTGGAGTGACAACCTTGACCGCCGCAACCACGCAAAAAAGTAAGTCAACCGCCGCCGCGCTCTCCCCCGCGCGCACCAAGCTCTGCCTGGCGCTGCTCGTGTTGTTAGGCTTTTCGCTCGGCTGCTCCGAGTTCGTGGTCATCGGCATCGAAAGTGACTTGGCGACGGAACTCGGCGTATCGCTTGCCACCGCAGGCCAACTTATTAGCGTGTTCGCACTGATCTACGCTATCTCGACGCCGGTGCTCGCGCTCAGCACGGGGCGTTTTCGCCGCTACCAGCTGCTCGTGTGCTACAGCATCGTCTTTGTGCTCGGCAACCTGGTCATGGCGTTGGCGCCCAACTTCCAGGTGCTGTTCATCTCGCGCATCATCCTGGGCTCCGTCTCGGGCGCACTGCTCGCCGTGGGCGTGACGTACATCCCCGAGCTTCTGTCTCCGCAGCAAACTTCGCTTGCCATCTCGGTGGTATATGGTGCGTTTTCCGTGGCAATGGTCTTTGTCACTTCGATCGGCAAGTTTGTGGCCGACACGCTCGACTGGCACGTGGCCATGTACGGCACGCTGACCTTTGCCGTTCTGATCTGCGGAGCGCTCGTGATGTTTATGCCGCGCGCTGGGCAAACCGACGAGCCCGCCACCTTTCGCGAGCAGGCGGGGCTGCTACGCGAGCCGAGCATCATCACCGGTATGCTCATCTTCTTGTTTGGCGTGGGGTCGGTCTATGTGTTCTACGGCTACGTGACGCCCTATCTGGAGCAGGTGTTGGGTATGGGCACGGTCGAAGCCAGCACCACGCTCATGGCCTACGGCGTGTTCTGCCTGGTTTCGAACATCCTGGGCGGATGGATTGACGCGCGCTTTGGCATGAAGGCACTGCTGGTTACGTTTGTGCTGCAGGCAGCGGCATTGTTTGGGTTGTTTGCCGTGGGCGCTGCCATGCCGCTCGCACTTGTCTTTGTCTTTAGCCTGGCGATGCTCATGTACCTGTTCTCGGTGTCGTGCATCACGCACTTTATGGACGTGGCTCGCAGCCGCCATCCCAAATCGATGGTGCTCGCGAGCTCGGTAGAACCCATGGCGTTTAATGTCGGCATTTCGTTTGGCACCGCGGTGGGCGGTGCCGTGGTAAGCGGAGCTGGCATTGCATATGTAGGCGCAGTGGGTGCCGCGTTCTCGCTTGTGGCCTGGGTGCTTACGCTGGTGACGATTAAGTTGGCTCGCTGGGAACGCAAGAGGGCGCTGGCGCAGGCGTAGATGCGATACTCGAGCTCGATGATGGCGATCGAAAGGAAACCGCATATGCAACGTGTACTGTTTATCTGCCACGGCAACATCTGCCGCTCGACGATGGCTGAGTCGGTGTTTACCGAGCTGGTGCGGCGCGCCGGGCGCGCGGGCGAGTTTGTCATTGACTCCGCTGCGACCTCGACCGAGGAGATCGGCAACCCGCCGCATCGTGGCACCGTTGCCAAGCTGCGCGAAGTCGGGATTCCTGTCGTTGCGCACCGTGCCCGCCAGGTGCGTCGCGCGGAGTATGGCAACTGGGATCACATTGTCTACATGGATGCTGAGAACGCGCGTGGCCTGCGTCGCATCTTTGGCGACGACCCCGACGGCAAGGTTACGCGCTTGCTCGATTGGACCGATCGCCCCGGCGACGTAGCCGACCCCTGGTACACCGGCAATTTCGACGCCACCTACCGCGATGTACTCGCCGGTTGCACCGCTATGCTCGAGCAGCTGTAGGCGCTCGGGCGGCGCGGGCACACGGGCCACGCCATCGGCATAAAACGAGCGTGGGAGAAAATCCACACTCATGAATGTGACAAAGGGACTGTCCCTTTGTCACATCCGGGACTGGCCCTAGACCGGCTTGACCTCCAGTTTTATCCCCTCGGCGCAGGAGTCGCCCAAAACATCCGAAAGGCCCCAGGTCGCATATAGCGGCAAATAGAGAACCGCTCCGTTGCGCTCAACGTTGCCTCTCGAGAAAACAATCCCGAGCCTTACGCCATATTCAGCCGTATCAAGCACATGACCGAGCGCAGCGTGCGCGTGGTAATAGGAGCCCGATTTAACCTCGATCGGAACAGCCGTCCCATCCGGTCCATCGACCACAAAGTCCACTTCACCGCGCTTTTTTGTCTGATAGTAGTAAAGCTGGCGATTTTGGGCAGCCAGCTGCTGGGCCACCACGTTTTCGTAAATGCCGCCCAGATTGGGCTCCTTGCTATCAAGATACGCCGCTTGGGCGACTCCAACGGGGTAGCGCGCCATCAACATGCCCGTATCCGATTGATATAGCTTGAACTGCGATGGCCGTGCCGTCTTGAGCAGGGGCGATTTTGGCTCGGTTACGATATCGGCTTTGAGGGCAACGCCGGCATCGACAAGCCATACAAAATCTCGCTGATACTTCTCGTAGTGAGCCTTGGGGTCAATGGAATTGAGCACGAAACGCTTGTGTTCGCCCTCAAGCATAATGGGGAGCTGATCGTAGATGCTCTGCACCTGAAGGGCTCGCCCGCTTGCATACTTGAAGATATCCCGTCGGTACTGTTCGTTGAGCTCTGACTGCAGCTGACGAACAGAGGCAAGGTCGCCCCGCGTGTCAAGGAAACGCTGCACGACCTCTGGCATTCCGCCGACAACGGTATAGGTCCTGAAGTTTGCCATCATCGCGTCATGAATGTAACCAGGAATGGGCTTCTCGTTGATGCACGCGTCGCGTATCGTTTGGCGAGCCCCCTCGCTCACTCCGGTTGCCCAGCAAAACTCCTCAAAATCGAGCGGGAACATCCTAAGCTCGTGGACATACCCCACGGGATAGGACCTGACGCCCTTGAACTGGGTCCCGAGCATTGACCCCGAAAACGCCCAGCGGCACCTCCCGTCCTCAACAAGGAACTTTGCCATCGTCATGATGTCGGGGGCCTCTTGGACCTCATCGACAAACACGAGCGTTTTGCCTGGTGCAATCGACTTTCCCGAAAGAAGCGTCACCCTGCTGATGAAATCATCGGCATCCCGCGCCTCGAGAAGAGCATCTTTTGCCTGGCGATTTTCCATGAGGTTAAGCTCGATGTAGGTTGCATGGTTGGCTTTGCCAAATGCGCGAATCGAATAGCTTTTGCCGATCTGGCGAGAACCCGTGATGAATAAGGCCTTTTGCTCGGTAGACTTCAGCCAACGCTCCAGCTCTGCCGCTATTTTCCTACGCAGCATAGGCTCTCCCCTCAATATCATCGAATGAAATGCAGAGTTTATATACTTGATTATCGATGAAATGCAGAGTTTTTAGAACCTAAAATCGGCTGAAATGCAGAGATTTGAGATTACAAGCACAATAGAAGGAACACCACCGGCGAATGTGACAAAGGGACTGTCCCTTTGTCACATTGCGCTCGACTATTCGTCGACGATCTCGGCAAGCCAGACGTTCAGCGTATCGACCTCGGGGCAGCAGAACTTTGCCGTACCAGGCTCGTTGCCGGGCACGGTTCCGCCATAGCGCAAGATATCGATATAGGGAAAGCCCACATGGCAGGCCATGGCGCACATCTTGCCGCGATCTCGGTCGAAGTCAAAAACGTCGCCCGGCTTGTGCCCGTGATGGCAGCGGCATGTGCCCAACTGGTCCACGCAACTCACGCGGATACGTGGACGCTTTCCACGCGGCGCGCCGAGCGGCTTGCCCCCGCCCGCAGGCCTGGCGCCGTTCTCGCCAGCGTTACTCATGGTCGATCACATCCAGGCAGGCCTCGATGGGAAGGCCGGCCGACTTGTCCTCTTGGTCGGCATTGCGCTCGATAAGCTCCGCTACCACGCGCATGGCATCGCTCGTCGCGCGCTGAAGGCTCCAACCGGCCATAACGCGGCCGACGAGCACCGCCGAGAACGTGTCGCCCGTGCCCGGGAAATAAACCGGAATGAGCTCAAAGGGAATCGTAAAGTACTCCCCCGCCACATGGTCGTAACCGATAACCGCGTTCGTGCCATTGACCACGGCGCTCGTAATGACCACCGACTTGGCACCCAGCTCGCGCACGGCGACCACAAGGGCGCGGGCCTCGTCGGGCGTGATTTGCTCGGCGATAGACGTATCGGTGAGCAGGCAGGCCTCGGTGTAGTTTGGCACCGCATAGTCGGCGCACTCGAGCAGGCTGCGCATGAGACCGATCGTGGACTCGGGCACGCCGGCGTAGAGCTTGCCGTTGTCGCCCATGATGGGGTCAACGAACACCTTGGTGCCCTTTTGCGCGCGACGGTGGCAGAAGTCCGAAATGATGCGCGTCTCTTCCTCGGTCACGATAAAGCCGGTGGAGATGGCGTCGAACTCAAAGCCGAGCTCCTCCCAGATGGCGAGGCTCTGGCGCACGTACTCGGTGGTGTCGTGGATGTAGAACTTGGGATAGTTGAGTGTATCGGACACCAACGCCGTCGGCAGATTGTGGATGCGATAGCCCATATGCGACAGAACCGGCAGCATGGCGGAAAGCGCGACCTTGCCGTAGCCGCACATATCGTTGATCAGCAGCAGCTGAGTATTCTTCATGAGGGTCTCCCTTGGTTCGGGCACGGCGCAGCAGCGCCACAGTGCGACTAAGTGTAGCGCAGGGGACGTTACGAGCGAAGTCGGGCAGCGCGAAGGGCAAATTGTTGCGGAAAGGTTACGGAAAGAAGGAAGCTAGTCGTTTAAGAACGTCCCCAATGACTACTCATAACAACGCCGATGTTTTGGCAGCGACAGCGAGCGGGTCGCATTTGTGACAAGGTGACGTGAAACGAAAGGGCGCTGACCTTCTGGTCGCGCCCTTGAAGTTGAACGTCAGATTGTCCAAATGCGGCCCGCGCAGCGTCGAGCCGTTACGCGGTTTGGTAAAACCGCGCAACAACTACTTTGGTACCTTGACATTCATTTCTCATGCTCCTAGATTGGTTAGGCACAAAACAATTCCACTACCTAACTAAAGAAAGGAGCAACACTAATTCATGTGCGATGAACCTCTTAACCTTTGTTCGCACGAGCCCGGCGGCGACCCGTCACAGCCGGCGGATGCACCCGAAGCGGTTAGCTCAGAAGACAAGCTTGCCAAGCGCATCCTCAATGGCCTGGGCTTTTGCGGCCATTACATGCATTTTCATGGCGGAGGCGTGTCCGGCAAGGCGCCCATCATCTGCCTGCTGGCCAAGCAACCCGGCGGCGAGATGTCGCAGCAGGAACTCGGCATGCACTTTGACCTCAAGCCGGGGTCGCTTTCCGAGATCCTGTCCAAGCTCGAGCTCAACGGCCTCATCGAGCGCAGCCGTAACCCCAAGGATCGACGGCAGCTCACCATTCGCCTGACCGAAACCGGCCGGGAAAACGCCCGCATCGACCAGGCAGCCCGCATTCGCTTTAGAGAGCAGGCCTTTAGTGCCCTCACCCACGACGAGCGCGAGCAGCTCGCCGAAATGCTCGAGAAAATCCGTGTAACCTGGGAGGAACTGGATGATTAAAACCCTCATGGGCAGCATCCGCGACTATATGAAAGTCACTGTTGCCACGCCATTGCTCGTGCTTGGCGAGGTGCTCTGCGAGATGCTGATTCCATTTATCACCGCCAACCTGATCGACGCCATCAAAGACGGCGCCACCGTAGCCGAGATGCTTCCCACCGCGGGCTTTTTGGTGCTCATCGCGCTGACGTCGCTTGCTTTTGGCGCCGCTGCCGGCGTCACCTGCAGCCATGCGAGTTGCGGCTTCGCTAAGAACCTGCGTCACGACCTGTTCTACAAGATCCAGACATTCAGCTTTGCCAACATCGATGAGTTCTCGAGCTCCTCGCTCGTCACGCGCCTGACCACCGATATCAACAACGTGCAGCAGGCCTTTATGATGATCATCCGTATCGCCGTGCGCGCGCCGCTGGTATTGATCTTCGCCTTTACCATGGCATTTATCATGGGCGGCAGCGTCGCCATGGTCTACCTGGTCATCATTCCGCTGCTGGGCTTTGGGCTGTTCTTTATCATCTTTAAGGTGCGCCCCATCTTCTCGCGCGTGTTCCACAAGTACGACGCCCTTAACGAGTCCGTCGAGGAAAACGTCACCGGCATGCGCGTAGTTAAGAGCTATGTGCGCGAAGACTTCGAGAAGGAGAAGTTCGCGACCGCTGCGCGCGACGTCCAGATGGACTTCACCCGCGCCGAGAAGCTGCTTGCCTTTAACAACCCCATGATGAACATCTGCGTCAACGGCGCGTTTGTCGTCATCATCTACCTGGGCTCCAAGCTCATCATCACGAGCCAGGGCACGCTGTTCGACGTGGGCCAGCTCTCCTCGATCTTTACCTATGGCTTCCAGATCCTTATGAGCCTGATGCAGCTGTCGATGATCTTTGTCATGGTGACCATGGCCGACGAATCGGCGCACCGCATCACCGAGGTGCTAGCCGCCGAGCCCACGATCGCCGATCCCGCCGAGCCCGTGCTCGAGGTTGCCGACGGTTCCATCGACTTTGACCACGTGAGCTTTAAGTATTCCGCGCATGCGAAGCGCCAGGCGCTCGACGATATCGACCTGCACATTAAGAGCGGCGAGACCATCGGCATCATCGGCGGCACCGGCTCGGCCAAGTCCACGCTTGTAAACCTCATCGCCCGCCTGTACGACGCCACCGAGGGCACCGTGCGCGTGGGCGGCATGGACGTGCGCGACTACGACTTGGACGCCTTGCGCCACCAAGTGGCCATGGTGCTACAGAAAAACGTGCTGTTTAGCGGCACCATCGCCGAGAATCTGCGCTGGGGCGACCCGAACGCCACCGACGAGGAGGTCCGCGAGGCGGCACATCTGGCCTGCGCCGACGAGTTTGTCGACGGCTTCCCCAAGGGCTATGACACCTGGATCGAACAGGGCGGCTCCAATGTCTCGGGCGGTCAGAAGCAGCGCCTGTGCATTGCGCGCGCCCTGCTGCGTCGCCCCAAGATCTTGATCCTGGACGACTCCACCAGCGCCGTCGACACCAAGACCGACGCCAAGATTCGCGCAGGGCTGGCAAGCTATCTGCCCAACACGACCAAGCTCATCATCGCCCAGCGCATTAGCTCCGTGCAGGACGCAGACCGCATCATCGTCATGGAGGGCGGCCGTATCGCGCAGATCGGTAACCACGACGAGCTGCTCAAGACGAGCGAGATCTACCGCGAGACCTTCACCTCGCAGAACAAGATGTCTGCCGAGGGCGAAGAGGCCGTCGAAGCCGACACCGAGGCATCCGCAACACAAGCTCAGACCCAGGAAGGAGGCGAGGCACATGAGTAAGGCAACGACCGCCGAGCGCGCGCTCAACCGCAAGGGTGGCACCATGTCGCGCCTCATCAAGACGCTCTTTGGCTTCTACCCCGTGCTTTTGCCCCTCGTCGTCGTCGGCGTGGTGCTCTGCGCCATCATCAACTCCATCGGCGCGACCTTCCTTCAGAGCGCCCTGCAGATTATTAGCGAATCGTGGCAGTCGGGCGAATGGGAAGCTGCACAGCCCAAGATCGCACAGCTCGTGACCACCCTCGCCTGCATCTACGGCGTCGGCATCCTGTCCTCGCTGTTCTGGAACCGCGCCATGGCCATCGTCACGCAGGGCTCGCTCGAGAAGCTGCGCGAGAAGATGTTCAACCGCATGCAGGACCTGCCGATCCGCTACTTCGACACGCACCAGCGCGGCGACATCATGAGCCACTACACCAACGACATCGACACGCTGCGCCAGATGATCAGCCAGTCGCTGCCCAACCTGCTCATGACGACCATCGTCATCGTCACGGTGTTCTTTATCATGCTGTACTACAGCGTTTGGATGTGCCTGGTCATTGTGGCAGGCGTCGCCTTTATGACCTTTATGACCAAGCTGCTCGGCTCCAACTCCGCGCGCTTCTTTATTGCGCAGCAGACCGAGCTCGGCGTTGTCGAGGGCCATATCGAGGAAGTCATGAACGGCCAGAAGGTCGTCAAGGCATTCTGCCACGAGTCTGCCGCCGAGGCCGATTTTGACGAGCGCAACGAAAAGCTCTTCGAGGTCTCGCAGAAGGCCAACATGTACGCCAACATCCTCATGCCCATCCTTATGAACCTGGGAAACCTGCTCTACGTGCTGGTCGCACTGGCAGGCGGCATTTTCCTGGCGCTGGGCGTGCCCAACCTGAGCATCTCGGGCATGGCACTGTCCATCGCCGTCGTGGTGCCGTTCCTCAACATGACCAAGCAGTTCTGCGGACAGATCGGCCAGATCTCGCAGCAGATCAACGCCGTGGTCATGGGCCTCGCCGGCGCCGACCGTATCTTTGAGCTCATCGACGAGGAGCCCGAAGCCGACGAAGGCTATGTGACGCTCGTCAACGCTCAGGTGAACCCCGACACCTGGCAGCTCGAGGAGGCCGACCACCACACCGGCATGTGGGCGTGGAAACATCCGCACCGCGCAACCGGCGAGATCGAGTACGTGCCGCTGCGCGGCGACCTGGTCATGGACAACGTCGACTTTGGCTACACGCCCGACCACGAGGTGTTGCACGGCGTGTCCGTGTTTGCCAAGCCGGGCCAGAAGGTCGCGTTTGTCGGCGCCACCGGTGCCGGCAAGACGACCATCACCAACCTCATCAACCGCTTCTACGACATCGCCGACGGCAAGATCCGTTACGACGGCATCAACGTCAACAAGATCCGCAAGGCCGACCTGCGCCGCTCGCTGGGCGTCGTGCTACAGGACGTGAACCTGTTCACCGGCACTGTGATGGATAACATCCGCTACGGCAACCTGGACGCCACCGACGAGGAGTGCATCGCAGCGGCCAAGCTCGCGGGCGCGGATGACTTTATCACCCGCCTGCCCGACGGCTACGATACCATGCTCACCGGCAACGGCGCGCAGCTGTCGCAGGGCCAGCGTCAGCTGATTTCGATCGCACGCGCCGCCGTCGCCGATCCGCCGGCAATGATTCTGGACGAGGCCACGTCGAGCATTGACACCCGCACCGAGGCTATCGTGCAAGCGGGCATGGACAAGCTCATGGAGGGCCGCACGACGTTTGTCATCGCGCACCGTCTGTCCACCGTGCGCAACTCCGACGCGATCATCTGCCTGGACCACGGCCGCATTATCGAGCGCGGTAACCACGACGAGCTGATCGCCAAGCGTGGGTATTACTACCAGCTCTATACCGGAGCGTTTGAGCTGGAGTAGTTCGGCTCGCCGAGATGGCCGATTTACCGCTCGTTCGTCGGACATGATCCCAAGGTCAATGCCCACCTCTTTCGGGGCAAATCGACTCATCTCAACGGCCCAAACACAATGCGCCGCAACGAATAAAGCCTCCGCAGCCACACGAGCTGCGGAGGCTTTTTTCATGCCGGCCGGAAACCGTATCCCACTTTTCGGGCCCAGAATGGGATGCCGTTTCCCGCTGGGTCCCCTCCGGGAAACGGCACCCCATTTCAAGGGCGTAAACCGGGATGTAGTTTCCCCTAACGGCACCTTTGGGAAGCCGCATCCCACTCTAGACGCACAAAACGGGATGAGCTTTCCCATGGTGATCCAAGACCAGAAGCATGTCCGATAGCGCGGCCAGGTCAAGAACAACAAGGCAAGCGTCACGCCAATTTGGACGAGCGTCTGCTGCAGTTTGAGGCTGCTGGCCCATATGGTAGAGTTAACCACCCATGAATTTCAGCACACTGCGTGCTACCTGCTCTTTTGTCATTTGGGGGAGTGAACTTGTGAATACTTCTGTCGCCAAGAAAGCCAGTCGGGCGATGCGCCTGCTCATGATGGTGCTCACGGCAGTTCTCATCTTCTTCTTCATTAATGTTATGCTGCTCGTCTCCGATATCCAGGGCACGGCGCGCGTGGTCAACTACGCCGGTCTGGTGCGCGGTACCACGCAGCGAATCGTTAAGCTCGAGGACGCAGGCCAGCCTCAAGATGACCTGCTTAAAGCCGTGGATTCATACATCAACGGCTTGCGTTACTGAAGTGACGACCTCAATCTCGTCCGTCTCGATGACGATGAGTACCAGGCAAAGATGACCGAGCTTGCAAACTATTTTGATGAGCTTCGCGCCGAGATTGCCCGCGTGCGCGAGGTCGGTTACGAGAACACTGATATCATCGCCATGAGCGAGGAGTTCTTTGGCATTTGCGACGATGCTACGCGACTCGCAGAGGACTACTCTCAGGAGAAGGCATCGACGCTCAACTATCTCGAGGGCTTGGTGATCATCGACATCATGGGCTTGGTGGCGACCTTTGCGGTCGAACTTGTTCGCGCGGTGCGAACTGCCGCGCTCAATCGCGAACTGCAGAGCAAAGTCTATCTCGACGAAGCCACGGGACTGCCCAATAAGAACAAGTGCGAGGAGATCTTGGGACAGGAACAGCCTGTCTCCGCGGAGGCGCCCGTTGCGGTGTGCGTCTTCGACCTTAACAATCTGCATATGGTCAATAACAACTTCGGCCACGAGAAGGGCGACGGATACATCCGCTCTTTTGCCCAGCAACTGGGAAGTGTGGCGTCCGAGACGTGCTTTGTGGGTCGCGACGGCGGCGATGAGTTTATCGCGGTACTGCGGGATGCCGACCGAGCCGCTGTGGAATCTTGTCTCGCTCGGATTCGCGCGAACGTGAACGAGTATTCCGAAGTCCACCCCGATATGCCCATCAGCTACGCGGTGGGCTATGCGCTTTCCAGCGATTTTGACGAGCCGCCTACCATGCGCGAACTCTTTTCCCAGGCCGACAAGAACATGTACGTCGATAAGAACCGCGTAAAGACAGCCGAGGCGGCCGGGCCGCAACGCGAGGACCGCTAAACCCGTAGCAAAGGGTAGCTAATTTGGGACGGGGCTCTTTTGGCTACTTGAGGAGTTGGGCCATGGCGTTGACGAATTTTTGTACTTGGAGGGTGGGCTCGAGCGGATAGTGCAAAAAGACCGGCACCTCTCGCCCGCACAGGAACGGCACGCCCACAAAGGCCGGGTGCACCCCCGACCATGCGCCGCAGGTGAGCACCGCGTCGCCCTTTTCCTCTGCCTCGTTAAAGAGCGCAAAGTCAAAGCTGTCCACGTCGATCACGTCTACGCCGCCGTCGGCCAACAGATCGATACGCAGGCTGTCCATAGCGTCGTTGCCGTGGCGGAGCACGCGCAGACGCATACCCTCCAAGTCGGCGACCGTAATGCGATTCTTGCGCGCCAGCGGGCTCGTGCGCGGCAGGTCGATATAAAACGGCACGTTGACAATGCGGAGCTTTTGGCAGGCGTCACCCCAGCGCGGGGTCGAAAAACTCGACTGCACCACATCGACCTCACGACCGAGGCTGCGCATGACGGTCTCGCGCTCGTCATAGAGGTCGCTTACCGGCACGATCTCAAATCGCAGCGACGGTTCCAGCTCGTGTACGCCCGACCACATCGACAGCGTTTGGCGCCCCGGGCACATCATCGACACACCCAGACGCACGGCACCGCCATCGCCCGCCGCGCGTCGGGCGCGGCGCAGCGCGTCCTCGGACTGCCGCATGATCGAGCGCGCGTCGTCCACCAGCAGAGCGCCCGCCGGCGTCACCTTAACACCCGAATGCGAGCGCTCGAACAACGTGATGCCAAACTCGGCCTCGAAACCCGACACCTGTTTGACGAGCGCCGGGGTCGACACGCGCAATTTTGCCGCCGCACGTGAGAAGCTTCCCAGCTCCGCGGCGGCCGATATGGCCTCGAGTCGTCGATCGTACACGTCAATCTCCCGTTTTCGCGCCTGTGAACGCATGGCGCCACAGGGGGTCGTTTTGGCAGGTCACGCGCTCGATTGAGAAAAACTGCATCGCACAGTATAAACCTACGGTTAACGCCATTCTAACAAATATGCAATTCACCTGCGCAAATGCAAAGCATACGATAACCAGCGAAAACCACGTGGGTCGGTTAATGGGAGCGACCCACCGGGAGGCACAAGAAGGGAAGTTCCTATGAGCAATTGGCTTAAGCTCGAGGGCGATGTCTGCGCCGTGACCGGCGCGCTCGGCGGTATGGGCGTCGAGATTTGCCGCGAGTTCGCCCGCAACGGCGCCAACGTCGTCCTGCTCGACCTGGACGAGGAGAAGGTCAAGGCCGCAGCCGCCGACCTCGCCGCCGAGTTTGGCATCCACGCCGAGGGCTACAAGATGAACGCCACCGACGAGGCCGAGGTTCAGGCCGCCGTCGATGCCACCATCGCCGACTTCGGCCGCGTCGACGTCCTTGTCAACACCGCCGGCATCCTGCGCTTCGCCGCCATGGAGGACCTGCCGCTGAGCGACTGGGAGCAGGTGCTCAACGTCAACCTCACCGGTTACTTCATCACCTCGCAGCGCTTTGGTCGCGAGATGATCAAGGCCGGCCAGGGTCGCCTGGTGCACATCTCGACCGTTGCCAGCCACTCCCCCGAGACGTTCTCGGGCGTGTACAGCTCCACCAAGGCGGGCGTCAACATGATGTCCAAGATGCTGGCTGCCGAATGGGGCCCCTACGGCGTCCGCTCCAACTGCGTCGAGCCTTGCTTCGTTAAGACCCCGATGTCGGCCAACTTCTACGCCGACCCCGAGGTCGAAAAGAGCCGCAGCCGCCTGATCGCCACGCGCCGCATCGGCGAGGTCAGCGATATCGCCAACGCCGTCATGTTCCTGGCGTCCAAGCGCTCGGACTTTACCACCGGCGACGCCATCAAGGTCGACGGCGGCTTCTCCAACATGATGGGCGACCTCACCGCCAAGCCCGGCGGCCGTCGCGCCTATGCCGACAACTACCTTAAGAACAAGGGTGTCGAGATCTGGTCCGATGAGTCCGGCGTCGCCAAGCCGACTGACCAGTAAACCAACCCGACAGGGAGGACCCGCAGACACGCCTGTTCCTCCCCCGTATCGATTAGAAAGAGTCCAATGGCTTCCACCAACTCCAACAAGGGTCGCGCCGTCGTGCTTTCCGCCGCGTGCGTCACCATGTTCTTCATCAGCTCCATCGCGCTGTATTCCGTCGTGAGCAAGAACCTGCTCGCCGTCTACCCCGAGTGGTCCAGCGCTCTTACCTGGGCCTTCCCGGTCTTTCAGACCATCATGGCCGTGACGGGCATCTTCGCCGGCCGCATCTCCGATAAGATCGGCCCGCGCAACGTCGTGATCGCCGCCGCCGTGTGCTACGGCCTGGGCTGGTTCATGTCCGGTACCGTCACCGAGCCGTGGCAGTTCTACCTGTGGTTCTCGCTCGTCGCCGCCATCGGCAACGGCCTGGGCTACAACCCGGCGCTCACCACCGGCCAAAAGTGGTTTATCGACAAGAAGGGTCTCGCCTCCGGCATCACCCTGGCCGCTTCGACCGCCGGCCCCGCCGTGCTGTCCCCGGTGCTCGCCTCGCTGCTCATCCCGAGCCTGGGCATCTTTGGCGCCCTTAAGGCGCTCGGCGTCATCTTCTTTGTGACGATCGCCGCCTCCGCCCTGTTCCTGAAGGCCCCCGAGGCCGGTTGGCTGCCCGAGGGCTTCGAGGCCCCCAAGGGCGGCGCGCATGCCGGCACCTTCGGCGACCTCACCCCGGGCGAGATGGTCAAGACCCCGCGCTTCTGGGTCCTCATCGTCACCTTCGCCTTTGCCGCCACCGCGGGCACCCTGCTCGTGGGCAAGGTTGCCTCCATCGCCGCCGTCCAGCTCTTCGCCGACCCCACGAGCGCCGCGGCCGTCGCCCTCGGCGGCGTGGTCGTCTCCGTCAACACCTGCGCCAACCTGGTCGGCCGTCTGTCCTTTGGCCAGATCATCGACAAGCTCGGCGCCTATAAGTCGCTGCTCATCAGCCTTGTCGTCACCATCGTCGCACTCGTCATCATGTCGATGAGCTTTACGCAGAGCATGTTCTTTGTGGCGCTCGCCCTGCTCGGCTTTAGCTTTGGCGCTCTGCTCGTCATCTACCCGCCGCTCACCGGTGGCGCCTTTGGCACCAGCAACATCGGCGTCAACTACGGCATCATGTTTTTGGGTTATGCCGCTTCCACCTGGATCAGCCAGCCCATCACCGCCGTGCTGTATCACGCCGAGGCCGGCAGCGCCGCCTACCAGCAGTCCTTCTACGGCGCCATTGTGATCGCCGCCATCGCCGTCGTGCTCACCGTCTACATGATGGTCTCCGACAGCAAGAAGAAGTCCGCCTAGTTTTACCGATGCGACAAAGGGACAGCCCCTTTGTCGCATCCCACCGGTCACCAGTATTAAGGAGTCGAAATGTCTGAGCTCAACCCCGTCCGCATTGCCGTTATCGGCGCCGGCGCCATGGGCCGCAACCACATCCGCTTTGTCACCGAGGAACCCGAGGCCGAACTCGTCGCCATCGCCGACGCCTTTGAGGGCGCTCGCGCCACGGCCGAGGCCGCCGGCGTGCCGTTTTACACCGATCCCGCCCAGATGATGGACGAGGTCAAACCCGAGGCCGTCATTATCGCCACCCCCAACGACTTGCACCTGGGCGTTACCCGCGAGGCTGTGAAGCGCAATATCGTGCCGTTGATCGAAAAGCCGATCTCCAACGACCTGGAGGATGCCCAGGCCTTCGCCGCCGAGGCCGAGACCGCCGGCGTGCCCGTGCTCGTAGGTCAGCACCGTCGCCACAACCCCTTCGTCAACAAGGCCAAGGAGATCATCGAGTCCGGCGAGCTGGGCAAGCTCACCGTGTCGAGCTTCCACTACATGATCTATAAGAATGACGAGTATTTCGATGTCGAGTGGCGCCGCAAGAAGGGTGCCGGCCCGATCCTGGTCAACCTGGTTCACGACGTCGACCTGCTCCGCTATCTGCTGGGCGAGCCTGTTGCCGTCCAGGGTATGCAGTCCAGCGCCGCCCGCGGTTTTGAGACCGAGGACTCCGCCGTGGTCAACGTCCGTTTTGCCGATGGCGCGCTCGCAAGCATGACCATCTCCGACGCCACCGCCAGCCCCTGGAACTGGGAGGCAACCGCTCGCGAGGATCCGCAGTACCGCCCCTTCGACGCCGACGCCTACTTTATCGGCGGCACCAAGGGCGCCCTGTCGCTGCCCCGCCTGCACCAGTTCTCCTACGACGGCGCCTCCAACTGGCACAAGCCGCTGCAGATGGAGATTCCGGCTGTCGACCCGGCACTGCCACACAAGATGCAGCTCAAGCACTTTGTGAAGGTTGTCCGCCGCGAGGTCGAGCCCGTCGTGACCCCCGCCGACAACGTTAAGACGCTCACACTTCTCAACGCTATCAAAGAGGCCGCCGAGACCGGCCAGCTCGTCGAGCTGTAATGCCTTAAGAGCGACCGCGGCAAACCCCATGCCGAACCCCTCGGTCCGCCACCAATAAGCCCCTCTTCTTTGCCCCGCGAGCAGCCTCCTGCCCGCGGGGCATTTTGCTACCTTGCCGACGATTTTTCTGAGACGGGGGCCATTTTGCACCTCAGCCTGATTCGTTCGCCACGAAATGGGCCTATCTACTACGTTTAGCCAATCACCCTCAACCATGCCATATTTCCTAAAATCAAAAGCGCAGGTAGACGGCTTGCGTATTTTCTGAAAACCGGGGGATGGTCGACCCATACGGTTCAAACGTAGTAGATAGGTCGTTTTCGTGGCGAGGGCCCAAAACAGTCTTTTGAAACGGGTGGTATCCTTGGTAGCCCTGTGCTGCAAACGCACCTTAAACGCAAGGAGTCCCATGGATCTTATCGCCCAGCTCGCCCACGAGCTCAACCTTAAGGCCGCCAACATCGAGGCAGCCGTCAAGCTCATCGACGAGGGCAACACCATCCCCTTTATTTCGCGCTACCGCAAAGAAGCAACGGGCGGCATGGACGACGTCGCCCTGCGCACACTCGACGAGCGCCTGTCCTACCTGCGCAATCTTGAACAGCGCAAAGAGGACGTCATTCTGCTCATCGACGCCCAGGGCAAACTTACGCCCGAGCTCGAACAGCAGATTCGCGAGGCCACGCAGCTCCAGCGTGTCGAGGACCTCTACAAGCCCTACCGCAAAAAGCGCATGACCCGCGCACAGAAGGCCCGCGAGGCAGGCCTGGAGCCGCTTGCCAACATGATCATCATGCAGGCATCCGCCAAGGGCAGCGCGCTCGACACCGCCGCGGCCTACGTCAACGAGGAAGCCGGCTTCGACACGCCCGAGAAGGCGCTCGCCGGCGCGGCGGACATCGTGGCCGAGACGGTGGCCGAAGACCCCGAGAACGTCGCCGACCTGCGCGCCTTTACGCAAAACACCGCCGACATCATCGTCGAGGCCACCGACCCCGCCGAGAAGACCCCCTACGAGCCGTACTACAGCTATGACGAGCCGCTGCGCCGTATACCCAACCACCGCGTGCTGGCTATCGACCGCGGTGAGCGCGAGGGCAAGCTCCGCGTGCGCGTGAACGTCGACGGCGCCGCCGCCACGGCACGCCTCGGCAGCCGCTGGCCCCGCCGCCAGGGCGTGTTTGCTCCCACCTTCGATGCCGCCATCGCCGACGGTTACAAGCGCCTCATGGCCCCCTCGCTGGAGCGCGAGGCCCGCGCCAAGCTCACCGTCCGCGCGCAGACCGAGGCCATTAATGTCTTTGCCAAGAATCTCGAGGGCCTGCTCTCGGCACGCCCCGTCCGTGGCGCCCGCGTGCTCGCGCTCGATCCGGGCTACCGCACCGGCTGCAAGGTCGCCGTTATGGACGAGACCGGCAAGCTGCTCGACCACGGCGTGGTCTACCCCACCAAGCCGCGCCACGACGTCGCCGGCACCAAGCGCGAGCTCGCCCGCCTCGTCAAGAAGGACAGCGTCAACACCATCGTCATCGGCAACGGCACCGCCAGCCGCGAGACCGAGGAAGTCGTCTCGGAGTTCATCGCCGAGCAGGCGCCCAGCCTTCGCTACACCATCGTTAACGAAGCCGGCGCGTCGGTGTACTCCGCCTCCGAGCTCGCCAGCCAAGAGTATCCCGATCTGGACGTCACCGTGCGTGGCGCCATGAGCCTGGGCCGCCGTCTACAGGACCCGCTGGCAGAGCTCGTCAAGATCCCGCCCCAGTCCATCGGCGTTGGCCAGTACCAGCACGACCTTGACCAGGCCGAGCTTTCGCGCACCCTGGGCCATGTGGTGGAGGACGTCGTCAACCGCGTGGGCGTCGACGTGAATACCGCGAGCGCAAGCCTGCTGGGATACGTATCGGGCATCACGCCGAGCGTGGCCAAAAACATCGTGGCCTACCGCGAGGAAAACGGTGCCTTTACCGATCGCCGCCAGCTTAAGAAGGTCCCCAAACTAGGACCCAAGGCATACCTCAACGCCGCGGGCTTCCTGCGCATCAGCGGCGGCAAGAACCCGCTCGACGCGACGAGCGTCCACCCCGAGAGCTACGAGGTGGCCACGTCCGTCCTGGAACGCGCCGGCGTTAAAGCCAGCGAGCTCAGCCGCGGCGGCGTGCCCGACATCGAGCGCCGTCTGGGCAGTATCTCGGCGCTGGCAAGTGACCTGAACTGCGGCACCCTCACGCTCATCGACATCGTCAACGAGCTCAAGAAGCCCGGCCGCGACCCGCGCGACGACGCGCCCGAGGTGGTCTTTAGCCGCTCGGCGCTTTCCATCGACGACCTGGAACCCGGCATGGAGCTCAAGGGGACGGTACGCAACGTCGTCGACTTTGGCGCGTTCGTCGACGTGGGCGTGCACCAGGACGGCCTCGTGCATATCTCCAAGCTGGCCAATCGCTTTGTCAAGCACCCGAGCGACGTGGTGCGCGTCGGCGACACGGTCAAGGTGTGGGTAGAAAAGGTCGATCGCGACCGCAAGAAGATCTCGCTCACCATGGTGCAGGGAAAGTAAACCGCCAAAGCAAAGGTACCCCCTGTAGCGATGTGCAAAATCGCGAGTATTCTGCAAATTCCACCGTTCCGGATGCCCCTCAGAGACGAAAAAGCAAAAAACAGCCCCCGTTTTAGCGTCGTCAGAGCCAAAACGGGGGCCGTTCCATGCTTCGGTCAACTGATAAAGACCTTTACCTTGCTGAATACTCTCAATTTTGCACGGCGCAGGCGGGGGTACCTTTGCCCACGGCAGGATATGGAAGCCAATCGCCAACTTGCTGGCAAGCTCGTGCCGGCAGCCCCGGCCTTTCCTTTGCCTAGCGCGACCCTCGCGGAGCGCGTGAGCGATAGGGAAAGGAAAGGCCGGGGCGAACAGCCCACGGTACAGTCGGTGTTCGCGCTACGGCAGGATATGGAAACCGAGCGCCGCGATATCCTTGGCAAAACCGCGCACGGTATCGAGCGAGACCTCGTACGGGTCGCGACCAATGTTCTTGCGCTTGGCCAGGATGCTGTTGGGCACCGTAATGATCTGGCAACCGCAGGCCTCGGCCTGGTAAATGTTGATGAGCTCGCGCGTGGACGCCCACAGGACCTCGCAGTTGGGCTTTGCGGCGGCCTTCTTGACCGACTCCGTCATAAACGGAATGGGGTCGACGCCGGTATCGGCGATGCGGCCGGCAAAGAGCGAGATGATGGACGGCGTCTCGGCGTCGACGGCCTCGACCATCTCATCAACCTGCGTAGGCGTAAAGATGGTGGTGACGTTGACCTTGATGCCGTCGGCCGAAAGCTTGCGCACCAGCTCGGCGGTGGACTCGCCCTTGGTGGTCACGCACGGAATCTTGACGTAGACGTTCTCGGCCCAGGTAGCGATCTCGCGCGCCTCGACCTCCATGGTCTCGACGTCGTCGGCAAAGACCTCAAACGAGACGGACACATCGGTGATGTGGGCCAGGACCTCCTTGGCAAACGCGCGGTAATCCGTCACGCCGCCCTTCTTCATAAGGGACGGGTTGGTCGTGAAACCCTGAACGTTGCCGTTCTCGTACATGTCGAGCATGCCCTCGAGGTTTGCACCGTCAGCGAACACCTTGATTGCCATCTGCCTGATTCCTTTCGCTTGCACATGGGCGTTAAACTGCTAAACACTTTACCTACGTTTATCAAGGCGTGAGCTGCGGTTTTTTATCTTCTCGGCGAACGGTATAAACACCTCAGTGTTTGGATTGATAAATCGATTGAGCATGCAAAAGCAAAGAGTCGCAGTTTGAGCAAACGTCAGAACGTGGGATTCATTAGATGAGGCCGAAATGCTGCATCGCTGTGACGGTGCCGTCGTGTGCGACATCATCAGTCACGTAGTCGGCGAGCGCCTTGACCTCGGGCATGGCGTTGCCCATGGCCACGGCCGTCTCGACAGCGGCGAGCATACCCAGATCGTTGCCGGAATCGCCAAAGCCAAAGGTGCGCGCGTTGCCGGTGCGACCCAGGTATTCCAGCGCTCGCGCCACGCCCACGCCCTTGTCAATGCCCTTGGGGCTCAGCTCGCGATTCTGGCCACCGGTGTTGCACAGCTCAAACTCGCGATCGATAAAGCCGTCATCGTTGGCCACGCGAGCCAAACTGGGCACACTGAGGCATACCTTGCCCACGCGCAGACTGCCGTCGACGCGCATTTCCTCGGTGCTGTGCACCACAGAAGTGCCGATCAGAGACGACTGCTCAACACCCGCGGGTTCCAGGGCAAAAGTAGCCACGTTGGTCTCGAAAAAGGCCTCAATCCCTGCCGCGGCCATACGGCGCGCAAGCTCCTCAATAACGTCCTCGTCAAAGCAGTCCTCATGCACCACGCGGCCCTCGACCTCGAGCGTCGCTCCCGCCATGGCAACGACACCCGCAGGCTCCAAAGCACGCAGGCCATCGGCAATCAGCCACAAGGGACGACCCGTGCAGATAAACGCCTTGTGCCCTGCGTCGCGCAGACGATGAAACGCCTCGATCACCGCCTGCGAGGGGCGAACCGCCGAAAAGTCCTTGTCGGTCATGTTGTCGGGATCGAACGACGTCAGCGTGCCGTCCACGTCAAAAAAGAGCACGGCAGAATCGGGGCACGCATCAATCATATGGGTTCCTTTCGGGGGCGAGAGTAAACGAAGCATCCATCATATAATGGAGCGACGCAACCAGAGAGGTCACCCATGGAATTTTACGCAAGCTGCCCCGAGGGCTTTGAGTCTGCACTCGCCGATGAGCTTAAACGCCTCGGGCTTTCGCATGTTCGCCGGCTGAAGGGCCGCGCCACATTTGAGGGCGAGCTCGAAGAAGGCTACCGCGCCTGTCTGTGGTCACGCCTGGCGAGCCGTGTGTTCGTGGTACTCGGGCGCTTTGAGGCGCAGGATGCCGATGAACTGTACGACAGCGTTTACGACATCGCTTGGGAGACCATCATCCGCCCCGGCGCCACCATCGCCATCACCGCCCGCGGCGTGACCGAGCAGCTGCGCAACACGCGCTTCTCGGCCCTGCGCGCCAAAGACGCGCTGTGCGACCGTCTGGCCGAGACCACGGGCCGTCGCGCCGACGTCGATGCCGCCGACCCCGATGTTCACCTGTTGCTTTCGCTGCGTCAGCGCCGCGCGAGCATCAGCCTGGACCTTTCGGGCGACCCGCTGTTCAAGCGTCTGCCGCCCGCGGCGACTCGTGCCGGCGAGGGCGCACACGTGTTGCGCCCCGACTACGCCGCCCTGGTGCTGGCGCAGGTCGGCTGGACCGCACTATGCGAGCGCGAGCTGACGGCCGACGATTACGAGAACGAAGCCCTTCCCACGCTGATCGATGCCTCGTGCGCCGGCGGCGGTCTGCTGCTGGAGGCCGTGAACATTCTGACCGACCGCGCCCCGGGCGCTGCACGCGAACGCTGGGGCTTTGAGGGCTGGCAGCTGCACGACGCCGCCCTGTGGGAGCAGCTGCTTGCCGAGGCGCGCGAGCGCGAGGCGGCAGCGCGCGAGCGCCAGGCGCGCACCGTGGCCGTAGACATCGACCCCGCCGCCCGCAAGACTGCCGAGCGCATGGTCAAGTGCGCCGGCTACAAGCGTTTTGTCGACTTTTGTGCCGCCAAGCCCGCCACCGTGCTGGACCATGCGGGCGCCGTCGCCGGTGCCGCCCTGGTCGCGGACACGACCGAGGCCCCGCTTTCGCTCATGCACGATGCCATGACGCTCATCGGCGAGCTGCGCCGCGCCCCCGAGCTCGCTTCGGCGCCGGTCGCCGCTCTCACCCGCGACGGCTTGCTGGCCCGCGCGCTCCACGCCGAGCCCGAGCGCTCGATCGCCGTCATGCCCAATAACGAGGAGGCGGCTCTTGAAGTTTGGCCCTCACTCGACCACGCCGCTGCAGCGTTTGAGGCTGCGACCAGCGCGGATGCCGAGGCCGAGGTTGCGGATGCCAACGAAGCCAACGACGAAGCCGCCGCTTCCTCCATGCCCGAACCTGCCGCCACGCTCGACTTGGGCGACGGCAAGCCGCTGCCCGTGCTCATCCCGGAGTCCGAGCAGTTCGCCAACCGCCTGCGCAAGAATGCCCGTCTGCGCCGCAAGTGGGCCAAGCGCGAGGGCGTGAGCTGCTATCGCGTCTACGAAGCCGACCTGCCCGACTACTCCGCCGCCATCGACCTGTACGAGGGTTGCCCGCAGACGCCGGGCCGCTGGCTCGTCATCGCCGAATACGCCGCGCCCAAGACCATCGATCCCGCGCTGGCCCAGGCCCGCATGCTCGACATCTTGGCCATCGCGCCGCGCATCCTTGATGTTCCGGCCGAGCATGTGCACGCCAAGGCCCGCATGCGTTCGCGCGGCGGCTCGCAGTACGGCAAGCAGGGCGCCGGCAAGGGCGGATCGGGCGAGCGCGCCAACATCGCGCGCCGGCGTCTGCCGCTCATCGAAGAAGGCGGGCTCACCTTTGCCGTCAACTTTGACGACTACCTGGATGTGGGCATCTTCCTGGATCACCGCGTCACCCGCAACCTGGTGCGCGAACACGCCAAACAGGCACGCCGCTTCCTCAATCTGTTCGCCTATACCGGCACCGCCACCTGCTATGCGGCCGACGGCGGCGTCAAGGAAACCGTGACAGTCGACCTTTCCAACACCTACCTGGACTGGGCCGAGCGCAATATGCGCCAGAACGGCTTTGTTGGTCCGCGGCATCATTTTGTGCGCGACGACGTGCTCGCCTGGATTCGCGACCAGCGCCAGACGCGCAACCGCTGGGACTTGATCTTTGTCGACCCGCCCACGTTCTCGAACTCGTCCAAGATGGGCCGCCGCACCTGGGATGTCCAGCGCGACCATGTTGAGCTTTTGGCCGGCGTATCTCGCCTGCTTGCACAGGGCGGACATGCCATCTTTAGCTGCAACCTGCGCGGCTTCCGCCCCGAAACGCGCAAGCTCGCGCGCGCGGGCGTCGTGCTGGAGGACATTACGGCACAGACCATCCCCGAGGACTTCGCGCGCAACCAGAAGGTGCACCACTGCTATATCGTGCGCCGACTGCCCATCGAGGACGCCATGGCCGAGGTCGGCTTTAGCGCCGAGGAGATTGCCGAGCGAACCGAGGAGCTGCGCAACCCCGAGGCGCGCAAGCCTCGTGCAGCAGCGCCCGCGCCCACGCAGGCCGGCAACGGCAAATCAAACTTTGCCGGCAAACCCTCCCCTGCCGGCAAGTCCAAAAAGAAGAAGTTCTACGCCAGCAAGCCCAAGGGCAAATAACAAAGTTGCGGTGGAATACGGACTGTTTTACCTGGAATTAGGCAAATATAGACCGTATTTCACCGCAACTCACAGTGGGATGGCGGACGCCGTCCTACCCTTGGGTGACCAGGCGATAGCCGATACCCACATGCGTCTGGATATAGCGCGGATGCGCGGGGTCGGACTCGATCTTCTTGCGCAGCGTGCCCATAAAGACACGCAGGCTCGCCAGGTCGCTCTTGGTTGCCGTTCCCCAAATCTCGTGCAGGATAAACTGGTGCGTCAACACCTTGTCGGCGTTGTGCGCTAGCAGGCATAACAATTTGTACTCGATCGGCGTCAGATGCAGCTCCTCGCCATCCATCGTGGCGATGCCGGCATCAAAATCGATATGCAGCTCACCGGTATCGAACGAGCCCTCGGAGACAACGCCGCCCGTTTGCGCATACGAAAGGCGCCTGAGCGTCGTGCGAATGCGCGCGAGCAGCTCCTCGACCGAAAACGGCTTGGTCAGGTAGTCGTCGGCGCCGGCATCGAGCGCGCGAATCTTGTCCGCATCCTCGCTGCGCGCCGAGACCACAATAATCGGCATGCCCGACCATGCGCGCACCGACTCCACCACCTTGACGCCGTCCATATCGGGCAGGCCCAGATCGAGCAGCACAATACTCGGTGCCTGCGATGAGGCGGCGGCGATGGCGGCATGGGCGGTCTCCACGGCCATATGGCGCAAGCCGTGCGCCTCGAGCGCGGCAACGATAAGGTTGCGGACGGCGGGGTCGTCCTCAACGACCAAGATGAGCGGTTTTACGGCAGAGTTCGGCACGGCGCTACTCCTTATCAAACGAAACGTCGGCGGCGGGAAGCTCAATCGTAAAGACCGAGCCGTGCGGGTCCGCCGCGGCAACCTCTATGCTACCGCCATGCGCCAACGCAATGGAGCGGCAGAGCGAAAGACCCAGGCCAACGCTGCGGTGGCTGTCGGCCAGACCATGGTTGGCGGTATAGAACGACTCGAAGATCCGCTCGCGATCCTCGGGTGCGATGCCCGGACCATCATCGGCCACCGAGCACGCCACGCGTCCATCGTCGACGCTAATCGAAATCATGATATGCGAGCCCGCGGGCGTATAGGTGATGGCGTTGTTCACCAGATTGACCACCAGCTGCACCATCAGGCGCGCATCGACGTTGACGAGCGCCGGCTCATCGCACGCCACCACCTTAAGGTCGTGCTCGCGCACGGCAGGGTTCACGTGGCGCAGCGCCTCCTCGACGATATCGTCCATGAGCTCGAGCGTGGTCGACAGGCGCATACCGCCACCCTCGAGCTTGGTGATGGCGAGCAAATTCTCGACGGTGGCGTTGAGCCACAGCGCATCCGAGCGAATGGATAGAAGCAGGCCGCGGCGCGTCTGGGCATCGAGCACCGCGGTGCCGGTCGAGCCCTGGTCGAGCAGCACGTCGGCATTACCCGAAATACTGGTAAGTGGCGTGCGCAGATCGTGCGAGATGGAGCGCAGCAGGTTGGCGCGCAGCTGCTCATTTTTGGCAAGCACCGCCGCCTCCTCGCGAGCCTCCATGGCGCGGGCGCGATCGAGCGCCAGCTCGCCTTCGCTCACGATGGCATCGGCAAGTGTCCGCTCCTCGTGCGTCAGCACGCCGGGCTCGGCAACGATAGCCAGCACGCCCACCACCGAGGCGGGGTCGCCCGAGCGCACGAAGCCGTCGCCCGTGCGAACCGTCAGGTAGATGCCATAAAACGCCGAGCCGCCAAACGTGGCGTCGAGCGGCGTTCCCACATAGGCGGACGCCGAGAGCCGCGGCGGCATCTGCGGCGCCAGCTCGTGCACCGGGGCGGCATCGCCCACGGCCGTGTACGTCGCACGCGGCAGCAGGTCATCGCCCTCGGCGTCGGCGCTGTACCACACGACAGGGCAGCCCGAAAGACGCGCCAGCTGCGTGGCCATGGCGTGAACGATCTGATGCTGATCGGCGCACCGCTGCAGCATGCGGTTGGTCTCGAGCACCATATGCGTGCGGCGGTCGCTGGCGGCAGCCTGTGCCAAGGCGCGGCGCAGGGCCAACGCAATCGAGCTCGACACAAGCGAAACCACGAACATGATGAAGAACATGCCGGGATAGCCGCGGTCGATAAGCGACAGCGAGTAGCGCGGGTCGACAAACAAAAAGTTGTAGAGCGCCACGGCGGCAGCCGAGCTCAACAAGCAATACAGGCGACTCCAGGTAAAGAATGCGCACAGCTGAACGGCGAACACATAGACGATCATGATGCTCGGCGCGAGACCCGGATGGTCGAGCAGCGCGCCCACAATCGTCGCCGCGACCAGCAGCCCCACCGATACGCAGGCGTCATACAGAGGAGTGCGGCGCGTCAGCGTTGTGCGCCGCCACCAAAAGCTATCGGCAATATCGCCGTCCGTACGGACATCCATCAGCGTCCTGCCCCTCTCTCAAAAACAAAAACCACCACAAAGGGACAGGCACCTTTGTGGTGGTTTCCCTTGTGGTGGTTCCAAGTGTATAGCCTTTACAGCCTGCGGTCGCTAGACAAACAGCACGTGCGCGAGCAGGGCACACACGCACACCGCTCCAAATACCAGTGCCACGATCGAAATCACGCGGTCGGCCATATCCATGTTGGCACGGTTCGTCAAAAACCGATCTTCGGCGGCGTCGGCGCGTACCTCACGTACCAGCTCGGCAACCACCTCGCGGCCATCAAGCATCTTTGTATCCATGTTTACCTCCCCGGCCTCATGCTTATCCATCAAAAACCAACTCCGTGTAGCCGCCGACGTCTACGGCCGCTCGTTGGGGGCCAGGCGCTGCATCTTGTTCACGGCCTTGAACTTGGTGAACAGCGGCACGTACTCAAAGCTCACGTTGGAGTTCTCCAGGCCGTACCAACGCGCAGGCGTGCCGGCGGCGCGGCGGATGATGTACTTGAGCGTGATAGCCGTACGCTCGCTCGGCTCCACATCGCTTTCGGGCGCCAGAAGCTTACGGATCAGGACGAACTTGAACGTGCCGATGTTACCCGGATCCTTGTAGACCGAGTAGTCATGCGTCTGTGGCGGCAGCTCGCCGGTGGCAGCCAGGTCCTGAACGACCTGACGCAGGTAGGCATTGACGCGCTGGTTGATCTTGTAGCCAAGGTACAGATGCACGCGGAACACGTAATCGGTGCCGAACGTCTCGACCGAATAGGCAAAGGTGTGCGGTTCGTCCATGGTCTCGACATTCACGAACCACCAGGCGCGGGCGCGCTTGGGATGCTTGTCCAAGATCGAATAGACGATATCGCGGTCGATGTAGTCGGTATGGGTGTCCTTGGTCAGGTACACGATGTTGTCGCTCAGGCGCTCGTAGCGATCGTCATCGCGCAGGCGCTTGAGCTGCGGCAGGTAGCTGCGCAGCGGCAGCAACGTAAACTGGCGCTGCTCAACAGCCGTACCGTTGTACCAGCACACCATGATGCCCATGATGAGCGCGGCCATGAGGATGGTGAAGTAGCCGCCGTGGAAGAACTTGGTGAGCGAGCTCACGAAGAAGAAGCCTTCGAGCAAAAGGAAGAAGGCCGCGAAGATCCACGGAGCAACCTTGAGCTTGCGCTCCTCGTGCAGGTAGAAGAAGAGCAGCAGCGTTGTGCACATCATAGTCAGCGTAATGGCAAGGCCGTAGGCGGCTTCCATATGCGCCGAGTTCTGGAACAGCAGCACCACGATGACGCAGCCCACAAGCATGACGTTGTTGACCATGGGGATGTAGAGCTGGCCCTTGGTCTCGGCAGGATAGAAGACCTGCATGTGCGGCATGAGGTCCAGACGGCTGGCCTCGGACACCAGCGAGAATGCGCCGGTGATGAGCGCCTGCGAGGCAATGATGGCCGCAACGGTGGAAAGGCCGACGGCAAACGGGCGCAGGCCCGGGGCGAGCATCTGGTAGAACGGGTTGAGATCGGCAATGCCCATGAGCTCGGGGTTGGCAGCGTTGTTCATAAGCCAAGCGCCCTGGCCCATATAGGAAAGCAGCAGGCAGCACTTAACGAACGGCCAGGTAGCGTAGATGTTGCCGCGGCCGACGTGGCCCATGTCGGAGTAGAGCGCCTCGGCACCGGTGGTGGCGAGGAAGCAGCTGCCCAGAATCATGATGCCCGCGTGGTTGTTGGGGCTCAGCAAAAAGGCGATGCCGCGCACCGGGTTGAGGCACAGCAGCACGGCGGGGTGCTGGAAGACAAAGAACAGACCCGTGCCGCCCAGGAACAGGAACCACAGCGTCATGATGGGGCCAAAGGCGTGACCGATCTTGGCCGTACCGATGCGCTGTACCAAGAAAAGCACGATGATGATGGCGAGCGTAATGGCGACGACGCGGCCCTGGTCATCGCCCAGCACGGCATGGACCGCCGGGATGGTGCGCAGGCCCTCGATGGCCGTGGTAACGGTAACGGCAGGCGTCAGGATGCCGTCAGCGAGCAGCGCGGCGCCACCCAACATGGCGGGGATGATAAGCCACTTGCCGCAGCGCTTGACCAGGCTGTACAGGGCAAAGATGCCGCCCTCACCATGGTTATCGGCGCGCAGCGAGATGAGCACATACTTGATGGTGGTCAGCAACGTGACCGTCCACACGACAAGGGAGAGCGCGCCGAGCACGAACTCCTCCGTGACGCTTCCGATGCCGCCGTTGCCGGCAACGAGCGCCTTGGTTACATACATGGGGCTGGTGCCGATATCGCCGTACACCACGCCCAGCGTGACGAGCATCGCCGAGATGCTCACAGGAATCGCAGCGTGCGAGGCTGCCTTCTTGGCCTTTTGTTCCATAAGCCGGTTTCCTCCCAACTTTAATGTTCGAAGGGATTATAGGTAATCGGCCCATGTTTGAATGGCGCTGTTTTCCCAGCTAAATAAACATTTATACGGCCTTTAGGCCACCGCGGCGATATGGAATGTGACAAAGGGACTGCCCCTTTGTCACATTCGTCATTTTCCAAGCCAGTTTTTGAACCACCACTCCATGGATCGGCTCATCTCGGCCATAAAGGGACTCGTGTGCTTGCGGGTATAGATGTCCACGACGCGCTCCCCCACCTCGCGGGCATGCGGACGGAACATTGCGTCCATCTCGGCCACCTGCGCGTCCATGGTCGCGGCATCCGCGCGGCAGTAGCGCTCCTCGTGCACCAGGTTCACCACGGGATGCGCAATGGCCGGACGCTCCTTACGGGGCGTGCCGATGATGAGCATCGACAGCGGCATGGTATAGGGCGGCAAATCGAGCAGCTCGGCAACTTCCTCGGCATCCTCGACGATATCACCGATATAGCAGCTCCCCAGACCCAGAGCCTCGGCGGCAACCACGGCGTTTTGCGCGGCGATCACGGCGTCCTGGGCCGCGATGGCAAAGTCGCCCAAACCCGGCGCGCGGCGGGGCGCCTTACCCGTGCGCTCGACAAACTCGGGCTCAAAGCAGCCCACGTGCTCAAACAGATCGATCCACTTGGCATAATCGACCACAAATATTAGTGCCCAGGGCGCCTTGGCGATCATGGGCTGGTGGTCGCACAGGTCGGCCAGATGGTCCAGCGTAGCCTGTTCGCGGATGCTCACGATGGAATACATCATCATGGCACCTGCCGACGGCGCACGGCTCGCCGCGTGCAGAATCGCTGCCCGCTGCTCGTCGGTCACCGCCACGGGGCGACCGTCGTCATCGCGCGCGAAGGCACGCGTGGAGGAACGGTGCTCCAACGTGTCCAGCACCGCATTGCCCGTGGTCTCGACCGGATAGCCACACGTATCCACAGCCTTGGTGCAAACCTGCTCGTTCATCGCCTCATCCTCGCTAATTCTTTAAGAAGCCTTTACGTTTCCGTGTAATTCCCGTCCATTATCGCGCAGGTCGCCACTACATTGCGCCACACCGCCACACGTGCGCGTTAATATGGCTGGTTGTTGTGCGCAGACACCAATTGCAGCGCATATCTTGGTAACAATCGGGTAAACCCCCGCTTTCGTAGGTTTTGCATTTGTGAGGAGTTTCAGCATGTTCGCTGCCGCCATCTCGCTCGTCGGTCTTGCGGCGACCGTCTACCTTGTCTTGCGCGAGGCCAAGGCCATTCGCGCACAGTCGGGCACCGTTGCCAAGGGCGCTGTCGCCTGGAGCGTCGCCTTTGGCCTATTCCAGCTCTTTTTGACCGTCTGGGGCGCCATTGGCCTCGTGGCACAAAACGAGCCGCTCGCCTTTGTGATGCTCATCCTGACCAACGCCGTCCTCACCGGCTGCGCCTGGGCCAGTATCGCCCGCGACCGCATCGCCCCGCGCGTCTTTGCGTTCGCCGGGCCCGACGCCCCCGCCCCCACCGGCAAGCTCGCCCGCCTGCGCGGCGCCTTTGTGGGCAAACCGCTCGTCGCCGCCGTCCTGTGCCTGCTGCTCGCCGGCGTCTTTGCGCTGCTGGGCATGGAGGTATCGTCCAACCACGACTTTACCTGGGTCTACCCCCTGTGCATCCTGCTCGAGTGGGCCATCATCACCACGCTCATGGTCGGCCTGTTCTTCCTGTTCCAGCGCCACGGTGCAGCTCCCGCGGTCCTGGCCTTTGCCCTCTTTGTCCTGGGCATTGCCGAGTTCTTCGTCATCACGTTTAAATCCATGCCCATCCAACCGGGCGACCTTTCGGCCATCTCCACCGCCGCCGCGGTCGCCGGCACCGGCTACACCTTCTCCATCTCGCTGTTCTGCGTGCTGTCCATGGGCTTTACCGCCATCGCTATGCTGCTATGCGAGTACGCCGGCCTGGTGGCACCGCACCGTCAGAAGGGCGCCGCCAACGCCAAGCGCATCCTGCTCACCAACCTGCTCGTCGCCGTGCTGTGCCTGGGCGGTGTGACCGCACACGTCACGCTCATCGACTACTACAACACCCTCGGCATCACTGTCTACACCTGGCGCCCGCTCGAGAGCTACTGGCGCGAGGGCTACCTGCCCGCTTTCATTAGCGCAGCGCAGTCCATCAAGCCGCCCAAACCCGCCGACTACTCCGTCGACGATGCCAAGGCCACACTCAAAAAGTACGCCAAGGCCTACGACAAGTCCGAGGCCGCCAAAAGTGACGAGCGCGCCGCCGCAAAGGAGCAGTTCGACAGCGAGAAGCCCACGGTCATCGCCATCATGAACGAGACCTTCTCGGACCTGTCCATCTACCAGAACATGCGCGCCGGCTACGAGGGCCCGCAGTACTTTAAGAACCTGTCCAACTGCCTCAGCCGCGGCAAGCTCTATGTGAGCGCCTACGGCGGCGGTACCGCCAATACCGAGTTTGAGTTTATGACCGGCAACTCCATGGCCAACCTGGGCTCGGGCGTGTACCCCTACACCATCTACAACATGGAAACGACCGGGAATCTGGCAGAACAGTTCAAATCGCTCGGCTATTCCACCACGGCCATGCACCCCAACCACGCCACCAACTGGAACCGCGAGAACGTCTACAAGGACTTTGGCTTTGACCAGTTCCTGTCCATCAACGACTTCCAGGGCGCCGACACCCTGCGCGGCATGGTGACCGACCAGGCGACCTACGACAAGATTCTTGAGCTGCTCGACCAGAACGCCGATCCGCAGTTTATCTTCGACGTGACCATGCAGAACCACTCGGGCTACGATACGGGCCTGCTGCCGGTCGACAAGCAGATGCACCTGAATATCGACACGACCGACCTGGACGCCAAGACCGTCGAGGACGGCACGCTGTCCGATGTCGACGAGTACGTCTCGTGCATCGAGCAGTCCGACCAGGCGCTGCGCTACTTCCTCAACGCCCTGAGCAAGCTCGACCGTAAGGTGGTCGTGGTGTTCTGGGGCGATCACCAGCCGTTCTTCCCGTCCAAGTTCAACGATAAGTGGTTTACCGGCGAGGACGACGCTACGCATCAGGAGCGCCTGTGGCAAACCGACTACATCATTTGGGCTAACTACGACGTTGCCGGTTGCGACCAGACGAGCGAGGTCGACGACCTGTCCACCAACTACCTGTCCACGCAGCTTATGCAGCTGATCGGCGCCCCGCTTTCCGACTATCAGAAGGCGCACATGACGCTACGCGAGTCGCTGCCCGCCATCAACTCCGTCGGCTACGAGGACGCCAGCCTGCGCTGGGCGCTCTCCTCCAACGTCACCGGTGACGACGCCGAGGCCGCAGCCGCCACCAAGGCGCGCGAGGATTACGCCAAGATGCAGTACTACGAGATGTTCCGCGACGGCAAGAACGTCTATACCGAGCACTTCCAGACCGAGGCTAACGAGACCGACCCCAACCTGGCGCCAGGCACGACCAAGATCAAGTAGCGGGCCTGTATCCCGGTTCGTCTGCCCGGGCGGCGCGGAATGTAAGATTCCCTGCTCGGGCAGTCCTGCTCGCACGGAGAGCACATTAAGTGCTCTCCGGCTCGTGCGGAACTCGCGATGAACCTTACATTCCGCGCCGCCCGGGCAGACGCCTCGATGTTGAGGCGCGGCTTGTCATGGGGGCACCCGCAACATATATAAGTTGGAGACCACGTCATGTGGTCTTTTTTGCATCCGGAAAGCCCGTCCCACTCTGAATACATCCAGCGAACGCATGCGAGCGTGTCGTCCAGGACGGTCTCGTCATCGGGGTGATGGAAAATGTCGTCCCAAACGCTTGCCACGGTTGCGCCCGCGAGTGTCAAGAAAAAAGCCTCGAGAATTTCGAGGCTTTCACATTTGTATTGTTTTGCGCGAAGGACCGCGAACAGCAAGGCTACTCGCCCAGCACGGCCTTCTTGGCCGCCGCCGCCATATGGTCCAGATCATCCTTGGTGGGGTGATCCTTTGCGGCAACCCAGTTGTCGAGCAGCATCTTAAATCGGGCGTTGTCGGGATCTTGCTCGAGCATGGCCTCGTAGCGCTGCTTGACCGCGGGGCCCATCTTGCCCTGGCACATCGCCCAACCCGCAAGCTCGGCATCCTCAGCCAAATTGGAGGTCACACGATCGATAATCTGCTGATAATAGCTCTGGTCGGCCCCAAAACCGCAGGTGCCAAACAGAAAGACGCGCTTGCCGTGCAAGGCGGAGAGCAACGCCGCGACCGAAGGCGTGCACGCGCCCTTGTCGCACCAAAAACCGACGAGCACCGTGTCGGCCGCGCAGGCGCCCTGCGCCTCGAGCGCAACCTGATCTGCATCCGCATCGTCGCTCAACGCCGCGGCATGGACAAACTCAACGCCCGCAGCCTGCAGAGCGCGCTTGATCGCGCCCGAAACCATCCTGGTATTACCGCTCTTGCTGTTAACCACCAAAGAGCACGTCATAGTCACGTTGCCTCGTTTCCCCCAAAACTAAAGCCACTAATGCAATTTATTAGATGAATATCTTAGTACTAACGTGACAGATGTAAACCACCGTCTGTCGATTGATTAATTTGCACCACGGGCTTGCTCACTGGGCAAACTGGCTGCGGTAGAGTTCGGCGTAGAAGCCGCCTGCCGCTAGCAGCTCGTCGTGCGTGCCGCGCTCGATAATCTGGCCGTCGTGCATGACCAGAATGCAGTCGGCATTGCGGATCGTCGACAGACGGTGCGCCACCACAAAGCTTGTGCGGCCGGCCATGAGCTCGTCGAATGCCGCCTGAACCTGCAGCTCGGTGCGGGTATCGATGCTCGAGGTCGCCTCGTCCAGTAGCAGAATCGCCGGGTCGGTGAGCATGACGCGCGCGATGCACAGCAGCTGCTTTTGGCCCTGACTAAACGTGCCGCCGTCCTCGCCGATCACCGTATCGTAGCCGCCTGGCAGCTGCACGATAAACTTGTGTGCGTGCGCGCGCTTGGCGGCTTCGATAACCTGCTCGCGCGTGGCATCGGGACAACCGTAGGCGATGTTTTCGGCCACGGTGCCCTCGAACAGCCACGTATCCTGCAGCACCATGCCAAAGGCACGGCGCAGGCTTGCGCGCGTGTAGTCACGCGAAGACCGACCATCGACCATGATGCGGCCGGCATCGATATCGTAAAAGCGCAGCAGCAGGTTGATGAGCGTTGTCTTTCCGCAGCCCGTGGGACCGACCAGGGCAAAGCGCATGCCGGGCTTGGCCTCGATGCAGATATCCTGCAGCAGCTTGCGGTCGGGCACATAGCTAAAGTCCACGTGCTCAAAAGTCACCTCGCCACGCGGGGCGGCAAGCTCCACGGCGTCTGGCGCATCGGGCTCCTGCTCGCGGGCGTCGAGCAGTGCAAACATGCGGCGCGCCGAGGCGTACGCGGTCTGGATTTGCGTAATGACGTTGGTAACCTCGTTGAACGGCTTGGTGTACTGGTTGGCGTAGGACAGGAAGATCTGCACGCCGCCCACCGTAAGCGCCGCGGGCACGCCCGTGATCACGCCCACGCAGCCGATCACAGCAACCACGGCATAGATGATGTTGTTGATAAAGCGCGTGCCGGGGTTGGAGAGCGAACCCATAAACTGCGCGCGCTCGCCCGCGGTGTAGAGCTCGGCATTGAGGGCATCGAAGCGCTGCTGGGCGTTGGGGCCATAGGCAAAAGCGTCGACAAGCTTCTGCTCACCTACGTACTCCTCGATATGACCACCGAGCTGGCCCTGGATGCGCTGCTGGGCCGTAAAGCTTTTGTTGGAGAGCTTGGCGATGGCGCCGGCCGCAAAGATGGAGAGCGGTGTGACGAGCACCACCACGAGCGTCATGGCCAGGTTAATGGAGAGCATAAACGCGAGCGTGCCTACGATGGTGATGACGCCGGTAAAGAGCTGCGTAAAACCCTGCAGCAGGCCGTCGCCCACCTGATCGACGTCGTTGACCACGCGGCTCATAAGGTCGCCGTGGGCATGGCCGTCGATAAAGCTGAGCGGCATGCGGCTGAGCTTGTCGCTCGCCTCCACACGCATGTCGCGCACCGTCTCGTAGGACAGGCGGTTGACGCAATAGCCCTGTAGCCACTGGAAGGCCGCCGCACCCACCACGACAATCGCGAGCTTGGTAACGAGCGGCAGCAGCGCATCGAAGTCCACCTGCCCGGTGGCGACGATGAGGTCGATGCCCTCGCCGATGAGGATGGGCGTATAGAGTTGCAAGATCACCGAGATGGCGGCGCTCACGAACGACGCCGTAAACGAGGCGCGGTGCGGGCGAACATAGCCCAGCAGGCGGCGGGTCACCGCACCCACGGGATAGCGCTCGGGGTCGCCGGGCTGGCGCGGACCGTCGCCCAGGTCGTTGAGGTTATCGTTACCGGACACGTTGGCCGTCATCGTGGCGACCGAACCGGAAGAAGTGTACGGATTCATTTAGCAGCCCTCCTTTGCGCAGACGGATGCGGGGGCGATCGGGGTGGGCGCGAGCGCCGCACTCCCCTGCTGGCCCTCGAGCTCCTCACGGCGCAGCTGCGACTGGCAAATCTCGCGATAGAGCTGGCAGGTCGCGTACAGCTCGTCATGCGTGCCCAGGCCCGCGACCGAGCCGTGGTCGAGAACGCAGATCATATCGGCGTCGCGCACGGTCGAGACGCGCTGGCTCACAATCACCGTGGTCAGCGGCAGCCCGCCCTCGGCGGCACCGCGCACGCTGCGCTCGCGAATGGCATGGCGAAGCGCCGCGTCGGTCTTAAAGTCGAGCGCCGAGGCGGAGTCGTCCATGATCAATATCTGAGGCGAGCCCACCAGGGCGCGCGCGATGGTCAGGCGCTGGCGCTGGCCACCGCTAAAGTTCTTGCCGCCCGCCTCGACCGGGGCGTCGAGCCCCTGCGGCTTGTTGCGCACGAACTCGCTGGCCTGCGCCATATCGAGCGCCGCCCAAAGCTCCTCATCGGTCGCAGCCTCATCGCGCCAGGTCAGGTTGCTGCGGATGGTGCCACTCACCAGCGACGCGCGCTGCGGAACGGTCGCGACCACACGGCGCAGCTGGTCGAACGGCCAGGTGCGCACGTCGGCGCCCATCACGCACACGCTGCCGGCGCTCGCATCGTACAGGCGCGGGATAAGCGAGACGAGTGTGGACTTACCGCTGCCCGTACCACCGATAATGCCGAGCGTTTTGCCCAGCGGCAGCTCCAGGGTCACATCGCTCACGGCATTTGCCGCGCCCGCGCCAAACGAAAAGCTCGCATGGTCAAAGCTCAGCGCGGGGACTGGAGCGACATTGCCCGACTCAGGCAGCACGACCGGCTCGTTGTCCTCGTCGGTGATGCTCGGCTCGCAGTTGAGCACCTCGTTGATACGCGACGCGCTCGCGCTCGCCTTGGTAAAGACCACGACCAGGTTGGCGACGTACACGATGGAGGTCAGGGTCTGCGTCATGTAGTTCACAAACGCCATGACCTGGCCCTGCGTGAGTTCGCCCACGTTGACCTGGATGCCGCCCACCCACAGGATGGCGCACACGCCCAGGTTCATCACCAAAAACGTTACGGGGTTGAGAATCGACGAGAGCTTGCCCACCGCGATGGCAGTATTGGCCTGGTCATCGGCAGCTTGGGCAAAGCGCTCGCGCTCGTGGTCCTCGCGCACGAAGGCGCGAACCACGCGAGCGCCCGAAAGGCCTTCGCGGCAGACAAGCGCGATGCGGTCGAGTTTTGCCTGCAGCTGCCTGTAGTACGGGATGCAGCGCGCCATGACAAACCAAAACACCAGGCCGATAGTGGGCGTGCAAATCAAAAAGATGATGCCAAGCTTAAGGTCGATGGCAAGGGCTGCGCACATAGAGCCCACCGCCAGGAAGGGCCAGCGGATAAGCATACGCACGCCGAGCGCCACGGCAAGCTGCACCTGGTTGACGTCGTTGGTGATGCGGGTGATAAGCGACGGCGTGCCAAAGCGGTCGAGTTCGGCATAGCTCAGCTTATTGATGTGCTGGTAGAGCGCACCGCGAATGTCGGTGCCCATGCCCTGCGAGGTGAGCGCCGCCATCTTTTGGCAGACGAGCGTAAACGAGATGCCGATCACGGCCATAGCGGCAAGCACCATACCGTAGCGGATAACGGCGTTCACGTCGTGCGCGCCGATGCCTTTATCGATCATTTGGGCAATCACCAGCGGCGTCAGCAGGTCAAAGATCACTTCGATCAGCTTGCACGCAGGACCAATCACCATATACCGGCGAAACTTACCACCAAAACGCCTGAGCAGCTCAATCATGTATAGGCGCTCCCTATCATCATCTCTCTTCAATCTGATTCATGATAGTACGGAGAGCCCTGGAGATGCGTAAGCAACTCGTTACAGAACAAGCCCCCGAAACAATCAGGAAACTAGGCACAGAGACAAAGCGCCCGAACATGTTTTGGCAAAGCCAATGAGCAGCACTAGACAAGGGATTGAATTGTTCAGATTAACGCGCCTTTACGGGTGATTTTTGGACGACGGGGCCCGGCCGGCGGCGAGGTGTTTGGTAGTCGAGCGATCCCGCAGGCGAAGCCGAGGACCAGCGAGACACCAAATACCTCGCCGCCGGCCGGGCCATGTCGCGGCACCAAAAAACGCCCGTGCGCTCGATGGATTCGGATGCCCGACAGAGGCTCCTTATGGCTGCTTCCTTCCGGACCTGACCAGATTCGGAACATGTCGTCATCCGAACCCATCGAACGCGCTAGGCGCTCGATATATCTTACCTGCTCCCGCCCGATGGGGCAAGACAGCTAATTTGGGACGAGGCTTTTTTGACTACCTTTTTGGCTACCCAAGCTAGACCGAACGATAATTTTTCTAGAGTCGGCCGAGATCGTAAGCTCGAGCGGCAGTCTCGCCAGCGCAGACAAGGTTTGCCTCTGCCTCGCGCGGATCGAGCGCCAGCTCAAGGCCCATGGGTCTGCGGCAGACCGGCAAAACCAGGTCGACGCCCTGCCCATACACCGCATCCAGGCTATCGGCACGACCGCCCACGACGGCGACCACTGGCTTGCCATAGCGCTTAGCACGGCGGGCCACACCCACCGGCGCCTTGCCGGCAGCGGATTGCTCGTCCATATTGCCCTCGCCCGTTATGACCAGGTCGACATCGCTCACGCGCTCGTCGAACCCAATGAGGTCGAGCACCGTCTCAACGCCCGAACGCAACTCCGCCCCGAGCGCCAGCAGCGCGGCACCCAGGCCGCCTGCGGCACCGGCACCGGGCACGCCGAGCACCGAGCCAAACGTCCGCGCACCCTCGGGCATGCGCAGTAGCCCCTGAGCCCGTGCCTCGACAACCGCCGTATCGAGCAGTCGACCGTAGCCAACCATCCAGCCGTCATACCCGCCCAGCGCTTCGGCATCGTCTGTCGGCAGGCCCTTTTGCCCGCCAAACACCGCAAGCGCCCCGCGACGCCCCACGAGCGGATTCTCGACATCGGAAAGCACCACGATGCGTGCGCCGCCCAGCACCCGAAGCGCCGGCGTCAGATCAACACCGGCGACTCGTTCAAGGCCCGCGAGCCCCGGCGCGATATCGCAGCCACGGTCATCGACAAGACGCGCGCCCAGCGCCTGCAGCATGCCGGCGCCGCCGTCGTTGGTGGCACTGCCGCCCAAGCCAATATAGATAGTCTTTGCACCCGCGCGAACCGCACGAAGCATCAGTTCGCCCACGCCATAGGTTGTGGCCTCCAACGCCGCCGACTCCGTGCAAGGCGAATACCCAATACCCGCCGCCTCGGCCATCTCGATGACCGCGGACTCGTGCTCGCCGTCCACCAGCATCCGGGCAGACACGCGGTCGCCCAAGGGACCTGCAACCTCGCAGGTTGAAAGCTCGCCACCGCGTGCGGCGATGGCGTCGAGCGTTCCCTCGCCACCATCTGCCAGCGGCAACGCGGCCATCTCGGCGTCGGGCCACACACGGCGAACGCCTTCGGCAACCGCCGCCTCCGCCTGCGCGCTCGAAACGCTACCCTTAAAGGAGTCGATTGCCAGCAGCACACGGCGGGGCCGGCGGCACGCGGGGCCAAAGTCAACCGCCTCAACGGCAATATCTTCGGCACACGTGAGCGCCTCGGCATGAGCGGCATGCGCCTCAAGATCGGCCCCACAACCGCAGCCAGCACCATCGGCGC
Organism: uncultured Collinsella sp.; assembly: GCA_900541805.1. Lineage (GTDB taxonomy): Bacteria > Actinomycetota > Coriobacteriia > Coriobacteriales > Coriobacteriaceae > Collinsella. Next base: position 66,116 of record UQLH01000008.1, read on the forward strand.
CACGCAGCCCACTAAAATAGCCGCTCAACACCTCACGACACTCATCCGCCAGCACGCCGGCGGTTACATTAAACCGATGGTTCAGGCGCGAATCGGCATTCAGGTCATATAGCGAACCCAGCGCGCCCGCCTTGGCATCAGCCGCGCCATACACGCAGCGCCCCACGCGCGCGTTGACCATAAGCCCCGCACACATGCAGCAAGGCTCGAGCGTTACATAGACCGTGCAATCGGAAAGGCGCCAGCGACCGAGCGACCGAGCGACAGCGCACAGGGCCGCGAACTCTGCATGCGCCGAAGGGTCCTGGTCGAGCTCGCGACGATTATGCGCCCGCGCGACAATCTCGCCCGCGCGCACCACCACGGCACCAATCGGTACCTCGCCCACCGCAGCAGCGGCGCGCGCCTCGGCCAGCGCCTCGCGCATGAACTTCTCGTCGATTTCGGTGCTCGTCATCGTTCGCCTTCCCTGTTGCAAATTCAAAACGATGCTATCATTACGACTCACGGAGAGATGGCAGAGCGGTTGAATGCGGCGGTCTTGAAAACCGTTGAGCGCGAGAGCGTTCCGGGGGTTCGAATCCCCCTCTCTCCGCCACTTCTAGTGATGCACCGGCGTCATGGTGCGCTCAAACAGTGCATCAACCACGTCGGCCATCTCGGGTCGACGCTCAAGATCGTGACCCGACTCCCACCAATTTGTGAACAGTCGAATAATGCCACCGGCGATAAACTCCGATGTTGTCTCGAGCGAAACGGGCGCCAGGGCATCCTCGGCAAGCACGTTCATCACACGCTCGCGAATGGAGCGGGCAATGCGGTCGCAAATAACGTTGGTCAACATGCCCGACATGCTGCTTGCCAAAATGTTATCCATGAGCCGCTCGTGCGCCAGAATCAAATCCATGGCATCGTCCAAAATCGCGTGCCGAAGCGCGCGCACGTCCTCGGCAGATACCGCGCCGGCCTCATCGGGCTGTTTTTGCGGCAAGCCCGACATGAGCTCATCGATATAAAAGGCAAAGTAATCGTTCTTGTCGCGAAAGTGCTTGTAGAACGTCGTGCGGCGAATCATGGCGCGGTCGCACAGCATGGCAACCGTCAGGTCCTCAAAACGATGCTCCTCGAGAAGCTCGGTAAAGGCATCGAACAGGGCGCGGTAGGTTTTCTTGATGCGAAGGTCCACTGGTATCGCCATCCTCAGGGCAAAGACAACACTCGTCAATCTGTCGCATATCTTACACCTGTACCTCGCGCGCTTTACCCCGGTGCCGACCCCGCCGAAAACACAACGCTTACCGGAAAGTTCGGCACGGTAAAACGTTGCGGGTATACTAGTAGCGTTATACCAACGGCAGCTGGCGCATGCCGCCGCGGCCATTCGAAACGGAGACATCATGCTTCCCGTCATCATCGGCATCGTTGTTGTCATTGTGATTGCCTGCGCCATCGCCGGCATCTACAACAACATGGTCACCAAGCGTAACCGCATCGATAACGCCTGGCAGAACATCGATACGCAGCTGCAGCGCCGCAACGACCTGATCCCCAACCTGGTCGAGACCGTCAAGGGCTACGCCAAGCACGAGCAGGAGACGCTCTCCGCCGTGATCAGCGCGCGTAACACCGCCGTCAAGGCCACCACGCCCGAGGCCAAGATGGAAGCCGACAACGTGCTGACCGGTGCGCTGCGCCAGCTCTTCGCCGTGGCCGAGGCCTATCCCGATCTTAAGGCAAACACCAACTTTACGCAGCTGCAGGCATCGCTCGAGGATACCGAAAACAAGATTAGCTATGCACGCCAGAGCTACAACGACTGCGTGCTCAACTACAACAACGCCATTCAGACGTTCCCGGCTGTCATCTTTGCTGGCATCTTCCAGTTTAAGGAGCGCCAGGGCTTCGAGGCCGCCGAAGCAGCCCGCCAGGCCCCGACCGTCAAGTTCTAGTAGTTTGGCAGCGCATCCTTAATCGGCCAAATGCATAAACCGCCCCGTCGAATGCATACTTCGACGGGGCGGTTTCCTTTTTCGCGAAGGTCCCCCTCTAAGCGCCGTGCATTTTTAGGAGTATTCAACATAACCAAGAGCTTCGGGCGCCACGATAAATGCCAAAGACCGCGAATATCCCTGCAAATCAAACGCTGTCAGCCCATAACCCCGCCCATCATCCGTAGAAAACATCGAGAAATCCCGATTTTTTGCCCGAGGTCGGTATGCAGGGGCCTTCGATTGCAGAATACTCGCAAAGATGCACGTCGCCACCGCCCCCACATGGCGCGAAGCAAAACAAAAGGGCGACCCTCCTTTCCGGCGCACTCCGCAGGACGCAAGAAGCCCTCGCCGCACGAAGTGCGCAGCGAGGGCTTCTTGCATGTCCGAGGACGCGCCGGGAGGGAACTTGCTCTCTGCCCGGATAGGTAAGACAAATTACGCGACGGTGTAAACCCAGTTGTGCTTGTCCTCGACAGCACCGGACTGGATGCCAGTCAGGGTCTCGCGGAGCTTCTTCATCACAGGACCGATCTCGGTGTAGCCAGCCGGGAAGGTCACGGTCTCGTCGGCGCCGTAAACCTTGTTGTCGATCTCGCCAACCGGGGAGATGACGGCAGCGGTGCCGCACAGGCCGCACTCCACAAAGGTGCCGGCCTTGACCTCGGCCCATTCGACGGGGCGCTGATCGACGGTCATACCCAGGTCCTGAGCAACCTGAACGAGCGAACGACGGGTGATAGAGGGCAGGATGGAGTCGGTGTGCGACTGAGGAACGACGAGGGTGCCGTCCTCCTTCACGAACAGGACGTTGGCGCCACCGGTCTCCTCGACATAGGTGCGGGACTCGGAGTCGAGATACAGGTTCTCGGCATAGCCCTCGCGATGGGCCTCCATCGTGGGCTTAAGGGACATGGCGTAGTTGAGGCCGGCCTTGATGTTGCCGGTGCCGTGCGGTGCGGCACGGTCATACTCGGAAACGCGCAGCTTGACGGGCTTGAGGCCACCCTTAAAGTACGGACCGACCGGGGTCACGAGAATGCGGAACGTGTACTCAGGAGCGGGAGCCACGCCGATCACGTCGCCGGAGCCGATCATAAACGGACGCACGTACAGGGTCGCGCCGGAGCCGAAGGGCGGAACCCAGGCGGCGTTGGCAGAAACGACCTGCTTGACGGCCTCAACGAACTTGTCCTTGGGGAACGGGGGCATCTCAAGGCGCTGGGCAGAGTTGTACATACGCTCGGCGTTCATGTCGGGACGGAAGCAGACGATGCTGCCGTCCTCGGCGGTGTAGGCTTTCAGGCCCTCAAAGACCTCCTGGCAGTAATGGAAGATGCCGCCGCACTCGGAGACATGCAGGGTGTGGTCGGTGGTCAGGCCGCCCTCGTCCCACTCGCCGTCCTTCCAATGGGCCTCGTAGCTGTAATCGGTCTTCATGTAGCCAAAGCCGAGGCTACCCCAATCGATATCCTTCTTCTCGACAGTCATATGTCGCTCCTTACATACACAGTTGCATACTCGCGAACCCGCACGCAAGGACCGAGGCCGACCGCGTCGCAACGTCGCACGCCCGGAGCGTAGAGCCGGACGGGACACGCGAGCAGCATCAAAGCCGATGGCACGTCGATTCGCATGCACGAGATTGTACTCCGCACGCGCGTCTGATAAAACGCTTTTCTTTAACTAAGTAAAGTATTTTCATTTGACCGAAGCTGAAGAGGCCCGCCACCGTAAACGGTGACGGGCCTCAACTGTACGGTCTGCGCGCTGGCTCGAGCTAGGCGTTCTATTTGCCCAGCTTGGCCTTAACCAGACCGACCACGGTCGGGATGATCGACACGGCGACAATGCCGATAATCAGCAGCTCAAAGTGCTCCTGTACAAAGGGAATGCCGCCAAAGAAGTAGCCCAACAGCGTAAAGACCGTCGACCAGGTAATGCCGCCCAGCACGTTAAAGATGACAAAGTTGCGCCAGTGCATGCCGCCCATGCCGGCGATAAAGGGCACAAAGGTGCGGATAAACGGGAAGAAGCGACCCAGGAAGATGGCCAGGTGACCCCACTTGTCCAAGAAGTCCTCGGACTTTTTGATGCGCTCGGGCGTCATGGCCTTTACCTTGCCCGAAGCGATGATCTTGCGGCCAAAGAAATGACCGATCATAAAGTTGCACTGATCGCCCAGGATGGCTGCGGCCCATGCGGTGGCCAGAAGCGCCACGATGTTAAAGCCGCCGTTGTGGGCAAAGAAGCCCGAGGCGAACAGCAGCGAATCGCCGGGAAGGAACGGGAAGAACACCACGCCCGTCTCGATAAAGATGATCAGGAACACACAGCCGTAGGCCATAAGCGGGCCGGCGGCGATCCAGCTGGCGATCGCAGTGCGCGGGTCTTTGAGCAGCTCAGCGATAAAATTAATGAAACCCATGAAGTAAAACCTCTCAGTTGTGGGCGCGGATACGTCCAAGTTGACCAGTATACGGTTGCAGCACCCCCTCGTGCGCAACCCCACAAAAGCATGACTCCATTACCAGCAAGTTTGCATAACTGACACCTGTCGTGCAAAGCCGCCAAGATTGTTCTTCCTAATCCCTAGCGAATCGCTATACTTTATTGAATCGCATTGCCATGGCGCTAAGGGAGGGCGGCCGGTGAGCTTTATCAATACCATTCGCGAGGACATCAAGACCGTCCAGGCGCAGGACCCCGCCGCGCAAAGCGGTCTGGTCATCTTCCTTTCCTATCCTGGCCTGCACGCCAAGTGGAACCACGTGCCCGAGCACTGGCTCTGGGAGCACGGTCATCGCTCGCTCGCCCGTGTGCTATCTCAAATCACCCGCCACATCACCGGCGTCGAGATTCACCCTGCCGCGCAGATTGGCAAGCACTTCTTTATCGACCACGCCATGGGCGTCGTCATCGGCGAAACCACCGTCGTGGGCGACAACTGCGTGCTCTACCAGGGCGTCACGCTCGGCGGCACCGGTAACGAGACCGGCAAGCGCCACCCCACCCTGGGCAACAACGTCACCGTGGGCACGGGCGCCAAGGTGCTCGGCAACATTCGCATCGGCAACAACGTCAAGATCGGCGGCAACTCGGTTGTCGTCAAGGACGTGCCCGACAACTGTACCGTCGTGGGCGTGCCGGGACGCATCATCAAGCGCAACGGCTGCCGCGTGTTCGAGGAGAGCTTCGACGCCAAGCAGCACCGCGAGTACATGCCCGACGACGCCGCCGAGCAGTCCGCGCTCAACCGTCAAGGCATCACCGAAAACGCCCGCCGCGTCAAGGAACTCGAGCGAGAGGTGGCCGAGCTCAAAGCCCTCGTCGCCAAACTCGTGGACGAACGCTAGAGGCGAACGACCACCGACAACATTGACGCCAGCGCAAAGGCGCGCCAGAGGATTCGCCCCCGGCGCGCCTTATTTGTGATGTGGCAAAGGAACTGTCCCTTTGTCACATTATGCGAACTGGCTCAGATAGAGGTCGGCGTAAGCGCCCTCGGCTGCGAGCAGCTCCTTATGCGTGCCCTGCTCGATAATGTTGCCGTGGTCCATGACCAGAATCAGGTCGGCATCCACGATCGTCGACAGGCGATGCGCGATCACAAAGCTCGTGCGCCCATGCATGAGCGCGTCCATGGCGCGGCCGATGGCAAGCTCGGTGCGCGTATCCACGCTTGAGGTCGCCTCGTCCAGGATGAGAATCGCCGGGTTGTTGAGCAGCACGCGCGCAATGGTCAGCAGCTGGCGCTGGCCCTGGCTAATGCTCTCGGCATCGTTGGCCACGCGCGTGTCATAGCCCTGCGGCATGGTGCGCACAAAGAAGTCGACCTGCGCGGCGCGTGCGGCCGCCACGATCTCCTCGCGCGTCGCCTCGGGGCAGCCATAGGCGATATTCTCGGCAATCGTTCCGTCGAACAGCCAGGCGTCCTGCAGCACCATGCCAAACTGCTGGCGCAGCTCGCCGCGGTCCATACGGCTCGTGTCCACGCCGTCGAGCGTAATGCGCCCGCCGTCGATCTCGTAGAAGCGCATGAGCAGGTTGATGAGCGTGGTTTTGCCCGCGCCCGTGGTTCCCACCACGGCGATCTTCTGGCCCGGCTCGGCGGTAAACGACACGTCGCGCATGAGCGGCTTGTCGGGCGCGTAGCCAAAGCGTACATGCTCAAAGGCGACACGGCCCTCAACGCGACCCGGCAGCCTGGCGGCCTCGTCCGGCAGCGGATCGGCCTCCATCTCGGGCTCGTCGAGCAGGTCGAACACGCGCTCCGCACTCGCCAGCGCGCTCTGCAGCGAGTTGAAGGTAAACGACAGCTGCGTCATGGGCTCGGATGCCTCGTAGATAAACTGGAAGAACGCCTGGAACACGCCGACGGTCATGTGGCCGGCAACCAGCATGCTGCAGCCCACAATCGCAATCACGATCTGTGCCAGGCGGCCGATAAAGCGCACCGCGGGGCCGACGGCGTTAATCATGAAGTCGGCCTTGGCACTCACGCGCGCCAGCTCGCCCGAGGCCTGGTGCACCTCGGCAGAACTCTGACGCTCGCGGTTAAACGCGCGAATCACCAGACGGCCCGAGTAGCCTTCCTCAACCGCACTCGTAATCTTGGACACCCACTCCTGGCGCTCACCGGTCACGTCATGCGTGCGGCGCGAGACCACCTTGGTCACCAGCAGCGACAACGCCGTAAAGAACAAAAAGACGAGCGTGAGCGGCACGCTAAACACGAACATCACGCTCACGGCGCCCACCACGGTACCGATCGACACCAGAAGCTGCAGCAAGCCACGCTGCATGCTCTCGGACATCTTGTCCAGGTCGTTGGTCGCACGGCTGACGACCTCGCCGGGACGATGCGCGTCAAAGAAGGCAAGCGGCAGACGGTTGAGCTTTTGTGCGATGCGGTTGCGTAGGCGCAGGTTGAGGCGTTCGGCCACGCTCGACATCAAAAAGCTCTGGAGCGCGTAGAACGAGGCAGCGGCGGTCCAAATCATAAAGTAGATGAAGATGGTCCTGCCGCAGTTCTCCCAGGTGATGTTGAAGGTGGTGTCGTTGGCAAACGCCACCTGAATGTGGCTCCACAGCTCATCGATCACGCGGGCGCTATATGCCGGCGCAGCGGTGTTAAAGATGGCATAGAACACAATGCTCGCGAACACGATATAGAAGCGCCAATGGTCGCCGGCAGCCTCGCTCCACAGGCGGCGCACCGTCGCCCAGGTATCTCGAGGCGTCTCGTCCTCGTCTTCGTCGTCCACATCGCGCATGCGTTCCGCCTCGGCTCGGGCGCGCTCATCCTCCGCGCGCTCATTTTCCTCATAGAGCGCCTGGCGGCGAGCCTCGCGCGCGGCTGCAGCCTTGGCGGCCTCATCCAGCTCGGGTGCTACGGCAGCCTGGTCGACCGTTTTATCGGCAGCGTCCGCAGCGGCGGTATCAACAACACCGCCCTGTTTCTCGAGCTCCTCGGTCATGCTACTCACCTCCCTTCATTTGCGATTCCGCGATGGCACGGTACACCTCGCAGGTTTCCATAAGCTCGCCATGCGTGCCCAGGCCCACAACCTCGCCGTCCTTGAGCACGACGATCTGGTCGGCGTGCAAGATCGTCGAGATGCGCTGCGCGATGATGAGCACCGCGGCGTCACGCGTCTCGTCTTGCAACGCATGGCGCAGGGCGGCATCGGTCTTAAAGTCCAGGGCCGAGAAACTGTCATCGAAGATATATAGATCGGCATGCTTCATGAGCGCACGGGCGATAGCCAGACGCTGGCGCTGGCCGCCCGAAAAGTTCGTGCCGCCCTGCGCCACCGGGGTATCGAGCCCCTGCGGCTGATCGAGCACAAAGGTGCTCTGGGCAACCTGGAGTGCATGAAGCATGTCGGCCTCGGTCGCGTCTTCGTTGCCAAAGCGCAGATTGCTTGCCACGGTGCCCGAGAACAGCCATGCCTTTTGCGGCACATAGGCAATGCGCCCGCGAATCTCGTCTTGCGAAAGCTCGCGCAGGTCGACGCCGTCCAGGCGAATGGCGCCCTTGGTGGCATCGTGGAAGCGCAGTAGGAGCTTGGCCACCGTCGACTTGCCCGAGCCCGTCGAGCCGACGATCGCGGTCGTCTGGCCGCGGCGACAGGTAAAGTTCAGATCGCACAGCGTGTCCTCGTCGGCGTCGTCAAAACGAAACGACATATGGTCGAACACGGCAACCACGCCGGTTCCGTCCTTTGAGTCGGACGCTCCCGCGTCGAGCGTACCCTCACCATCGACGATGCTCGGCTCAATCTCCAGCACCTGTTGCGCACGGTTGAGGCACGCAGCGGCACGCGGAAGCGTCAAAAACACCATCTGCGCCATCATCACAAAGAACAGAATCAGGATCGCGTACTCCAGCACCGCCGAGATGCTCGCGATCTGCATCGCATGGGCGCCCACCCGGTTACCGCCCACCCACAGCACCGCTACCTCGGCGATGTTCATCAAAAAGAAGCTGGAGCTGTCGAGCCCCACAAACAGGTGGTTGACCTTGATGGCATTGGCCGCGTAATCTCTAAATACCTCGTCCAGGCGCTGCTCCTCATGGCGCTCCTTATTGAAAGCGCGGATGACGCGAACGCCCACGATGTTCTCACGCAGCACCACGTTCATACGGTCGATAAAGCTCTGAAGGCGCATAAAAATCGGCGCGGCGTTAGCCACCGTAAAGACCGCCGCCACCAGCACGATCGCAACTACCACGCCCAACAGCGTTCCCATAGCGGGATCGATGAACCAAGCAAAAATGATGCCCGCGACGGCCAAGAACGGCACCGGCAGCACCAGCTGAATCGTCTGCAAGATAGCCTGCTGAATCACGTTGATGTCGTTGAGCGAGCGTGTGATCATCGATCCCGTGCCAAAACGCTCAAAGTCGCTGGCAGCGAGCTCGAGCGATTTGTCGTACACGGCATTGCGGATATCGCAGGCCACGTTGGCGGCCAGGCGCGCCGAAAGATAGCAGCCCAGCACCGTGCCGCCGCTAGCCATGCTGGTCGCAATAAACATGTATAGGCCGTTGCGTAAAATGTAGTCGACATCGCCCGTGGTAATACCGGTGTTGACCATGTTCGCCAGCATCGTGGGAACCAACAGCGTACCGACGTTATCCACCAGCAGCACCAGCAGCGTCACTGCGACAAGCCCTCGATAGGGCTTCAAAAACCTCATTAGCAGTCGCACGGCTCCCCCTCACGTCGATCTTGCATCTGACCTTCAGCTGCCACCTGCCGCTTAAATGTCTCGCACTCGTCACCGAGCACCTGAGAAAATTTGCCGATCAAGCGCATAATCTCGCGTTGCTCACACGGCTCAAGCGCGCCAAAGGCTCGCTGCTCGGCCTTGAGTGCCGGCAGCGCATAACGCCCGGCAAATCTCCTGCCCTCTTCGGTCAGGCTCACAACCTTGTTCTTGCGACTGCCTTCGACAAACTCCAGCGTGGCGAAACCCCGCGCCGTCAAGGTTTTAATGGCCGAGTTTATGGTCTGTTTGCTATAGAACCATTCGCTTGTCAGACGACTTACAGCAATGCTACCGCCCGCCGTACTGGTGTCGACGAGCATCCAATAGGCACAGTCCGAAAGACCGCAGGTGCGCGCGAACTCCGAATAGATACGGTCAAGCCCGTTGAGCATCCGGTCGAAATCGACCAGGCTAACTGCACTATTCATCTCTCCCGCCATTCGATAGTCCGAGTTTTGACCAATTTGTATTTCCAGATTAGTCCGAGTTTTGACTATCGTCAACAGGCTCTCCGCAAATGCATACACTTTTATGACCTATCGGCAGAAAAAGACCGCCGGCGCGGGGGCGGCGCCAGCGGTCACGTGAAAATCGAGTTTTATTGCCTGTTAAGCGGCGACGGCTTCATAGACCGTAGCGCCCGAGAAGCTGTCATGCAGGCTCTTGCCGGCAATCCACGGCAGCTCGACGACCTCGCAGACCGTGTTGACCAGCTCGGAGCAGTCAGTAAAGTGGCCCTTGTCGTTGAGGGCCTCGCAATCCTGAACACGCCAATAGCCATCGGTGTGCGTGATGTAGTACTCGTGATCGTTGATCGACACGAAAGCGCGCGTCTTGGAACGCAGCAGCTTCAGAAATCCTTCGAAATCGGTCTCGACGACATCTCCAGCCTGGAACATGATGTTACCTCCTGGCCCGGCGCCACCACGGCGCATTGATAAACGTTGGTACTCCTTTAGTAAAACCTTTATCAGAGGTTATGCGTTCGTCATTTAGGCAAGTGGTAAAAAACCGCAGGGTAGACGGGATAAAACGTTTAACCATCCCATTTGTTTGTCACATTCTGAAGGTACTTTTATGCAAACCTACTTTCCCAATTGGAATCTATCCTTTTGGCCGGGCAATTGACCGTCTATCGTTTAAGCCCGGCGGGTATGAACGGGGCATCTGCAACGCCACCGCAAGGAGACACCATGGAGACTATCGAAGCACTCATTCACCGCCGCAGCTGCCGCAAATACAGCAATCGTCCCGTCGAGGCCGAAAAGCTTGCACGGATTATCGAAGCCGGCCAATATGCACCGAGCGGCATGGGCCGCCAGCCGGTGACGTTTGTCGCCGTCACCGACCCCGCGACCGTCGAGCGTCTCTCACAGCTCAACGCCCAGGTCATGGACAGCAACAGCGACCCCTTCTATGGCGCCAAGACCGTTGTGGTGGTGCTGGTTGACCGCAGCGTGCCCACACATCTGGAAGACGGCTCGCTCGCCATGGGCAACTTGCTCAACGCCGCCTATGCACTGGGTGTCGATTCGTGCTGGATTCACCGCGCGCATGAGGTCTTTGACTCGCCCGAGGGCCTGGAGCTGCTGGCCAGCTGGGGCCTGCCCGCCGACGGCAGCCTGCGCGGTGTCGGTAACTGCATTCTTGGCTACGCCGAGGACACGCTACCCGAGGCAAAACCGCGCCGCGACAACGTGGTATACGTCAAGTAGCGCAGGAGTGTCCCAAACTGCCGGCAGAAAAGGAACGTCCCCTTCTGCCGGCAAGCTATGTTGATATTTGAGTTGTCGTCGTTTCGTTCGTCTGGGCCGTTTCGGCTTCGCTGCCCTGTTCGTCCTCGTCCTTTTGCGCATCGGCGATGGTGGAGGCCGCCGCAACGATACCGCGCTGGGGCGCAACGCCCGTCTGGGTCTGTGCGCCCTCGACAACTTCTGTGCCTGCATGCGCGAGCTCGGGCGATTTAAACACTGCGTCCAAGTTGGCGCCACCGCCGGCGTAGCCAAGCGCAGCGAGTGCGATGACGATCACTGCAACGACGACCGCGATCGGAACATAACGATGCCAACCAGCCGGATTGAGTCCGCTGCGGCGAGCCGCCCCGCGGCTGATGTAACCGAGCGTTCCGTCGTGCTTGAGCTTTGAGCCCACCACGCGTTTCCGGCCCCATAGCGAGGACTCTGCCTGCATGGCCAAGCGGGCGCTTGCCGAAGGATAGCCGTATTTAGTGCGCTTGAACGAGCCGTCAAACCCCGAGGCGTGTTTACCCCACGTCACCGATGTTGTGCGTCGGTTGACCGGCGCGGCACTCCGCCTTCTGCGGCTCGGTTTTGAAGTCTCAGCCATATGCCCTCGCACGCCGTAACCGAATCGAAACAATAACGCTTTGGACTGTAGCACACGCGTCGCGCGCGGTCACGGGCGCCTCGCTCAACGGTCATCGTCCTTCAGCAAGCGCCACAGCGTTGTACGGCTTATGCCCAGCACCTCCGCCGCACGGGTTCGGTTGCCGTGGAGATGATCTACAACCAGATGCGCGATATCTCGCTCGGTATCGGCCAGCGGTCGCAGGATATACAGGTCACTTTCGAGCGTCGGGGCGCCAAAGGTTGCGGTCTTAATCACGTCCTCTTGGGCGAGCACTTCCTCCGCCACAGCGCGGTCCACCGTGCCCGCCCCCACCAATATATACAGTCGTTCCGAGACCTCGCGGAGCTGCAGATAGTTGCGCGGCCAGCGGTAAGCATCGAGCTTCTTCGTCGCCGCGGCAGACAGCGCGGGCGTTGCCGTCCCAAATGCATCAGCGAGATATTCCAAATAGCGCGCAACCTTCGTCGACGCGGCTCCCTGCTCGGCGATTGCCGGCGCCACGCTCACCGCACAGGCGAAGCGCTCGGTCACAAAGGCGGCTTGATCACTTTCGCCGCCGCCCGGCATGTCATTCGCCGTCAGCACCACATGGCAGCGCGTCGCCAACGCGGTGTCGGTCATCGTGGAGACCAGCTCGCGGAGGCGCTGGGGGCCAACCGCGTTCCAGCCCTCAATGCAAAGGGTCAGCCCCGTTTGGAACAACGGCGATTCGGCGCTTTTGAGCACATGGCGCCAACCGCGCTCGGTGAGCTCATCGAGCGCAACGGAAACAAAGGGCTGACCGGCAAAAGGACCGTCCAGATAGAGACGCTTGGCGATCTCGACCTGACCCGCTCCCAGCTCGCCCTCGAGCATAAGGGGCACGCCGCGCGCATAGCTCTCGGCAACCGGTGCAGCTACCGCAGCGGCACCCTCAACGATGCCGTACGCGCTCGATTCGTAGCGGGCCTCAACCTCGTCGGCGTTGAGCCACTCGATGCCCGAATGCGCCGCGGCGCCGCGCACCTCGCGGACCACGGCGACCCAAAGCCCCCCGCCCTCTTTGTCGGTGGGGCGAACGGTCAGGCTCAGGCGCGCACCCTCACGCCCCATAACCAGACGCGCGCCGTCTCCTATACGGTCGAGACGCTCAGCGACAAAAGCCGCCACATCCCGCTCAAGCGCCGCGTCATTCATGGTCGAGATCGCGACGTCTCCACGCGCATCGATTGCCAATGCCGAGGCCCCGGCAGCAGCCAGGGCCTCGGTCAAGATGTTCAGCTTGGCATCGCTATCCATGATTTGCCCCTGTCCGCGGCGACATGCAACCGACGACGGTCGCACGACCGAGTGTTTCAAAATTGAACGATATTGCTCACCAAACACTATAGGGCAGAAAGCGCCGTCCTGCGAGTATAGGTGTTGCCCCGCATCGCCATCCTGGCGGGGCGATAAGAGCTCTTCGGGACTTATAAACCTGCGGACAAGCCATACCCGCAAGAGCTCCTATCGCTCCACCGTGAGAATGTGCTCGCCAGCACGCAGCACGCAAACAAGCTACTTCTCTACCAGATTCCCAGTACGTGTTGCATTCCCAAACTCATGCACGCAATGCCAATCCAGCAGCAAAAGCCCAATGCGATGGGCTTGCCGCCCTTTTTGACCAGCTCGACGATATCGGTATTAAAACCAATAGCCGCCATGGCCATCACAATAAAGAACTTCGACAGCTCCTTGATGGGCGCCGTAAAGGACGCGGGAAGCTGAAGCACCGTGGTGATCACGCTCGCCAGCACAAAGAACAGCACAAACATGGGAAACGCGCGTTTAAGCGAGAACGTGCTCTTAGCGTCGCCGCCGGCCTTGCGTGCCAGATGCATCTGCCAGCAAGCAAGCGCCAGCGTGATGGGAATGATGGCCAGCGTCCTGGTAAGCTTGACCACTGTAGCGCTCTCGAGCACATTGGCGCCGGGATGCATGCTGTCCCAAGCGCTCGCCGCAGCCGTTACGGACGAGGTGTCGTTGATGGCGGTACCGGCAAACAGGCCAAAGCCCTCGTTGGTCAGCCCGAGCATGCCGCCGAGCGTCGGAAACACGAGCGCCGCGATAACGTTAAACAGGAAGATGACCGAAATGGCCTGGGCAATCTCGCGATCGTCGGCATCGATGACGGGCACGGTCGCGGCGATGGCAGAACCGCCGCAAATCGACGAACCCACACCTACAAGCGTCGCGATCTTGCCCGGCACGTTCATAACGCGGCAGAGCACAAAGGCGATGACAAGCGAGGTCGAGATTGTCGCCACGATAATGGGCAGCGACTGGGCGCCCTTGGACAGAATCTGGGAGAGGTTCATGCCAAAGCCAAGCAGGATGACCGCGTACTGCAAGACTTTTTTGGACGTATAGGTAACGCCGGCGGCAAGCTGTTCGCGACGATTCTTGGGAAAGACGAGCGCCAGGACCATGCCAAAGAGGATGGCAAATACCGGCCCACCGACCACCTCAATTTGTTTGCCGAGCAACGTCGCGGGAATGGCGATGATCAGGCAGAACAAGACGCCTTTCCAGCGCTCGCGTACGATATTTGCCAGTTGCATATGGGATTCCTTCTTTCTATTTCACGTTTGCGACGGCTTATGATACGGCAACATTGAGCGCAGCCTTGCGCAAACACAGACTAAGATGCCGCAATAGTTCTCAGGCAACAGCCGAATTACCCACCGCGGAGAGCTGATTCGCGGCATAATTAACAACTGACATATGAGTTTGATAGAACAGTTGCGAGGCGCTATGGAAGAATCGATGCACGTCGGCGAGCAGGAAACGAGCCTACAGGACCAGTCCTACCACACCATTCGACGCAAAATCGTCTACCTGGACTACAAGCCGGGCGAAAAGCTGGGCGTCAAGCAACTTTGCGATGACCTGGATATGGGTCGCACGCCCGTGCGCGAGGCTTTGGTTCGCTTGGCGCAGGAAGGCCTGGTGCGCACCGTGCCCCAGAGTGGCACCTACGTCTCACCCATCAACCTCACCCTTGCCGAGAGTGCCTGTTACATCCGCGAGCATCTGGAAAAGCAGGTGATCGTGGAGTGCTGTGCGCGCGCCACGTCGGCTGGCATCGAGCAGCTCGACCGCGCCATCGTGCTGCAGGAAAAGGCCATGGCCGAAGAGGATCGCATCGGCTTCTTTTTGAGCGACAACCTCATGCATCACATGATTTTTAGCATCGCATGTCGCAGCACCGTGTGGTCGTGGCTCGAAGAGACCAATGCCGACCTGGAGCGCTTCCGCTGGCTGCGCGCCGCCACGCAGGTTCTCGACAATCAGGACATCGTGAACGAGCACAAGCAGATTCGCCGCGCTATCGCCGGTCGCGACCCCATCGAAGCGAGCTTTTTGGTCAGCAAGCACCTGCACATGATGTTCCGCAACCAAACCGAAGTTCTGGACCAGTTCCCCGAGTACTTCGAGACCAGCAAGCTCCGCTAACCTGCCAAAAAGGGACAGGTTTATTTTGGCAGGTTTTATCTGGGCAAATGCAACAAGGCCCGGCTCCGTCTTGATTGAACTGCCTCCCATTTCTTGGACATGAGAAATGGGAGGCTTTCTTTATGCGCGT
>UQLH01000009.1:0-71966 GCA_900541805.1 uncultured Collinsella sp.
AGAGAGGTCTCGTGGGCTCGGAGATGTGTATAAGACACAGCCTCCGCCCCCGCGCCCGTCGTGGGCCGTTTTGCCCCGTCGCCCTCGGGTCGCATGCACCTGGGCAACGTGTTCAGCTGCCTGTGCTCGTGGCTTTCGGCCCGCAGCCAGGGCGGCAGCATCGTGCTGCGCATCGAGGACCTGGACGATCGCTGCAAGCGCCCGGAACTTGCCGCTCAACTGATTGACGATCTGACCTGGCTGGGGCTCGAGTGGGACGAAGGCCCCTACTACCAGCACGATCGCCTGGATCTGTACGAGGACGCCCTGCGCCAGCTGCAAGACGCCGGCCTCACCTATCCCTGTTTTTGCACGCGTGCCGAACTCCACGCCGCGAGCGCGCCGCACGCCAGCGACGGCACGCCCATCTACCACGGCGCCTGCAGAGGTCTTTCTGCTGAAGAAATCACCCGCCGCAGTGCCCTGCGTGCTCCGGCCACGCGCCTGCGTGTGCCCACCGTCGACGACCTCGCCAGCGACGTGATCGAATTCGTGGACCGCACGTACGGAGCCCAATGCGAAGCACTCGCCACCGAGTGCGGTGACTTTTTGGTGCGCCGCAGCGACGGCGTTTTTGCCTACCAGCTAGCCGTGGTGGTCGACGACGCTGCCATGGGCGTCACCGAGGTCGTGCGCGGATGCGATCTGCTGGGCTCCACGCCCCGCCAAATCTACCTGCAGCATCTGCTGAGACTTCCCACGCCGCGCTACGCGCACATTCCACTGCTCATGTCGCCGGATGGCCGCCGCCTTTCCAAGCGCGACCGCGACCTGGACCTGGGCGAACTACGCGCCCGCTTTGGCACGCCCAAGGCGCTGCTAGGCTGGCTCGCCGGGCAAACAGGCATCGCGCCGGACGCCACACCGCGCTCTGCCGAGCAGCTGGTCGAGCACTTTAGCTGGGATGTTATCCGTACGCATCGGGAAAACATCACTGTAACGGTCGAGTAGCCAGCCACCCCGCCCCTACGCGACATCCCAGGGCTGGAGTTCGTCGCCCAGGCGGACAATACAGTCGTAGAGCACGGTGTGGCACTCGGCTGGGTTGGCGTCACGATGAAAATGCCCGTAGTACCAGCGTTTGTAGTCCAAGCGATCTTCCAGCTCATCGAAAAATGCCGTAAGTCGGTCAACGTCGGGGCAATTCCAGCCGGGCGCTGGATAAAGCGTGGGCGAAAGCATACGCGTAGAGCAGGTGTGGGTGACCACGTAGTCGACCTTCCAGCCCACGCTGTCGAGTTTTGTCCGTGCCTCCTCAAAGTTGCGCTCGTCCGGCAGCTCCTGCGGCCACCAGCTGGAATACGGAATGCGGTATTCCTTATCCACGCTCGTGGCGCCGCCCATGGTAAAGATCGTTGAGCCGTCGAGCTCAAAAACCTCGCCGCGCGTCAGGCGTCGGATGGGCGAGGTGTCCGACAGGCGCTGCGTCAGGCCGCCGTGCCACAGCTCCATGGGGCGCTCCGACCAGTGATCGAAACGCTCGTGGTTGCCGTCGACAAACAGCACGGTATAGGGGCGCGACTCCAGCCAGGCGATGTCGGCACATTCCTCGGCAGAGAAATCCCACGGAAAGCCAAAGTCGCCCGCGATGATGAGATAGTCGTCACTTGTCAGACCATCCCCAAGATCCCAGTCGCGAAGCTTTTGCATGTCGACGCCGCCGTGAATATCGCCCGTCACATAGACCGTCATCGGATCACCACTTCCCTGTAAGTCGCTAGCCCACATTCTGCACGATCACTAAGTCAACCGTTCCAGCCCTTCCATCCTTTGGGACCTACCCCTCGCTCTTCCATCCAAACGGGTCAAACACCCAAAAGATCAGATCGAGCACGCCGCCGGTCATCGTGGCGCCGGCAAGAGCCATGCAAACGTGCAGGGAACTGGCACTTCGGAGCACGTCGAATGGCCCCAGAACAGCCAGCAGCGCGACCGCTGCGCCGGCAAGGCACAGCGCGAGGCATGGCCCCGCGTTCTTGACGCACTTCTTTGCGAGATGCTTGGTGCTATCACTCATCGATATCGAACTCCTTAGAGGGTCGTTGTTCAAATTCATACCGCCGCGGCAGAGTAGGACGGCAGGTTAATTGTCACGCGTCGTGCGGACACAAAATACCGATCACCACCGCTTACCTACCGTTCACGTAGAAGGAATCCGATTTATATGCCCACAGATCTTGATCTCTTCCTCGGTCAGTGAGATCCTTCGATCAAGCTTCCTGGATAGGGGCTGGAAGATGAGACGGATGTCTCTAGGCACAACACCATAACGCCCGATCACCGTTATGGCTTTCGTCTAGAGCTGGGAGACCAGCTTTTTTGTTAGCGATGCTCCCTTTCAATCTCCGGCACTCCAAGAGCGCAGGCCTGTTGTTTTGACTACTTTAGACGAAAGGGTTTCGCTATGAGCACCGACATTATTGTTCGCTTTACCGACAGCTACGAGCAAAAAGTTGGAGACATTAAAAAGATCGTCGGGCTGATGTCCCCCAAATCCATTATCAAAATTATCGACACACTCGATCTCGATGCCAACCCCCGCAATTCCCGTTTGGGCTCAGTGACCGATGCTATTCAGGCATCCATTCGCGCTGATGAACTTTCTCACACGCAAAAGCTCTTCCCTTTTAAATCAAAGGGAATTCTGCTTGCGTCCTCGAGCTACGAGCCCCTTGATCGCGGGCGTTATCGTCTAAGCTTTGCTTCTCACGACGAAGTTGAGGGAATTCTTGACGGCGGCCACAACACACTCGCAATCGGCAGCTACATTCTCAGCGAAGCCGAACATGCGCTTGGCAATCGACCTCCCAAAAAGAACGAAGTCACAATCTGGGATTCATTCAAGCAAACATGGATGAACCGTCGAACCGATATTGAAGAGTACCTGTCACTTCTCCGTGAAGAAAAAGCAGCCCTCAAAGAGAAAGGCATAAGCACTCTAGACTTCTCGATTCCTGTCGAATTGCTCGTTCCAACCGACCCAAACGATGCGCTCTGCGTTGAGAACTTCCGCACCTCACTTTTGGAAATCTGCGACGCTCGCAACAATAACGCTCAACTCACACAAGGCACCAAGGGCAATCAGGAAGGTCTTTTCGATTCCTTTAAGGCTCTTTATGCCGAAAAATATCCTGAATTTGCAGCCAAAATCAGCTGGAAAACCAACGACGGCAACCCCATTGAATCCAGAAAGCTTGTCGCACTCTCTTGGATCCCGTTATCGCTCATCTCGAGTAACGTCACCTCTGGCGACATCGAAGCGCCACAACTTCCCCTAGTCTATAGCGGCAAGGAGAAGTGCCAGGAAAAGTTCTTGCAGCTTATGAGGGATGACCGAGTAAGCAAAGCTGCTGGTTCAGCGCGCCGCGAACTCAAGAATCCGCAAGTTCTCAGCGCACTCAAAGTGGCTACGGACCTTCCCGGTCTATACGATGAAATCTATTCGCGTTTCCCCAAGCACTACAACAAAACAGGAAGCTACGGAAAAATCGGCGCCGTTAAGAGCCTTAAGAATAGTCGCAATGAATACAAAACTCCCTTCTTTGAAAAGGCAACGGACAATCCTGTTCCTGATGGCTTTATCTACCCCCTAGTCTGTGGCCTCCGCGCATTGATGGAAGCAGATGATCAGGGGAAGGTGTATTGGAAAACTGATCCTCACAAGTTCCTCGATAGCCCGGCATTTGAAAATGTCGTCGCTCAATACAGCGGTGTCATTCAGCAATCTGACTACGATCCGCAAAAGGTCGGCAAGGGCGCTATGAGCTACACCGCCGTTGAAAACTCGATGAAGCTCGCAGTTCTTATGGGCTAGCGGATACTTAGGCAAAGCATCGGCGCGCAAGGACGTCATTTATGCCCGACGCACTTGCGCGCTTATTATTAAGCTGGCTATGTAAAACTCCGGTATAGAAATGAACTATTGTCGTTCTTTATCGACCAGTAGTTGGCAAAACTCCCCTACGTCCATCAGCCAGCTTTGCTGTTCAGCCGTATATGAACCAAATACAGGACGAGGCACAACCAGTTGGAGACTATGTCTGCGCATCGAGTCCGTGTACTCAGTGCTCACCGCCACATCAAGTGTAATCAAATGCTTATTTTCAATTCTATCCGCTTCTTCCAACACTTGGCGCCAGCGCTCTTTAACGGTCGTTTTTGCGCCAAGCATGGTCAGCTTCTCGGCAGGATACAAAGGATTTCTATAAGCCTCAATCGACGGCATAATGAAATCTGGCTTTGATTTGCCCTCAGTATACGGCTGAGCGGAATAACTTATGCCCCATCCCTTAAACAGGTACTCAAGTTGATGCTCGAAAGCAGTTCCCGCGCGCGATTTCCTCCGCTGGAAAGCTGACATCGTGGTCCGTAACACTCCATCAACATCGAGATCGCCTCTTAGATAGGGAGCCAAATCGCGCTCAAGCAGATGCCTCTCGAATACCTTAAAGAGAATCTCTTCTCGCTCATAGCAGTCAAGAAGGCACTTGTCGGGGTTGCTCCTCCAATCAAGCACTCCCAAAGTCGAGATGGAATACCTCGTGAATTCAATCCCTTTGGGAAAAGAATCACCGAACTTTTCGACCATTTCATCCAAATACGTAACAGCCGACGTGGGAAGCGAAACTTCGATGCCAATCGCTTCAAGAATGGATGCGGCGATTGAGTCTATTCGCCTGTCATCTGCAGTTGACCGCGAAAAACCACTGTCGTCAACTTCGTTCAAACCGAAAAGCCATCTTAATTGGCACTCGGCATTTGATCCTTGTCTAGCAAATACAATCAGAAGACCATGCTCGTCTGAAGGTGCAATGACCATCAGGTCACCGATTCTCGAGGCTCGTATCGCTTCGCTATCGTTGTAATAGAGCCTGTATTCCGTCCTAGTCGGATGCTTCCTGCGCGCGTCGTACCAAGTCGTAAACCCGTGATCAAACAAAGGGTCTGCATCGTCGCAAAGAAATACGAAGGTCGTCGGTATATTTCTTATATCATCGTCGCCAAACAGGGAACGGAGCTCCGCAGTTCCGTTGAATTCATGCTGGTTGCTGCGTTTTCTATCAATATCAACAGCAACGAGTTTCTTCGCAACCGCGCCGTCAAAATAGCTACTCAGAACTCCGTAGTCCATCGAAATACGCTCCCATCATCAGCTTGGCCACTGCTCGCACAGCCGGTACGGTGACAGAATTACCAAATTGATGATATGCCTGCGTATCCGAAACCGGAATAATGAATTGATCGGGGAACCCTTGAAGTCGGGCACATTCACGCGGAGTCAGCTTGCGAGGGTTCTTCCCCTCGCCACGTGAAACAAGAATCTCACTTCCGTCCTTGTGATAGCGTGCTGAAAGCGTCCTTGTCGTGTCATTGGGGCCAACCGTGCTATAGCCAAAGCCATTGCCTGCCGCCTGATGCTTTTCCTTATATGCACGCAAATAAGCCCACAGTTTGTCGGAAAGAACGTATCGATCATCAGGAGCATCTTCAAGAATCTCCCCGACGGTGTGCCCACCGCCCCCAAGCTCTAGTTGGTCCCAATCAAAATTAGTTTTTTTCTTAAAGCCAACAATGTAAATGCGCTCACGATGCTGGCAAGTCCAATTCTTGCTATCAAGAACCTTGTAGTGCACATCGTAACCAAGCTCGTCCTTAAGGGTCTGCATAATAATCCTGAAGGTCTTGCCGCGATCGTGACTTGTTAGGTTTTTAACGTTTTCCAGCAGGAAAGCATCAGGTTTTTTGTCGCGAATAATACGAGCTACTTCGAAAAATAATGTCCCCTGCGTCTTGTCTTCAAAGCCAGTAGCACGTCCCATCGATTTTTTCTTTGAAACGCCCGCGAGCGAGAATGGCTGGCACGGAAATCCCGCCAATAAAACGTTAAATTTTGGAATGTCGTCCGAACGAACGTCATGAATGTCCCCAGCTGGCTGATCACCGTAATTCATGCGGTACGTCTTCTGTGCATATTTATCCCACTCACAAGAAAAAACGCACTTGCCACCAAGTTCTTGGAACGGCAAGCGAATGCCACCGATGCCAGCAAATAGGTCAATGTAAGTGAAAGGAGCGTCCTCCCGATCACCCTGCGCAAAGGGCGCCTGATAACCTAGGGAGCGTATAAACGTGAGCTCCGTAGCAGATGGACTGGTCTCGCCAGTCTCCCAACGCCGGACGGTTCTATCACCATTAGGTCCCATGCCAAGAGCGGCGGCGAACTCCTTCTGAGTCAGCGCGAGCTCCTTGCGTTTGGCAGTTATCTCTTCCCTAACGTCTTTCATGCTATCCAATCGGAACAAACTACGGACGAACTGTCCGCTAATTGACACAGCGTTATCAAGATTAAACGCGATTCATAGCAGTTGCAACACTTTGTTGCAACGCCTTTCAACGGTAACTTAGATTAACGTGTCGCACGGACAAACAATTGCCCCAACTTGCAACTAGCCAACATCAGGCCTGCGTATTCAGTCACAACCTAGAGCTATCAGCAAAGGCGCCATCAACTCGCGTCGTTTGGCGGTTTTAGAGTTCTCCTTTACGAGCTCTTTCAGCCGCTGCGTATCGAGCCCACGTCCAAGCGCGTCGTGATAGGCATCGATAATTAATGAGGGGTCCTCGCAATCGAGGCAAAGATCGACAAGCGTGCGCTCAGGTTTGGTTACCGGCAGGCCGTCGAGCCAAACGATATCCTGCTCGGCAATCTCGCGCTTTGCAAAAGAAAGGGATTCGTTTCTTGTATTGATGCGCACGGGCGCGGTCATTCTGTAGGGGGACAGATAGAAATCGCCCATTTGCTGTAGGTTCGCCGCAGTCGTACCGCTCACGGCGATGCCATCCCACTGGAGCTTTCTCTCCCACGCGCAAAGGGAAGGATTGGTGAGCTTCCAAAAAGCGTTGAGCTCGTCGGTGTCTCGGCGCTGTGTTCCAGCCATCCGGTAGGCGCCGTGGCATATCCGTTCAAGACGCCCCACGCGGCATGAGTGTGCCAGCGCATCTCGAGAGATGTCCATGCGAGCCGCCTGGGCTGTGGTGAACACGCCCTCGCTCTCGGAAAGCTCACTTATCGCCGTTATGTTGCTAAAGTACTTCATGTCGCAATTGTAGGATATTTTCATACTTTTGCAACAGGCTTTTGATTCCATATGATCAGTGCACCTTACTTATCTCATTTTTAGCGCCGGTTTGATACTGGCTCAACATCACCCGCTATCTAGGTCTAATACTTTTCCCGAGAAGTGAACGCCTGTTTTTAGACCCCCGAAGCAGCCGCATTTTTCGGCGGCAAAATCGCAGGATTTCAGCATCGAAACCGCAGGAAACGGCGCCATCAAAGTGTCGATGCTTCGGGGGTCCGATTTGGCTCGTTCACTTCTCGGGAAAAGTATTAGACCTTGATTCCTGGCTGTTCCGAGGGTGCGCCGCTTCCTTCTCTGGAACCCTCACTAGCACTGGCGCCCCTAGCCGCTACGACCGCAGGTATGCCTATAATGAGACTTGCTTCCTGATGAGAAAGGAATCCAGATATGGACGAAACCCAGCTTGCCGATTTGAACGAAATCCAGGACTTTTTCAACCGTATCGACAGCTCTTCTGTCCGGCCGATAGGCGTCAAGAACTTCATTGGATGGTGTAACGAGCCTTGCGACTATTATCCCAAAAGCAGCAAGTCTGACTCAGCCTATAGGCTGGGTCAGACCATATGCGCCTTGGAAAATCTTAGCAACGACAAACCCAAGGCAACCGAACGCATACTCGAAAATCTGGCTAGCCCTACAATTAGCGACACCAAAATGCCCCCTAGAGACAGGACGATGAAGTTGTTAGGTACCGAGGGTACAGAGCTTCTCTCCAGACTAGGGTGCAAGCCGGATAAGGTAGCACAAATAGAGAAAGAGCTGCCAGAGAACGTTGCCTTCTATTTCGCACTCAAGCTCAGACTCAAGGACTGTCCCAATGAGCAAGGATATTACCACTACCAGTTTGATGATAGCGACAATACGATTGCACGAATCGATCCCCTCAAGCCCTTTACCGACAGCGCGCACGACAATTTAAACCAGCAATGGCATGTGCTCATCTCTGTGCTCGCATACCTTGATGTCGCCCACGCTTTAAGCAATGATCAGCACGAATATCATTGCCTCTATCCGTACCTCAGTTCATACGATAAAGGGGACTTGAACAAGATGCGGCTGAAGCTGAAGAGCAGCCTGTCGTTAGAGGTTACGTCAGAGATTGGCAAAGTTACCAACTACCCCTCTGAATCCATGATGACCTGGATAAAGGATGCGCTGGTCAAGCAAGAAGCCAAGTAAACGAGACTGACCACACATCAGCCACGCAAAACCTACTCCAGTCCTTGCCCGCTGTACTTCCCCGTCTCCGAGTCGTAGCTCAGTAGCACGACCTCGCCGTTCTTCATGACGTTCCCGTCGATGTAGAAATGGCTGGCTCCGTCATGCCAGATGCCACGATGCCCGAGAACAAAGTCACGACCACTGACGTCGATTCGCTAGTCGAGAGGAAGATCGAGCCTGTTGAGCACACGAAGCTGCGCTCAATGCTCGATGAGTATGAAAGGCTGTCGTCGTGTCCCGCTTCGAAGATCGGGGTGTACTGCGGTTATATTCACAAATATGCTGATTGGCAGTTTGCCGCAAACGCACAACTGAGATTGCGTCGCAGCGCGTGAAATCCTCCCCGCGCTGCGACGCAATCATATCGTTCAACTCCTATTCCTCGCACACGCGGGACCGGTAACGCACTCGCGCTCGTTGGCCCGTGCGTAGCCGCACCTTCCGAGGAAGGCGTTCTTTGGCAATGCCGTATTGTGAATCGCAGTGCCGATATAGCTAGTAATCAAACGAACCGGTTAATAAATTCTTTCCGGCACCCAACCATTTGCAAGATACTGTTTCACGGATTTGGCATAATAAATGAAACTATCTACAGTTTTGAAATCTTTACGATTTGAAATAAATTGTTCATCTTCATCGTCGAAATAATCGTCATTTGGAGAATCATCAGGAACGAAATACTTTCCAGTCCTGTCATCGATTGCAATATTAATCCTCTTCATACAATACGTCCCTCTTGTACAACGGTTTTACGTCAACATTATTTTCAAAGAAATTGATATGATCAAATACGTGAGTAACCCAAATTGTAACCTCGATAGTACGCTCAGCAGAGATGTTCCTCTCCTTTGCAGGTCCAATAGCATAAGCTCCAGTAGGAGTATACCTTGTCATCAAACCGCCATCATCACTAGGAAATGTACCAGACATATCAAAAGTTGTAATAATTTGATCGTCATCGGTACTATCAATTAAAATAACCAATAAGTACTTATTACCGTGATTTTTATGAAACTCTTCAAAACCAGATTTTGAGAATTCTGTATTCAATACATCCTCATCAAAACCGCCAGCATACATATCAATAATATGAGAGCCAAATTCCTTAATCTTCATTTGATTTGCACCTTCAATTTATGATCAACGCCTTTGACATTGTGCGGGAAAACAGTTTCATCGTTCTTGCCCCAAGCTGGCACCAGCTTTATCCCTGGCCTACGCATAAAAGCAATTTTCTATTGAACGGTGAAGAAGGCAGACATGTTCTCTATTAATTCGTTAAGTCCAGGAGACTCCTCATATGATTTTAGAATGTCTCCTAGCTCATCATCATCATTCACTAGACCGATAATTTGCTCGATTATCTGGTCCTCGGTCTTGCCGTTAATGATTAAAATACGCTTGTCATCCATCTTATAGTCACCTTTTTCAGATGCCTCTCACAGTTCCATAATTATAAGTTAGCGTAGTTCTTTTTTTAATTTCATCTAAACTAAAACCTTTCTTCAGTTTGCAGCTTGCAACCTTCAGCTTGCAAAGCAGCCTCTCACTAAACGTCATTAAGGGCAGAGACTACACCTCCGATGCCTCGATGACCTGGATAAAGGACGCGATGGTCGAGTCGACCAAAAAGCTAGCCAAATAAAAGCCTTATGTCACTGGGTAAAAGAAGCCCCGACGATCGTTTCCGCGGAAGCACCCCTCTCGGTGCTTCCGCATCCCGTTAACGTCAAAGGCGCAGTCCTAGCCCCGAATCGAGCCCGCGCAGACAATCCGCGAGCCAATCGCCCGCCAGCCTACTCCAACCCGGGGCCACCATACTTCCCCGTTTCCGAATCGTAGCTCAGAACGGCGACCTCGCCGTTCTTCATGACGTTCCCGTCGATGTAGTAATGGCTGGCTCCGTCATGCCATATACCGCGGTAGCCCGTGATGCCCGAGACCGCCTCGGTGTTGATGTGCCCGGCGATAACATCTAGGTAGAACTTACGCCCCACGTAATCGGGCGGCATCATGGTGAACGACTCGTCAGACGTGCCAAGCTTCCAGTACTCCCCGGCACCCTCGTCAATGCCGGCGTGCACAAAGACCTGGCCGAAGGGACTTTCGTAAAAGTAGGGGAGCTTGCGAACCCACGCGATTATGTCCGCGTGCTCGGCCTTTATGCGCTCAACCGTAAAGGCGTAGGCCTCCTCGAACTCCCTGAGCCTCAAAAGGTGCTTAACGTGCTTGAATGCCTCGGCGTCTAAGAAGCTCTTGGCCGTTGCCAAATTACTGTCGGCAAGTATCCATGCCTGCGTGAAATTGCGATCGTTCGCCTCGTCGATGTATTCGAGCAGCATCTCCTCGTGGTTGCCACGCAGCGCCACGACGCGGTCGCCATAACGCTTTTGTAGGTCCATGACGAGCTCAAAGACGCCGAGCGAATCGGGACCTCGGTCGCAGTAGTCGCCAAGCAAAACCAGCTTGGAATCCTCGGCATCGAGGTCGACGGTGGAAAGCGATGCCTTAAAAGCATCAAGGCACCCGTGAATGTCACTCATAGCGTAGATATGCACTTATGACCCCCCTTTTGCGTCAGGGTCCCGCTCGTTTGAGCCATGCGGCGCGGCGGCCCCTCTGATTTCGCGGGCGCCGGGCAACCTTGTCCTGTCACGCCCCTCAACATGGTTAAAAGTATATCTCGCCGTGCGGACACAAATTTACCCTTGGGCTCTAGCCGCTCGGCCTGTGCTTGCCTCAAAGGCTGCCTGTGCCCACCGCCACCCAAAAACTCATCCAACATTAATCTTGGCGCAAGAATCGCTTAATCTATAACCTGCACTATAGAGTTCGACCAAGGGCGGGGCGGCGCCACGCAGGCCGCCGAACGCAACGCTCGCACCCGGGCAGATCGTCCGGCGTCGCGCCCATCGAACGAAAGGACAGGTCATGGACGACCTCGAAAAAGTTGAAACTATCCGCACCAAGTGCAACGTGAGCTACACCGATGCCAAGGCGGCGCTCGACGCTGCCGACGGCAACGTTTTGGATGCCATCATTTGGCTCGAGTCGCAGGGCAAGACCCAGACCACGTCGGCGCACGCCGCCACCGAGTCCGAGCCGGTCGATGAGCCCTCGGCCGAGATGGTCGCCGCGCAGGCCGCCTACGAAAAGTCGAGCGAAAAGACCGACTTCTCCAAGAAGATGGACAGCGTGTGGGAGTACCTCAAAAAGCTCTTCCGCCTGAGCCTGGACACCAAGTTTATCGCCACGCGCCGCGATGCGATCATCCTCAACATTCCCATCCTGATTCCCATCGTTGCACTGTTTGCCTGGGGCGCCACGATATGGCTGATGCTGATTGGCCTGTTCTTTGGCATGCGCTACCGCATCGACAGCGACGGCGACGTGCCCGGCAGCATCAACAACCTTATGAATCACGCTGCCGATGCCGCGGACGACATCAAACAAAATCTCAACGACGACAAGTAATCGCAGACGGGGGGGCACGCATGGCACGGATCCTAATCGTAGAGGACGAGGAGAAAATCGCCCGCTTTGTGACGCTCGAGCTGGAGCACGAGGGCTACCAGGTGGAGCACGCCGCCGACGGCCGCACCGCCGTGGACCTGGCGCTGGAGCGCGACTACGATTTGATTCTGCTCGATGTACTGCTGCCGCAGCTCAACGGCATGGAGGTCCTGCGGCGCGTACGCAAGCACAAGGATGTGCCGGTGATCATGGTCACCGCGCGCGATGCCGTGATGGACAAGGTGGCCGGGCTCGATGCCGGCGCCGACGATTACCTGACCAAGCCGTTTGCGATTGAAGAGCTGTTCGCACGGATCCGCGTGGCGCTGAAGCGCTCGGAAGCCGTGCGGGCGGCTTCGGGCGTTGGCGGCGCCGGTGCCGGGGTGGGTATGGCGGGCGGCGCGGCCGGGAACGCCGCTGCGATGTCCCCGGTCGGCGACTCGGCCAAGACCTCTGCCGTGCCCTCCCCCGCCACGCTCGCCGTGGGCTCGGTTGTGCTCGATCCCGACCGCCGCGAAGTCACGGTCGGAGGCTCGCCCATCGCGCTCACGGCCCGCGAGTTCGACGTTCTCGCCCTGCTTATGGCGCATGCCAAAACCGTGCTCACGCGTGAGCGCATCGCGCACGAGGCGCTGGGCTACGAATACGTGGGCGACACCAACAACGTCGACGTGCACATCGCGCATCTACGCGCCAAGATCGAGGACGCCGGCGGCGCCCGCATCATCCAGACCGTGCGCGGGGTGGGCTATGTCTGCCGCGCGTAACGCCGAGGCCAAGCGCGTCACCTCCATCGCCCGCGCCATCAACTGGAGCTATATGTGGCGCCGCCTGATGAGCTACGTTTGGCTCGACCTGCTGCTAGTAGTGATTGTGGCGGCGATCCTTGTCTATGGATACAACCAGACGCTGCCCAACGGCGCGTTTACCGCAGGATGGATCCCCAGCGCCACCGTTCGCGGCATGACGCTGACGCCCGCGCGCGGCTGGGACCTGACAACGCTCACCTATACCGTCGAGCTTGCGCATACCACCAAGACTTTCCCCCTCGCGCAGGACCTCGTCACGCTATGGCCTCTCTACCTTGTCGTTGTGGGTTGGCAGGTCATCAGCGTGCTCAACATGCTCGGCGGCGCCCGCCGCGTGCGCCGCACCATGGCGCCGCTCAACGATCTGGCCCTGCGCGTGGACGAACTCGGCCGCATGCAACTCGCCGGCGGCAAAATGGAAACGCTGGAGCAGGCCATCGAGCGCGCAAGCGTCGACTCGCCGAGCGTCACTACCGGCGACGCCGACCTGGCAAGCATCGAGGTCGCACTCAACCGTCTGCTGCGTCAGATGCAAGAGGCCAAGCTGCAGCAGATGCGCTTTGTCAACGACGCGAGCCACGAGCTGCGCACGCCCATCGCGGTGATTCAGGGCTACGTGAACATGCTCGACCGCTGGGGTAAGGACGACCCGGACGTGCTGGCGGAATCCATCGCGTCCCTTAAAGCCGAAAGCGAGCACATGCAAGAGCTTGTGGAGCAGCTGCTGTTTTTGGCGCGCGGCGATGCCGGGCGCACGGTCCTGCGGCGCGCGCATACCAACTTGGCTGCACTGGTCAGCGAGGTATGCGAAGAATCGCAGATGATCGATACCGAGCACACGTATCGGCTGGCTTCTGACGCTGCGCTTGCCAGCGACCCGCGCTGCGATGCGCCCGTCGACGTGGCGCTCGTGAAGCAGGCTCTGCGCGTGATCGTGCAAAACGCCGCCAAGTACTCGGATGCGGGAACGACCGTCACATTTGGCATAACGCCGGATGCGGGCGCGGGCACGATCGACATAAGTGTTGAGGACGAGGGCATCGGCATGAACCAGGAATCCGCAGCTCACGCGTTTGAACGGTTCTACCGCGCCGACAACGCACGCGATGCCGGCGCGCAGGGCTCGGGTCTGGGGCTTGCCATTGCCAAGTGGATCGTCGATAGCCATGGCGGCGTCATTGGCGTGACCTCAGTCGAGGGCGTCGGCAGCCGCTTTACGATTCGCCTGCCACGATAGGAAGCCCCTCGGCATAAATAAAGGGATAGGGCCACGCGACCCTATCCCTTTTTGCCAGCTATGGCAGCTTGTGCGCTACTCGCGGCACAGGTGCACGGCGAAACCGGCGAACTCGCGCTTAAAGTACACGAGCTTGGTACCACCGTCGGGCAGCAGCGCGCGCGACTCTTCGTTGACCTCGAGCCCGCGCTCGGCAAACCACTTCTCAGCTGCATCGATGTCGTTAACGGCAAAGCCGATGTGGCCCTTGGTGCCACGACCGTTCTGCTTCATGATCTCGACCAGCGAATCGTTGAAGTACGAAACCGGGGTCTCGATGACGGGCAGGCCCATCATCGTCGAGAACAGCTCCGCGATCTCCAGGGCGTCTGCCGGGTCGGTGGCGTTAATGCCCACATGGGCAACGCGCATACCAAAGAGCTCTACCGGGCTGGCGTTCTGCTCACTCATGCAGTCAGCGCCTACTGAGCCATGACGTCGAGAACGGCCTTCTCGGCGGCAACGCGGTTCATGCCGGTCATGAAGGGCACGCCACTCACGTACGGGCAGGTGAGGCCCTCGGGGGCAACGGTGGTGGCGATCAGCAGGTCAGCGCCCTCGTCGCAGTAATCCTTGGCCTCGGAGATGGCGCACTGCACGATCTCGTACTTGTCGGCATAACCGTTGGCGTCGAGCAGAGTAGCGACCTTCTGGGCAACGAGCGTGGAAGTAGCAGCGCCAGCACCGCAAGCCAAAACGATCTTCTTCATAGGTAATATCTCCCTTCATGGTTTACTTTAGGTAAGTGTACCGCAGCGAGCGATGGCACTCAGCCTCGATGAGCTTTTATGCCAGTTTGCTTACGCGCTGCGTATAATACATCTAGTACGTATTGCCATACCGCTCGCTTTACGAGCGACTAAGGACTCTGAAATGCCCGATTCCCGCACCCTCTGGACCGCCGTCGTTATCATCTGCATCGCCGTGTCGGTGTTCTTTAGCGTCAAAAAACGCACCACGTTCAAGCGTCTGCAGCAGCTTATGGCCGCCAAGCAGTGGGACGAGTTCGATCGTTTGCTCGACGGCAAACTTACCAGCATGCTGTACCCGCGCTACAACCGCGACTACCTGCGTCTGAACTCCTATCTGCTTCGCGAGGACCACGAGCACGCCAGCGAGATGTTCGACCTGCTGCTGGGGCTCAATCTGCCCAAAATGCAGCGCGTCGACCTGGTGATTAAGGCCTTTAACTACTATGTTGGCCAGAAGGACCGCAAAAAGTCCAAAGAGCTGTTGCACGAGATCAAGGGCTTTGAGGGCGGTCAGGCCGAGGCAGTCGCGCACGAGTGCCAACTGATGTACGACACGATGATCCTCAAGCGCCACAACGACATTCCCGAGCTGGAGCGCATGCTCGAGGATGTCGGCGACGACCCGGTCAAGCGCTGCCGCTTGGAGTACCTGCTGGCCCTGCAGTACCAGAACAAGGGCGACGAAGCCAAGTTCCAGGAGTTCCTGGAGAAGTCGGGCCAACACTCGATGGCCGTCAACGCGTAACGGACGGCTTGTGCTAGACTTCTAGTCTCACGGGGGCGTGGCGGAATTGGCATACGCAGGAGACTTAAAATCTCTCGCCGCAAGGATTGTGGGTTCGAGTCCCACCGCCCCTACCATATGGAGCTTTCGAGCCCGTGTCCCCAAGGGATGCGGGCTCGTCTCTTTTGGACGCCGGTGGGGCTCTAAGTTGCGGTGGAATAGGGACTGTTTGGTGCCCGAAAGGGCGATTTTAGTCCGTATTTCACCGCAACTTATTTAGAGGGTGCTGAGAGTGGGGGTCCAGGCGATGGTGGGAGTCACGCCGTCGAGAACCTCGTTGATGGTGGCGGCCATGCCAGCGAGTAGGCTGTTCTCGCTTACGGTGAGCGTCTTGTAGCCGCCGGCTCGCATGAGCTCGCGGATCACCACGGCGCCAGCCAGAATCACGCTCGCGCGCTTGGGCTGCACGCCCGGCAGCGCAGCGATACCCTCCACACCCAGCGTAGACATACGATCGATGGCGGCCGAGATCTGCTCCAGCGAAAGCTCGCGCAGGTGCACAAAGTTCGAGTCGTACGGCTCCAATTCGTGGACCAGCGCCACGAGCGTGGTGACGGTACCGCCCACCGCAACGAGGCGCTCGGCGCGCGCAAAGTCGCTGGGCAGGCCCTCAAAATAGGCGGAGAACTGCTCGCCCGCCCACGCGGCGGCAGCCGCAAGCTCGCCGTCCGTGGGCGGCAACGCGGAGAAGAAGCGCTCCGTCACGCGACGGCAACCGATGTCCAGTGAGCGCGTTCCCTCCAGCGCATAGACCCCGCGCTCAGGCGCGTAGACGCCCGTCGCGAGCTCCGTGGAGCCACCGCCCGAATCGGCGACGATGATGCGTTCACCGGCAAAGTCGTGTGCCACGCCAAAAAACGTCAGGCGCGCCTCGACCTCGCCCGGAATCACCTGCGGTTCGAGCCCCAGATCGCGCAGACCGTCCAGCAGCAGCGCGGCATTGGACGCATCGCGCGCGGCACTCGTGCAGGTGGTGCAGACG
The DNA here is from genome assembly GCA_900541805.1 of uncultured Collinsella sp. Taxonomy (GTDB): domain Bacteria; phylum Actinomycetota; class Coriobacteriia; order Coriobacteriales; family Coriobacteriaceae; genus Collinsella. The sequence goes on from UQLH01000009.1 coordinate 16,519, forward strand.
CACGCGGCCCCAAAGGTACGGGCTTCGTCCACAAACATGCGGCACGCAGCGAGCACGCGCTCAACGGCCGCCTCGCAAAAGCGCCCCGTCGCGTCCACGCCCTCGCCCAAGTCGGTGATCTCGGTATGCTTGGACGATTCCACGATCGCCCCGGCCTCGACCTGCGCCAACACCAGTCGCGACGACACCGTTCCCAGGTCGATCGCGGCTACCTTATAGCGTTTGCAATTTGTCATTGCGGGCTCCCCTCCGGGCGCTATTTGCCGTTGGACACGACCGTCTGGCCCTCGACGCCGTTAAACCCAAACAGCATGTCGAGCGCTTGGATGTACCACGGCGCGTCCTTACCGACTTCTTCGATTTCCTTGGCAACTTCGCTGGCCTTCTTGGCGTTCGACGACTTCTGGCTCGACGAGGCATCCGAATCGCCGTCCAGGCCCTGCACTTCAATCCTCTTCTCGCCGGGCATCACCAAGCCCAGGTCCTCGGATGCCGCATCCTTGATACCCTCCTCCGAGAGCAGCTTGTCGACGCTTTTTTGCAGCCCATCATTGTATTGCTGGCGAATCTCGACCTGCTTGGCCAAGATATCGCTCGAACGCTTAGCCACGTACAGGTCGCGCACGGGGAAATACAGGCTCACGAGCACCAGGGCAACGACGATGCCGATGAATAGCCCTCGCTGAGGACCGTGGGTAAAGTCGTAGATCGCCTTGACCACCGCGTTGTCGTTGGCGTAGCGCATAAAGTCCGAGCCCGAAAAACGGTTCGAGGGCCTGCTCGATTTGTCGTGTGCCTGAGTCGAGGGACGCGACGCATGCGACGAACGCGCCGGGCGCACCGATCCATCTGCCGAAGTATTCACTTGAGCATTGGGGCGCGAGGTACTTGTCGGGCGCTGCGTGGAGCGGTCGGCGCCGGCGTAGGCGGACCCACCGAGCTGCACCGTGCGCGCACGGCGAGGCGACGGCTCACGCGAACCGGCGGAATAGTACCTGTTGTCGTAAATCTGATCCATGTGCGCCTTGTGCGGTTGAGGTTTGTTTGCGCTAAGTATTCTAGTTATAGCACGAGCGCCCGCACCGCCTTCGCCAGCCTTTGCTCGACATAAAAAAGGCGCTGAGTCATATGGCCCAGCGCCCAATGGTGCTCAACAGCGCCCGGCTGGAGCAAGGCAAATCCGAGTCTTCCCCGCCCCCGCGACCTCCGCGTGCCTAGCGAATGTTGTAGAACGCGGCCTTGCCGGCGTAGCGCGCGCTGCCCTCGAGCTCGTCCTCAATGCGGATGAGCTGGTTGTACTTGGCGATACGGTCGCTACGGCACGGGGCGCCCGACTTGATCTGGCCGGCGTTGACGCCCACGACCAGGTCGGCGATCGTGGAGTCCTCGGTCTCGCCGGAGCGGTGGCTCACGATGCAAGCGTAACCGGCCTCCTTGGCGGTCTCGATGGCCTCGAGCGACTCGGTGAGCGTGCCAATCTGGTTGACCTTGACCAGGATCGCGTTGGCGGCACCCAGCTCGATGCCCTTCTTGAGGCGCTCGGTGTTGGTGACGAACAGGTCGTCGCCCACCAGCTGCACCTTGTTGCCAATGCGACGGGTGAGCTCGACCCAGCCGTCCCAGTCCTCCTCGGCCATGCCGTCCTCGATGGAGATGATGGGATAGGTGTCGACGAGCTTCTCCCAGTAATCGACCATCTGAGCGCTCGTATACTCAACGCCCTCGCCCTTGAGCTCGTACATGCCGGTCTCGGCGTTGTAGAACTCGGTCGAGGCCGGGTCCATGGCGTACATGAAGTCGACGCCGGGCTTAAAGCCAGCCTTCTCGACGGCCTTGGTGATGTACTCGAACGGCTCGGCATTGGTCTTAAGGTTGGGGGCAAAGCCGCCCTCGTCGCCCACGCCGCCGCCCAGGCCGGCCTCGTGCAGCACGCCCTTGAGGGTGTGGTATACCTCGGCGCACCAACGCAGGCCCTCGGCAAAACTCGGGGCGCCCACCGGCATGATCATGAACTCCTGGAAGTCAACGTTATTGTCGGCATGCACGCCGCCGTTGAGGATGTTCATCATAGGTGTGGGCAGCAGGTGGGCGTTGACGCCGCCCAGGTACTGGTACAGCGACAGGCCCGCCGACTCGGCGGCGGCGCGGGCAACGGCCAGCGACACGCCCAGGATGGCGTTGGCACCGAGCTTGGTCTTGTTGGGGGTACCGTCCGCGGCAATCAGCGCGGCATCGACGGCGCGCTGGTCGAAGGCGTCGAGGCCCACGACGGCGTTAGCGCACTCGTTGTTGACGTGCTCGACGGCCTGCGAAACGCCCTTGCCCAGGTAGCGGCCCTTGTCGCCATCGCGCAGCTCGCAGGCCTCAAAGGCGCCGGTCGAAGCACCCGAAGGCACCATTGCGCGGCCAAAGCTGCCGTCCTCGAGCACGACCTCGACCTCGACGGTGGGATTGCCGCGGCTGTCGAGCACCTCGCGACCGTAGACGTCCAAAATATCGCTCATGTTGTCTCCCTCTCACTTGGAAACGTAGTGGATGCAAGCGACCGGCTGACCGTGCACCATCGGTGCGTCTCCGTAAGTTAGCCATGTCGCACTTTTTGCATTATGCCCTAAGTTAGCCGAGGGATACACTTGATTTTCGAAAAATTTAGCGGGAACGATGAGGCGTGTCAGCCCGTCGTTCCCGCAGTCTTACTCCTCCGCCTTTGCGGCATCCCACAGGTCGTTGAGGCCGTGGGTCGAAAGCTCGGCAAGATCCACGTGGGCATCGGCCGCCATCTGCTCCATCGCAGCCCAGCGACGGCGGAACTTTGCCGTGCTCGCGCGCAGGGCGCTCTCGGCGTCGATACCCTCCTTGCGCGCGACGTTGACCAGGGCAAAGAGCAGATCGCCAAACTCCATTTCGCGCTCGGGCGAGCCAGGGGCCTCGGCCTCAAACTCGGCACGCTCCTCGGCGACCTCGTCCCACACATCCTGGACCGTCTCCCACTCAAAGCCCACGGCAGCCGCCTTGCGCGACACCTTCTGAGCCTGCATCAGCGCCGGCAGATGCGTGGGCACGCCGTCGAGCAGGCCCTCGGGCGCAGCCTCGCCTGCCGCCACGGCCTTGTCCTTGGCAGCCCTCTCGGCAAGCTTGACCTCGTCCCAAATCTTGAGTACCTCGTCGGAACTGTCGGCATCTACATCGCCAAACACGTGCGGATGACGGCGGATGAGCTTGGCATCGATATCACGCGCCACGTCGGCCAGTGTAAACTCGCCGGCGTCAGCAGCAATCTGCGCATGCAGCACAACCTGCATGAGCACGTCGCCCAGCTCCTCGCGTAGGTGAACCGCGTCGTCCGCCTCGATGCAGTCGAGCGCCTCGTAGGCCTCCTCGATCATGTTCTTGCCAATGCTGCGGTGCGTCTGCTCACGGTCCCACGGGCAGCCATCGGGCTGACGCAGACGCCAGATGGTCTGCACCAGATGCTGCAGCTCGGTCGACGCGTCTACCAGCGTGGACAGATCGCGCGAGCCCTCGGCATTTTGCTGAGCCATGTGCTGCGCCATGGTTAGTCCTCCTCCATGATCACGTGGCGGAACGCACCGCCCTCGTAGATGCCGTAGCTGTGCGTGCCATCCTTGGGGATGCTCACGCTGCCGGGGTTGAAAAGCCATAGGCCCGGGTGTGCCTCGCTTGACTCGTTAACCTTGATATGCGTGTGGCCGTAGACGAGCGCGGAGCCCTCGGGCAGCGTGGGCGCGTGGTCGACGCTGTTGTGCATGCCGGCGCCAAAGACGTGGCCATGCGTCAGGAACAGCTCGCGGCCGGTCTCGTCGAACAGCGTGGCGTAGTCCGCCATGACGGGAAAGTCGAGCACCATCTGGTCGACCTCGGCGTCACAGTTGCCGCGCACCGCGATGATGCGGTCGGCCAGGGCGTTGAGCAGCGGAATCACACGCTTGGGGGCGTAGTCGCGCGGCAGGTCGTTGCGCGGGCCGTGGTAGAGCAGGTCGCCCAGCAAAACGATGCGGTCGGGCTGTTCGGACTCGATGGCGGCGACCAGGCGCTCGGTCCAGTATGCCGAGCCGTGGATGTCGGAGGCGATGAGGTATTTCATGGTGGTCCTTTCGGGTGGGGTTGATGTGGCTGGGCGCGGCGTGCCACCGGCCGCGTTACTCAAATCGCAATGCCGAGGCTTGTGCCGCCTGCATCACGCGCTGGAGCGGCACGTTATGCTCGCGGGCAAGACGAGCGCAGTCCTCGTACTCGGGCGCCGCACGCTCACTGCCGTCGGGCAGGGTGGCTACTTTGACGGCCACCTCGCCCCAAGGCGTCGCCACCTGCTCAAAACGACGCGGCAGACAGACACGCTCCATAACCTGGCGGCGGATGCCGTTGGTCGTGGTTTCCAAAAAGATGATCATCTGCAGACGGTCAATGTCCTCGCGGGCGCAGATTACCTGCAGCTGCCAGCCGGGACGACCTTTCTTGCAGTAGAGAGGCAGCCAGTGCACTTCGCGGGCGCCCGCCTCGCGCAAGCGGTCGGCGGCATAGGCGAGTACCTCGGGCGACGCATCGTCGATGTCGCACTCCAGCTTGACGATGGTTTCGGGCGCATCGGTCTCGCGGGACAGCGGAGATGTACTTCCACGTTGCATACGGTCCGGATCCTTTCCGCACGGGCTCGTTTTATTCACCCAAACGCTAGCACATCGGACGTGGCACAGGCGTGACTTTCGTCCGTCGCCGCCCTCGCCCCTATCCAAACATGTACATCAGCCTCCAAACATGTCATTTTTTGTCGGTTTTGGAGGCTGACGTACATGTTTTGAGAGCAAGCGAGGTCGCACCGCGCACCCTTTCCAGTCGATTTCGGCACCCCGCGCGCACGACGTGCCGAGGCTGCGCCATTAAAATGGAGCGGATTCACCATATGCAAAGGAGTCGCCATGCCCGCATGCCCGCTGGTCGATTGCCACACCCATACTTCGTTTTCGGACGGCCATGCCACGTTTGAGGACAACGTTCGCGCCGCTGCTGCGGCCGGGTGCCGCGTCATGGTCTCGACTGACCATCTCACCCTGCCCGCCAGCATGGACGCCAACTGCGAAGTGCAGGTCGTCGAAGGCGACTTGCCGGCACATCGTCTGGCTTTTGAGGATGCTCGCAAGCTTGCCGCGCAGATTGCGCCGGAGCTCAAGCTTATCTATGGCTTTGAATGCGATTGGTACGAGGGCTGCGAGCCTTTGGTTGAGCGCTGGTCCCAGGGCGCCGTCGTGCGTCTGGGCAGTGTGCATTGGATTGGCAACCCGGGCGATATTGCGGCAGGCGCTGCGGGCACGGCGGGGACGGAGGACGTCGCTCGCCCCGATACACCCGATTCCCTTTGCGGTTGGATCGACGACGACACCGACCTGCACGTTTGGGAAAACCTGGGCGTGCGCGGCGTGTGGGAGCGCTATGTCGACGACTGGTGCCGTGCTTGCGAAAGCTCGCTCAACTTTGATGTAATGGCCCACCCCGACCTGGTCATGCGCTTTTCGAAAGACGGCTTTGCGCCCGACTTTGACCCCGCGCCGTTCTGGGAGCAGATGGCCGAGTGCGCGCACGATACGGGCCGCCGCGTTGAGGTCTCGACGGCCGCGCCGCGCAAGGGGCTCGACGACTATTACCCCTCGACCGGTCTTTTGCGTTGCTTCGCCCACGCCGAGGTACCCATCACCTTTGGCTCGGACGCGCACCGCGCCTGCGATATCTGCTGGAATATCCGCGAGGCCCAGGCCCACGTCTACGGCTGCGGTTATCGAACCTTCGACATCCCCCACGCCACCGGAGAATGGGAGTCCACGCCCCTCGCCTAAGACTAGTGGCGGCGGGCGTTGAGTTCGCCGGCCAGTTCGTCGAGGGTGATGCCGTAGCGCTCAAGCGTCACGAGCAGGTGGTAGACCAGGTCGCCGGCCTCGTAGCGGATGTGGTCGTGATCGTTATCCTTGCAGGCCATGATGACCTCGCTCGCCTCCTCGGCAAGCTTCTTGAGCAGCTCGTCCTCGACGTCGGTCAACAGACGAGCGGTGTAGCTCTCCTGTGGCGATGCATCGCGACGACCGTGAATCACCTCGGCCAGACCCGTCAGCGTCTCGCCGATATTTCCATCCTGAACATTTGCGGTGCGCACACCCATAGTTCAATCCTTTCCGTTTTACCGAGCGCCCAACAGGGTGCCCGCCTTAGGCGAGTTTCTTAAAGAAGCAGGTACGGTTGCCGGTGTGGCAAGCCGGGCCCGGAGAGTCAACCTTGACCAGCAGCGTATCGCTATCGCAGTCGGCCCAGAGCTCCTTGACCTCCTGCATATTGCCGCTCGTCGCGCCCTTGTTCCAGAGCTCCTGGCGGCTGCGGCTCCAAAACCACGTAGTCCCGGTCTTAAGCGTCAGTCCCACCGATTCCTCGTTCATCCAAGCAACCATAAGCACCTCACCGGTGTCATATTGCTGAACCACACAAGGAATCAGCCCGCGGGCGTCATATTTAAGCTTTGAAGGCTCGGTTATCTCTTCCATTTCTCTCCCCAATTTAAACCCCACAGGTCGGCGAGGGTTGTCCAGGTGCCCGAGATTCCGAGCGACAAGCCCGACGACGCGTACTTAAGTACGCGAGGAGGGTTGGAGCCGGAAGGTCGGGTGCCTGGGCAAGCCGCAGCGCTAGAAGTCCAACCTGACAGGGATGCCCTGCGATGCCATATACTCTTTGACTTCGCGAATGCTGAACGTCCCAAAGTGAAAGACGCTGGCCGCCAGCACGGCGTCGGCCTCGCCCTCGATCACGCCCTCGGCAAAATGCTCGAGCGTGCCCACGCCGCCGCTCGCGATGACGGGAATCGGCACCGCGCGCGCCACGGCACGGGTGAGTGCCAGGTCGAAGCCAGCCTTGGTGCCGTCGCGATCCATGCTGGTGAGCAAGATCTCACCGGCACCGCGACGAGCCGCCTCCTCGGCCCACGCTACCGCATCGATACCCGTGGCGTTGCGACCGCCAGCCGTGAAGACCTCCCACTTGTCGGCTCCGGATGCGCCGGGCAGGCCCACACGCTTGGCATCAATCGCCACGACCACGGCCTGGCTGCCAAACGCCGCAGCGGCCTGGCTGATCAACGACGGATCGCGCACGGCGGCAGAGTTAAGCGACACCTTGTCGGCACCGGCGGCAACCATGATCCGCATGCCCGCCAAGTCGCGAAAACCGCCGCCCACGGTATAGGGAATGGCCAGCTCCTCGGCCGCGTGTGCCGCCATCTCGATGGTCGTCGCGCGATTGTCGCTCGTCGCGGTAATGTCCAGAAAGACGACCTCGTCCGCGCCCTCGCGGTCGTAGGCGCGGGCCAGCTCCACCGGGTCGCCCGCATCGCGCAGGCTCACAAAGTTGACGCCCTTGACCACGCGGCCGTCCTTAACATCCAGACAGGGAATCACGCGTTTGGTAAGCACGGGCTACTCCTCCCCTCGGGCGGCGGCCAGCGCATGGACCAGTGTAAAGTTGCCCTCGTAGAGCGCACGGCCGGTAATGGCGCCCTCGATGGCATCCTCGCCCACCGCGGCCAGTGCACGGATATCGTCGAGCATCGAGATACCACCCGACGCCACGACGGGAAAGCCCGCGACCTCGGCCACATGACGATACGCTGCCACATCGATGCCCGTCTGCATGCCGTCGCGCGCGATGTCGGTGTACACCAGATGCTTAAAGCCCAGCTCAGTGAGCTGCGCCACGGCGTCGTCGAGTGACACACCCGCGCCGTCACGCCAGCCGTTCACCTTGACCTGACCATCACGCGCGGCGATATCTGCCACCAGCAGCTCGCCAAAGCCGCGAGCCGCCACCTCGGCAAATCCCGGCTCGGTCACGAGCACCGTGCCTAGTGCGATGCGACGAGCACCATAGCCGGCCAGCTCATCGATGCGTGCAAGCGAGCGAACGCCGCCGCCCACGTCCACGGACAGACCGTCGACGCCGCAGATGGCCTCGATCGCTGCCGAGTTGGCAGCGCACGCATCCTCGTCCTCGCCAAAGGCAGCGGACAGGTCGACGACGTGTACCCAGCTCGCGCCCTGCTCGGCAAAGGAGCGGGCAACGGCCACGGGGTCGTCGGAATATACCTTGCAGCGGCTCCGGTCGCCGCGCTCCAGGCGCACGACCTTGCCGCCGATCAAATCGATTGCGGGAAACAGAATCATCGGCCGGCCCCCTCGACGATGCTCACGAAGTTCTTAAGAATGCGCTGACCCAACGCAGAGGATTTCTCGGGATGGAATTGGCAGCCCCACACGTTGCCGTGGCGCACGATGCACGGGAAGCTCCGCGTATAGTGCGTGCGCGCCAGCACATCGGCGGCATCAGCGTCGTCTGCCACCGCGTAGCTGTGGGTGAAGTACATATTGGCGCCCTCGGCAAAACCGGCGAGCAGCGGATCGGCCGCACCGGCGGGCGTCAGGTGCACCTGGTCCCAACCCACGTGCGGCACCTTCAGTCGGCTCGACTCCAGGCGCGTGCACGAGCCGCGCATGATGCCCAGGCCATCGACCCATGGACCACCATCCTGCTCGGAGGCGCTGCCGTCGGCGACCACGCCCTCGTCCGCAGGCACGCCCTCGTTGCCGCGCTCAAAAAACAGCTGAAGCCCCAGGCAGATGCCGAGCAGCGGAATCCCGGCGGCGACGGCATCGAGCACGGCCGCCTCCTCGCCGCTCTCGCGCATAAAGGCAATCGCATCGTAGAACGCACCCACGCCCGGGATGACCAGGCCGTCGGCGTTACGGATCTGCTCCGGGTCGTCCGACGTGCAGGCGGCGGCACCGGCGCGCACAAGCCCGCGCACAACGCTCGACAAGTTGCCCTTGTGGTAGTCGACCACCACGATCTTCGGTTCGCCCACGCGACCCTCCCTTATCTCATCATCCAAAACCACCACAAAGGGGACAGGCACCTTCGTGGTGGTTTTACCCTTGTGACGGTTACAGTGAGCCCTTGGTGCTGGGGATGCCTTGCACGCGGGGATCGAGCTCACAGGCGTGACGCATCGTGCGGCCCACGGCCTTAAAGGCCGCCTCGATAATGTGATGCGAGTTACCGCCCGCCAGCTCGCGCACGTGCAGCGTGAGCTTGGCATCGCGCGCAAAGGCGTAGAAGAACTCGACGGCCAGCTCGGTATCAAAGGTGCCCACGCGCTCGGTCGGCACGGGCAGCTCGCAGTAGGCCTGCCCGCGGCCCGAAATATCAACGGCAGCCATCACAAGCGTCTCGTCCATGGCGATCGCCGCGTCGGCAAAGCGCGTAATGCCCGCCTTGTCGCCCAGCGCCTGACAAAACGCCTCGCCCAGCACGATGCCCGTATCCTCGACGGTATGGTGCGCGTCGACCTCAACGTCGCCCACCGCGTGTACCGTCAAATCAAACAAACCGTGGCGGCCAAAGGCGTTGAGCATGTGGTCGAAAAACGGCACGCCGGTCGAGATATCGCACGCACCGGTTCCATCCAGGTCGAGCTTTACGACAATATCGGTCTCCCCCGTCTTACGGGTTACCTCGGCATAGCGGCCCATCTACATCTCCTCCTTCACCAGCGCGGCAAACGCAGCCAGCACCTCATCGTTTTCCTGCGGGGTACCCACGGTAATGCGCAGGCAGTCCGCAAGCCCCGACGCATAGCTAAAGTCGCGCACCAAAATCGAATACTCATCGCGCAGACGCTCGCGCACGCGCGTGGCATGCGGCGTGCGCACGAGCACAAAGTTCGCCGCGCTCGGCCACGCCTCCACGGGCAGACCCTCGGCAGCCATTGCACGCAGGGCGCACAACTCGCGCTCGCGCTCGGATGCAACCTGCGCCACCACGGGCGCGTACGCATCGCGGGCACGCACACAGGCAAGCGCCGCCGCCTGGCTCAGCACGTTGACCGAATAGATCTGGCGAATCGCCGCGAACACGTCGATGACCTCGGGCGGCGCGATCACGTAGCCCAGACGCGTGCCGGCGGCGCCAAACGCCTTGGACAGCGTATGCAGAATCACCAGGTTGGGATGCTCGGCGATAAGTCCCTGCGCCGTGGTGGTCGCGCCAAACGAATCGTCGGCAAACTCAACGTAGGCCTCGTCGACCATGACCATGCCGGGGCACGCATCGCACAGGGCCGCGACAAAGTCGAGCGGCGCCACGTCGCCCGTAGGGTTATTGGGCGAGGTCACGATTGCCAGGTTGCACTCGAGTGCCGCTGCAAGCACGGCTGCCTGGTCGAGCTCAAAGGTCGCCGGGTCGCGCCACACGTCGCGCACCTCGGTCTGGCAGAGCGACGCAAAGAACGCGTACTCGCTAAAGCACGGCGGGCAGTTGAGCAGGGTCCTCCCCGCGCCGCCAAACGCCAGCAGATAGTTATAGAGCAGCTCGTCGCCGCCGTTTCCCACGCAGATGTTCTCGCGCGTCACGCCATGCCAGGCAGCAAGCTCGTCGCGCAGGTCGTTGGACATGGGATCGGGATAGCGGTTGAGCGGTGTAGCAGCCAGGGCGGCGTCGACCGCCTCGCGCACGCCGGCCGGCACGGGATAGGTGTTCTCGTTGGCCGAAAGGTTGATGCGCGTGGGCGTAAAGTTGGGATCGTAGGGTTCAATGCCGGCCAAGTAGGGCTGGACGAGCTCCTTCATGCGAGACGTCAGCTCGGCCATATTAGGCCTCCTCGACGACCGCGCCAGCGGCACCGCCCGCCGCCGCCGTCAGGACCACGCCCTCGGCAACCGTCGTCACGGCGTCGCCCGGCCAGGCAACCTTAGTCAGGTCGGCCGCGGCCAGTGACGCGGCGCTCACGGCATCCTCGCCCTGCTCCAGCACGCGGCGACGCAGTGCGGCCGAAAGCGCGTGTGCCCACAGGCCCTCGGCCTCGGCTAAGCGCTGCGTAGCGGGAGCGTCGGAGAGCAGGCCCTCGGGTGTATAGCAAATGACACTCGAGCGCTTGACGAACTCTTCGACCGAAAGCGGGTTGGAGAACATGGCCGTGCCGCCGGTCGGCAGCGTGTGGTTGGGTCCGGCAACATAATCGCCGAGCGGCTCGGAGCTCCAAGCGCCCACAAAGATGGCACCGGCGTTGCGGATACCACCAAGCAGGCCCATCGCATCCTTGCAGTGCAGCTCCAGGTGCTCGGGCGCCACGGTGTTCACGGCCTCGACAGCGGCAGCCATATCGGCGGCCACTACGATGGTGCCCTCGTTATCGAGCGAGGCGCGCGTGATCTCGGCACGCGGCGACTGCGCCACCAGAATGTCGATACCCGCCTCGACCTCACGCGCAAACTGCTCGTCGCAGGTCACCAGATAGCAGGCTGCCAGCGGATCGTGCTCGGCCTGGGCCATCAGGTCGGCCGCAACCACCATGGGCTTGGCCGTGGCATCGGCCAGCACGCAGACCTCGGAGGGGCCGGCGACCATGTCGATACCCACGTCGCCCGAGACAATCTGCTTGGCGGCGGCGACAAAGGCGTTGCCCGGACCGGTGATTTTGTCGACGCGCGGAATAGTCTCAGTACCGTATGCCAGCGCGGCCACGGCCTGAGCGCCGCCCACCATGTAGATCTCGTCCACGCCGCCGAGCTTTGCCGCGGCGAGCGTGTAGGGGCTGATCAGGCCATCCTTTTGCGGCGGGGTCACCATGACCACGCGCTTAACGCCAGCCACCTTGGCGGGAATGGCGTTCATGAGCACCGTGGAGGGATACTGCGCGCGACCGCCCGGCACATAGATGCCAGCCGCCGCGAGCGGAGTCACCTTAACGCCGAGCATCGTGCCGTCCGGGCGCGTGGTAAACCAACTCTGCTCGACCTCGCGCTGGTGGAACTCGCGAATCTGGCGTGCAGCCTTTTCGAGCGCCGCGACAAAGGCCGGATCGAGGCCTTCGAGCGCGGCATCGATCTGCTCCTGCGGCAGGCGAAAACTCTGCAGCTCAACACCGTCAAAACGCTGACAGTAATCGCGCACCGCGGCATCGCCGTTGGCGCGCACGTTTGCCACGATATCGCGGGCGGCGTCGACGATGTTTTGCGGCAGCACGCCCTTGCGATTGAGCTGATTGGTAACGAGACGCTCACCGGGAGCAAGCTTGATAGTCTTCATATCGGTATCCCCTATCGGTCGAGGTTATGTTCGAAAAACGAGATGCCGGGCAGTGGCACCAATCGGTCCGCAGCCCGGATATGGAGGTGCCCGTGCGTGCTCGCACTATTGTGCCGAGCCCGCGACGGGCTCAAAATGTTTGTCCTTCACGGCAGCAGCCAGGCGATCGGCCAAGTTGCGAACGCGCGGATCCAAGCGCGCGGCACCTGGGTTGACGAAGAAGCGGGCCGTGCAGTCCATAATGCGGCCGGTGATGACCAGGTCGTTGTCGCGCAGCGTGGCACCCGTGGCGGTAATGTCCACGATGCGGTCGGTCATGCCGACGATGGGGCCCAACTCAATATTGCCGTGCAGCGAAACGATGTCGGCATTCACGCCGCGCTCGGCATACCAGGCGCTCGCGATGCGCGGGTATTTGGTGGCCACGCGAAGCGACCCGCGACGGGCGTAGTTGCGCTCGGCCTGACCGGCGCGCCATGCGGGCTCCGCCTCGATAAACGTGCACAGGCCGTAGCCCAGGTCGACCAGCTGCAGCAGATTGAGGTCGGCTTCGATAAGCGAGTCCCAGCCGCAGATGCCGCAATCGGCACCGCCGCAGCCCACAAAGGCGGGCGCGTCGCTGGGGCGCACGATGACAAACTCGATATCTCCGACCGCGCCTTCGCCGGTACGCGTGTCGCGGCCGCGCACGATCAGGTGACGGCCGGGATCGCGCAGCTCAGAGACGTCTAAGCCTGCAGCCTCGAGCACGTCGAGCGTGTCGGCCTTGAGCGAGCCCTTGGGCACGGCGATGCGCAGCGGACCCTCGGTGCCGCGCCCCACGGCATGGTCACCATCGGAAGCAGCGTCCTCGGCCGAGGTGCGCGCGGCCTCCAGACGCTCGAGCGAAAAGGCAAAGCCCGCCGCCGGCACCTCGATGCCGTCGCCAAATGCACCGGTAAAGATGGAGTCGTAGCGACCGCCCGAGCCCACCGGATCGGGCAGGCCACCGGCATAGGCCTTAAAGACCAGGCCCGTGTAGTAATCAAACGAGTTCATGATGGAGAAGTCGAAGGACAGCACCTGAGCGTCCTCGGGAGCCAGGCCCTCGACCAGGGCACGCAGCTCGCGCGTGAGCGGCGCAACAATGCCCGCCGCCGCCAGCAGCGCGTCGACGCGGTCGAGCACCTCGGCGCCGCCGTGCAGGCGCGGCAGCTCGCTAATGGCGACCTTAACGGCCTCGGACTCGGCGCTTTCCGCCACGCGGGCATCGAGGCCCACAAAGTCGTTGGCATGCACGCAGCGCAGGGCCTCGGCAGCCAGCTCACGATCCTCGCATACCGCGAGCAATTCCTTAAACGGACGCACACTACCTGCGATAATTCGCGCATCGGGAAGTGCCAGCTCGCGTACGGCCTCGGCAACGAGCGAGACAATCTCGACATCGCCCGCGGCATCACCCGCACCGATAAGCTCAAAGCCCAGCTGTGTAAACTGGCGCGAGCCGCCGGCGTTGCGCTGGCACTCACGAACCACCGGCGCCTCATAGCGCAGGCGCAGCGGCAAGTCGGCCGCGCGCATGCGGGTCGAGACCAAACGCACGATCGGCAACGTATTGTCGGGACGAACCACCAACAAGCGGCCGTCATCGTCAAAGAGCTTGAACGGCGTGTCCGCAATGCGACCGCCTTCCTCAAGAGAACCCTTGTCCTCGAGCAGCGGCGTCTCGACCGGCAGGTAATGATGCTCCCTGAAGCAGCCCTTCACCGTCAGCGCAATCTCCTCGCGCGCTTGAGCCTCCTCGGGCAATATGTCCCGGAATCCCCACGGTGTGGCCGTCATCTGGTGAGCCTCCTCATGCTGCGTCTCATATAGAACAGAAGACCGGCATAGCTCCGCCGGTCTTCTGGGTACTTTAGCATACTAGAGTGCTTGCGGGGAAAATCCTTGTCCGCAGCTCACACCGTATTCATTTGGAAACATAGGGGCAGACGCTCAGCTAAATCTGACGATTATCTAGGCCAGCCAGAAACCATATCCCGTTTTTCGTCTAAAAACTGGGATGCAGTTTCCGCTGAGGACCTTTTCCGAACTGCTTCTGCAGCGGCTGTTTTGGCTCCGGGACCGCGTCAATCGCATATCTTTATGGCGCCTTTATCCTACACATGTTGTATAACTACCAAATGTGGAATATAACAAAGAGCAAAACATAGGCTGAGCGTTATGGAGGATTGAGGTTGAAAGAGAAGCTATTTCGATGGGTCGTGAAGCACCGCAAACCCATCATCGCGTTCTATGCGGTGGCAGCACTGGTATGCCTGTTCCTGCGCCAGTTTGTAGGCGTTAACTACGACATTACGAGCTATCTGCCCGACGAAGCGGCGTCGACCGTCGCTCTGAATACCATGGGTGATGAGTTTGAGGGTGACATTCCCAACTGTCGCGTTATGGTGCCCAATGTCTCGATCGCTCAGGCGCTCAAATACAAGGACAAAATCAAAAAGGTCGACGGCGTCGAGGAGGTCCTATGGCTTGACGACGCGGCAGATATCGATCAGCCGCTTGCCACGCAAGACAAAGACACCGTTGAGACCTATTACAAAAAGAACAACGCCCTGTTTACGGTGACGGTTAATTCCGAAAAGGAGATCGAGGCAACCGACGCTATTCGAGATATCGTGGGCGACGAGGGCGCCATTACGGGCTCGGCCATGTCTAACGCGCTCGCCACCACATCGACCGAGCAGCAGATCAGCATTATCACGGTCGCTGTCATAGCGATTATCTTCGTGATTCTGGTCATCACGACTACCAGCTGGGCCGAACCCATCCTGGTGCTGCTGGGCCTGGGCGTCTCGGTGTTTATCAACTGGGGCACCAACCTCATCTTTGGCGAGATTAGCTTTGTCACCAACTCTGCGGGCTCCATTTTGCAGGTTGCCATCGCGCTGGACTTCTCGGTCTTTTTGCTGCACCGCTTTAACGAGGAGCGTGGCCGCCACGGCAGCGTTGCCGAAGACATGGTGCAGTCGTGCTGCCTGTCCTCGGTCGCCGTGTTTTCGAGCGGTTGCACGGTCTGCATCGGCTTTATCGCGCTTGCCGCCATGCAGTTTAAGATCGGCCCCGACCTTGGTCTTGCCCTTGCAAAGGGTATCGCCATCAGCCTGGTATCGGTCTTTACCTTTGTTCCTTCGATGTTCGTTCAGTTCGATGGCTTTGTGCAAAAATCGCAGCACAGGCCCTTTGTCCCGCCGCTGGGTAAGTTCGCCCGTCTGGTGCTCAAGGTCTGTATCCCCGCTGCCGTCGTGATCCTCGCCGTGGTTTACCCTGCGCGTGTGGCATCGACCTCCAGCGATATCACGTACTACTACGGCACTTCGCACATTTTTGGTTCGGATACGCGGCTTGGTCAGGATATGGACAAGGTCAAGGAGGTCTTTGGCAACTCCGATACCTACGTTGTGCTCGTTCCCCGTGGAGAGGTGAGCGAGGAGCAGGCACTCTCCAATGAGCTCAAGGCGCTCCCCGAGGTCAAGTCCATCCAGAGCTATGTTGACGTTGCGAGTCCCTATATCCCCACGGGCATGGCCGAAAAGGACACGCTCGATCTGGTGGAGGGAGAGCACTACAGCCGTTTGGTGCTCACGGTTACCGCGCCCTACGAGGGTCCGAGTACATTTAAGCTGGTCAAGAAGATTCGTTGTATCGCGGACAAACATTATCCGGGTAAGGCAATGCTCGCCGGCGAGGGCGTGAGCACCACCGACCTTAAGGACACCATCACCGTCGATAAGGGCAAGGTCGACCTCATCGCCGTCGTGGCCGTGTTCGCGGTCTTGCTGCTGGCCACCAAGTCGCTGAGCCTGCCGATCATCTTGGTGCTCGTGATTGAGACCTCGATCTGGGTCAACTTTGCTGCACCGCTCTACACCGGTATGCACGAGTTCTTCCTCGCCTACTTAATTGTGAGCTCCATCCAGCTGGGCGTTGCCGTCGACTACGGCATCCTGATTGCTGACCGCTATCGTGAGGACCGCGTGACCATGCATAAGCGCGAAGCGCTACTCGAGACCATGGAAGCTTGCACGATTCCTGTTTTGACCTCTGGATCGGTTCTGCTAATCAGTGGCTTCCTGATCCATGCGATCTCGAGCCACGGCGTGCTCAAGCAGATCGGCTGGTTCCTGGGCGTCGGCGTGAGCATCTCCCTAGTCGCCGTACTCTTTGCGCTGCCGGGTTTCCTGTATGTGCTCGATGGCCTCATCGGCAAGACCACGCTCAAAGCTCATTTTTTGCCCAAGGATGCCCAGGATCCGGTTTCGGATACCACCGAGGCATCGGCTGCGGACGGCTCCGCTCAGTAACGTTTTACAAAGCAGTTGGAAGGAATACCGCAATGCATACCCATACCACTGATACCGCTTCGAAAGAGCTCAAAGCCCAACGCGATCTTGTACGTCGTCCCCATAAGCGCATCGCTGCGCTCGCTCTTGCCGCCGGTCTGACCGTGGCCCTTACCGTTCCCGGTGCCGTTGTGTTCGCCGACGGCGTAGGGTCGACGAGCGCTGCCTCGGCTACGAGTGAACAGATGGCGACGGACTCCGATAACAGCACGCCGGGATATAAGAAAAACCAGGTCGTATACGTCAAAACCGATGCCGACGGCAATCGCACGGGTGTTTACGTGGTCAATAGCTTCGAGGCCAATAAGGGCGTCAAGATCGACGATGCCGGCACCTATAACAAAGTGACCAACCTATCGACGACTCAAAAACTAACGGACGACAGCGGGTCGGTTGCCGTTACGGGCCAGGGAGTGCAGGACTTTGTCTACCAGGGCGATCTGGACAAGAACACTCAGATGCCGTGGAACGTCACCGTGGCATACCAGCTCGATGGCCGCGATATCGACGCCAAGGATTTGGCGGGCAAGAGCGGCAAGCTCACCATGAAGCTCAAGGTCGAAAAGAATGACGACTATACCGGTGGCGATTATGCCGATAACTACCTGGTTCAGATTACCGGTCAGCTTAAGGATGCCGAGGCACACGATATTGAGGCTGAGGGCGCCACGGTTGCTGCCAACGGCTCCAACACGCAGCTTACCTACATGGTGATTCCCGGCAGCACCGGAGACTACACCATTACGACCGATGTTGAGGATTTTGAGTTTGATGGCTGGCAGATTGTCGGCGTGCCGCTGAATCTTGCCATCGATGTGGACTCGAGCAGCATGGATACGAGCCAGCTCGTGGAGCTCTCCAACGGTATTGCTACGGCCAATAGCGGTGCTGGCCAGGTTGCCGACGGTGTCAAGACGCTCGCGGCCTCGCTTGCCACGGCCAATACCGGTGCCGGCACGCTGTCCAGTGGCGCCGCTGCGCTCGCGGCGGGTACGAGTCAGCTCAACGCGCAGGTCCCCACGCTGGTCGAAGGCGTGAGCAACCTTAATGCCGGTGCCGAGGGGGTTAATGCCGGTGCCGTGCAGCTTAAGGGCGGTGCGTCCGATCTTTCGGCGGGCCTTTCCAAGCTGCAGGGGAGCGCACAGCAGATCTCGGGCGGCATAAGTGGAATTGCCGCTGGGTCCGATACGTACGTCGACGCGCTGACGCTGGGCAAGCAGGCTCAGGAGGCAAACCTTGCCAAGGCGCAGGCTGCGGCCAAGGCGGCCCAGGACGCCGTGACCGCTACGTCGGGCAACGCCTACAGCGCGCTGTACGGGCCGCAGGGTCTTACGGCGGCGCTCAGCGGCGAGGGGCAGTACCTTGCCGGTGCACAGCAGGCGCTCGGCGGGGCAAAGCAGGCCGCGAGCGCCATGGGCAACGATGCGGCAAAGGCTAACGCCGAGAGCGCAAAGGCTGGCGCCGAGAGCACCGTTGCATCTATTGCCGCTGCCAAGGCGGCGGTCGCCGATGCTCAGGACGCGCTGGATAACGCGGCCGATCTCGACTCCGCCAAGGCTGCGGCAGCCAAGCTAAGCGAGGCTACGGCACAGCTGGATGCCGCCACCGCAAGTGCCGGCAGTGCTGCTACCAGCGCGGGTGCCGCCGCCACGGCGGCATCGAGCGCCGATGCGACGGGTCTTACCGCGCTTCTCGATTCTGCATCCAATGCCGTTGCGGGCGCGCAGGGTCTTAACACGCAGGTGTCGCAGGGCCTTAAGGGTGCCGAGTCCATGTTTGGCACGCTTACCGATCAGGTTACGACTTTGGCCCAGGCGGCCGGCGCCCAGGGCGGCGCCCAGGGTGCCGTCACCGCGCTCGATAGCGCCATTCAGGGCTACACCACTGTCCAGGATGGCCAACAGCTGAGCCTGGCCGGAGCCATCGCCTATATGAACAGCGCGATCAACCCGGCAAACCCCACGGCCGTGAACCCCGGTCTTGTCGCCGGTGTTGGCTCTGCAGCAACGGGCGCGGGTCAGCTGAGCGATGGCGCCGCGGCTCTTGCCGCGGGCACCGACCAGCTTGCTGCGGGCACACAGCAGCTCAACGGTGCCACGCCCGCGCTTGCCAACGGCGCATCACAGCTCAACAACGGTGCGGCGCAGCTCAAGACAGGTGCTGCTAGCCTTGCTAGCGGCATGAATCTTCTCTCCTCGGGTGCAGGTACGCTTGCCAGCGGCGCATCCGAGCTCGGCAACGGCATGCAGGAGCTTACCGACCGAACGAGCAATCTCGATACTCAGGTCATCGACACCGTTAAGGACAAGATCGAGGAAATGCTCAACCCCGGCTTTACGCCGACGGACTTTGTCAACGGCGAGCAGGGCGGACATATAAATCGCGTGCAGTTTATCTATATGACGGGCGCGATCAGCAAGTAGGCAGCCGCGCCCTTGTGGCGATTGGCATCGATAGCAAGTTATGAGGGGAGGGGCCGTCGGGCATTGTCTCGGCAGCCCCTCTTTGCTGTCAGCGGCCACTTCGCGTCTTTGCAGAAGCTGTACCGCAAGATTTGTGTTTGGAAGGAGACGCGCTTTCTGCAAGGGGCGGAGCGCGGAAAGCATGTCCCGGATTTGATGCTCGGAACGGGATGAGCTTTCCGGATCGGACCCCAAGCGGAAAGCGCGTCCCGTTTCGGGGCTTCAGAATGGGACGCATCCGGAAACCGCATCCCACTCTGAGCCGAAATTCCGGGATGAGATTTCCGCCGAGGACACCCTGCGCCGACGGCAACGCAAAAAGGGCGCCCGCGCAAATGCGGACGCCCTTGTGCAGGGTCGAGATATCAACCAGCCAAGATATCGGACCCGTGACCAGCTCTTAGTAGTCGAACTGGTGGTAGTAGCGGCGGTACTTGAGGTTGTGCTTGGTGACCAGCTCGTAGTTGCGCGCGAGGCGGTCGGTGGTCAGCACGGACAGGATCCACGGCGACACGATGACGCGGAAGTCGTCGTCCAGGCCCGGGATCGCGTACTCGGCGGTGTCGATGATGACGTAGTCCTCGTCGCCGGTCACGCCGCTGGTGAGGAAGGCGCGGACGCGCTCGTCGAGGGCGCGGCACTCGTCCTCTCCCATGAACAGGAACACCGGGACGCCGGGCTCGAGCAGCTCGAGCGTGCCGTGGAAGAAGTCGTGCGAGGTGATGTGGCGGATGCGCTTCCACTGCATCTCCTCGAGCAGGCACATGGAGTACAGGATGGTCTCGCCCCACAGCGCGCCCGAGCCGATGAACATGGTGTAGTCGGCCAGCGCGTACTTCCTGGCGAGCTCCTCGGCGCGCGGCTCGAAGCGCTTGCGGATGTCGAGCATGTCCTTCCAGACGTCCTTCGTCTGCTCGATGAACAGGTCGAACTTGGGGAAGCAGCCGCGGCGGTTGAGCAGGCGCAGGCCGAAGCAGTCGGCGAGGTAGTAGCCCTTCTCGCAGCCGCCGGCGCCGTGGTCGGAGGCCATCATGACGCAGTTCTCGGCGCCCACGGCCTGCCCGATCTTGCCCTCGGGGTTGGTCATGGCGAAGACGCGCACGCCCATCTCCCTCATCTTGCCGACGGCCTCGAGCACCTCGGGGGTGGTGCCGGACTCGGAGGCGGTCAGCACGACGGACCTGTCGGTCATGCGCTTGTGGCCCATGACGTTCCACTCGGCGGCGTGGATCAGGTAGACCTCGAGGTCGCGGTCGCCGAACTTGTTCATGAGGTACTCGAGCTGCATGAACTCGTCCCAGGTGCCGCCGACGCCCATCAGGAAGACGGCGTCGTAGCCCTCCTCGTGCACGCGGTCGGCCAGGGCGGTCATCTTCTTGCCGGCCTCGTAGACGTTCCTGCCGTCCTCGAGGTAGCCCTCCTGGTCGAAGTGCATGATCTCGATCTTCTCGGTCTCCTTCATTCCCGCTCCTTTCACGAGCAGTTTGAATTGTCGCACGGAATGAACGGGCTTGCCGCCCCGTCGCACCGCTTAACCTTGTGGACATCTTGGCCCCAAGCTCAACAATTCAAAGGTTCTTAATACCAGTGAACGATTACAGGTTAGCCGTTTTTAATACCGATTTTATGATTTCATCCTCCCCTCTCGGTAGACGGTCAGTTTTTGCCGCTCATCGGTCAAGCGACATATATCCGTAAAAACGAGCGCCCCCGCCATGCGCAGGGACGCTCTAGACGCTAATAGTTGTAGGTATATCCGCCGGCGTCGCCGCGGGTAAAAGACTTGGCATGCTCGATTGCCTGCCCACTCGAGTCATAGGTCAGGCCTTCCAGCACGAGCGCCAGATCGCCCGGCTCAAGATTGAGCAAACTCGCATCGCGTGCGCCCAGCGCCTCGATATCGAGTTTCTCTACCGACTGATCTGGCTTGCGTCCCAACATATCGTAGGTCTCGAACAGGCTGAAGACCGAAATGTCCACGTCTTCGATGCCCGGAAACAGCAGGCACGGAATCAGTGTCATCTCGATCGATACGGGCTCACCATCGATGCAGTTGAGGCGGCGCACCGAGTAAAGCAGATCGTCCTCGGCGATGCCAAACAAGTCGGCATAATACGGGCCGGCGTAGCGTTTGGAGCGCGCCAGGATGCGCACCGACGGCGTCGCGCCCGATGCCAAAACCGACTGGCGGAAGCCGCCCTTGCGTTCGTGCTCGTCAAACCACTTGTGTCCCACAAAGGCGCCTTTGCCCTGCACGCGACGAATCTGGCCACTTTTGACCAGCTCGTCCATGGCGCTTCGGATTGTCAGGCGTGTCGTGCCAAACTCCTCGGCCAGCTCGTTTTCGGACGGAATCATCGAGCCCGTCGGGTAGTCGCCGCGCTCGATTCGCTCCGCAATGCAGCGGCGAATTTGTTTGTAAACCGGCAAGTCTTCTACTGCATCAGCCATTCGACACCCACCTTCGTCGCAACGCCGTCTGCCTCGCCGTTATCGGCAAAACGATACTTGGTCGGCAGAATCACGGACTTGCAATACTCGACAAAGCCATCGGTCTCGTCGCGCTCGTGCGAAGCCTTGTAAAACACCGGCGTGCCCTCCTGAGCATTCAGCAACTTGGCCTCGTCGGCGTTCAGACGGCTGATGGAAATATGCTCCTTGCCGTGCGTCACATGGACATTCCCCTCCTTGAGCAAAACGTCGTAGAGGCTTTCCTGCTCAAAATCGTGATCGGGAAGCGAGGGGCACAAAGACAGATTGACGTAAGCCGTCTCGATCGATGCCGGGGAACCGTTGACCACACGCACGCGCCGAATGCAGAAGAGCGGCATGCCCAGGTCGATCTGGGCTTTTTGGGCAAGATCGATATCGGCATACACGACCTTGGACCAAACCAGGCGCGCGGTCGACTTTGAGCCAACCCTCTCCACCGCCTGCGTATAGTTCCATGTTTCCTGAAAGATGTTCAGCGGTTTGGGAGGACACACATAGGTGCCCGAACCGCGGCGGCTTTCCAAAGTTCCGCACGAAATAAGGCGCGTGATCGCAGCACGCAACGCCGTGCGCGACACGCCCAGCTCTTCACAGAGCACACGCTCGGCGGGCAGCCGGTCGCCACTCTGCAGGTCATAATGTTTGATATACCAAAGAATGCCCTCAAAGGCGCGGTCTTTGGGCGGAATCGCATATGGTTCACTCGACATGGGCAAGACTCCTCAACTGCTTGATGCTGCAGGAATCATTGCTCCGGACGCCTCATGGCGTCGAAGGCTTCTTTGATCTGCTCCGCAACGTTCCGATACGACCGATATAGGCCGGAGTCTCGCTTGACTTCGCCCGCGGTCACCGGAATCTCAAGCTTCGAAATCTCATCCTTGCCGGTTTGCACGACAACGATGACACCCATACCAAGGCACATATTACGCTTGGCAGCGTTGTTTTTGGTAGCCTGAGCTGGATTAATCAAAATCTGCTGAGCCAGTTCGCGTTTGCTGAGCTCCGGCACATCCTCGGGATTTCCGGTCTCGGCAATCTCGCACTGCAGCACATCCGCATAGTCAAAAATCTTCGGCTCGCCGCCGCGCTGATGCACGGCCCACTTGCGGCGCGTGGCATCCTGGTAGATAGCCGGCAAAAACGTAAACCGCGGTGGGTCCAAAATCGTATCCGTGATGGTAAACACATCGGGATCAAAGGCATCCTGCGGGTTTTTCTTCTTGAACAGCCCCATATCACCCTCCCGTACTAGCATTAAACAACTCAAGCTGAATATAGCACCAATTTCAAGCCGCCACTTTACCGTATCGGTACGCGGCGTCTATGGCTCGCCCAGCGGAAGAGTTTACGGACGAGGGCCGGGGTGCCTGCCTTGTTTTGAGAAGTTCGCGGAGCCCACTTTTCAAAACAAGGCAGGCACCCCGGCCCCGCCGGCAAATAGCGGACACTCCGCATGCAATCTATGCAAACAAACAAGTACGCTTAGCTACATTCGGTAAGCTCGAGCACGCTGCCCTTAACGATAAGCGCCGGCTCCAGGACGACCTCTTCGGCACGCCTGCCGCCCCTACCGGCAAGACGCTTGGACATGCAGCCAAAAGCATGCTCCGCAAGGACACTAGGATCCTGCTCAATCGCGGTCAGCGCCGGCTCAAAGAGAACGTCGGCCGCCGAGTTGTCATAGCTCACCACCGAGATATCGCCCGGGATGCTCTTCCCCATCTCGTGCAAGCGCTTGAGCAGACCGAGGGCGATGTTATCCGAACTTGCGAACACAGCGGTGGCATCAGTTGCGAGCACCGCCTCCGAGGCCTCATAGGCACTCGGAATGTAGTACTCGCTCTCAAACTCCAAACGTGCGTCGATAGGCAGGCCAACCTCGCGCAGCGCGCGCTCATAGCCGGCAAGTCGCTTACGCCCCGTATTGGAACGGCGCGCGTTAACCAAGCAGGCAATGCGACGGTGGCCCTGCTCGATCAGATAGCGAGTGGCCATGTAGCCACCCATCTCGTGGTCGAACATCACCTTGTCGCACTCGAGCCCCTCAATGGCACGGTCGACCATCACGGCAGGGATAGGCAGATGGCTGACTTCTTCGCGCAGGGCGCGGTCGTCGGAGAACTCGTCGCCTACGACCAGGAAGACGCCATCAACGCCGCGCGTCACCAGCTGGCGCAGCAGCTCCAGATCGTCATCGGCGCTTCCGCCCGAGCTGGTAATGAAGAGCGCATAGCCGTCCTCGCGGCAGCGCTTTTCCAGGCTACCGGCGAGCGAGGCAAAAAAGCGGCTCTCGATGTTAGGGACGATAAGGCCCAGGGTGCGCGACTCGCGCATGACCAGGCTGCGCGCGATCTGGTTGGGAACATAGTGGTTGCGCGCCGCGACCTCTTTGATGAGCTTGCGGTTTTCTTCCGAGATGCGACAGGGCCGATTATTGAGCACAAGCGAGACCGACGAGGGGGAAAGCCCCACCTCCTGGGCGATCTGCTTGAGGGTGACTTTGTTGGCCATCTCGCTCCTTCCGGGTTTACGCGCAATCTCTTGAAAGTATAGCGACTACCCCTCTACCTCGGTGATAAACACTTTACCAATCCGGTAGACGGCTGTTTTATCGCCGCCAGCGCACCAAATCCATCCGGGTGGGGTATATTGCATTCGATTAATGAAAACGACCACCATAAGGCGGATATTCGTATGCACGAGAACGACTTTTTTAACGAGGACCTGCTCTGCGCGCTCGCCGGTGTTGCCGGCGAGGACAACGTGCTCATGAGCGAGCCCATGCGCGAGCACACCACGTTTAAGATCGGCGGCCCGGCCGATGTCTTTGTCACGCCCGACACCGAGCAGGGCCTCGTCGCCACGCTCGATACCTGCTATCGCTGCGATCTGCCACTCACTATCGTGGGCAACGGCTCCGACTTACTCGTCGGTGACAAGGGTATCCGCGGTGTCGTCGTGGCACTGGGCGAAGGCTTCTCTAACATCACCGTCGACGGCACGCATGTTACGGCAGCAGCCGGCGCCTTGCTTTCCGATGTCGCCGCGGCTGCCGCCGAAGCCTGCCTTACCGGCATGGAGCCCCTCTCGGGCATCCCCGGCTCGGTCGGCGGCGCCTGCTATATGAACGCCGGCGCCTACGGCGCCTGCATGGCCGATGTTTTAGAGTCCGTGCGCGTCTATAAGCCCGCCCGCGCGCTCGACGACGGCACCCGCGGCAGCGGCAATATCATCGAGTTCGATGTCGACGAGCTTAACCTGGGCTATCGCAAGAGCCGCATCGCTGACGACGGCTTTACCGTGCTTTCGGCCACCTTCAATCTCGCCCCGGGCAACGCCGCGATGATCAAGGCCGACATGGACGACTACCGCCAACGCCGCGAGGACAAGCAGCCGCTCGACATGCCGAGCGCCGGTTCCACTTTCAAGCGCCCCGAGGGCCACTTTGCCGGCAAGCTCATCATGGACGCCGGCCTGCGCGGCCACGCTATCGGCGGCGCCCAGGTGAGCGAGAAGCACTGCGGCTTCATCGTCAACGCCAACCACGCCACCGCCGCCGACGTCGACAAACTCATCCGCGACATCCAAGCCAAAGTCAAAGAGCAGTTCCACGTAGACCTAGAACCCGAAGTCCACCGAGTAGGCGAATTCCTCTAATAAAAAAGAAGGCCCCGAAAGGGGCCTTCACCATATTTATTCAGATAACCCAGTCCGGCGTGTGACGTATTGGACCCGAGAGGTCCGTGACTGCCCGAAAGGCATTAGGTTGATCGCGAGTTCCGCACGAGCCGGAGAGCACTTAATGTGCTCTCCGTGCGAGCAGGACTGTCCGAGCAGGCAACCTAATGCCTTTCGGGCAGTCACGGACCAACTTACTTCAAACCACCGTTACGACAGCGCAATACCGCCAAGCCAGCCCCAACGCACGCCAGAGCCAGTACCGTAGAACCGAATAAACGCATCAAGCGACTTAGACGTAATGGCGCCCTCGTTGCTCATAACGATGCCGCCGCCAACATAGATGCCCACGTGTCCGTACAGCAGACCCGGCGTACCGGTGCCACTGTGCGACGAGTCGGCAACAATCATGCCCACCTGCAGTGCCGAACGATCAGAGCTGTAGCACCAGGCGTTAAACATGTCGCACGCGTTGCCGCCAAAGTAGCCCACGCCGGCGTTGCGGAACACGTTGGTAACCCAGGCGGCGCACCAGTTCAGGCCAGGCGAAGGCGTGGAGTAGCATGCGTTGACAACAGCCTGCTGCTTGCCCGAGCCGGCATTCTGCTGCGGAGTTCCGGGCGCATACGATCCACCGCCCGAGCTCGAACCACCCGAGTAGGAATTGTTCTTGTTCGCGGCGGCCGCGGCAGCGGCGGCCTTCCTGGCAGCCTCCTCGGCCTGGGCGGCAGCGAGAATCTCGGAATCACGCTGAGCCATGAGCTCCTTGACGTCGTCGGAAAGACCGCTCAGCACGGTCTGGACCTCTTGCTGCTTGGCCTGCATGTCCTGCATCTGGGCAGTCTGCTGGTCCTTGAGCTTCTCTAAGTCGGCCTTCTGCGACTCAAGCTCGGTCTTTTGCGCATCGAGCTCTTCCTGGATGGTCTGAATGTCCTCGATGGCGTCGCGGTCGCTCTTGTTGATCTTCTCAACATAGTGCGCATTGGCGACGAGCTCCTCAAACGAACCCGAGGCGAGCAGCAGCGACAGGATGTTGGTGCCGCCCGACTTATAGCTGGCGGAAACGCGATCGGAAAGATCGTCGCGCTTCTTTTTGAGCTCGGCCTTCTTTTCGTCAATCTGTGCCTGCGCGCTGTCAATCTGGCCCTGTACGCCCTCGATATCATTGAGGGTCTGGGCGTTCTTGTTGGCCAGCGCCGCGTATTCGTTTGCGATGCTGTCGAGCTGGGCCTGGACCTCGTCAAGCTGAGCCTGGGCCGCATTGAGCTTGTCGGTGGTTTCCTTGGTGGCCTCCGCAGCATGGGCGCGAGCGGGCAGACCAAAAAGAACGGCTGCAGAAGCTGCGCCGAACAGGGCCTTGAGGGCAGTGCGACGCGAAAGCTCCTGGGAAAGGATGGAATCGCTGTTTGGTGACATATCTACTCCGTTACATGTTTATTTATATGTCGCTCAACTCATACATATTAGCGTACATCCGGCGCATCCCAACGATTTCCACGAACGGCAGCAAACCGTATGGTCGGCGGCTCGTATGCAAACGTCAAGGTCGAGGGTATGCCCACGCCAAACATTTCCATGAGTACGTTAGCATGTTCATCTGCTTTTCCTGCCCTGCACGTTTTGGGTACCCCTGCCTGCGCTATACTCCCCTGAAGAAGTGTTCCTGATTCGATAGGAGACTACATGTCCAAAGCACTCGACCCCAAAGACACCTGCGTCCTCGTAACCGGTGGCGCCGGCTTTATCGGCTCGCACACCGTCGTTCAGCTGCTCGAGGGCGGCTACCAGGTCGTCATCGTCGACGACCTCTCCAACTCCAGCGCCGTCGCCGTCGACCGCGTCAAGACCATCGTGGGCGAAGAGGCTGCCAAGAACCTCACCTTCTACGAGGCCAACGTGCTCGACCGCGAGGCCATGAACAAGATCTTCGACACCCATCAGATCGACCGCGTCATCCACTTCGCCGGCTTTAAGGCCGTCGGCGAGTCGGTGAGCAAGCCCGTCGAGTACTACCACAACAACATCGAAAACACCCTGGTGCTCATCGACGTCATGCGCAACCATGGCTGCAAGTCCATCATCTTCTCGAGCTCCTCGACCGTCTACGGCGACCCGGACAACCCGCCCGTCACCGAGGAAGACCCCAAGAAGCCCGCAACCAACCCCTATGGCTGGACCAAGTGGATGATCGAGCAGATCCTTATGGACATCCACACCGCCGACCCCGAGTGGGACGTTGTGCTGCTCCGCTACTTCAACCCCATCGGCGCCCATCCGTCGGGCCTGATCGGCGAGGACCCCAAGGGCATCCCCAACAACCTGGTGCCCTATGTTGCGCAGGTTGCCGTGGGCAAGCTCGAGGCCGTTCAGGTCTTTGGCAACGACTACCCCACACCCGACGGCACCGGTGTGCGCGACTACATCCACGTGTGCGATCTGGCCTCGGGTCACGTTGCCGCCCTTAACTGGATGAACGGCAAGACCGGCGTCGAGATCTTTAACCTGGGCACCGGCACCGGTACCTCGGTACTCGAGGTCGTCGCCGCCTTCTCCAAGGCTTGTGGCAAGGAGCTGCCCTACGTGATTCGCGAGCGCCGTGCCGGCGACATCGCTGCCAACTGGTGCGATGCCTCCAAGGCCGAGCGCATGATGGGCTGGAAGGCTCAGTACGACATCGCGGATATGTGCCGCGATAGCTGGAACTGGCAGAGCCACAACCCCAACGGCTTCGCCGACGCCGAGTAGCAAAAACCTACATACCGCTCTTGCCCCGATCTCACGTTGTGAGGTCGGGGCTTTTTCATGGCATGTAACCATTCGCCGAAAATCGACCAACTTTTTTATCTTGCCTGTACATGTTTAAACAACATGTTTTACAATAGGCATATCGAATCAGAACATCGGGGGCGGACTGCACTTCCATCGGCAGGCCGACCCCACAACAAGAAGGTTGGTGAGCGCATTCATGGAGCGTGCAAGCGGCGTCCTCATGCCCGTCTCATCTCTGCCCGGACCATACGGAATCGGCGGCTTTGGCTGGAATGCCTACGACTTCGTCGATTTTCTCGCCTCGTGCAAACAACATTACTGGCAGATTCTGCCCCTTACGACGACCAGCTATGGCGATTCGCCCTATCAGTCGTTCTCGGCCCGCGCGGGCAACCCCAACTTTATCGACTTTGCCGAGCTTATCGAGGCAGGGTATCTGGAGCAGCGCGATATCGATGGCGTGTATCTGGGATCCGACCCCAGCAATGTCGACTACGGCGCTATCTTTGGCGGCCGCCGTCAGATTCTCGACCGCGCCGCTGAGCGCTTTGCTGCCGACAAGCCGGCCGATTTCGACGACTTTATCCAGGCAAACGAGGACTGGCTCATTCCCTACTGCGAGTTTATGACCGTAAAGGAGGAGTGCGGGCTCAAGGCCTTTTGGGAGTGGCCCGAGGAACTCCGCCGCCGCGGCGATGCATCCAGCAGGGTCTGCGCCGCCCATCCCGAGCGCATGCTTTACCACCAGATGACGCAGTATTTCTTCGATCGCCAGTGGAGCCGCCTCAAGGCCTATGCCAACGAGCGCGACATCCTGATCATCGGCGACCTGCCCATCTACGTCTCGCGCGACTCCGTCGAGATGTGGGCCACGCCCGAGCTCTTTAAGATCGACGCCGCCGGCAATCCCGTCAGCGTCGCGGGAACGCCGCCCGATCAGTTCTCGGCCACCGGCCAGTACTGGGGCAACCCGATCTATGACTGGGATGCCATGGAAGCAGATGGCTTCTCCTGGTGGGAGGGCCGCATCCGAGCCGCCCTCGACATGTACGACATCATCCGTCTGGACCACTTCCGCGGTTTCGAGGCATTTTGGGAGGTGCCGTTCTCCTCTCCCGATTCGTCATATGGTTCATGGACGCAGGGACCCGGCCTCAAGTTCTTCAAGGCGCTCGAGGAAAAGCTCGGCACGCTTCCCATCATTGCCGAAGACCTGGGCTTTCTTACCCCCGGCGTCATCGACATGCGCGACACCACGGGCTTCCCTGGCATGAAGATCCTGCAGTTTGCCTTTGAGGGCACCAACTCGTACTACCTGCCACACAACTACATTGCCAACACCGTCGCCTACGTCGGAACACATGACAACGAAACGGCACGCGGCTGGTTTGAGGGAACGGCCACCCCGCGTCAGCGCGAGCAGGCGGCCCTGTATACCCACCAGCAGGCAGGCGAGTCCATGGCCGACGCGCTCAACCGCACCATCGCCGCCAGCGTGAGCGATACCTGCATCTACACCATGCAGGACCTGCTCAACTTGGGCAACGAGGCGCGCATCAACACTCCCGCCACCCTGGGCGGAAACTGGACCTGGCGTATGCTCGATGGCGCCATCACCCGCGAGCTCGAGCACAAACTCACCGACTGGACCGAGACCTACTTCCGCATCCCATCGGAAGCCGAAATCGAGCTTCCCCAATAGGAGCTACCGCGCCCGACCCCTCCCCACCGTGCGGACGCGACCGCTTTTCCCGCGCGAGGCCACCCCAATCCCCTCGCGCGGGCTTCTTTTGAATTTCTGACATGTAGACAACTCACCACAGGAGGAAACATGCCCCGTATCGATCTTGCGGATCTTGCCGAGCAATCCTTTGGAACTTCGCTCGAGCAACTCGATGACCGCCGTATTTACAAACTGCTGGTCAAGCTCGTGCAGGAGCGCTCCGCCGCCTGCCCACTCAACAATGGCAAGAAAAAGCTCTACTACATCTCTGCTGAGTTTTTGATTGGCAAACTGCTGATCAACAACATGATCGACCTTGGCATCTATGCCGAGGTTAAGGACCAGCTCACCGCTGCCGGCCACGACCTCAACAAGATTGAGGAGTTTGAGGTCGAGCCCTCGCTGGGCAACGGCGGCCTGGGCCGTCTGGCCGCGTGCTTCCTGGATTCCATCGCCACGTTGGGCCTGACCGGCGACGGCGTGGGCCTCAATTACCATTACGGCCTGTTCCGTCAGCGCTTTGCCGACAACCAGCAAAAGGCCGTCCCCGACGAGTGGCTTAGCGAGCAGGACATCCTGATCGATGACGACCGCTCCTACACCGTCGAGTTTGGCGATTTTGCCGTCACCTCCAAGCTCGTCAACATCGATGTGCCCGGTTACGGTCAGCCCACCAAGAACCGCCTGCGTCTGTTCGACCTGGCAAGTGTCGACGACGGCCTGGTCCCCGGCAGCTCCATCGACTTCGACAAGACGAAGATCGCCAAGAACCTCACCTTGTTCCTCTATCCGGATGATTCCGATGAGCAGGGCCGCCTGCTTCGCATCTACCAGGAGTACTTCATGGTGAGCAACGCCGCCCAGCTCCTGATCGACGAGGCCATCGAGCGCGGCAGCAACTTGCACGACCTGGCCGACCACGCCGTAGTCCAGATC
Organism: uncultured Collinsella sp.; assembly: GCA_900541805.1. Classification (GTDB taxonomy): domain Bacteria; phylum Actinomycetota; class Coriobacteriia; order Coriobacteriales; family Coriobacteriaceae; genus Collinsella. The sequence goes on from UQLH01000009.1 coordinate 47,100, forward strand.
AATGACACGCACCCCACCATGGTCATCCCCGAGCTCATTCGCTTGCTCACCACCAAGCACGACATCGAGTTTGACGAGGCCGTGACCATCGTGCGCTCCATGGTCGCCTACACTAACCACACGATTCTTGCCGAGGCGCTCGAGAAGTGGCCGCTCACCAGCCTGCAGAAGGTCTCCCCTGCCATCGCCGACATTATCGTCAAGCTCGACGAGGTCGCCAAGGCCGAGCACGACGACCCGCGTGTCGCCATCATCGACGAGTACGACACCGTCCACATGGCCCACATGGACATCCACTTTGGCTTCTCCATCAACGGCGTCGCCGCACTCCACACCAAGATCCTGGAGGACACCGAGCTTCATCCGTTCTACGAGATCTACCCCGAGAAGTTCTCCAACAAGACCAACGGCATCACCTTCCGCCGCTGGATCCAGGGAGCCAACCCCGCGCTCGCCAACCTGCTCGACGATGTGATAGGCACCGACTGGCGCAGCACCGGCGATCTGAGCAAACTCGCCAAGTTCGCCGACGACAAAGATGTTCTTGAGCGCCTGGCTGCCACCAAGACCGAGGCCAAGACCATCATGCGCCAGTTCATGGCGCTCGAGCAGGGTGTGACCATTCCCTCCAACGCCATCATCGATGTTCAGGTCAAGCGTATCCACGAGTACAAGCGCCAGCAGATGCTCGCGCTCTACATCATCTGGAAGTATCTCGACATCAAAAACGGCAATAAGCCTAAGCACCCCGTCACCATCATCTTTGGCGGCAAAGCGGCGCCTGCCTACACTATCGCGCAGGACATCATCCATCTGATTCTGACGCTGTCGCAGTGGATTGCAAACGACCCCGACGTGGCTCCCTACCTGCAGGTTGTCATGATCGAGAACTACAACGTCACCGCCGCCGAGCGCGTGATCCCCGCCGCTGACATCTCCGAGCAGATCAGCCTGGCCTCCAAGGAGGCGAGCGGCACCTCCAACATGAAGTTCATGCTCAACGGCGCCCTAACCCTGTGCACGCTTGACGGCGCCAACGTGGAGATTGCCGAGCTCGTGGGCGACGAGAATATCTATACCTTTGGTGCCTCGTCCAAACAGGTCGAGCAGCTCTATGCCGACGGCACCTATGACGCCGGTGTGCTCTACCGCAAGCCCGGCATTAAACTGCTGGTGGACTTCATCACCAACCCGGCCTTTATGGCGACCGGCAACGCCGAGCGCCTGCAGCGCCTGCACGATGACATTAAGGGCAAGGACTGGTTTATGGCCCTGCTCGACATCGAGGAGTACATCCAGACCAAGGAGCGCGTGTTGGCCGACTACGAGGACCAGGACGCCTGGATGCGCAAGACGCTCATCAATATCGCCAACGCCGGCACCTTCTCGTCTGACCGCACGATCTCCCAGTACAACGACGAGATTTGGCACCTGAGCTAATTTCGCTTCCCTTACCCATCCTCTTGAGAAACGGAGTCGTGGCAACACGGCTCCGTTTTTTGTGCCCGCACGTTACCCTGCGACCCAACTCGGCCAAACAATCTCGATCTGTAACAACTACTCGGTAAAAACGGTCCCAGCTGTTACAGATTGAGACATACCGGCCCCTCCCCTTGGGTTTATCTCGATCTGTAACATCTAGCAGCTGAAATTCACCTTTGGTGTTACAGATTTAGATGAAATGGTTAGCTCAGCGGAACCGTCTCGATCTGTAACATCTAACGTCCGAAATCAGCCTCACCCGTTACAGATCGAGACAAACGACCGGTCAGACAGCCCCAACACAAAGAAAGGCTCCCCTCTCGCCCAGTGGACGGGAGGGGAGCCTTATATGTGACCGCGGCAAAAGGATGGCAATACCGCAGTCGCCCAAAGGGAGGGCCTGGATGCACCGGGCCTAGATAAGGTTCTTGCCAGAAACCTTATCGAAGAGGTGGGTCGCGTTCTTCTCGAACTTGAACCAGATGGTGTCGCCAGCCTTGAGCGCGCCCTTGGCCTCGAGGTCGACGACGGGGATAATCAGGACAAACTGGCCGTCGGGAGCGGTCACGTGGACATGCTCGGTCGAGCCCATGAGCTCGGTCACCTCGACGGTACCCTGGAGCGCGCCCTCCTCGCCCTTGTCGGCAAGCAGGATCTGCTCGGGACGCACGCCGGCCGTGATCTCCTTCACGTCGCCGCCGTCCCAGTTGAGGGCAAGCTGAACGCAAGTCTCGGGGGCGAGCGCCACGTTCATATCCTCGGTCTTGACGGTAAAGCCGTTGCCCGAGCGCACCAGCTGGGCATCGAAGAAGTTCATCTGCGGCACGCCGATGAAGCCGGCGACGAAGATGTTCGCGGGATGGTTGAAGACCTCCTGCGGCGTGGCGATCTGCTGGACAACGCCGTCCTTCATGACCACGATACGGTCACCGAGGGTCATAGCCTCGGTCTGGTCGTGAGTAACATAAATGAACGTGCCCTTGATCTCGTGGCGCAGCTTAATGAGCTCGGCACGCATCTGGTTACGAAGCTTGGCGTCCAGGTTGGACAGCGGCTCGTCCATCAGGAAGACCTTGGGGTCACGCACGATGGCGCGGCCGATAGCGACACGCTGGCGCTGGCCGCCGGAGAGCGCCTTGGGCTTACGGTCGAGGTACTCGGTAATGCCCAGAATCTCGGCAGCAGAGCGAACCTTGCGGTCGATCTCGTCCTTGGGAACCTTCTTGAGCTCGAGCGTAAATGCCATGTTCTCGTACACCGTCATATTGGGGTACAGAGCGTAGCTCTGGAACACCATGGCGATGTCGCGGTCCTTGGGCGCCACGTCGTTGACACGCTTGCCGTCGATGAGCACATCGCCCGAGGTAATGTCCTCCAGGCCGGCGATCATGCGCATCGTCGTGGACTTACCGCAGCCAGAGGGGCCAACGAGGACGACGAACTCCTGGTCGTGAACGGTGAGGTTGAAGTCCTCTACCGCGAGCACACCGTCCTCGGTAACCTTGAGGTTGTGCTTCTTCTCCTCGGTCTTCTTCTTTTTGCCAAAGAAGCCCTTCTTTTTTGACTCGTTGTTGGGATACACCTTCTGAACATGTTTGAGAACGATCTCGGCCATGTCTCTACCTTTCGATATGCGGCGCCGCGCTGAGGGGCGCCGCCAAAACTTGCAAAACAGTTACGGCATCAGCCCTTGACGGCACCTGCCACCATACCGTCGATGATGTACTTCTGACAGAGGATGTACATGATAACGATGGGGATAACGACCATCATGATGCAGGCCATCATGGGGCCGAGCTCGACGTGGCCGTAGCCGCCGCGGAAGTACTGGATCAAGATAGGAATGGTCTTGTACTTGGTGGAGTCGAGCGTAAGGTAGGGCAGCAGATAGTCGTTCCAGACCCACATGGTCTCGAGGATGCCGACCGAAAGATAGGTGGGCTTCATGATGGGAAGGACGATCTTAAAGAACACCTGGACCGGGTTGCAGCCATCAATCATGGCCGCCTCCTCGATCTCGAGCGGGATGTTCTTTACAAAACCGGCGAACATAAAGACCGCCAGGCCCGCGCCAAAGCCGAGGTAGATAAAGCAGATGTTGAACGGCGTGTTGAAGCCGATGCGGTCCGCCAAATTGGACAGCGTGAACATGAGCATCTGGAACGGCACGACCATCGAGAACACGAACAGGTAATAGAAGAAGTTCGAGATCTTGTTGTTGACACGAACCACGTACCAAGCGCACATGGAGCAGCACACCAAGATCAGCACGACCGACGTGACCGTGATGATGAGCGAGTACATAAATGCCGAGGCAAAGCCCTGCTCGTTAAGGGCGTGCATGTAGTTTGCGAGGCCGTTGAACGTCTCGGGCGTGAGCAGATCGAATGCCGTGGTGGTGCTGATTGCGGTCGCTTTCTTAAAAGAATTAAGCGCAATCATGAACACGGGGTAGATCCACGCGAGCGACAGGATCGTAAAGAAAATCGAGAGCGCGCGGTTGATAACCTTATCGCGTTTCATTACTGCTGCACCTCCTTGGACCTCGTGGCCTTAAGCTGGATCATGGAGATGGCCACGACCAGGATGCAGAAGATAACCGCCTTGGCCTGACCAATGCCCTGCCATGCGATACCGGCACGCGAATAGAACGTGTTGTAGATGTTCAGGGCGAGCATCTCGGTGGAGTGCGCGGGGGCGCCGCCGGTAAGGGCGAGGTTCTGGTCGAACAGCTTAAAGCCGTTGGTGATGGACAGGAACAGGCAGATGGTGATGGTCGGCATCAGGTTAGGGATCTTAACCTTCCAAAACGTCTGCCATGCCGTAGCGCCGTCGACCTTGGCGGCCTCGATGTAGTCGGACGGAATGGACTGCAGACCAGCGATGTAGATGATCATCATGTAGCCGACCTGCTGCCACAGGGTCAGGATGATAAGGCCCCAGAAGCCAGCAGCAGAGTTAAGGGCGATAAGCTGGGCGCCCACGTTGGAGAGCAGGCAGTTGATCAGAATCTGCCAAATGTAGCCCAGCACGATGCCGCCGATCAGGTTAGGCATAAAGAAGATCGTACGGAAGATGTTGGTGCCTTTGAGCGCCTTACGGGTGAGCGCCTGCGCGATGGCGAGGGCAATCACGTTGATGAGCACCGTCGACAGGAAGGCAAACGCCACCGTAAAGAAGAACGACGTGGCAAACTGCGGATCGGACAGTGCGCGCACGTAGTTCTCGATACCGACAAAGTGCGTATTGTTGATGGTAATAAACTGGCAGAACGAGAGATAGAAGCCCTGGATAAAGGGAATCACGAACCCGATCATAAACGCCAGGCACGTGGGCAGCATAAAGAGCGGCCACCAGCGCTTGAGTGCTTTGCCCATAGAAGGGTCCTTTCAATATGCAGGGGGCGGGCAAACCAACGTCTGCCCGCCCCCTGTCGCTAATCAGATAGCTTGGGCAGCAACTACTTACTCGGAAGCAGCCTTCTCGGTCTTCCAGCCATCGACGAAGGCGTTCTTGACGCCGTCCCACTTGCTGTTGTCGGCAGCATAGGCAATCAGAGCCTGCTTGAGGTTCTTCTTCCACTCCTCAGAGGGGATGTAGACGAAGTCCCAAGCGACGGTCTTCTTGCCGTCCTTGGCCATGGCAACGGCCTGCTGCGAGAAGACGTTGGTGGTTTCCTTGGCGCTCTTGAACGGGGCGGTCAGACCCATCTTGTCAGCGATGATGCTGGTGGCGGTGTCAGAAGTGACGCACCAATACATGAAGTCCTCGGTAGCCTTCTGGGCATCCTCGGAAGCCTGGGAGCTGACGCACCAGTAGTTCTCGCCGCCGGAGCACAGGCCCTGGTTCTCCTCGCCGTCGACACCGATGTAGATGGGCATCATGCCAATCTGATCGTCGGTCATGCCGGCCTTGGTGAGGTCAGCGTAAGCCCAGGAGCCGTTCTGATAGAAGACGGCCTTGCCGGTTGCGAACTCGTTGGTGGCGTCGTCGCCAGTCTTGGAAGCAAGCTGCGAAGGATCGCAGGTGGAGTCGGTGATATACAGGTCGAAAATCTGCTTGAAGTTGTCGAGATACTCGCCCTTGATCTCGTCGTCCTCCTGGTTGTGCTCCTTCTCGAACTCGTAGTAGAGCGGGAGGTTGGCGAGGTGGGTGGTGTAGCGCCAGCTGGAGGAGTCATCCATGCCAGCAGAAGTGAAGGCGCCCTCAATGCCGAGCTCGTCCTTGCGGGCCTGGATGTCGTCGGCACAAGCCTTCAGCTTGTCGAAGGAGTTGATGTCCTCGGCCTTGTAGCCAGCCTTCTCGAGCAGCTGCTTGTTGTAGATGATGCCGTAGCTCTCCTGGACCCAGTCGATACCCAGATCCTTGCCATCGGACTGCAGAGCCAGGGAGTCGTCAATGAGCTCACCGCGGAGCTTGGTATCGGACAGGTCGGCACAGTAATCCTTCCAGTTCTTAAGACCGGTGGGGCCGTTGACCTGGAACAGGGTCGGAGCGGAGCTCTTGGACATCTCGGACTTGAGCTTCTCCTCGTAGGTGTTGGAGGCGGCGGTCACGATCTTGACCTCGACGCCCTTCTCCTTCTTATAGGCCTTGGCGATCTCCTTCCACTCCTTGTCGACCTCGGGCTTGAATTGGAGGAAGTAGACCTCGGCAGCGTCACCAGAAGCAGAGGAGCCGGAGCCGGCAGAACCGCCGCAGCCCACGAGACCCAGACCAAGAACCGCAGCCGCGGAACCAGCAAAGCCCAGGAACTGCCTTCTGCTCATTTCGTTCTTCATTACAATCCACCCTTTCACACCGTGGCGGCACCCTTTGCCGCCGCCTTCGGAGATTGGCTCGGGGACTTTGCCCCTTTTGCTGATTTGTACGATACGCTATTTGGCTAGTTGTTTGAACAAGTATTACTAGAGCGGTAGAAAAACTTCGGTGAACGGTAATTTCAACTTGATACTTGACAAGTTTTGTATAAACAATTATTTGTTATCGAATGCAGAGAAAACGCCCGGTCAAGCCGATGCATCGTCGGTTTGACCGGGCGTTTTCTCTTTGAGGGCATGAGTCTCGTCAGGCTGCGAGCTAGCCGGCTATCGCTTGGAATTGACGCGGTAATGGAAGATCTCGGGGTGTGTGCGAGTGTGCGTCACCTCAAACAAGATGCCATCCGAGGTGTACGACTGACTCTCCATGACGGCAACGCAGTTGTATTTGCCGAGGTCAAGATAGCTGCAGTCTTCATCGTTGGCGAGCTCGACACTCACCGTACGGCGGCTCGCCATCACTTTGACACCGCGCTTGTGCTCCAGATAGCCGTAAATAGAATCTGCCGCGATCTCGGGGGTCAGGCCCTTGGCGATCGACGCCAAAAAATAGCCATGGTCCACTTGGCGCGCGTTGCCGTTGAGGCTTCGGACACGCACTACGCGAATAAGCTCCTCGCCCACCCTAAAGCCCAGGCGACAAGAGAGCTGCTCGGTGCAAATCAAATGTTCAAAGGACTTAACGACCGTCGATGCAACGGCATTGTTGCGCTTTGCAAACTCGCCAAACGACTCAACCTCTTCGAGTGCGCCCAACATGTCGGTTTCGCCCTTAAGCCAAATAACGCGCACGCCCTTGCCGTGTATGGGCTGCACAAACATCCCGTCGGCCAGCATGCTCAAAGCGCGGCGGACGGTATTGCGCGTGCAGCCAAATTCCGCGGTCAGCTCGGCTTCGGTTGGCAGCATCTCCTGAAACGCATAGGTCCCGTTAATGATGCGCGAACGGATCTCGCGGTAGATTCCTTCGTATATCGCTTTTGGCATTGTTTCACCTCTACATAATTTATTTCCGGCTAGGCACGATAGCATTTCTTAAAGTTGTTTAAACCGAATATCGGTAAAGCGACAGGATTTAACCGTTGACGGTTTCTGTCGTGCCCAAATCGGTTTCGCTCAAAACTGCCGGTACGACAATCGTCTGGTCCTCTACAATGAATCCATTGTTTAAACGTTTCCCCACGCGCAACGCGCCTCGATATTCGGAAGGCAGAACATGCTGCAAAAAATCCAACGCTTTGGCGGGGCGATGTTCGCTCCCGCCATGCTGTTTTCTATATCGGGCCTCATGGTCGGCGTCTCCGCTCTCGCAACGACTGCGGACATCGTCGGCGATCTCGCCGTATACGGAACCCCTTGGTACGTTTTTTGGACCATCATCCAGCGCGGCTCATGGACGGTCTTTAAACGCCTCCCGCTCCTTTTTGCCGTAGCGCTGCCTATCGGTCTTGCCCAAAAGCAACCGGCACGCTGCTGCCTCGAGGCACTCGTGGCCTATTTTGCCTATTGCTTCTTTTTGAGCGAGATCATTAAGCTGAGCGGAGACAACCTTGGACTTAAGTACCCGTCATCTTTGACCCCCGCCAACGGTATCACCGTCATCGACGGCATTAAGACGCTCGACACCGGCATTATCGGCCCGCTGGCGGTATCGGCAACCGTCGTCGCCATCCATGACCGCTTCTACGATGCCAAGGTTCCCGATTGGCTCGGCACCTTCTCGGGCTCCTCGCTGGTCTACCTCATCAGCTTTTTTGCCGTGTTTGCCCTTGCCGCTATCTCGGCCGCCATCGTGCCCTCCGTATACGCAATGACCGAAACGCTGCGCCATGCACTTACGAGCGTCGGCCCCTTTGGCGTGGGCATCTTTGTGCTTTTGGAGCGAGCACTCGAGCCCATGGGGCTGCACCACCTGCTCTACATGCCGATCTACTACGACAACCTGGTCATTAACGACGGCATCTACGCCACGTGGAGCAGCTTGCTCCCCATCCTCTCCCATAGCACGCGCCCCCTTAATGAGCTTGCGCCGTGGGCCGGTTTTACCGCCACTGGCTGGGTCAAGCTCTTTGGCCTTCCTGCCATCGCAGCCGCGTTCTACTCCACCGCAAAACCCGAGCGCCGCGCCGGCCTCAGGGTCATCCTTGTTCCCGCCATCATCGCCTCGGTGGTTTGCGGCGTTACCGAGCCACTCGAGTTTCTCTTTATGTTCACCCACCCCGGGCTCTTTTTTCTCTACGCCGTCTTATCGTCTTGCCTTGCCACAACCATGAATCTCTTTGGCATCGTCGGCATCTTCTCAGGCGGCCTCATGGAGATGGCAGCCTTCAACTTTATTCCGCTCATGCGCACGCATGCCGGTGCCTATCTTTTGGCGCTCGGTATCGGCCTTGCCTTTAGCCTCATCTTTTTTGTTAGTTTTCGAGCACTCATCTTGGCCTATGACCTTAAGACGCCGGGCCGCGAGGATCATGTCGCCAATCGCGCGGCAATCGATCGTTTAACGGAAAGCGGCTTTGCCAAAGAGCAATCTCCCAACGACGAGGTCGATAGTCGATCCGATCAAGATCACGTCCTCGCTGAGCGGGTAATTCAGCTTTTAGGTGGCGTTGGCAATATCGTGGGCGCAACCAACTGCGCCACGCGTCTGCGCGTCGAGGTCGCAGACCCTTCCATCGTTGCAGATAACGCATCGTTTGTCGCGGTGGGCGCCAAGGGCCTCATCATTACGGGCAAGACCGCCCAGGTGGTCATCGGCATCTCCGTTCCCCGCGTTAAAGAGCATTTTGACCAGATTATGGGCCTCGAGCCGGGATTTGTGCCCACCACCTCGGCCTCCCCTGCCGCCAGCGCAGCCCATAAGCGCGGCGATATCTGCTTCTTCGATATCGACGGAACGCTCGCCTGGCAAGACCCCAGGCTCGCCCAAGACCTTCCCGAAGACGAGCGGGACCTCTCCCCCTATCCCAACGAGGCGGTTTCGCAGGCAATCCGCGAGTTTGTCGCCAACGGCAACATGGCCTTTATCTGCACGGGACGTACCCTCAGCTGCATCCACCCCAAACTTCTTGAGCTGCCCTGGACCGGCATCGTCTGTCTTGCGGGCGGTTACGCCGAGATCAACGGACACGCAATTCGCGATCTGTCGATGACGCCCGGTATGCTGCAGCGTCTTGCCCCCTACCTTGAGCAATCGGGCGAGGTCATCCGCTTTGAGGGCCTCAACGGCGTCGTGCGCATGAGTGCCGATGCCCCCGATGCTCCCGGATACGCGCGCACCCTGGGCGACGCAGTCACGCAGCTGCAACATTACAGTGTCTACAAGATCTTGATGTCTACATCGCTCGCCAACCACATCGCTCAAGATAAGGCACTTGAGCCGCTGCTGTGCTTTAACGAGCTCGAACTCGAGGTAACCGAAATCTCGCCCCGCGAATGCACGAAGCGCGGGGGCATCCAGTCTGTACTCGACGCCCTCGATCCCCACCACGGAACCGTATACGGCATCGGCGACGCCAGCAATGACGTCTCGCTGATGAACGCCGTCGATGTCGGTATCGCCATGGGCAATGCGCCGGACTATCTCAAAAAGCGCGCCGACTACATCACCGACTCGGTCGACAAAAATGGCGTCGTCAAGGCGCTCGAGCACTTTAGGCTTATATAAGCAGCCGGCACGCGCACGCGTCCCGTTTCCCCAAATCGCCAAAACAGACGCGCCGGCAACTCCAATGTGGCAATATGGTATCTGCACACCGCAACGATGCAATCTAAGAAAGAATGCGAGAACCCGTGTCCAGTCCGTTTACCAGCTTTTTAGCCCAGCACTTTGACCAGATCAACGACTATCTGGCCACGTTCTTTGACGGACAGGCGACCTCTGCCGATATCGAGCGCTACCTGTATACCCCGCTCTCGACATTTACGGCCAATGCCGGCAAGCGCCACCGCCCGCTCATCTGCATGCTCGCCGCCACCGCGGTAGGTGGCAGCTTTGAGAGCGCCCGCAGCGCGGCGGCAGCTATCGAGCACTTTCAGTCGGGAGCGCTTATCCATGACGACATCGCCGACAACGGACAGCTTCGTCGAGGTAAGCCCTGCATGCACCTTACCGAGGGCACGGGCCTTGCCATCAATTGTGGCGACCTGGCGCTCACCATGGTCACCAAGACGGTTCTCGACGACCCCACGCTGGAGTCCGACGTGAAGCTGCGTGTGCTCCACGAGCTTACCGAGATGATCGTCCGCACCATCGAGGGTCAAGCGCTCGACCTGGGTTGGGTCCGTGACGGGCGCTTTGATATCTCGGTTGATGACTACCTGGACATGGCGACGCACAAGACCGCGTTTTACAGCGGAGCCACGCCGCTTGCCGCTGGAGCCATTATCGGCGGCGGCAGCGAGGAGCAAATTGAGGCACTGCGCGCCTTTGGCCTGCACACGGGCCTTGCCTTCCAGATTCAAGATGATCTGCTCAACTTGATCGGTACCAAAGAGGCCGCCAACAAGGACTTCCGCACCGATATCACCGAGGGTAAGCGCACCCTGGTCGCCGTGCACGCCCTGTCTGATGAGCGCTATCACGACGAGATTGAAGCGATCCTCTCCTCGGGCACCGAGGACCCCGCGCAGCTCGCGCGCGCCGTGGAGATCTTCCAGGAGACCGGCTCTATTGATTACGCCCACGCCTACGCGCTGGACCTGACCGCCAAAGCCAAGGCCGCCATCGAGGACGTTTCGCTCGAGGCGCATGCACGCGAACTGTTCCTCTCCATGGCAGATTTCTTTGTGGAGCGCCTTAACTAGCGGGGGTTATAAAACCTGTCAGCAGCGTATTTGGGTACAACTTGCTACACTGTTGAGTGCATGTTTATGCATCCCTTTGCGTTGTCTATCCGACACACGCTCAAATAGTACGAATGGTACGCCGAAAGGGGTTCGTTCATGGAACCTATTACAACGGGCATGCAGGGAGCAGCCGTCGAGGACGTTCAGTCCCGCCTTCTGCAGCTCGGCTATACAATCGATGACACCGAGGTTGCCGACAAGCGCTTTGGCGCCACCACCGAACAGGCTGTTGGCACCTTTAGGCTCGATAGCGGCCTTGCCGCTGGTTGTGCCGTCGATATCCCCTGCTGGAGCGCCCTGGTCGACGCCTCGTATAAGCTAGGCGACCGCACCCTCTACCTGCGTATGCCCAATTTCCATGGCGCCGACGTGCAGGCCCTGCAGAAGGCGCTCAACGTTTTGGGCTTTGCCTGCGGCGAGGACGATGGCTACTTTGGCCCTCACACCGAGGCGGCCCTTCAGCAGTTCCAGGAAAATGTCGGTCTGTTTGCCGATGGCATGGCGTTCCAGGATACCTACGCCTATATCAACCGCCTGCACCATGTGTGGGAGGGTAAACCTTCGGTGACCGAGGCCGAATCGCGCATCGGCTTTGCCCGCGCTGCAAACGTGCTCGAGCGCTTCCAGATCGCCGTCATCGGCGAGGATCCCATCGCGCGCAGTGTTGCGTCGCGCATGTGGAATATCGCCACGGCAACGACCGACAACAGCGGCATGATGCTTTGCGACTCCGAGGTTCCGACCGATGTCGACCTGGTGCTCGAGATCGCAAGCGACGAGCTGCCCGCCGACGCCGCTCCGCGCGCCACGATTGCCCTCGCCGAGTGCCACAACCTGGCCCAGCGCATCCGCACCGCCAATGTCGCCGCGCAGCAAAAGCCGGCACGCATCCGCATTGAGCTCACCGGCATGACGCGCTACAACGGCACCTTCACTGCTAGCGACGCCCAGACGCTCGCGGTACGCCTACTCGATGGCGTTTGCGATGCCCTCGCAGATTAGGTAAACTAGACGAGTTGCTTTTGGCAACACCCATACTGGGACGTAGTTCAACGGTAGAACTCCGGTTTTTGGTGCCGGCTGTTGGGGGTTCGAATCCCTCCGTCCCAGCCAAGGTAACTGAGCGCCCTGGGCTTTCATCAGCCCGGGGCGCTTTCTTGTGGACAAGCGGAGGGATTCGAACCCGCAAGGGTGCGGAGCTGAGGAAACGCGAAGCGTTTTCCAGCGCAGCACGCAAGAAACGAAGCGACGCAGCGGAACGCGGCCGCCGACCAGGCGGACGCGGAATCCCTCCGTCCCAGCCATTAAAATTGAGCGCCCTGAGCCCATAACGGCCCAGGGCGCTTTCTTGTGGGCAAGCGGAGGGATTCGAACCCGCAAGGGTGCGAAGCCGAGGAAACGCGAAGGCGCCCCAAGCCCATTAGGACCAAGAGCGCCTAACATCAAGAAAATATCAGCCCAGTTCCGAAAAGCGAGCCGCATGCAACAACCAGGTAACCACAGGCCCCGGGAGAGCGGGGACACCGGCTTAGGTTTATCGCGAGTTCCGCACGAACAGGAGGCCACTTAATGTGGCCTCCGTCGTGAGCAGGACTGTAGAGCAGGAAACCTAAGCCGGTGTCCCCGCTCTCCCGGGGCCGAACGCCCTAGTTGTTGAGCATGCGGTCGAAGCTTCCCGAGTCGCCATCCCGATAGTCTGCGGTCATCAGAATCTCCTGCGGAATTCGTCCGCCCTCGCGCAGCACGTTGCGGAACTGCACACGCGTGACCATGGGCAGATCCTTAATCGTCGCCGCCAGGTTCTGCGGCACACCCTGGTTGGCCGCCGCGGGCTCGCACGCGCCGCCGGCCTTCACGCGACGCTTATGCTCGGCAAGCATGGCGCGATACATGCCGGCATGCAGGCGAATCTCAACGACGTTGGCATTGCGGGCCTGCTCGACGATACGCGCACCCTCTCGATCGATGTCGCCCACGTAGTAGACATAGTTAAAGCGGTAGCCGATCTCGGCCAGATAATCATCCAGCGCATGAGAGACACTCGCCTTGCACCCGCCGCCAAAGATTACGCCGCCCACCTTGATACCAAAAAGCTTGGCATGTTTACGTCCGCGCAAAAGCTTGACGATTTCGTCGTAGGTATCCAAGTTCTCGACCATAATGAACGGCTTGTCGGCGCCCAGCGTAAAGAAGCCCGTAAAGTGCACCGGACGGTTGGGGGCGACCTTGATCGCCTGCATGCTGATGCCCTTTTCGGTCATACGCCTGATCAGGCGCTCGCCATGCTTGCCGTCAAAAGCTTTTTCGTCATTGAAGATCTGGTAGGCGCGCTGGCGGCGCGAGGCAACCGGAGTATCAGCACCGCGGTTTTGCTCGACCCAAGCCTGGATGATCGCGATTTCCTCGGCAATCTTGCGATTGGACATCTCGTTGTGCTGAGCGCGCTGCGGCGTCTTTTTACCGTCCTTGCCTTCAACCCTTACAATCTGGGTCTGCTGCTCCTTAATTTTGGAGAGCGCCGTGGGCGTGGGGACAACCTTGAGCAGCTGCCTGCCCAGAACGCGGGCCAGGGCAAACGCCGAAACCTCGCCATGGACAGTCGACTCAGTCTGCTGGACAGCCGTATCTGCTGCGGCAGACTCGGGCTTCTTCTGAGACTTGCGCTTAGAATCTCCTTGGACATTGCGCTCACGTTTCGAAGTAGACGTCTGCTTCTGCGAACGCTCGGGCTTGCCCTCCTTCGCCGGCTGACGCCTGGGCTGCCCCATCGGAGCATCCACCTTCGCATCTTCGTCGCGCGGCGCTACATTCTCGGCGGTATCCTGAGCGTTAGAACTGCGGCCGCCACGATGACGACGACGGCGAGGCTTGCTCGAAGTACCCTCCCCCGTCTGTTCAACCACAGGTTGCTGGCCCTGAGTCTCCGTATCGGACGCAGTCTGCTCATCAACAGGCTTCTGTTCACGGATTTCCGACTCGGCAGGCTTCACGGCCTTCTCGGCCCGCGCCTCCGGAACCTGATCGACCTTCTCCTGACGCTTTGCAGGGTACGCGCGACCTACGAAGCCGCGACCGGGACGACACGAGTCTGAGGCCTTCTTGGCCGGCTTCTCGGAATCGTCCGCAACCTCGGCAGCCTCTTCGGCATCGCGCACAACGTCCTGCTGCGCAGCCTTAAAGTGAGCACCGCGACGACGCTTGGGCTCTTGGGCCTCCACGGGCTTTTGCTCCTTCGCGGGCTTCTGCGACTCAGCGGCAACCTCAGTCTCAACAGCCTCGGTATCAAGCTCATCCTTTTGAGCAACGGCGCGACGGAAGCGCTCCTGCTGAGCGCGGCGTTGCGCATCGCGCTTGCCGCCCCCGCCAAAGCCGCCGCGACCCGCCTTGGCGGTAAAAGCGCGAACGACGTTCTCATCGAGCAGCTCGTCGGTATCGACATGCTCGCGCGGGGCCGTTTCCACCGAAGCGGGCGCCTCGACAGCGTCCTCGACGGCCTCTTCGACAGCCTCGGCAAGCTGCTCCTGAGCATCACTTATCTCGGCATGAATGGTATAGAACGCCGGACGTCCGTTAATGCCGCTGCCCTCGATCTTGGTAACGATCTTTGCCGCGATGAGTTCGTCGCGCATCGCCTTGGTGTCGCATTCCTTATCGACGGAGCGGAAAATCTGCGCCAGCGCGCTCGACTTGATCTTGAGTGCCTTGCGGCAGAGCAGGTCGTAGGCAACTAGCTTGGCGCGCTCGGCAGAAAGCGACGTCTGGCTGCTCAGACGCTCAGCCAGGGCATCGACATTATTTTGGTTATCGGAATATACCGTCTTGGCCACGGGGCCCCTTTCATATGTACACATATACGTCTATATGGTACAACGCGCGAGCCTATCCACGCAAAACATCTGCGAGGACGCCCTTGCATCACCCGTTCTCGCAAGAAAAAAGACCGAATCCGCGTCGTTGCGGACCCGGTCTTTCCGAGTCATATGGATGGAACGGTTAGTCCATCAAGCCGACTAGGCCTTGGCAGCCTCGGCGTCGGCGGGAGCCTCGGCAGCAGCGGCGCGGCCATACTCGGCCTTGCCCATCTCGGACCACTCGGGCTCCTCGTCGGGCATGGAACCGGCCTCCTTGCCGAAGAACTCCTTGAGGCAGTTGACGGCAACGATGAGGCCCAGGACCATCAGCAGGACGGCGAAGACGAGCTGCAGGCCCTTGGTAGCGGCGACGGAAACGGCAGCCGTGGTGGCGGTAGCCGGGATGGTGCCGAAGAAACCGTAGGCCTGGACGGCGGTCATGCAGCCCATGGCGCTCTGGACCAGCGAAGTGAAGGTGCAGCAGAGCAGGAAGGCGACGGGCACGTAGAGCATCCAACCCTTGCGGCCGGTGCACTTACAGAACACGGCGAGGGTGATCATGGTCATACCGCCGAGCAGCTGGTTAGAAGCACCAAAGAGCGGCCAGATGTTGGCATAGCCACCAAAGGCGAGGGCGAGGCCAGGAAGCAGGGTAACGACCGTGGCGAACCAGGGGTTGCCGAGGACCTTCATGTAGCCGGCCTTGGACTCGATGGCCAGGGCGTCGTTGGTCTGGGCAAAGAACTCGGAGAACGAGGTGCGAGCGATGCGGGCGACGGCATCGAGCGAGGTCAGGGCCAGAGCGGAAACGTTCATGGTCATGAAGACGGTTGCGAGCGTGCCGTCAACGCCGAAGGCCTGCATACCGCGGGAGATGCCGGCGGCGAAGATCTGGAACGGGGTGGAAGCGACACCGGCGTTAAGGGCGCCGGTACCGGCGGTGTTCATATCGGAGAACATGATGCCGGCGACGATGATGGCAAGGATGCCGACGAAGGACTCGACGACCATAGCGCCGTAACCGACCTTGACGGCGTCCTGCTCCTTCTCGACCTGCTTAGAGGAAGTGCCGGAAGAAACGAGGCTGTGGAAACCGGAGAGAGCGCCGCAAGCAACGGAGACAAACAGGACCGGGAACATCATGCCGGAGGCACCAGAGAAGCCAGTGAAGACCGGAGCGGTCATCGTAGCCTGGCCGTGAACACCCAGGACAACGATGCCGAGGACAGCGCAGGCGATCATGACGATCATCATGATCGAAGTGAGGTAGTCGCGCGGGGTCTTGAGCATCTGGATGGGCATAGCGCCAGCGAAGACCAGGTAGACCATGACGACAGCGAACCACTGGAACTTGGTCAGATAAACCGGGAACTGCATACCAACGGCGAACATGAGCACCATGAGCACCACGCCGGTAACGAACTCGGCAGCGCCGGTGAGGTTGAACTTCTTCTGGGCCCAACCAAAGGCCATGGCGACGAAGGTGAACAGGATGGAGATGGTGCCAGCGCAGCCGGCGGCATAGGACTTGGTGAAGTCGATGGCACCGGTAGCAGCGCCAGAAGCGTCAACGGCCGGGGTGAACATGAACGTCTTGCAGACCATGTCGGTGAAGGCAGCGATGACGATGATGCAGAACAGCCAGCAGAACAGCAGGAACAGGCGACGGCCGGTCTTGCCGATGTACTTCTCGATGAGCTGAGCGAGCGACTTGCCGTTGTTCTTCATCGAGGCGTACAGGGCACCAAAGTCGTGGACGGCGCCAAAGAAGATGCCACCGACGAGGACCCAGAGCACGACGGGCAGCCAGCCAAAGGCCATGGCGACGATCGTACCCGTGACAGGGCCGGCACCGCAGATCGAGCTGAACTGGTGCGAGAACGCGGTGAAGGCGGAGACAGGCGAGAAGCTCTTACCGTCCTTCATGCGCTTGGCCGGCGTGAGGGCCTCTTTGTCAACGCCCCACTTGTTGGCCAACCAGCGACCGTAGCCCAGATAGCCGCAGGCGAGCACCGCCGCAGCCACAACCATGAGCAAAACTCCGTTCATTACATTTCCTCCTCTAAAAAGAACTACTCAGACATAAAAAATGAGGGCCGTCGGTTGCGCTCGACGGCCCTCATCTTCATCAGCCGCCCGTTATCGTACGGGCTAGCTGTATGTGCTAACCCGCATCAGATAATTACTACGCTGATAATGTTTAGCTGATGCGTGAACATGTCTAAGAAATCCTCTTCAATCATGATGTGAACGATCCGTGCGTGTTCACATCCCCCAGTGGTTGAAAAGGAGTATGAAACTTTAGTTACCTAAAGTCAACGCAAATATGTAATGAATTTTCAACTTTTTTTGAAATTCTCGGTATAAAACGCCACTGACCTCGGACTTTACCCGACAAAAGTTTTTGCATGAGAGATGCCCCCGAGAGCGGCGGGAGCCGGGCGACTCATATGAACTTTCCTGCTCTACAGTCCTGCGCAAGACGGAAAGCACATTGAGTGCTTTCCTTTGCGTGCGGAACTCGCGATAAAGTTCATATGCGCCGCCCGGCTCCCGCCGCTCTCGGGGGCTCCCATCCCAAATGTGCGGAGCAAAGCTCCGCACACCAACTTTTTCTTTCAGCTAAAGAACGCCGGAAATTCGACGCTGGTTTGTTAACCTTGCTGGACGTTGTCGACGCCAAACCAGCTCAGAAGCTATATCGATACAGAAAGGTCCCCGGCCCTGACCGGCCCAGCGGCCGTATATGAACTTTATCGCGAGTTCCGCACGAACAGGAGGCCACTTAATGTGGCCTCCGTCGTGAGCAGGACTGTAGAGCAGGAAAGTTCATATACGGCCGCTGGGCCGGTCAGGGCCGGGGACCACACCCGTACGACTACAGCGTCATGTTCGGATCGGCGTCGACGTCGAACGGCGAGATTTCTCCTCGGTCGAATTTACGGCGAGCGACCTCCGCGATCATGGCGGCGTTGTCGGTGCATGCCGAGAGAGGCGGCACCGTCACGCGGATGCCCTGGCGCCCGAGCTTCTTGATCATCATCTCGCGCAGATGCGGATTAGCCGAGACGCCGCCGCCGATGCAGTATTCCTTGCATCCGGTGGCATGCAGCGCGTTCTTAGCCTTCTTGTACTGAACGTCAAAGACTGCGGCCTCAAACGAAGCCGCCAGGTCGGGCAGATGAATCGTGCGCCCGGCCTTGGTCTCCTGCTCGATGTAGAGCGTCACCGCCGTCTTAAGGCCCGAAAGCGAGAATCGATAGTCTCCCCTACTATTGAGCGCACGGGGGAAGTCAATCGCGCGGGGATTGCCCGTCTCGGCCAGTTTGGAAATGATGGGGCCGCCGGGATAGCCCAAACCCAGCGCCTTAGCCACCTTGTCAAAGGCCTCACCCACGGCGTCGTCGAGCGTCTCGCCGAGCACCTCGTAGTCGCCCCACGCCTTGACGTGAACAAGCATGGTATGACCGCCCGAGACGAGCGTGAAGATAAACGGCGGCTTGAGATCGGGCTGCGCCAGCAGATTGGCGAACAGATGACCCTCCAGATGGTTGACGCACACGAGCGGTTTACCGGCGGCATAGGCAAAGCCCTTGGCGAAGGCGACACCCACCACCAGAGCACCCACCAGGCCCGGACCCTGTGTCACGCCAACAGCGGCGAGTTCGCTCGGCGCGATGGCTCCGCCCTCAAAACCAAGCGATGCCGCGGCATCCTCGAGCGCCGCGTCCACGACGCTCACGATAACCTCAACGTGCTTGCGCGAAGCGATCTCGGGCACTACGCCGCCAAAACGGGCATGAAAATCGATCTGCGTCGAAACCTGATTGGCCAGCATATTACCGTCCGCATCGATAATCGCCACAGCCGTCTCATCGCACGAGCTCTCGATGGCAAGCACCAGGCGGCGACGCTCAATTTCGGCGCGCTCCTCAACGGTGCGCTCGGGTGCAGGTAGCGGCCATACACGCCGCTCAGCCGCCGTCGGCTCGGGCGAAGCGTTGTCGACCGGGAGCACCAAGGGCAGCGGCGCCGTCATGACGATGGCATCTTTGCCAACACCGTAGTAACCGCGGCGGCAGCCCGCCTCGGTAAAGCCCAGGGAGGCATAGAGCGCAATAGCGCCCTCATTGCCGTCCTCGACCTCGAGCGAAGCCGTGGTGCAGCCGAGCATCTGGGCATCGTAGCTCACGTGCGACAGCAGCTTGCGGGCAATACCCTCGCGGCGATGCTTCGGATCGACGGCAACATCCAGAATCTGCACGTCACCGTCCACGACCATGCCACCGGCAAGCCCCAGCAGCTGACCGTCGTCGTGCGCCACCCACCAGCTGCGCGGCGCCGCAACATCCTCGCCCAGCTCGGATAGAAACATGCCCGGCGTCCACGCCTCGTGTCCAGCGCCTTCAAAGCAGGCGGCCTCCAGCGCACTTGCGCCCTCGGCGTCCGCCGCACCCATGGGGCGGAATTGCAGATGGCGACCGGCGAGCTCATCGGCAACGCCCGTAATTTCGCTCTGCGCGCTCTCGGCAAGACCGAGGCGTTTGCGCTCGTTTTCCTCGGCGTCAGAAAGGCGTGTATAGATCGGAAGGACGCGGGCCGGGTCGCCGTCACCCGCGGCATGTGCAAGGAGGAGGCCCTCGCCCGAAGGCCACCACAAGCCGCGCTCTACGCAGCGAGCGACCTCATCCTCGCCCAGCAGCTTGCCATAGCGCACGAGACCGTCGCCAGTCAGCTGAACCTGGTCCCAGTCCGCGGCTTGGCGCCACTCATCAAGCGCCACGGCAGCCTTGACCACGTGCTCGCGCTCAAACTGACGCTCGGGGCCCTCGTCGCTCAGTACATACAAAGCCGGATACACCTCGCCGCGCATGGCATCGGCCAGAATGCCGAGTTTGCCACGCACGCCAGCCTTCCACGCGGTCCATGCGCAGGCATCGAGCGTCGACACACCCAGCAGCGGCACGTTGGCACCGCGCGCCAAGCCCTTGGCGGTAGAAATGCCGATACGCACGCCGGTAAACGAACCCGGACCGCGACCGACGACGTAACTGCCCACGTCAGCACGGTCCATGCCAGCCTGAGCAAGCACGCTGTCGACGGTATTCACGAGCTCCACATTGGCATGGCGACGGCACATATGGTCGCCACTCACCAGCTTCGCCTCGCCCGTCTGCCCATCAATCCAGCTTGCCGCGCAGGCAAGCATATCGGTCGAAGTATCGAGCGCCACCACCAGTGCGTAATCGTTATGCAAGCTCATCTTGTACAGCCTTATCAATCAAATCGGAAAGCTCCGCTGCGCGTTCGCCGTGCGCCTCGAGCGTTATCGTTCGCACGCCGCTATCGTTCTCATCACGCTTAAGCGTTACCGAAAGATACTCGTCCGTCAGTTCGTCCTGGAACTGTTCGCCCCACTCCAACAGACAGGCACCCTCATAGCCCAGTACATCGAAAATGCCCGTATCCTCGAGCTCGTAAGCATGCTCCAGACGGTACAGGTCAAAGTGGAACAGCGGAATACGCCCCTGGTCATGAACGGCCATGAGTGCGAATGTGGGGCTCGTGACCATATGGCCGTCGCCCAAACCACGCGAAACGCCCTTGGTAAAGTGGGTTTTGCCCACCCCGAGGCCGCCGGTCAAGATCAGCACATCACCGTCTTCCAGACACGGCGCAACCAACTCGCCAAAATGCTCCGTATCGGCAGAGCAAACCGTTTTATAAATACCTACCCCCAGGCGCTCCAGGGACATATATGCTCCTTATTATTCCGAGGCACCCTCTGGCGCGGGATGCCGCTCCAGATAGTCGCCCAGCATCTTAAAGTCTTCCTCCAGCAGCTCCTGCCACGCCGGATTACGCAGCGCCGCCGCTGGATGGAACGTGGGCATCACCACAAAATGCCCCATCCGATGGAACCTGCCGCGCAGCTTGGTGATGCCGATCTCGGTCTTAAGCACAAAGTGCGTCGCGGGGTTACCGAGCGTCACGATGATGTCGGGCCAAATGCTTCGAATCTGCTCACGCAAAAACGGTGAACAGGCCAGCACTTCCTCGGGCCGAGGATTGCGATTTCCCGGTGGGCGACACTTAAGCACGTTGGCAATGTAGACGTCTTCGCGCTTGAGGCCAGCCAGCGACAGGATGCCGTTGAGATCCTCGCCCGCCGCCCCCACAAACGGTTCGCCTTGCAGATCCTCGTTACGCCCCGGCGCCTCGCCGATAAACATGACGCGGGCGTGGGGGTTTCCCACGCCAAACACGATGTTATGGCGCGACTGATAGAGCTGGCAGAGATGGCAGTCGCCTAAAACAGCCTCAATCTCCTCGAGTGCAACCTCGCGCGGCGCTTGGTGACTATGTCCGGGGATGTGCATGACACCCATAGTGGCTCCTACACGTAGACCTTGTCGAGACGCATGCCAAAGCCGCAAGCAACCTCGTAGTTAATCGTGCCGCGCAGGCGAGCCATCTCGTCCATGGTGATCTCGGCATCACCATCGCGGCCGACAATGATCATCTCGTCGCCATGCTCGGCCTCGGGAATCTCATGCGCCGGATTGGACTGGATGGCGACCATAAACTGATCCATGCAGATGTTACCCACCTGACGAATGCGTTCACCGCGATACAGCACGTCCATACGATTGGAGAGCGTACGCGAAAGACCATCGGCATATCCGATCGGCAGCGTGCAGATCTGAACGCGTGTGCGCGGCACGCGGTAGGTAAATCCGTAGCCCACGCCTTCGCCCATTGCAGGATGCGCCACGCGTGTCACGCGCGCATGCACGCTCATAACAGGATCGAGCTTCATCACGCGGCCGCTCAGCTCGCATGGCTGCATGCCGTACAAGCCAACGCCGGCGCGAATCATATCAAAATGCATTGAGGGATCGAGCATCGAGGACGGCGTGTTGGCACAGTGCACGATACCGCACTCAAAACCCGCGTCCTTAATGGCCTGAACGGCCTCGGTAAAGCGCTGGCACTGCAGCTTGTAGTCCCAGCCCGAAGGTTCATCGGCCGTGGCGAAGTGCGTAAAGACACCATCACACTGGATACCGCGATGGAAATTAATACCGCGGACAAAGTCGAGCACCTGCGTGTAATGTACGCCGATGCGGTTCATGCCCGTCTCGATGGCGAGATGGTACTTGCCCACCTTGCCCGCCGCGACGGCACATTCGCCATACGCAAGAGCAAAGTCAGACGTATAGACCGAAGGCATGATATCAAACTCGAGCAACGTCGGAATGGCCTCGATAGGCGGCTCGCTTAGGATGAGGATGGGCTTCGTAATCCCGCCCTGTCGGAGCTCAACGCCCTCGTTAACCGTCGCCACGGCAAACATGTCGGCACCGGCCGAATACATGATCTTGGCGCACTCAACAGCTCCATGACCATAAGCATCGGCCTTAACCACGCAGCACAGGCGCTGACGTGGATTCAGCAAGTTCTTATAGGCCCTCGTGTTGCGACGGAGCGCCCCGCGGTCGATCTCGACCCAGGACCAGCGCGTCAAATCGGCTTTATTCATGATTAGTCATCCGACCCTTCGTTCATGATTCCCAGATCTTCGAGCGCATCCTTTGCCGCCAGTTCCATGGCAGGACCGATCAAGTCGATAAGATCGGTCGCGATGACGCTCTTCTCACCATACTCCGTCGCCGCGGCAAAACCGGCATAGCTGTGAAGTGCGACGGCGTACGAATACAGCAACTCCCAACGATCCATCTCGTCGCGCATGGTGGCAAGCGTGCCGGCCAAAATACCCGCGAGAACATCACCCGAACCGGCAGTTGCCAGAGAAGCCGGACCCGAGAGCGGCAACAGAACGCGCTCAACGCCACAGATAGCCGTCGTCGGCCCCTTGGCAATGACCACCAGATTGTCGGAGCCTGCAGCCCAGACAACCTTCTGCGCGGCTGCAATCGCGGTACCAAGGTCGTTCACCTCGTCACCGGCAACCAGACGCGAAAGCTCACGATAGTGCGGCGTCATAACCAACGGCTGCTCGCGACGATACATCTCGGGGTTACTATCAATACCGTCAATGGCAATCTTAGCAAGGCAGTTGAGTGCATCGGCGTCCAAAATAAGCGGTACATCAAGCTCGAGCAAGCCCGAAACCACCTGCATAGCGCCGGCAGACGTCGTCATACCGGGACCGCACAGTACGCAGCTGTACTTCTTTGCGATCTCGCACACCGTCATGCGCGCAGCGGCGCCAAAGGAGCCGCGGGAATCAGACGGAATAGCAAAGACGGGAATCGAAGGAAGTGCCATACGAATAAGATTAGCGCAGGCGTCAGGAGCCGCGACTGCCACGTAACCAGCACCCGCGCGAGCTGCAGACTTGGCAGCCATAATGGCAGCACCAGGATATTGCGCAGATCCGGCGACAATAAGCACAGAGCCACGGGAGTACTTATCGATATTCGTAGGTAGTGGAGCAAAGTAATCAACTAAGTCACCGGGCTCGACAATCTCGGCGGCGTGGTCGACATCATCGATGACCTCGTCAAGACGGTCGTAAAGATTGCCGCAGATCAAATCGCCAGCATACTCAGGGCCATCAGCGCTATACAAACCAATCTTGGGCGCAATCATCGTCACCGTATGCTCGGCACGAATGCAGTCGTCATCAACAACGCCCGTCTCGGCATTCAGGCCCGAGGGGACATCAATGGATACGACACAATCGGCGCATTCATTGACCGTAGGAATCCAGATGGAGAACGGCGCACGCAGATTCCCGTGAAAACCGGTACCAAAAATGGCATCGACAACAACATCGGCCTTATCGATCAAAACCTCGAGTTCGTCACGCGAAGGGCCGACGCAAACGTGCACATCGCGGCCGGCAGTACGACGAGCAACATGACGTGCCAGAGCAGCAGGAATCTCATCCGGTTCAACCGGAGAAACGATATCCACGTCCACGCCCTTATGGCTCAGGATATCGGCGGCAACCCAACCGTCGCCGCCATTATTACCAAAACCGACCAGAACGAGAACCCGATCGGGATTGAGCTTCAAGACCTCGTTGGCGGCAAACTCACCCGCTAGCTCCATAAGCTCGGCCTTCGAAGTCCCTTCGCGTTCGATGATATCCTCGAGACGAACGACTTCTTCGGTACTCAAAACCGGTTTCATCTATGCTCCTAGCGTATCTTGCGAAGCATCGCCCAGGTGCTCCGTCAATGCTGAATTCTGCAGCTGCTCAAGCTCATCTAAAACAGAGCGAGCCTCTTTAAATGTCTGCGCAACGCGTTTCTTGGTGCTCACCTTTTCATCTTTTGGCTTAGGCCGAGCATCTTCGGTAATCGCGATGGCATTCGCAACGGCCAAGTCTCCCGTAAGCGTAATGGAAAGAGCGACCTCAACAACACCCAGTTCTTGAGCGATCTCGAGAGCACGGCCCGAAAGCAGCGCCTTCGGTTTGCCGAGTTTATCACGCGTTACCGAAACATCCTTGCGACCCACGCCTTGACTAAAACCCGTGCCGAGAGCTTTAAGCACCGCCTCGCGCGAAGCAAAGCGGCTCGCATAGTGAGCGGCGGGGCGCGATGACGCATCGCAATACGCACGCTCTTCTTCGGTAAACACACGCCGAGCAAACGACGGCGTCTTTTCAAGAATTGATTTCATGCGGGAAATCTCGACGATATCAACGCCGATACCAGCTTCAGCCATGTTCACCTCCATATCGCACAGACTAAGTTATTGTAGCCCGTTCACAGAAGATGCGACAAACGAGGGTTATAAAACACAGCTACTATGTGAGACAAAAGCCCGTAAACGCAAAAAGGGGGAGCCCGCGAGGCCTCCCCCTTCTCAGTTCAAGCGTACGGCTCGGT
>UQLH01000010.1:0-68689 GCA_900541805.1 uncultured Collinsella sp.
GCTGCTCTACAGTCCTGCGCAAGACGGAAAGCACATTAAGTGCTTTCCTTTGCGTGCGGAACTCGCGACAAACTTAACCCCCGCCCTCAGCCCCGGAAGCCCTCCCTGCCGTCACATTATTCAACCAGTTTTGCGGGCGTGCGCCGCTGCGCGGCTAGCCCGCGTGCTCCTCGGCGGGGTTGGTCTGATTGTTTTTGTTGAAGCTCTGCCTTTGGCTTAAAGAAAAACGAGGGACGCATCTGCATCCCCCGTTTTTGTTGTGATTACTCTAGGTCAATAAACTTAGTGCTTAGGATCTTGCCGTCTTTTACTAGCATTCTGGCCATGGTGGGGCCTCGGGTGCCTCTGGGGTAGCTGGCGCTGCCCGGGTTGAGGACTAAGCAGCGGCCCACTTGGGCTTCTTTGGTTACGTGGGTGTGGCCGTTGATGGCTACGTCTACGGATCCCACCGGAAGGTCTTCGCGGTAGTGGGCTACGGCGAATTTAAGGCCTTCGTAGGTAAAGAGCGCAAGACGGTCTACATCGGGGCCGTAGTCGCGGTAGTAATCGTTGTTACCCAGTACGGCCCGCACGGGGGCGATGGTGCATAGGTGCTCGTAGTCCATCTCTGACGTGAGGTCGCCAGCGTGGATGATCAGATCTGCGCCCTCAAGCTCATCCAAGAGCGCAGGCGATAAATAGCCGTGGGTGTCCGAGATGATGTCGATACGCTTGGCGCTTGCACTGTTCATGGGATCCCTTCCGCAAAAAACGATTCGGCAGATACATACAAAAAAGGCCCCACGGCTCCGCAGACGATGGGTCTACAGGGCTGCGGGGCCAGTGTGCTAGAGACTCAGGGCCTTCTTGAGCGGCACGACGCGGCGGCGCGAAACCGGCACGCGTTCGTCGACGCCCGTAATGCCCAGCTGGATGGCGCCCGAGGGCACCGTCTCGACGTCCGTGACGCACGCCAAGTTGACGATATAGCGGCGGTGAACACGGAAGAAGCCAAAGTCGCAGAGCTTGGCCTCAAACTGCGCCAGCGAGGTCGTCGACAAAAAGCGATCATCGACGGTATAGATGCAGGAGTAATCGTCCTTGGCCATGATAAAGCGAATGTCGTCCACGGGAATGAGCACCTTGCGGCCGCCCTTTTCCACCGGGATACGCTCGATGGTCACCTTGCTGTCCGTAACCGGCTTGGCGCGCTGCATGACCTTCTCGATCGCACGATCCAAGCGAGCTTCCTCGACCGGCTTCATCAGATAATCGACGGCATCCACGTCGAATGCCTCGACCGCATGGTCGCTATACGCAGTCACAAACACGATCGCCGGCGGATTTTTGAGCTTATGCAGCGCCTCGGCAAGTTGCAGGCCCGAGGCACCGGGCATCGAGATATCGAGAAACACGACATCCACGCGACTTTCCATAAGCATCTCGATGGCGGAGCGGACGCTCGACGCCTCCGTGATCGTGCCGATCTTGCCCGTTTGCTCGAGCAGGAAGCGAAGCTCCGAGCGAGCCGGCGCCTCATCATCCACAATCATCGCACGCAGCATAGGGATAAAACCTTTCGTCAACTAACTACGCCGGGCATCCGTCGCATGACGTTGAGCCCGTAGCCTTTTATTTTACTCTTGAATGTCGAAGATGCTCTCTGACAAATCAAGATGAAGGAGCACTTTGGTGCCCTTGCCCGGCGCCGATTCGACACGCGTATAGGAGTGCGGCCCATAAAAGCGATGGATGCGCTCCGAAATATTGTGCATGGCCACACCGGCGCCGCCACCCTGGGGAGAGCTGGCGTCGGGACGGGCAGAGCGCTCGTCAAACAGTCTGGCGGCGGTACCCTCATCCATGCCCACGCCATTATCGGCCACGGCAATCAAGATTGCATCCTCGCCGTCTTGGTGAACGGTCACGTCGATCCTCAGGGCGTCGTCATCGCCCATACCATGACGCACGGCGTTCTCGACAATCGGCTGGATCACGAACGCCGGCACCAGCGTATCTTCCACGTCCTCGGACACATCGAACGTCGCAAGCACGCGGTCCTCGCCAAAGCGGGCCTTCTCAAAGGTAAGGTAGCGCTTGGTCTGTGCAACCTCACGCGAGACCGGAATAAGCGATCCCGAGTTGTCGAGCGTGGCACGATAGAACGATGAGAACTCACGAAGCAGCTCGCGGGCCCGCAGCGGGTCGGTACGCGTAAACGATGCAATGGTGTTCAGCGTGTTGAACAGGAAGTGCGGGTTAATCTGCGCTTGCAGCGCACGCACCTCGGCGCGCGCCGTGAGTTCCTTTTGCACCTCGAGCTCGTGGATGGCGAGCTGCGTGGACAAGATCTCGGCAAAGCCCGAGGCAAGCGCATACTGGGTACGGTCGACGGCGCGCGGGGTCTTGTAGTAGAACTTGAGCGTGCCGACGGTACGATCGCCCACCTTGATGGGGGCGATAATGCCGGCGGGGACTTGGTTGTGCGAGCCATCCGAGCCCACGACATCCACCATACGGTTGAACGACTGCACGATGCCATGTTCGATAACGTAGCGTGTGGCAAGCGTGTGGATGGGAGAATCTGGCAGTAGTTTTTCCTCAAACTCGCCCGCGCAGGCCAACACGTTGCCCTCGTCGGTGATGGCCACCGTCATGGCGCGCGTCTCGGGCAAAATGCGCCGGCACACCAAACGCGCCGACTCCTGCGTCAGACCGCCCTTAATGTCCTCGAGCATGGCCGAGGCCACCGAGAGCGTCTCCTCGGTGTACTGGGAGCGCACCGAATCGGGATTGAGCGTCAAAAAGATAAAGATGCACAGAAAGATGCACAGCAGCGCGCAGGCAATCACCGTGGCGATCGGCTCGATACCAGTCACCAAGGCAAAAATAAAGTACACCAGCACGCAAATGGCGCAGGCAACGGCAATGATGCGAAAGATTGATATTGAACTATCGCGCTGGGCGCGGCGGTCGATCATTCGGCCCCCTCCAGGATACTGATCAGTTGTGCGTCACGCCAAAGCCCGTCCATGATCTTGGGCCAAAAGCTCTGGAAACGCAGGTAGCTTGCAGCGTTTTGGCGCGCATAGGCCTTTGCCTCGCCGATACCATGGCGCCAAATGCGCAGGTAGCCCTCATGCTCGCGGGTAAACACGCTGCGGACCATAGCGGTCTTGCGCACGCGGTCGTCGAGCTCGCGCGAAATCCACGGGCCCGGGTAGGGCATGAGCGATGCCGCCGTAACGGGAATGAGCTCCTTTTGATGCGCGGCGAATGTCAACTTGGCCCGTTCGTAGTACCAACGGTATACATCCTGCATAAAGCGCGGTGAGCGCTTTTCGGACTCCGGAGGCAGATGGCGCACGGTCCACTCGTTATCGAACCACACGTCGTAGCCAAACATGCGCATGTTAAAGAGGTAATCCAAGTCCTCGCCGCGGGTGATAAACGGGTCAAAGGCCACACGCGTAAAGGCGCGGGCGTGCAGGGCCATCAGACCGCCGCACACGTAGTTGGAGCGCGAGATGCGGGTGCCCGAGAGCGCCTTTTTCATCCAACGGTTGAACTCGATGCGCTTGGTCCACCAACGATGGCAGATGCCCGCCTTGTCCGTAGGAGCCAGCGGCGAGCCGTCGCGATCGTAGAAATAGCCGCTCTTGACCAAGATCGGCAAGCCCTGACGCGTCTGCTGCCCCAACGCATAGGTCGCGCGCTTCATAAAGTCGGCGTCGATGACAGTCTCATCGTCATCCAAGAAGATAACCGCGTCATGCCCCAGCACAGCGGCACAGGCTAGCCCCATGTTGCGGATGGCACCGTAGCCTCGCAGGCTCACGCACTCGCCCGAACCCTTGGGCGCGATCTGAGCAACCCGGTCTGCGATGCGCGAGGCCTGGGTGTTGGTGACAACGGTGACCTTGAGCGTGGGATGCGCGTCGACAATCTCGTGCACGCGCAGCGACACATCGGCTGTGGCAGAAACGGGACAGACCACCAAAAGGATGATGCGTGGGATGTCACGCACCTGCTCAAGCGAGGCCAGGCAGCGGTCGAGTTCGGGATTGTCGGCGTTGAGTCGCGTCGAATGGTCATAAGTGCCAGGGGCGTTTGCGCAAGCGTCATCGCCCGCCCAATACGTTGGAATCACGACTGTGGCGTTCATGCCTTACCCTCCCTGCAACACAAAAACGGGACGCCGCCAAACACAGGCGACGCCCCGCGACCTAGCTGATTCCATCATACCCACTTGGGCAAATCATTGCTCGCAAGTCGCAATGTTTATTGCGGATAACCCCAAAAGAGTACCGTGGACAGGCACAATAGCCGCTCGCTCCTATGCGGCATGCCCTGCCGCCCGAGTCATGCGGGACAGGCGGACCAGCAGCATAAAGCCAACGACCAGCAGCACACCAATGGAAAGGACGCCCAGCGACGGGTTGCCGGTCAGCGAGGTGACGACCGACACCAGGAAGGTGCCCATGACGCTTGCATAACGACCAAAGATGTCAAAGAAGCCGTAGTACTCGTTGGATTTTTCCTTAGGGATAATGCGGCCAAAGTAGCTACGGCTGAGCGCCTGCACGCCGCCCTGGAACAGGCCGACCATAATGGCAAGCACCCAGAATTCGAAGGCGGTCTTTAGGAAGAACGCGGCAAACAGCACAATACCCATGTAGGCGGCGACGGCCACCAGGATCATGTTGAGCGTGCCCACGCGTCCGGCGAGCTTGCCGTAGATGATGGCAGACGGAAAAGCAACAAACTGCGTAACGAGCAGCGCCAGCACCAACTGCGTCGAATCGATGCCCAAAGCCGAGCCGTAGCTGGTAGCCATGGAAATGACCGTGTGCACACCGTCGATATAGAAGAAGAACGCAATCATGTAGACCAGCACGGTCTTGTTGTGGGCGATCTCGCGCATGGTGTGTCCGACCTCGGAGAACACACCGCCCACGATGTGGCCGATAGTGTCCTCGGGACCGCGCTCGCGACCGTACTTTTGCTTATAGGTGCGAATGAGCGGCAGGGTAAAGATGAGCCACCAGGCACCAGTGATGATAAACGACAGACGCGTTGCCAGCATGGTAGGGACGCCAAGAGCGGGGCCACCCATGATGAGCGCCAGGCAGATGACGAACGGCACGGTGGAACCGATGTAGCCCCAGGCATAGCCCGAGCTGGACACGGCGTCCATGCGCTCGTCGGTGGTAATGTCGGGCAGCATGGCGTCGTAGAACGTCATAGAAGAGTTAAGGCCGATGGTGCACAGCACGTACACGGTCAAAAATGCCATGGCGGACATTGGGATAGCCTGCGCCAAGCAAAGCACCAGGCCCGTGAGGAAGAAGCCCAAGAAGAACTTGATCTTGTTGCCAGCGTAGTCGGCAAGCGCGCCCAGAATGGGCATGAGCATGGCGATGACCAGCGAGGCGATCGTCTGCGCATTGCCCCAGGCGACCACCAGGTCGGCCGAAGAAGCGCCGGTATTGATGGCGTTAAAGTAAATGGGCACCACCGAGGTATTGAGCAGCACGAGGGCCGAATTGCCCACATCATACATAACCCAGTTACGCTCGAGCTTGGTGTATTTCATGGACAGGGACCCTTCGTATTCGCCCGATATGCAGTTAGTTCATCGTACCCCAATTGTCCAGAACCGCCGGTAAGGATTCGGCAAAGGGGCACGCACGGGCCCTATTCCTCGCAGTCGAACTCCTCATCGGCTTCGAGCACGCGACCGCTGTAGTTGACGTGACTGGTCACGGCATCCATGTCACCGGTCTCGATAAAACGTGCGACCGTGCGCTCGTAGTCGACCAGCGCGCGATCAAAGACCTCGGGGAAACTCTCGTTCGAGACCTCGTCGGTAAAGGGATTCTTCCATGTCAGATGGCCCAGGTTACCGGTGCGCTCGGGCAGCTCCGTCGTCACGCGATGGGCAAGGCCGTCGAGCAGCGAGTAGTCGTGCACCAAGCCCTCAACCAGCGAGATCGCGCGCGTCTTTACGGAGCCGGCCGGCTCAATCGCGCGGTAAAGTCGCTGCATATTGGCAACGGCAGCACCGTACTCCCCCGCCGGAATGTCAATGCCGTACACGCGTCCGGCAACATAGCTCATCAGCACGCCGGCCACGCGATTGATGCGATCGGTGGTGACGATCTCGCCCGCCGGCGGGTAATCGTCGACCGTAGCGCCGGCGCGTTTAAGCTGCAGCATCAGTACATCCAAGTCGCTCTCGATCACGGCATGGACCTGACTGCTCGAATCCTCAAGCTCTGAGTCGGATTCCACGATGCCAAACTGCTGCTCATAGACAAAGGGGTGGGCGTTGCGGTCGAGCACGTAATGAGACAGCAGGCCCAGCGCAAAAGCGCGACCCAAGCTGGCGTCGCGCGGCAGCAGATGCGACACGCCGTCGCGCAGGCACGCGAACTGGCGAGACATGCGCGACCGATGCATGACCTGCGCCAGCAGCGTGCAGTCGGAAACACGCAGTGTCAGAATGTGAAAGAAAAACGGGTCGGGGCCTTGGTTGCCCAAGATAAAGGCAATGCGCTCTTCGTCGGACGTGATGACGCCCTGCGGAAGACGGTCGATGCTTTCCTCGCCAAACAGATGATGGGTGATAAGCGCGGGCATAATGATCCTTTCGATTTCATTCGATGCCACCCATTATGCCCACCGCGCGCCCATGCCAAACCTGCGATGGTAAACGACGGCACGCAGACCGTCTACGCAAGCCCCAAGTGTGCTTTAACCTCGGCAGCGCGACGGCGGGACACGGGCACCGTCGAGGTTACGCGATCGAGCCTGAGCTCCATAAGACCCGTGGAACCGATCTCGACATTGTGCACGTCTTCCAAATTGACCAGATAGCTGCGGTGGACACGGATAAAGCCCTCGGAGGCCAGGCGCCGCTCGAGCGAGGAAATCGACTCATTGATCAGGTATGTTCCCTCGGCGCAGACGGCGTTGCAAAAATCGGCACGCGCCTCAAAGTAGCAGACGCCTGCGGCGGGAATGAACACCTTTTTGCCCCCGCGGTCCACCGTCAGACGCAAAGGCTGGCGCGGAGCGTGGATAACACGACGGACACCCAAGGCTGCCTCGATCTTGTCGAGTGCCTTTGACAGGCGTGCGTCCTCGACCGGCTTGACGACATAATCGACGGCATCGAGGTTATAGGCATCGGCCGCATACTCGGCAAACGCCGTCACAAACACAACCACCGGCGGCGTCTTTAGGTTCTGCAGCGTCTCGGCAAGCTCAATTCCCGAGCGACCGGGCATGGTAATGTCTAAAAACAGCACGTCGGGCTTGTTCGACAGAATCGACTCCACGGCTTCGGTGACATTGCCCGCCTCGGCAATCTGACCCACACGCGTATCCTTTTCCAACAGATAGCGTAGCTCAGCCCTAATGGGAGGCTCGTCATCAACCACCAAGATGTTCCAGCCTTCGGACATATGTGCTTCCCCTCTTTTTCTCTCAATCCAACCGCGTGCTACGCCGTCAACGGCGCCGGCTCATGCGGCTCGCCGTTCAGCTCGACGATGACCTGCGTTCCCACGCCCTCCTGGGACTTCACGCGCATGCCGGAATCTTCTCCGTAAAAAAAATGGATGCGCTGAAGTACGTTAAAGAGCGCCAAGCCGCAGCCTCGTTTGATGGAACCGTCGGCGGTAATGCTCTCGGGCTCCTCCAGGCGATGTTGCTCAAACAGATGCGCGCAGACTTCTTCGCTCATACCGATGCCATCGTCCTCGACGATGATCTCCAAACCGTCATCGGTCTCGAAAGCCCTAACATGAATAGAAAGCGGCTCGGTCTCGCGCTGCGCGTGCTTGATGCAGTTTTCGAGCAACGGCTGCAAGATAAACGGCGGCACCATGCAATCGCGCACCTCAAAGTCGATATCGACCGAGACGCGCAGACGGCCGTCGCCATAACGAGCCTGCATAAGATTGATATAGCGAGTGCCCTGTTCCACCTCGTGCTCGAGCGTTGTGAGGGTATCGGAATCAGAAAGCGTCTGACGGTAGTAATTGGAAAAGTCGATCAGCAGCGACCTTGCCTTGTCCGGCTCGGTACGTACGAGCGACACGATGGTGCTGATGGTGTTAAACAGAAAATGAGGATCGACCTGCGATTGCAAGGCACGCAGCTCCACGCGGGCCGTAAGCTCGTCCTGGCGCTCAAGCTCAAAGCTCGCAAGCTGCGTGGAAATGAGGTCGGCAAAGCCCGAGGCAAGCGCCGTCTGGCGCATATCGATGCTGCTCAGACGGGGATAATACAGCTCGAGCGTGCCCACGCAATGCCCGCGCACAGTAAGCGGTGCGACAATACCGGCGCGCAGGCGCGGAAAGTAGCCACCCGTCTCGGTCGAGGCATCGCGCGAGAACACGCTTTGCTCACCGCTGTTGATCACGTTGAGCGTAGTCCGCAGTACCACCGGGGTGCCCGCGGGGCATTTTGCCGAGTCCTCGCCCCAGCTCGCCAACACCTGCTTGCCGTCGGTAAAGCAGATGGCAGAGGCGATAGTTTCGGACAGGATGATCTTAGAGGCGCCCAGGGCAGCTTCGGGCGTAAGGCCGCGCGACGTGTAGGCGAATATTTTTGAAGCGATGGCGAGCGTGCGGTCGGTTGCGCTCGATGTGAGGTCGTCGGGAACGACAAAGACGTACGAGAAGAAGAAGCACAGCATGACCAAGCCGGCAATGACGACAACGGCCGGAACGGGATTGGGATTATCGGTTAGATCCCAGATGAGCAGCAGGATAAGCAGCGGAACGACAATACCGAGCAAGATGGCTTGAACCACATGCTGAGCGGTACGAAAGACCTTGGTAGAGTTGTAGCTCTTGCCCAGAATCAGCCTATTGAGATCCACCGTCATCTCCTTCTTACTGACGCACCCCATAGCAATAAAGAGGGCCGCAAGCGACCCTCTCCATTGCATTATGCAATCAAATACTGTGTTTTACATCAAGCCATCGATGAACGGTAGCTTAGGCGCTGTACTTGTTTGCCTCGCCGAAGGTGCCGCCCTCGACAATCCAGCCGTCCTTCATGATGACGTCCATGTTGTCGGTGTTGAGCACGTGGATGTCGGCGGCGACGTCACCGTTGACGACCAGCAGGTCGGCGCACTTGCCGGCCTCGATGGAACCGGTCTCGTCCTCGATGTGGCACATCTTGGCACCGTTGAGAGTGGCACAGGTGATGGTCTCGACCGGGGTGAAGCCGATCTTGTCGACGAACTCGTACATCTCCTCGATGGAGCAGGTGCCGTACGGGGTGACGAAGGAGAAGGAGTCGGAGCCGATCGTCATGACGACGCCGCGCTTCTTGGCCTCGCGCAGGCAATCGTAGTTGCGCTGCAGCTCCTTCTCGACCAGGGTGCCCTCGTACTTGTCGTGCAGCTCGGGGACGTAGACGGGCGGATAGGTGGCGTACCAGGTGGGCAGGAAGGCGATCGTCGGGGTGAAGAAGGTGCCCTGCTCGGCCATGAGGTCCATCGTGCGCTCATCGATATCGAAGCCGTGAATCAGCTGCTCGCAGCCAAAGCGAACGGAATCGTAGGCAGCGGCGTGGTTGTTGTAGCAGTGGCTCCACACGGGGATGCCGACCATCTTGGCCTCTTCGACCACGGCCTGAATCTCCTCGGAGCAGTAGTGCTGGTCGCGGCCGGAGTCCCAGCGCCAGATGCCGCCACCGGTAGCCCAGATCTTGATGGCATCGGGGTTCTCGCGCAGGCGACGACGGACGGCCTTGCGCAGATCCCAAGGACCGTCGACCTGATCGCCCCAGGGGTGCGATTCCTTGTTGAGCTCCTGGCTGCAGTGGTGGGAGTCGCCGTGGCCGGCAACGCGGCAGAAGCCAAGGCCGGTGGCCAGAACGCGCGGGCCCTTGAAGACGCCCTTGTCGATGCAGTCACGGATCTGGATACCAAAGCGGCCGATCTCGCAGACGGTGGTGAGGCCGTGGGTGAGGCAGTCGTAGGCCTGCTTGACGGCGACGGCCTGCTTCTCGAGGAGCGGCTGCATGACCCAATCGGTATCATCGTCGGTCAGGTTGCCCGAGAAGTGCAGGTGGGTGTCGATCAGGCCGGGAAGGACGGTCTTGCCGGCGGCGTCGATGACCTCAACGCCCTCGGGAAGGTCCTGCATAGTGCCGGCGTACTCGATCTTGCCGTTGTCGTCGACGAGAACGAGGGAGTTCTCGATCGGCTCAGCACCGGTACCGTCGATGAGCTTGCCGCCAACGATTGCATACTTAGTGGACATGGTTCCTCCTTATGGATCCATATATGTGGGTGAGGCCGTGTTGGGTTAAGGCCTCACAAAGCTACCCAAGTGGTGCCGGGTTCGGTGCGCGGAAGAGAGGGCCCCGCGCACCTGGTCCGCCCCGGTTAGGCGTTACTTTTTGCGGGAATTGGTGAAAGCCATGAGGGCCAGGCCAATAGCCAACCAGCCGATCACGATGCTCCACTCCACCATGTTGAGGGAGGCGGGAGAGAACGGGATCACGAGCAGGCCGATGATGATGGCGCAGGCAGCGATAGCGAGGCCGATGCCAAACTTGCCGCCGGGCACCTCGTAGGGACGAGGCAGGTCGGGCTCGGTGAAGCGCATGCGCAGGCAGGCGAGGGCGACCATACCGCAGGAGAAGATGAAGGCGAGAGCCGACACGTTGGTCAGAGGAATGAGCATGTTCTTGCCCAGGAACGGACCGATGACGGTGATGACGCCCAGAACGACGCAGGCGAGCTTGGGAGCGCCGGACTTGGGGTCGACCTCGGCGAACTTCTCGGGCAGCTGGCCCTTGCGGCCCATGGCGAGCATGATGCGGCTCGTGGCGCCGTAGAAAGAGTTCATCGGGCCCATGGGTCCAAGCGTGGCGATGACGAGCATGGCCAGGTACAGGAGCATGTTGATGCCCTTGAGGCAGGCAAGCGCGGGAACCGGGCTCTTAACAAACTCATGCCAGTCGAGGATGGTGCCGAACGAGTAGATGCAGACCATGTAGAAGCCGCCGGCGGCCAGCAGGGCCAGGGAGATGATCTTGCCGAACTTGTTCCAGTTGAGACCCTCGGCTGCTTCCTCAGCCTGCTGAGGAATGGTGTCGAAACCGGCGTAGAAAAACGGGGTCAGAACCAGGACCGACACGATGCCGGCGAACAGGCTGGTGCTCTCGGTAGCGGCCTTGCCGCCGCCAGCACCGGCGACCTGGGAGAACACGGGCATGGCGTTGTCCGGCGAGCCGGTGAACAGCGAGACGCCCATGGCGAGCAGCATGCCGCAGAGCAGGGCCTTGGTCAGGAAGGCCTGGAGCTTGGCGGCCGAGCTGGCACCGCGGAAGTTGAGGAAGATGACGTAGACTGCAAAGCCGAGCGCGATCAGCGTCGGGAACAGGTAAACGTCGGCGCCCAGGATGGTGTAGAGCTTGACGGCGCGCAGCCACTCAAGACCGGGCAGGCTGCCGAACATCTCGGACACGAGGGTCGAAATGGCGATGGCCTCCCACGGGCACAGGATGCCGTTGCCCAGAGCCAAAAGCCATCCGGTGATGTAGCTCAGCGTACGGCCAAAGCTACGATCGACATACTCGACGATGCCGCCCGAGATGGGAATAGCAGCCGTGAGCTCACCGAAAACAGCTCCGACGGGCACGAGGAAGATTGCACCCAAGAGGAATGCGATCATAGCGGGAACGGGACCGCCGCCCACGACCATCCAGTCGCCGACCTGCAGAACCCAACCGGTGCCGATGATGGCACCGAAACCGATGGTGAAGAAGTTCCAGAGCGAAAGCGTTTTCTTCATACCGCCGTTATCCTCGACTGCAACTTCTGCGTTCTTGTCCGCCATTGTTCCCCTCCTTTCCTTTTTGACGCCCCTTGACGTCACCCCTTGCGCGGTCTGTTTTGCCGCGCTCTTTTATTTCGTGGCTTTAAGATACGGCCTTGGCGCAGCAGCTCCGCTTGTAGCTCGACCGAAGGCAGAACTGCAAAACGAGCGGCGCCGTTTTTGGGACGAACGGCACGGTTTGCCGCTCATTGCTGCCGCCCGCCCGACGGGCGTACGTTCATCGGACGCATAGAGAGATGTTTTTGAGGCCGTGTGTTTTGCGCCTTTCGTACCGTTTACCGAGCTTTTGACGCGCAGACCCATTTGTTGCACATCTTTTTTGTAGGATAGACAGGTTATACATGAGACAAGGCGGTACGAATGGCATACGGATACAACGACGGTGATCAACGGCGACAAAGCGTTCGCCTTGCTGGCCGTACCACGCCGACGCCCAGAAGTGCCACGAGCGGCAATCCGCAACGTCCTCAAGAGCAACCCAGGCCTTCGTCTCGGCAGCAGACAAGCAGAACGCGGCAGAGTGGCCGTCCGAGCATGGACACAAGCGCGCAGCAAGATAGCCGCTTGGGCGCGCGCACTCGACAGCGTCAGGCCGAGGTTCCGCAACTGCGCCGCAACGGCGTACGTCAGCCCGGCAGCCATATCAACCGCTTCTTTTCGCATCCCCAAGGCGGACGCGACGGCAAGTCTTACCGCTCGACATCGCACGTGAATGCCCCCGCCCTGCCGGCTCGTCGACTTCGCCTCGCACTGTGCTCTATCCTCACCTGTCTGGTCTTTGTGCTTATGAGCTCCTGTATGTCCCACGGGTCGGCCGGTCTCGAGCCCACCGCCGAGGACAAGCTGCTCAAGGCCCCCGTCGCACCCGGTTATTCTTTCGCCTTTTCGACCCCACGCTCGCAATGGCAAGCCGGCACGATGCCCCATATCTATCAGATTGACCCTGCGTGGTCGGAGCTGCCTTACGCCGGCGGCACCATCCGCCAAAATGCCTGCGGGCCCACGTGCCTCACCATGGTCTACATCTTTAAGACGGGACGCACCAATATGACCCCCGTCGATATGTGCGCGCTTTCCGAGGCGGGCAATTACGCCCCCACCGGTGCAACCGAATGGTCGTTTATGACGAGCGGCGCGTGGCAGTTGGGACTTAACGGAACGGAGCTCCATAACGATCGCGACTCGATGACTCAGGCGCTGCGTTCGGGAGCGCCCATCATCGCCGCCGTTCGGCCGGGCACCTTTACCAACGTGGGCCACTACATTGTGCTTTACGGTATTGACGACGCCGACCAGATTGGCGTCTACGACCCCAACTCGGCCAGCCGCAGCGTCCGCCGCTGGGGCGTCGTAGAAGTCCTTAACGAAGTCGAAGCCATGTGGGCCTACTACTAGTCATTGGGGACAGACTTAAATGAGTGGTCGTTGGCTGCCCGGAACTGCTGGCACGGAAAATGCATCCCGCTTTGAAGTTCGATAGCGGGATGCACTTTCCGCGCACGGCCTGTTTGGGAAACTACGTTCCACTTTCCGGCAACATTCCGGGATGCATTTTCCGGTTGAGGCCCTCAAGGGAAACCATGTCCCATGTTGGACGCTCATTCTGGGATGCGCTTTCCGCAGTTGATTGATGCGGGCTTTAAGGACTGTTCCAAGCTGCCGGCAGAAAAGGAACGTCCCCAAGTGCCGGGTTTCCGCAGTCATTGGGGACAGACTTAAATGACTAGTCGTTTAGGAACGTCCCCAATGACTACCCACAGAATGAGGGTCTCATCGGGGACTAGGTAAATAACAAAAGCCCCCGCGGCCGAAGCGGACCGCGGGGGCAACAGACCTGCAAGAGTTAACTCAAGTCCTCGCCATTTGATGCAATGACCTTTTGGTACCAGCAGAAGCTGTCCTTTCGGTAGCGATCGAACGTGCCTTTGCCCATATCATCGGCATCGACATAAACAAAGCCATAGCGCTTCTTCATCTGCCCCGTCGAGGCCGACACCAAATCGATACAGCCCCACGGCGTGTATCCCATCAGGTCAACACCGTCCTCGACAATTGCATCGCGCAGCGCAAGAATATGCCTTCGCAGGTAATCAATATGATACGCATCGTGGACTTTGCCGTCTTCCAGCGCATCGAGTCCGCCCACACCGTTCTCGGCGATAAAGAGCGGAAGATGGTAACGATCGTGGTAGCCGGCAAGCGTCACGCGCAAACCCAGCGCATCGATCTGCCACTTCCAGGCAGTCTCTTTATCCTTGAGGTACGGATTGCGCAACGTCGGGAACACGTTGCCCTCCGCCTTCTCGGCGATCACCTGATCATCGGCGCACACCAAGCGCGAGCAATAGTACGAGAACGAGATGAAGTCGACCGTATGCTCTGCCAGATACTCCGTATCGCCCGGCTCAAAGGGCACGTGAACACCCTCTTTCTCGAGTGCACGCAGCTTCCAAGCAGGATAGGCGCCCGCAGCCATCACGTCTGTGTAGAAGTAGCGGCCGCGGTCCTCCTCATACGCAAGCCATACGTCCTCGGGCGCACAACGGTACGGATAGGTCGCACCGGCAGCGACCATGCAACCCACCTTGTTTGCGGGATCGATCTTGTGCAGAATCTCGACAGCGCGAGCGCTCGCCATAAACATATGGTGCGAGAACGCCGCAGTCACGGCTGCACGGTCACGCTCATCCTCGAGCGTGACACCCGCGTTGAGATAGGACAGCGCCACGCTGTTGATCTCGTTGAACGTAAGCCAATAACGCACGAGGCCCTGGCACGCGCGTCCGACGGTCTCGACGTAGTGCGCATACCGCTCGATCATCTCTCGGCTTTGCCAGCCACCATAGCGCTCGACCAGAGCCAACGGATAGTCGTAGTGCGACAGCGTCACAAGCGGCTCGATTCCATGCTCGCGCAGCGCCTCGAATACCTGACGGTAAAACTCCAAGCCCTCGCCGTTGGGCTCGGCCTCCATCCCTGTGGGAAAAATACGGCTCCAGCAAATTGAAAGACGCAGGCACTTAAAGCCCATCTCGGCAAAAAGCTCGACATCCTCGTGCCAATGATGGAAGAAGTCGTTGCCCCAGCGGCATGGATACAGCCTGTCCGGATCGTCCACGGGCTTTTGCCTGCCAAACATTACATCCCAGCGGTCGGAACCCTGTGGGATCAGGTCGGAGTGCGACATGCCGCGGCCGCCCTCGTTCCAGCCCCCTTCGGCCTGGTTGGCGGCGAGGGCACCACCCCACAAAAAGCCCTCGGGCATACCGGCGGCAGACGTTCTGTCAAAGTAACTCATGCTACTCAGCATCCTCGGCAGAAGCTGCCGCGGCGTTCTCCTGCTCCTGAGCCAGGAGCTGGTTATCGTACACCTTAAAGAACGGGTACCAGACCACAGCCATGACCACGATCAAAACGATCGTAAACACCCAGATGCGCGGGTCGAGGCACTGGACAAAGCCCTGAACGAAGATGGGGAACGTGCCGCTCACCAAGATGTAGAAGTTAGAGACAAGACCCAGTGAGACCGCACCCCAATACAGCAGGGCCGAGATCATGCCGCCTAGCACAAACGGAATCATGAGGATCGGGTTGAAGATGATGGGCGCGCCGAAGATCGCGGGCTCGGAGATACGGAAGAAGCTCGGCACGATCGATGCCCTGCCAAATGCCTTGAGCTGCTGCGACTTTGCCCTAAACGCGCAGAGCGCCACAAAAGAGAACGTATTACCCGTGCCGCCGATGAGGTTGATGGCCAACGACATGAGCACCGGGTGGAACTCAAGCGGCTGCCCGGCAGCATAGAGCGAGGCGTTGGCGGCAAAGGCGGCAAGCGAGACCGGGGCGGTGATGGGCATTACGATCATGTTGCCGTGGACGCCAAAGCACCAAAACAGCAGCGTCATGAAGCAGATAAGCAGTGCGCCGGGCACAGAGTCAACTGCGACGGAAAGCGGGGCAGCGAGCAGCTTCTCGATAACCGAGGGGATGGACAGCGCGGGATCGATCATCTGGATCAGCAGGTTGCCGCCAAAGAAGATGAGGATGTTGGCGAGCATAGGTACGATGGCGCCAAAGGTTTCGGACAAAAACGGCGGCACGCCATCGGGCATCTTGATGGTGATGCCCTTGGTCTGGCAGAAGCGCGTGACCTCGACGGAGACCAAGGCAACGATGATGGCGGTAAACAGGCCCTGCGCACCCAGATAGGTGCAGGGGACCGCCTGGAGCACGGACTCGTCAGCAAGCTGGTAGTAGGACGACGGCGCCGCGGCGATCAGGAACATCACCAGCGAGGTCATGCCGGCGTTAAGCTTGGGCATCTTGTAGGTGCCCGCCAGGTTATATGCGATTGCGAACGTCACGATCACCGACAGTATGCCCATCGTCATATTGAAGGGGATGAGCAGCGTGAGCTTATTGGCCGTCGCAAAATCGAGCCAAGGGCCAAAGACGGACCAGAACCCGCCCTGCGCCACCAGGTCGGCCGTGACCGGCGGGTTGGCGAGGATCATAAAGACGGCAGATACCAAGATGAAGCTGATCGCGCTCATAAAGCCCTTTTGCATGGAGGCAAAGTGGCGCTCGGTGCCGCAGAAATTGGCGATAGGGGTCAGTTTTTCCTGAAGCAGGGTCATGAACTTCTCCATGGTCGCCTCCTAACCCAACAGCGACTGGGCGAGTGCCAGCACGTTGGCGGCGTTGCCCATGCCGTAGTCCTGTGCGGGGATGACCGCGGTCGGCTTACCGCTCCCCTGCTTGACGGTGTTGAGCTGGTAGGACACCTGCGGCCCCAAGAGCAGCACGTCATAATTGGCGCACGTCTCCTGATACTCGCCGATACCCACCGCATCGATATCGAGCTCGATGCCGTTTTGCTCCGCATATTTCTCGAGTTTCTTCATCAGAATGCTTGTAGACAGACCAGCTGCGCAAACAAGAAGGATCTTCATAAGGGATTCCCTTCGCATTGATTGGTTGGATAGTCACCGCACGCCGCTAGGCGTTCTTGGTTGCAGTGCACTCATACAGGCAGATCAGCTCCTGCACGAGCTCCTGAGCAAGCATGGAGCACATGAGGTGGTCCTGAGCATGGACCAGCAACACATCCACCGACAGATGCTCGCCCGCTGCCTCAGTCGAAAGCAGCTGCGTTTGGATGTGGTGAGCCTTGATTCCCGCATCCTTTGACTGCTTCATGAGTTTGGCGGCGGCGTCAAAATCCCCCGCTTTTGCCTTTTCAAGGGCTTCGAAGGCAAGGCTGCGTGCCTCTCCCGCCGCAGCGACCAGCTGAAACGAAACCATCTCGGTTCCCTGATCGTCCATAACGGTCTCCTCTCCCGTGATGTTTGGTTTGTACTTGAATATTCGAAACGCCTATCTCCCGCCCGCAATCCTCGAGGTTTATTGCAGGTAGACAGACAGGGTTATCGACAAAAGAAGTCTTAAGCCGTATGCGCTTGCACAAGCGCCATCAGCTCATGCCAGGACCGGCGCTCGCGTAGGCGCTCGACCCCCTGGCGGTCCATAAAGATCTCGGCGAGCAGTGAGCTCAAGATCCGCGCCTCATCGCCGCCCGACCGGGCAAACGACACCATAAAGACGATATCGACCTCATGGCCGTATTCGTCCCAAAGAATGGGATGTTCGAGCAGGCCCACGGTAACAAAGGCCTCGGCGCTCAAGGGATGCATCCCATGGGGCATGGCTACCCCATTGCCAAACGAGGTGGCA
This sequence comes from uncultured Collinsella sp., assembly GCA_900541805.1. Taxonomy (GTDB): domain Bacteria; phylum Actinomycetota; class Coriobacteriia; order Coriobacteriales; family Coriobacteriaceae; genus Collinsella. The sequence continues at coordinate 17,586 of UQLH01000010.1, forward strand.
CTCGCGCTCTCGCGCTCGGCGACCTCTTGGGCAAACTGGGCATCGACACGGCCGCTCTCGACGGCGCGCTCGGAGAGATATCGGAGAACGGCCTGCTTCGACGACGCCTCAACGCGGTTGAAGAACAGGGCACGGCTAAAGAAAGAGCTTACGGAGTCCGATTGCGCAGTGTCGTCGCTCAGCACCTTGCGGATAGCGTTGACATCGCTCGTCTCCAAGAAGAAATCGGCCTCGCGGACGGGCACGGGCAACTTGACGTTGAGCGGCACCGTTGTGAACACGTAGTCGATGTGCGAAAAATCGAACGTTCCCACGCGGGCGACATCGCATGTCTCAATCGAATCGATATACATGCCAAACTGCTTGCGGTACTGGTGCTCGAGCATACGGGCGCTTCCCGCTCCCGAGGCGCACACGATCAGGATGCGCTTGCGACGCGGCTGGTCGGCTTGCTGCTCGAGGGCCAGGGCAAATGCCATGGCGATGTAGCCGAGCTCTTCATCAGAGGGCTGGCTGCCAAAATGACGCTCGAGTACCTGCGAGGTGCCAGCTGCCATCGAATAGGCCAACGGAAACCTCGTCTTGATATCGGGCAGCATGGGGTTATCCATATGCATGTGATATTCAAGGCGATAGCCCAGAGGGCCGATATGCCGAGCAAGGTTCATGCGAAGTTCAAGATCGCCGCTAAAGTCAAACCTAAACTCATCGTTGACCGCACGTACCATCTCGGAAGCAATCTCCCACATCTCGTCCGAGATAACGGCAGAGCCCTTCTCGGGCACGCCCGTGCCCCTGCCGAGCAAATGGATTGCGATAAAGGCAACCTCTTCTCGGGGCATGCTCACGCCCAGGGCATCCTTGATGTTTGCGGCAATCTGGAAAGCCGCGGCGTATTCGCGCGTTCCCTCCAGTTTTTGAACGTCCGATTCTGCAGCTGGGACATAGCAGCCCTGCTCGATGCGGCCAAGAGCGATGTAAAGATGCATGATGAGATTGCGGGATGCCAGCGAGCTCACCGTGACGGGCGAGGCCGTCAGGGCATCGTCCACACATGCGGCGATGGCCCGCAGGCGCTCGGCGAGCTTTGCATCGTCGGTGTCGGGCAACACGGGCCTCACCAGCGAGGCCAGGCACAGGCGCCGTTGTGACTCCCCGCCCGCAACGCGGATTCCGTAGCGTGGGCGCTTTTCGAGCGTTAAGTCAAATTGGGCGAGTTTCTGCTCTACCAGACGCATGTCATTGGACAGAGTCCGCGCCGAAACGTAGAGTAAATCCGCATACTCCTCAATCGTCACCCACTGGGACCGCATGAGGAGGTCGTTAAGAAGGAAGGACACACGGCCATCGCGCGTATCAGGAATGCCCGGATGGGCCAGAGCCGCACCGTCTAGCAAGCGAGCAAGCTCATCTGCACGTGCAACATCGATACGATACTGCCCCTTGCTGCCAACGATGCGTGCAACCCCTGCAAGGCTGTCGTTTGCGCGATGGATATAGTTTCTCACGGCGCGCTCGCTTACCTCGAGACGCTTGGCAAGTACCGCGACAGCGACAGGCTGAGCGTCCTCGATCATATTTACAAGCTGCTTGACGCGAGCATCCATGTCCTCCTCCTTTCCCTGCGTCTAGTCTAACGCGGTAAAGAATGACACTCCACGTCGCGCTCGTTCCGCCAACTCGGAACAGGTTGCGGGGAGTCCAGCTGAGCTATGGAGAGCCTGGGGAGAGGGCCCGAAAGCAATGCGTCGGTGTGAGATGCGCTTTCCGCAGTCATTGGGGACAGATTTAAATTAGTAGTCATTGAGGACGTTCTTGTTTGACTAGTCGTTTAAGAACGTCCCCAATGACTACTCACCCATCGGGGACTAGGTGAATAGCAAAAGCCCCGCAGTCGGAGCGGACTGCGGGGCTCATGAAGAGAGGCTAGTTTGTGGGCGTCTTGCCTGGCGCCCACGAGAGAGGCAACAGAGTAGAGACTACTCGTGGATGCGGGTGCCGGAGAGGCCGGCCATGGTCTCGGCAGCCTTGTCCAGAGCGCCGATGATGCAGGTGCGGCCCTTGCGGGAACGAGCGAACTTGATGGCAGCGCGGACCTTGGGCTCCATGGAACCCTTGCCGAACTGGCCCTCGTCGGCCAGGCGCTCGGCCTCGTCGGCGGTGAGGTCCTCGAGCTCCTCCTGGTTGGGCTTGCCAAAGTTGATGGCGACATGCTCAACGGCGGTCAGCAGGAACAGAACGTCGGCGTCGCAGTCCTCGGCCAGCAGCTCGCCGCCCAGGTCTTTGTCGATGACGGCGGGGACGCCCTTGTAGCAGCCCTTGTTCTCATAGTCGCGGACGACGGGAATGCCGCCGCCACCGCAGGCGATGACGATGAACTCGTTGTCGAGCAGATTGAGGATGGAGTCGGCCTCGACGATCTTCTTGGGATCGGGGGAAGCGACGACGCGACGCCAGCCGCGACCGGAATCCTCGACGAAGACCTTGGAGGGATCCTCGGCCATGAACTCCTTGGCCTGCTCCTCGGTGTAGAAGGGGCCGATCGGCTTGGTCGGGTTCTTGAACGCGGGATCGTCCGGGTCGCACTCGATCTGGGTGACGACGGTGGCGGCGTGCCAACGCTTATAGCGCTTGTGCATCTCGCGGCCAATGCCCTGCTGCAGGTGATAACCAATGTAGCCCTGGGACATGGCGCCGCACTCGGGCAGCGGCATCTCGGGGGTGCCGATGGCGTCGTGGGCAGCGGCGAAGGCGTTCTGGATCATGCCAACCTGCGGGCCGTTGCCGTGGGTGATGATGATCTCGTTGCCCTGCTCGATCAGGCCGAGGAGAGCGTGAGCGGTGTTACTCACGGCCTCGATCTGCTCAACGGGGTTGTTGCCGAGGGCGTTGCCGCCAAGGGCGACGACGATACGATCGGGCTTGCCAAGAGGCTTAGACATTGCTGGAATCCTTTCTGTAAAAGGCCTACAACCCATTAATAACCCGCGCCCGTGCGATACGCGAGTTTATTAAGGTTTATATTCTCTTTATCGCTCATTTTATTCATTTTGAAAATAGTTGAACGGTGAACGGTCGCTTTTACCCGCTCAGCGTAAAGAAACCCAGCTCAAGCATATCTACGTCATTTACGTGCAACTTTATTTTAATAGAGCAGGGATTAGACCAGATTATGCAAACTATATTCTTTGCTAAACATAAAATAGGCAGCGCAAAATCTTACTCGCACTATACGAGATTCTATGCACTTATTGGACGAGTATGCAGCCCTGCAATAACATGGCGTTTTTCATCCAACTTAAGGAATAGACGAGTGCCTTTGCCGCGCGTCGGCCGGCAGCCGGCGAGCCGTCTCGTCGATCGCCGCTTCCAGAAAATCAAAAACTGATATTGCGCGCGCAATTGCGGCATGGTACTTTAGCGAAGAACAGCGCGGGCTGGGGCGACAGAGATCTGTCGTGAAGTTTGGGTTCGGCGACCCCGCCGCTGTCTTCTCCTTATCCGCCAGCGAGCCCCTTGAGCGACGGATTGAGGAGGTCCTTACTATGACAAAAATGCTCAAGATCACGCTGAATGGCGAGACGTTTCTCGCCGACATGCTCTGGGACAAGGCTCCCGAGGCATGCAAGCTGTTCGAATCGTCCTGTCCGGTCGAGTCACGTATCTTTTCGGCCAAGATCTGCGATGCCGAGGTAACCTATCCCGTATCGGGCCCCATCGCCAATTACGAGCACATCGAGAACCCCGTCTTTCACGAGCCGGCGGGCGCCGTGAGCTGGTATGGCGGATGGTCGTCAATCTGCATCTTCTTTGACGTGTGCGAGCCCTTTGGCACCTGCAACATGTTCGCCCGCATCTGCGAAGCCGACCGCGAGCGCTTTGCCGTTGCTTGCCGCAATGTTTGGGACAACCAGGGCATGCACATCAAAAACGAAATCGTCGAGATCGAAGCGGAGGCCTAAAGATGATGGATATCAACACCCTGCTCGCACTCGACCTTGCCGAGTACACCACTGCACTTGAGGCCCTCGCCGACCAGATGATGCTTGAGGAACCACGCGATATCGACTACATGCGCCGCCGCAAGCTCGACACAGGCCGCGAATTCGCCGTCTGGAACTTCACCGTCGGCTACTGCATGAACGCCGCCGACGCCCTCTCCCTCCTGCGAGCCCAGGCCAACGAAAACGCCAACGACGGCACCGCCGACCTCGCAACGATCAACAACAGCGCCGCGCGCCTGTGCGACTGGTTCTCGGGCGCCTTCGACGTCACCGGCAAAATGGATGACACCACGGCAATCCTCGCCCACAGCCGCGACCTCTACGCCCAGGTAGAGACTCACGAACAGTTTGCAGCCCTCACCCGCGCCACCGAGCGCTATCTGGTCCAGCTCCAATTTTGGGTCGACCGCCAGATTCCCTGGCCGGCCATTAGCGACCTCGTCCACGGCTACCGCCTACGCACGGAGTCCGGCGAGACAAGGTAACCAAGCAAGCAGCACCGACAACACCCCACCATCGGGATCCAAAGTAAGAATCAGAGGGCTGGAGACGCACCCAACAGCGTCCCCAGCCCCTTCGCAAAGTAGAGCACTGTTTCAGTGGCTTTGAGGCCTATTCGAACCTTTTCTATCTCCCAATTTTTGTATATTTACGACAATATTATCTGCCAATTTTTGTATGATTTTAGGCGATTCTATCTGTCAATTTTTGTCATTTGGGGGTTTAATGCTACGCCGTAAGGTCACTGATAGGCTTTTGAGCTGGAAGAATAACTCCAATAAGGCATTACTCGTTACTGGTGCGCGTCAGATTGGCAAGAGCTATGCGATTCGCGCGTTTGGAAAAAGCAACTACGCTTCGTATTTTGAGGTCAATTTACTACTCGATGTCGAAGCAAGGAATGCACTTGTTGGCGCAAAGAACTCCGTTGACTTTATCAACCGCGTAGCCCTTCTTGCGGATGCGCCGCTTGTTGAGGGCGATACGCTTGTCTTTGTCGATGAGATTCAGGAGTATCCGCAGATCGTTACACTCATGAAGGCGTTGGTCGAGGATGGGCGCTTTAGCTATGTCTTCTCGGGGTCTATGCTTGGGACTGAGTTTAAGGGGATCTCTTCTTTTCCGGTGGGGTATGTAGAGCACATTGTTATGCGCCCGATGGATTTTGAAGAGTTTTGTTGGGCAAACAGCGTAAGCGAGAATGTGCTTGCAGGCATTCGCAGCTGCCTTGTCGAGAAACATCCTGTCGAAAACTATATTCATGAGGCGATGCTCAAGAACTATAGAGCCTATATCGTTTGCGGCGGCATGCCGGAGGTCGTTCAGAATTATATTGATTCGGGTTATTCGCTCGTGAGCACACGTGAGCTTCAAACTCAGCTGGTCGATCAGTACAAAAGCGATATCTCAAAATATGCATCGACTCGAGCGTTTAACGTTCGGTCGATTTTTGAGCAAATTCCCGTTCAGCTTGAGGCGGAGTCTCATCGCTTTGTTGTTTCGTCTCTGGGTGAGGGAGCTCGCCTTAAAAAATATGAGCAGGATTTCCTGTGGCTTGTTAACGCAGGTGTTGGATTGATGGTCGCCAGGGTGACGGAGCCACGGAGTCCTCTCAAGAGGACGGAGAAAACGACAGCCTTCAAACTATACGAGTCTGATACAGGCATGCTCGCATCGCGATACCCCGGCAGCACTGCACGCGCTGTCTATCTTGATATGAAAACTCCCAACCTTGGTGGTCTCTATGAGAACGTGGTCGCGCAGGAACTCGTTGCCCTCGGGGCGGATGCATGGTACTACCAAACGCGTGAGGTCGGTGAAGTTGACTTTGTAATCGAAGGCGCCCACGGGCATGTTGTCCCAATCGAGGTCAAATCGGGCAAGAAAGTTCGAGCGCACGCGGCCCTCGATCGTCTGATGAGTGTGGGCGAGTACAAAATTCCCGAGGCCGTTGTACTAAGCCACGAGAATCTCAGCAAAGAGGGCAAGGTTCTGTACGTTCCAATCTACATGACGTTTTGTCTCGATGAGTTTATGGAAAAGGATGACCCCAATAACGATTTCTCGTTCGCGCCCATATCTCTCTAGCCATTTGAATCCGCAATCCAGCCCCGTCCACGCATCAATGCATTTCCCAAGGTGCTGCGCGTTTCGCGGCAAAGCCGCGAAAAAGCAAAGGGATAAGAAGCCGCAACAACCACGCCCCCATCCATCCCCAAAGTGGCGCGAGGTTTCGCGGCAAAGCCGCGAAACAGCGAAGGGGACAAAAGGCCCCCACAACCACGTCCTTCATCCGCCCACACAATCCGAGGACGTAGTCGTAGCAGGATCTGAGGGCTGACCTTCGCGGACACTCCGCAGGACGAAAGAACCCCCGCCGCACGTAGTGCGCAGCGGGGGTTCTTTCATGTCCGAGGACGTCCGCGAAGGTCAGCCCTCAGATCCTGCGGTGGGAGACCTAGGCCTCGTTGTACACCGTCTTGAGCTTCAGCAGGTGAGCGTAGCGGTCCATAGCGGCCTGCTCGTTCTCCTTGAAGAGCTCCTCGGCGCGCTCGGGGAAGGAACGCGTCAGCGAAGCGTAACGGGCCTCGTTCATCAGGAACTCCTGATAACCGCCCGCGGGCTCCTTGGAATCGAGCGAGAACTTCTTGCCGGCAGCAGCCTCGGGGTTGAAGCGGAAGAGGTTCCAGTAACCGCACTCGACAGCCTTCTTCATCTCGGCCTGGCAGTTCTGCATGCCGCCCTTCTTGATGGAGTGCATCTCGCAGGGGCTGTAGCCGATGATGAGGGACGGGCCGTCGTAGGCCTCGGCCTCGTGAATAGCCTTGAGGGTCTGAGCCGGGTTGGCGCCCATGGCGACCTGTGCCACGTAGACGTAACCGTAGCTCATGGCAATCTCGGCCAGGGACTTCTTCTTGGTCACCTTACCGGCAGCGGCGAACTGAGCGACCTGGCCCAGGTTCGAGGCCTTGGAGGCCTGACCACCGGTGTTGGAGTAAACCTCGGTGTCGAAGACGAAGACGTTGACGTTGTGGCCGGAAGCCAGGACGTGATCCAGGCCACCGAAGCCGATGTCGTAGGCCCAGCCGTCGCCGCCGAAGATCCAGAAGGACTTCTTGGTGAGGTAAGCCTTGTCGGCGAGGATCGCCTTGGAAGCGTCGCAGCCGCACTTCTCGAGCTCGGCAACGTAGGCGGCGGCAGCGGTCTTGGAGGCCTCGGCGTCGTTGACGGAGTCGATCCAAGCCTGGCCGGCAGCCTTGAGCTCATCGGACGGACCATCGGCAGCGATGATGTCCTGGGTAGCGGCGATCAGCTTGTGCTGGACGGCCTCGTAACCGACGGCCATGCCCAGACCGTGCTCGGCATTGTCCTCGAACAGGGAGTTGTTCCACGCCGGGCCGTGACCGTCCTTGTCCTTGCAGTAAGGAGCGGTGGCAGCGGGGTTGCCCCAAATGGAGGAGCAGCCGGTGGCGTTGGAAATGAACATGCGGTCGCCGGCGACCTGAGTCACCAGACGTGCATAGGCGGTCTCGGCGCAGCCGGCGCAGGAGCCGGAGAACTCCAGGTAGGGCTGCTTAAACTGGCTGCCCTTGACGTTGGCCGCGATGAGCTCCTTCTTCTCGGAGACGTTCTCGACCATGTAGTCCCAAACGGGCTGCTGGTCCATCTCCTGCTCGGTGGGAACCATCTCGAGGGCGCCCTTGGGGCAGACCTTGACGCAGTTGGTGCAGCCCATGCAGTCGAGCGGGGACACGGCCATGGTGAACTTCATGCCCTTGGCCTTGGGGCCCATAGCGTCGAGCGTGCGGGTAGCCTCGGGCGCGGCGGCAGCCTCGTCCTCGGTCATCGCGAACGGACGGATGGTGGCATGCGGGCACACATAGGCGCACTGGTTGCACTGAATGCACTTGGTCTCGTCCCAGTGAGGAACGACCACGGCGACGCCGCGCTTCTCGTATGCGGAGGCACCCAGCTCAAACTGACCGTCGGCGCAATCGACGAAGGCGGAAACAGGCAGGCTGTCGCCATCCATGCGATCGATGGGCTCGAGCAGGTTCTTGACCTGCTGGGCGATGGCGGACTTGGTCTCCTCGGAGAGCTCGACGGGAGCGGCATCCTCGGCAGTTGCCCAGTCGGCCGGAACCTCGAACTTACGGAAGGCGGTAGCGCCGGCATCGATGGCCTTGTGGTTGGCGTCGACGATGGCCTGGCCCTTCTTCATGTAGGACTTGGTGGCCGCGTCCTTCATGTACTGCAGAGCGTCCTCGGCGGGCAGGACCTTGGCCAGCGCGAAGAAGGCGGACTGGAGCACCGTGTTGGTGCGCTTGCCCATGCCGACCTTGGCAGCCAGGTCGATAGCGTCGATCAGGTAGACGTTGACGTTGTTGTTCGCGATGTAGCGCTTGGCCACGGCGGGCATGTGCTCGGCGAACTCCTCGTCGCTCCACTGGCAGTTGACCAGGAAGGTGCCGCCCGGCTTGACGTCGCGGACCATCTTGAAGCCCTTAACGATGTAGCTGGGGTTATGGCAGGCGACAAAGTCGGCCTTGGTCACGTAGTACGGCGAGCGAATCGGGGAATCACCAAAGCGCAGGTGCGAGACGGTGACGCCGCCGGTCTTCTTGGAGTCGTACTGGAAGTAGGCCTGGACGTACTTGTCGGTGTGGTCGCCGATGATCTTGATCGAGTTCTTGTTGGCGCCGACGGTACCGTCGCCACCCAGACCCCAGAACTTGCACTCGATGGTGCCGGGGGCTGCGGTGTTGGGCGCATCCTCGGCCTCGGGCAGGCTCAGGTTGGTCACGTCATCGACAATGCCGATGGTGAACTCGCGCTTGGGCTCGTCCTTCTTGAGCTCCTCGAAGACAGCGAACGCGGACGCGGGAGGCGTGTCCTTGCTGCCCAGGCCGTAACGGCCGCCAACGACCTTGATGCCCGTCTTACCGGCCTCGTAGAGAGCGGAGACGACGTCCTGGTAGAGCGGCTCGCCGATGGAACCCGGCTCCTTGGTGCGGTCCATGACGGCGATCTTCTGGACGGTCTCGGGGAGAACGTCGACGAAGTGCTTGATGGAGAACGGACGGAACAGACGGACCTTGACCAGGCCGACCTTCTCGCCGTGAGCGTTGAGGTAGTCGATGACTTCCTCGAGCACGTCGCAGAAGGAGCCCATGCACACGACGACGCGATCGGCATCGGGAGCGCCGTAGTAGTTGAACAGGCCGTAATCGGTGCCGAGCTTCTCGTTGATCTTCTTCATGTAGCCCTCGACGACGGCGGGAAGCTCGTCGTAGACCTTGTTGCAGGCCTCACGGTTCTGGAAGAAGATATCGCCGTTCTCGTGGCTACCGCGGGTGTGCGGGTGCTCAGGGTTGAGCGCGTGATCGCGGAAAGCCTGGACGGCGTCCATGTCGCACATCTCGGCCAGATCCTTGTAGTCCCACATGGCGACCTTCTGGATCTCGTGGCTGGTGCGGAAGCCGTCGAAGAAGTTAAGGAACGGGGTCTTACCCTCGATGGCGGCAAGGTGAGCCACCGGCGAGAGGTCCATGACCTCCTGGACGTTGCCCTCGGCGAGCATGGCGAAGCCGGTCTGACGACAAGCCATGACGTCGGAGTGATCGCCAAAAATGTTCAGGGCGTGGGAAGCGACGCAACGCGCGGAGACGTGGAAGACGCCCGGGAGCTGCTCGCCCGCGATCTTGTACATGTTCGGGATCATCAGGAGCAAACCCTGAGAAGCCGTGTAAGTGGTGGTCAGAGCACCGGCGCCCAGCGAACCGTGAACGGTACCGGCTGCACCTGCCTCGGACTCCATCTCGACGACCTTGACCGGGGTGCCGAAGATGTTCTTGCGACCCTGGGCCGCCCACTGGTCGACATGGTCGGCCATCGGGCTGGACGGCGTAATGGGATAGATTCCCGCTACCTCGGTGTACGCATACGAAACATATGCGGCCGCCTCGTTGCCGTCCATAGACTTAAACTTACGCGCCATATACCCCTCTCCTCTCATATAGGTATACAGGCCCCGGCGATCGCCGGGATGTTGGCGTGATGGGATTTACGCTGTTGCTTCCAATCATCTGGCAGGCAGGCTCAGCAGCAGGTACGTGGCGTGGAGAGAAGACATGCCGAGGCGAGGGGCAGCTGATGCGCCCCACAGACCCGACCGCCCGTCTTGCACATGACCGAGCGCCGCAAAGGCCGCATGCCGGATGCTCCCGGGCACGCCCCGGCGATGGGAAGCGCCCGCAACGGAAATCCGCATGCGGGTTTATTGTACCCCGCCGTTAAGTGTAATTTCGACAAATATAGGCGGGCGGTAAAGGTTTACCTCGGGTGACCGCCAAAGGCCAGAATGGTCCCTCCATCCCCGGACGACTGGCTCTGACGCGCCAAGGAGTGTCCCCAAGTACCGGCAGGAAAGGAACGTCCCTAACTGCCGGCTAGAGGGCGCCGAGCAGGATGGCGTAGGTGGTGGATTCGCCGAGTTTGAGCTCGTCGCCGGGGTTGAGCTGGGCGGAGCGGCCGGGCTCTACTTGAATACACACACTCGTGGCCCCGTTTACCACCACGGTGCCGTTAGTGGACGACAGGTCCTCGACAAACCATGCGCCAGACTCGTCGCACCAGATATGGGCATGGCGGGCCGAGACGTCGTCGGTGATGCCGCCTTCCCCCGTTGCCAGCGCGCCGATCTCAACGCCTTCCTCACTCGGCTGAATCCAGCGCGGGACGCTCACCACGTAGCCGTTTTGCACGCACAGCAGTCCCAGCGGATGCGCCGGCGCGACCTCGTGCTCGCCCGCGACCGAAGATGTGCTCAGCGAGCGCGGCGTCGACGTGTCGCCGCCACGGGTCGCATGAGCGCGGCGGCTCGCCCGACTTGGAACTAAGGCGGGCGTGAGAGCAAACGGCATAGGGAACGAATCTTGCGGATGTACTCCTCGACGTCAGGCAGGTAAGCCCCACGAAGTCACCGGGGAGGCCCAAGCGGCCCGGCACCACTTCCAGATTCTGACCAGGGCGAGTCGTTCGCCGGTGGCTGAAGGCTCGCTCCCACCCAAAAGGGGAGATTCGCGTTGTTCCCCAATCGCTCTCGCATCTTTCATTTTGCTCGAGGTGGGCTATAAAAACTTTCCTGGTGAAAGGCGGCGATTGGTTTCCTTTCTTTCTAGAGGAGCGCGCCTGTAATCTGTTTTCATCCTAAATCAAGTTAAGATCGGACCTTCCAGAGGCAAGTCGACTCAAACTGCGAGGCTCCATGTTGGAATAAAGAGCGCTGTCGAAGTGCCAACAACACAAAGCTTGCCAGTCTCAAATAGAACCTTTTGGGAGTCCGATTGGGCCGCACACCGAATCCCCGCTGGTGGTTTTTTATAGCTGCGCAACAATAAACAAGGTTAGTGCCAGTCCAGCATGAAATTGAGGAACGTATGCATTTTTTCTCAGTAAGTGATCGTCGTTACTGCTTCGATGAGGTCACTCGCAATTGCTTTCAGGTTGACCAAGCATCAGAAGATGCGCTTCGCATATTTGAAGCATCGGGAAGAACGGTCAACTCGAAGTTGCTAACAAAGTCACTTGCTGCGAAAGGCTACGACCAAACGACCATAGCAGAACTTGAAGACGACATTGATGAGTATCAACGATTGTCTGAGCGGACTTTCTTAACAAAAGACACGCCTCGAAAACTTAGATCCATCGAACTCCACGTTTCACATGCATGCAACCTTGGTTGTAGTTACTGTTTTGCCGGTAAAGGAGATTATGGAACGTCTCCTCTGCTGATGACAGACGAGATAGCCTTCAAGGCGGTCGACTACCTCGTCGCAAGTTCATCGGAAAACGAAACGCTTGCGATCGTCTTTTTTGGTGGGGAACCCATGATTAACGAGCCGCTGATATGGAAAACGGTCGACTATTCAAAAAGAATATACCCCAATAGAAACTTTACCTATTCTATTACGACCAACGGAACGCTTTTGAATGACACTGCTGTGAATTCTTTCAAGGAGCACGGGTTTTCTGTTCTGATTAGTCTCGATGGTACAGGATGCAAGCACGATGCATCGCGCCCGTATAAGACGGGAGGCGGCTCTTTCTCCGATATCGACAAAAACGTTCGTCGTTTTTCCGAGTCGTTCCCCTTCGGCGCAAGAGCGACCTTAACAAATAATAACTGTAACCTTGTTGAAGACTATCTTCAGTTTAAAGAGATGGGCTTCAGAAGGATTTACTTCTCGCCCGTGAGCTCATTCGATGAGAATATCAAACTCGACGAACACTCATTAAACAAAATCAGGGCGGGCCTAATAGATTTGGCGGATCAATATCTCAAACAGATTGATCAAGGGGAAAAGCCCTTGTTTAGAACATTGAAAACTGCAGTTGATTTGATTATGAGCAACAGGATCGCCTTTGTCGGATGCGGGGCTGGCAGGCGTTTTATTTCCGTGACTCCCGAAGGGGACGTATACCCCTGTCACAGGTTTGTCGGGATGATGCGATTCAAAATGGGCAACATCGTCACCGGAATTGACGAAACTAGGTATATTGAAAACTGGAGTCAGGGTGTCGAAAAAAGAATTGACTGTACGGACTGTTGGGCTCGGTCTTTCTGTGGTGGGGGCTGTAGCTGGGAGGCTGCAGACGAGCACGGCTACTTGCCCAAGAGTCTACACCCTGCATCATGTGAATATAGAAAAATGTGCTACGAGATGGCTTTTGACCTTATTTCCCGCCACTCATCTTCGCAGGAGAAAAATCAACGAGAAGCTACTGTATCGGAATAAGCGGTTCAGCGCATTGCTGTCACCATTGTGGAGGTGTTCGTTCTTCTGATTACCGTCTGCGAAGCTTATTGCTACATTCGCCGAAACCATTCTAGAAATATGGTGAACTAGACATCTTGGTTTGTTATACACAATATTGAGGTTTTTCTGCACTCAAAGGGAGGTAGTCGTGAAGCATATTCATCCGATTAATCCAGGAAGTGGCGGCGAGGCAGGCGTGAAGCCGATGTCTTTTGACTGCCTCTTGGGCATTACTGACATCTGTACTGTTTATGATAAAGCAGATGGCTGTGGTGCATACGATTACTGCGACTATGACATGGATGGCGGCAGCATCTGCGTTGTAGATCACTGTGGCATTGATCAAACGTAGTCTCTAATTGGATTAAGGTGAGGAGCTGTTATGAAGCATATCCATCCTGTTGGTTCAAATGAACATCCTCCCGTTGAGCCTTGTTGTCTTGGAGTTGATATATGCAATTTTTACGACATCGCCGAGTGCCCTGTTGCGGATTGGTGCTATGTCGATAAAGAATCAAGCTGTGTTTTGCCAGCAGATTGGTGCGATCCAGTTGACGAGTAGTTTTGTGGCTAGGAACTATTTGGTCCAATTCAGAATAAGATGGGAACAAATACCAAAATCTCGTGTCTGGGAGGAGTTATGCCATTATTGCAAGGTCTCGTTGGATTAGCCTTTATACTTGCGTTATATCTGGCACCTTTTTTAATTCTATTCTTCATTATCCGACTCTTTCTTCGGAGAAAATAGGAGTGTCACGCAAACATTAGCGTAGCTTTCTTCCAATATGAGCCGAGCATTGACAAGTGGAATAAGAAGCCCGACCGTTCGCCACATGAAAGTGATCGGACGGGCTTCTCTATTTAACCCGGGCCGCCACCCATAGCGGCTTTCCAAGCGTATTCTCAGTGCAAAGCAATCGTCAGTTTAATCCTATGCGCTGATACCGCATTTCATTTGTTCGGCTCGAATTCTACGGCCTGGCAACCCTCGCACTCTCCGGCAAATGGATTGAACGCGAAGGCAGAGATGATGTGTGCGTGGACATCGAGGCTGCTGTAGGCAACATACTGGGACATGGACCCCCGCTGCGCGTGGTATGCGGCCCGGCATATTCATTGCCGTCCAACCCCGTGTAGTTGCAGCAAAGGGTGGAACCTCAATGCTCAGCCCATGTTGTCCGTGGGACACGAGAATCGTAAGTACACTTTGGTGCGATTCTCACGCTGATACTGAGCCACCTGGAATAAGATACGTCGCGACAACACTTCGCTTCACCTCTGTCTCGACAAGATGACGTAGACTAAAGTCTCCTTTAGTAAGAGAACGAGAACCATATCTGAAAGCGTTGCGATGGCGTGAAGGCACCGAGTCCGAACCGCCTGAATGCTACGTGCATCTGCATCGCCTTTTTGTTATCTCTGCCAGTTGGGTAGCACTACACTTGTCATCATTTACCCTGGTACATGCTGCCTAAATCCACTACCCCTTCTACCGCGCCGACCATCTCGTCATCGTGAGAGACAACGATGATCAGCTGGCTTTGCTTGTTGCGCTTAACATAGGCCGCAAGCTCGGCGCGGCTTACAGCGTCTAACCCAGTCGTGGGCTCGTCGAGCATCAAAACTGACGACTTGCGTGAAATCGCCGACCATAAGTACACGCGGCGCAGCTCACCGCCCGAAAGCGCGGAGCAACGTTTCCCGAGCAACTCCTTCACGCTGTTTTCCAGCGAAGGTAGGTCATCTACACCCCGGTGATAGGGAGAAAAGGGCGTGTCGAAATACTCTAACAGCTCTTTCACCGTTTCGTCCGGCGCGAAGCACGACTGTGGGCAGCACGATATCTCTCTCGCACGTATGTAATCCAAGTCGCATTCTTCGATTGGCACACCGTTGTATTTTACTTTGCCTTTCGATGAGTATAGCCCGAGCATCAAGTAAAGAAGTGACGTCTTGCCTCTTCCGTTCTCCCCAACTATGCAATATGTACCAGGACCGGAAAACTTGAAAGAAAACCCGCCGAGGACCTCTCGGACAGATCCGTCTGGAAGGACAACCGAGAATTCCAAATCAGATACCGAAATGTCATTTATTCCATCAAGTTTCGCCAAATCGGTCCGATTCCACCCCGATCTCGCCTTTTCCCTCGTCGTGATAGCCGTCCTATCCCATGATGCTTTGGCGTCCTGATAGGATTTGAACAATGACATCATACTTTTCAAAGTCTTAAAGAGAACCGCGAAGTATGTACCGATGATAGTGTACTCGCCTATTGACATAGTTCCGTTAATGATTCGTACTCCGGAAACAACAAGTATCACCGCTTGAAACAACGCTGCGAAAAGACCATCGAGCGATGTCAGAGAATATGATAGCTTTCCGGAGCGCAAAACTTTGGGAAAATAGCTCTTAAATCCAGCGTCGAGCGCTTGTTCGCTCTTGCCGTACGAAGATGCCAGTTGAATGTTGAGAATCTGATTAAGCTGCGATGCAATTGCGGCGTAAAAGGCGCTGTCCGCTTCTTTCTTCTCATACGTGACCCTATACAAAAGTTTCCTCAACCCAGTAATTACACAGAAATACACGATGAGGAGAATGATAGAAAACACCGCGAGAGTTGAATCAATTGACCATATGATAAGCAATACGATGGGAATAGCTACAATGGACAGCGGCGCACTGATAAAATTCGCCAAAACGAAGGATGAGACCACGCTGGAGTCGGAAATAATCCGTTGCGTTGTATAGGCTGGATCGATGGTCCGACTCACCAAGTAATCGTCTCTTTCAAAACGCAAGACGGCCTCCCTGAGAAGATCAAAGGAAAGTCTCGTGGTTATGCGAATGGAAAGTGTTCCTGCAAAATAAGTAAAGAGGGTGGAGAAAACTCCTATTGACGCAACCAGGAGTGCGAAGAGTACGGCGTCTCTTTCGCTGCGGTTACCAAGAAGAAAATCTAAGAATTTCCCGTTCACGTATGGCATGGCATAGGAGAGAGCGGTTCCAATCACCGTGATAGCAATGAAGACGAAAGCCCCTTTTGCTCTGATGAACCTCGAGAGAACGCATCGAATCAAGGAAGGCCCCAATCTACCCGCCACAAAACATCAATCACTGATACCTTACACCTCAACACAACAGGAGCGAAGATTTGCCAATGAGACTGCTTTAGATTGCCTTGGGCCAATACGATCTCAAGCTCTTCCTGCAAGAGAGTCGGAATCGGACATCTCCTCCGACGAATCTGGCAATCGGGCGGTTGAAATATCTTTTTCAACCGCCCGATTGCCACAATAGATTGGAGCGTCCGCCCGCAAACGACCTCGTTTTACACCCACCAAATCCTTTGCCTTTTGTCGCCTTTTTGCTGTTCGTAGCCTTAAACAAGAACTATTTCACCGCAACTTATCGAGGGGTTGGCCAGAGAGCACCGAAGAGGATGGCGTAGGTAGTGGATTCGCCGAGCTTGAGCTCGTCGCCGGGATTGAGTTGGGCGGAACGGCCGGGCTCGACCTGAATGCAGACGCGCGTGGCCCCGTTTACCACCACGGTTCCGTTGGTGGACGACAAGTCCTCGACGTGCCAGATATTTTGAGCATCGCACCAGATATGGGCATGGCGGGCCGAGACATCGTCGCCGACGTCGGTAATATCGCCCTCACCAGTGGCCAGCGCGCCAATCTCAACACCCTGCTCACTCGGCTGAATCCAGCGCGGGGCGCTCACGACAAAACTGTTTTGTACGCGCAGCAAGCCCAAAGGGTACGCCGGGGCGGGTTCGCGTTCGCCCGCGGTCATCGACATGCCAAGCGAACGCGGCGTGGATGTGCCTCCGCCACAGGTCGCGTGCGCGTAGTCGATGGCATAGTTCACCGAGGACCGCACATCCGCCGAACAACCGACGGCGACAAACAGCACCAGCACGGCCTCGGCGCGCTCGGCGGGCATGAGTTCCGCCGCCTGGGACAGGCGATCGAGCGCGTTGCGATAGAGATTCGTGTCCTGGTGGCACTCTTCGAGCGCGCGTACCATCGGTTCACCTGCAGGACCGCACACCATATTGATCACAGCCGTGGAGTCCATGGGATTGCGCTGGCGCAGGGCCAGTTGCGACATAATACGCGCAGCCGAGGTACCGTATTCGGCAAAGTAGCGCTGCTGAAGCGTGCCGACCGGCGCGCGAACGATAAAGCGGGAAACCCAAGAGCGATCGGCGGCTCGGCTCTGCGGGCTGCGGCCGTCGGCGAGCGGACGGGACGAAAGCACCAAGCCGCACAGCTCGATATGGCTCAGATGCGCCGCGCGCTTAAAGATGTCAAACATGGCCCCGCATGGGGTGAGCTCAACTTGAGATGCCATGACCTAGGCCTCCTTGGTCGTAGAAATAGAATCGGACGATACTTCGACAGGTCCGCCAAAAGTACGGGCAGCTGCGGCTCCACCGGCAAGCGGAGTCGCCATCTGGGCTTTTGTGCGTCGCGGTGCCGAAACGGGAAGTTCAAAGGCAAAGCCCATCGCAAGCAAAAACCACGTAAGCGTATAGGTTGCAACCAGAGCGGCAACAAGGCCGCCCATCACGGCGCGTTGGGAAAATACGCTACATGCAGCCACAACCAGCACCGGAACCTCGCAGGCAGAAAGCGCAAGCACACCCTGCAGGAAGCCCGAGCGCCGATCGCGCGCAAGTGCCCCCGCGGCAACGCCGGCTATGCCTGGCAGCGCCAACGCCAGTGCGGCAATAATACCCGGTAGCGACCCAGACCACACGAGCGATCCCAAAGTCGCCGTCACGCGAGCGCCCGACGCCAGCAGCGCGGCCGAAACCACGACCACAGCCCAAACCACGCCACAGGCGACCGTCGCGCCGACCATCAGCGCGCGACGAACCGCGCGGCCGGACGCATCCATGGGGCACGGCGTGAGCGGCTCGCCGCGGAGCGAACGACCGACATTTTGCGCATAGTGGTCACAAAACGCCGAGAGCGCCGCCTCGACCGCCGCCGGCTCGGGACGATTTTTTTGATGGCTGGACAGACAGGCCATCACCACGTCGAACAGCTGGGCATCGACAAACGCCAGCGCATCGCGTAGCTCTTCGGAATCCGGCTCAAGCCCTAGCTGCTGGGCCTGCTCGGCCGCGGCGAGCGCCACATCGGGCTCACGACGAAGCAGCTGAGTCAAATCACAACCGGGCGCATGGGCACCAATGGGATAGTCGGGCCGCGTGTCCATCTTGAGACGGTAGGGGCTCGCGATGTCGCGCGTCTTTTTGCGCGAACCCGAGGTGCCCGAAGTGCTCGGCGCGGCTTCGTATGGCGCGACGCCGGCAATGAGCTCGTAAACCGTGCTTGCCGCGGCATAGACGTCAATCGCCGGCGACATACGCAAAGCGCGCAGGTCGGGAATATCGTCGGTGAGCATCTCGGGCGGGGCATAGGCAACCGTCGCGCGACGCAGCGTGGCATAGCGCTCGGTAAAGGATGCCTTGCCGCCGGTACCGGCCACGGCCGACGCAGGCTCAAGCGCCAGCGACGAGCCAAAGTCGATCAGGCACAGGTCAAAGGTGCCCTCGGCAAGCTGCCGGTCAAGCGGTAGACGCGCCGTACGCACCATAATATTAGCGGGCGAGATATCGCGATGGACAAAGCCCTCGCCCACCAGACTCATACGGCAGAGCAGATCGAACAGGTCGCGACCCAGACGCGCCGCCACAAGCGGCGACAGGCGTCCGGCATCGTCCACGGCAAGTCGCGAACGCAAGCGGGCGAGCGTCTCGCCCTCGACCCATTCCATGACAATTGCAGGCACACCGTCGACCTCGCCCCAGCCATAGAGGCGGGGAAAGCCCTTAAGGCCCGAAAGGGCGCGATGGCATTCGTATTCCTCGCGAAATGCCGCTTTGAACTTGGCGACCAGCGACTCATGGGCGGCATCGTCGTCAAACTCATCGCGCGTCGGCAAGATGAGCTGTTTGAGTGCTACGTCCTCGCCTTGGGCGTTGACAGCACGCGTCACGCGGCCGATACCGCCACGGCGCATGGTGGCATCGTCGGCAAACAGTATCGTAAAACGACGCAGATAGGCAGGCAGTTCGTCCTGACCGAGCGCAATGGCCGGCTCAAACCCGTCGACACGCGCCAGGCGCAGGCCGACCATGGGATCGCGACCGAGCGATTGTGGTGTGGTGGATGCAAGATCGGTCATCATAGGGCAAGCGCCGCCACGTTATTGTTGAAGTTACCGAGCGCGACGTCATCATCGCCGTAATGGCCGACCCATTGACATAGGTTGGTGTAACAGCCCCACAGATTGGCATACTGCTGATACCACCTTGACCGGGGCGAGAATGTCTGACGACCGAACTCGGCTCGAATGACAAACATCTCCCCGACCAGGCTGTCGCACGGCCTGGGATCTCCCGTAGAGTTATAGGTCGAGACCACGTCATTGGCACGAGAAACATAGCCGTCGAGCATGTTGTACTTGGTCACAAGCCAACTGTGAATGCTCTCTTCCTCAGCAGCGGAAAGGCCGCCGGAGTTTGCATCGTTGTCAGTGTTGCCGCCCGTCGAGCCGCCGTTTCCAGGCCCTCCGGTAGAGGAACCCGACCCAGAGCCGCCGCCCGAACTCGATGAATCCGAGCCGGAGCCAGAAGTATCCGAGCTACCGGGCTTTCCGGACTGCTGGGCGTCCTGCTCCTTTTGCTGCTCGACCTTATTCACCGTTGCCGCCACGCTATTGTTGGACAATCGATCGATGATCTTGGTGTTGGTGAGCACGATGGTTTTGCCATTGGCAAGCGTGACTTCGTTGTCCGGGGCCTCGGCGCCGTCCGCATCGTCGGTGCCAAACACAATATGCCCGACCACACTTGCCCAAGCATATCCAGTCGTGGTGCCCAGATCGCTTTTGGCCTCATGCCCCACGCGCGGTTCGCGTGCGGCATGCGCCTGCATCATGGACGGCACGGTCATGCCATAGGCAGAAACGCCAGCTATGACCAGCACCAGCGAGCACGATAGCAGTGCGTACGCCCGCGGCGCCAAGCCCAGTCGGCGTCGTATGCGCACCGCGGCGCCGCGCTTTGTCTGAGTGCCACCGGGCCGCATGCGTTCTCCTCCAACAAAAACACGCCGCTCGGGAGCGGCGCATTCATTCGAATCCATATTTGAGTGTATCAGCGAACCCAAAAGGTTGCGCAACGAATGGACAAATTAAGGATGCGAGCGGAAGCATCCATGCGATAAGCGGATACGAAGCATCTTTGTTGCACAACAAACTCACAGTCGCACGGGGAAATTATGACTACCCCGTGCGACTGTGAGGAAAACATACGGCAGGAGCAGGCTCGCCGCCTAAATCGCGCGACGGGCCTCGATGGCGCGGCCAAGCGTAAGCTCGTCGGCATACTCCAAGTCGCCGCCCACGGGAAGGCCGCTTGCCAGACGCGACACCTCGACGCCCAACGGCTTGATGGTACGGGCCAGATAGCTCGCCGTGGTCTCGCCCTCAATATTGGGGTTGGTGGCGATGATGACCTCGTGGATGTCCTCGTGGCCCAAGCGTGCCAGCAGCTCTCGAATGTGCAGCTGCTCGGGGCCAATCTTGTCCATGGGACTGATCACGCCGCCCAATACGTGGTAGAGGCCGTGGTAGCTGCCCGTGCGCTCGATCGCCTGGACATCGCGCGGCTCGCCCACCACGCAAATGCGAGTGGTATCGCGCATCGGGTCCTGGCAGATGGAGCACTCGTCGGCCGTGGCGTAGTTAAAGCAGCGGCTGCAAAAGTGGACCTCCTGCTTGACCTCCAGGATGGCCTCGGCCAGGCGGCGCGCCTCCTCGGCGTCGGCCTCCAACAGGTAATAGGCGATGCGCTGGGCCGACTTGGGACCAATGCCCGGCAGACGGCCCAGCTCATCGAGCAGTTTTTGCAGACTGTGGTTGGCACTCATATATATGCGTGTCTTAGAACGGCATGCCCGGGATGTTGAGGCCGCCGGTGATGGCGCCCATCTGCTTGTTGGCGAGCTCGTTGACGCCGCGGACGGCCTCGTTGACGGCAGCCATGATCATATCCTGCAGCATATCGACGTCCTCGGGATCGAGCGCATCGGGATCGATGGTGAGGTTGACGAGCTCCATCTCGCCGTTAACGGTCACCTTGACCATGCCGCCGCCGGCAGAGGCGTCGACGGTCTGGGACTTGAGGTTCTCCTGCGCGGCGGCAAGCTGCTCCTGCATCTTGCGAGCCTGCTTCATCATCTGCTGCATGTTCATACCGGCCATGATGGCTCCTTTACGTGCGGCCGCACGCCGAGCTGCAAGGGCAGCCGGAGCACGGCGGGACTTTCAAACTCAAAAATCGTACCACGGCGCGCGGCGAGAGAGCGGGGCGGACGTGTTACCTCAGTCGATATACATGTCCTCCAATACAAACCGCACTCAAAGATTATGCAAGGTCGAATTATGCAAGGTTGCATAATATCGCACACTCAATCTAGTAGAGCCGAATCCGGCATTTCATGTGCGCCACTAAATAGCTAAATGCCGAACCGCTGCTCGAGGCGGCGCACATGGCGGCAGGGTATAATTTGATTGCCATAGATAGTAATTTGGAGGTGCCCCATGAATGCCCCCAACGCGCTCCAAAACATCCGCTCAAAACACCCCGTTGCATATGTGGTTCTCTATCTCTTTGTCGGCTGGGCATTGCTGGTTGTCATCACCCATGCCATAGCTTTTGGAGCAGAACTGCTGATAGCCAGCTCGGACCAGCCCGTCGTCAAATGGGAGACGACCGATGAGTGCACCGACGGAACCCGAACCGTCTACTACAACAGCCCGTCCCTCTATCAAGAGTTCAAGGTCAAGATAAAGGACTTCAAGATTGTCGATGCCGAGCTAGGCGTTTATTTGGCAATCGGAGCAACCATTAACGCCGAGCAAGTCGAGTACACGGACAGCCATGCGACGTATCGTATCGACCTCAGCATCCTAGGCCGACCGTCACGCACCTGTCTGCTCAAATGCGACATACGCGGCACCACACTACACATGTCCGAAATACAGATGCGCCCGGACAAGGGGTCCTCTTCTTGAGCAGTATACCCGCCTGCGCAGCTACTCCACCGGCTTGAAGATGGTGGCCTGACCGAAGACGTTGCGGATGAGGGCTTTGGCCTCGTCCTCGGTCTGCGGGATGCTCGGGGCTGCGCCCTGGTGGCCGAAGGGGCTGCCCGCGCCGGGGTTGGACTCCCAGGGAGCGGCGGGGGCGTCGTCGTTTGCAGAGGCTGCGGGTGCCGCCGCGGCAGGCTTGGACGCGGACGCCGCACCCGGCACGTCGAACGGGGGCAGGTCGTCCCCGCCGGCATCGGCAGCAAAACCGCCGACCATGGCATCGTCGTAGGGAACCTGCTCGGATTCCCACGGAGCGGACTGCGCAGACGGCTGAGCCTTGGGAGCGGACGCGCGCTCGGGTGCTCGGGGCGCGGGCTCGGTCGGGAGCTTGCCCGTGGCAGGTGCGCCGGCAGGGTTGTCGGAGCGCAGCCAGGGGGCCTTAGCCAGGTCGGATGACTTGGGCGCAGGCGCGGCGGCGGGCTTGGGCGCGGGTGTCGGAGCAGCCGGTTTGGGCGCCGCGGGCTTAGGCGCCGACGGGGTCGATGCCGCTACCGACGCCGCTTGCTGCGCTTGCTGCTGCGGCGCGCTGGCGCTCGAGGATACAGGGGCCGCCGAGGACACGGGTTGCGGGTCCGCAGATGCCGCAGCCCGTGCAGATGGAGAATGCTCCTCATGTTGAGGAGCCGGCGTGCCACCCCCATCCAGGACATAGTCGACGGTACGACGACCGAAGACCGCGCAAACCGTCGGCAGGACCACCGACTGCGTATCGGCGCGACCGAGCATCTTAATGGCAAAAGTCGAACCCGCGGGGAACGAGACCGTGAGCTTGGAGCCGTCGTCGGCCGTGGCGCGGGCGTTGAGCAAAAGCCCTGCGTAGGAAGCCTGACGCGCCTTGACGCGCTCGACGACCTCGGCCCATTTGCGCTGCAGCTCTCCGGCGTCCTCGACCGCGGGGGTCTCGGCAGCGCCGGCGGCGGCAACCTGGGCGGCGTTGTTGGACTGGGGCTTAGGTGCCGGAGCGGTGGCAGGCGCGGGGGCCGCAACGGGCTGAGGCGTCGGAGCCGGCGCAGGCTGAGGCGCAGGCGCTGCAGGCTTGGAAGCTGACACGGACGCAGAACGGGGCGCAGGCTGGGCAGTCGGAACAGCAGCACCACGGTCCCAAGGCATACCTCCCTGGCGCGCGGACGTAGCAGCGGGGGCAGCGGATGCCGCCGGAGTGGCAGCACGAGCGCCCGAAATGAGCGTCGGCTGTTGGGCAGCAGCGGGTACGGATGCTGCAGGCGCGGCGGCCTGAGCAGCAGCCACGCTCGCCGGCACGGCGCCGTTGGCAACCATGGCCTCCAGACGCGCCACGCGCTCGGCCAATGCCTCAATCGTTAAATCAGCCTCGGGACGTGCCAGACGCGTGCAGGCAATCTCGAGCACCAGGCGCACGTCGCTCGCGCCCCTCATCTCCAGTGCGGCATCGTCGAGCACCGTCAGCACACGGGCCAGGCGGTCGGCAGGATGCTCGCCAAAGGCAGCGGCCTCGGCAGCAAGCGCCTCGGCCTGCTCAGCACCGCCCTCAAACAACTCGGCACGGGCACCGGCAACGCAGGCAACGTACACGTCACGCACATGCGCCACCAGGTCGCGCGTCAGCTCCAGCAGGTCGTTTCCTTCCTCGACCTGCGCACGGATCAGTCCATAGAGCTCGGCGACATCACGCTCGGCGATGGCGCGGGCAAACTCGCCCAGGATCTGGTCCGAAACCTCGCCCAAAAGCGAGCGGGCGTCGTCCGCATGCACAGAACCGTTGCCAAAGACGCTCAGTTGCTCCAGCGTGGACAACGCGTCGCGCATGCCGCCCTTGGCATGGCGCGCCACGATAGCCAGCGCCTCGTCGTCGTAATCGAAGCCCTCCTGCTCGCACACGTATGCCAGGCGATGCTCAATATCCTCGTTGCCGATGCGATGGAAATCGAAGCGCTGGCAGCGCGAGAGGATGGTCTCCAGAATCTTTTGCGGGTCGGTGGTGCACAGCACAAAGATCACGTGTGCCGGCGGCTCCTCAAGCGTCTTGAGCAGCGCGTTGAACGCCGCCGTCGTGAGCATGTGGACCTCGTCGATGATATAGATCTTGTACTTGCCGCGCACCGGGGCAAAGTTGACGGAGTTGATGATTTCCTCGCGCACATTGTCCACGCCCGTGCGGGAGGCGGCATCGAGCTCGTAGACATCGGGGTGGTTACCCTCGGCAATGAGCTCGCACTCCTCGCAAGTACCGTCGGGCATGCAGCCGCTTGCACCCTCGGCGCGCGCCGCCTCGGCATTGCGGCACAGCAGCGCCTTGGCCAGGATGCGCGCCATGGTGGTCTTGCCCGTGCCGCGCGGTCCGCAGAACAGGTAGGCGTGGGACAGGCGCCCCTCGGTGATGGCGTGCTCGAGCGTCGAGACGATATGCTGCTGGCCCACCACGGAGTCAAAGGTGAGCGGGCGATACTTTCGGTACAACGATTCCATGGGTGCTCCCCCGGGTATACTGAGTCTTGTTGCCGCGGCGGCCATGCGGTCGCACGGCATACTGCATTCCATAATAACCCGTACGGCGAGCCCGCCGCGATAGGAGTCCAAAGAGCATGGCAGACGCAGAGAGCAACCTCGTTCCCTCCGAAGCAGCCGACCAGGTCGAGGTCGCGCTCGAGGAGCAGGCCGCGGCCGATGACGGCATTCTGTACCTCAACGAGTACCAGTACGAAAACGACCTCGTCACCGACTTTGCGCGCCTAGTCGCCTCGCCCAGGCGCCGTGGCTCCCTGTACGTCGCCGCCGCGATTGCCGCGCTCATCGGCATCGGCATGCTGGCGGCCGGCGGCAACTGGATCAAGTTCGGCGTCGTCCTGATCGTATTCGGCGCCTTTTTGGCCTGGTGGAGCAAGAACCTGCACCACACGCTCGCCCGCGACTTTATCGATGCCGTCGAGACAGACGAGTCCATGGGCGGCCGCTATCGCCGCGTCGCCGCCAACGAAGACGGCCTGATGGTTTGGGGCAAGAGCGGCAAGTCGCAGTTCTTCCCGTTTGAAAAGCTCGACCACGTGCTCGACGGCGAGCGCATCTTTGTGGCCATGTTCGCCGACCAGGGCGTGACGATCCCCAAGGACACCTTTGTCCGCGGCGATGCCGAGCAGTTTGGCACCTTCCTTAAGGCGCGCATCAACAAAAAACTCCGCATTGAGACCAAGAAGAAGAAAATGAAGGCCGAGAAGGCCGCCGCCGAGGCCAAGCAGGGCGACAAGCCCCAGGAGACCAAGGGCAAGCAGCGCAAGCAGAAGAAGGACAAGAAGAAGCGCTAAGGCCAAGCCAGACAGGCAGCCTCGCATCCCGCTATCCTCCCCATGCACCCGAGCGTGCTACACTAGCAGCATCTATGCCACCGCGAACGGCTCGGCTCCGCGCCCGCCGCTCGCAAACGAACTTTAAACGCACGAGGGTTGGCCATGCCGCTTTTCTCGCAACATACCGCCCGGTTCTCGCCGGACGTTCCCTTGGAGGGCACCAGCTCTCGCGAGCTGCTCAAGCGGTACCAGCCGCTCGAGACACTTGCGACTGGCGGTTTTGGCTCCATCGAGATCTGCCGCGACACGCACCTGCGCCGCCGCGTCGCCATTAAGCGCATCCCCCTCACGGACGGCGCCGGCATGCCCGCCAGCGACATCATGGATGTCCTGCGCGAGGCGCACACTGCCGCCATGCTTCAACATCCCAACATCGTGCAGGTCATCGACTTTACGCACGACACAGCCTATGCCTACCTGGTTATGGAATATGTCGATGGCATGTCGCTGGCCGAGTTTTTGCACCGCGTGGACGGCCACTCACTTACCTTTGACGAGGCCGCGGCCATTGCCGATGCCCTGGGCCAGGCGCTCACCTTCGCCCATAATAATGGCGTACTCCACCTGGACATTAAGCCCGCCAACGTGCTCATCGACCACTCGGGCAATGTAAAGCTCACCGACTTTGGCATGGCGCGACTGTCGTCCGCCGGTGGCTTTGGCGGCTCACGCGGCGGCACCATCGGCTACATGCCGCCCGAGCAACTCGATATCGAGACCGGCACGGTCGACGAGCGCGCCGATGTCTTTGCCCTCGCCTGTGTGATCTACGAGGGCCTGTGCGGCAGCGCTCCCTTTATGGCGGCCACGCCCGCCGACTCGCTCGGCCGCATCATCGGCGGCGCCACCTATCCCAGCGAGCTGATACCACACTTTCCCCCGGGAGCCGAGGCCGCGCTCATGAGCGCGCTCTCCCCCATGCCGCAGGACCGCCCCAACAGCATCGAGGCATTTTGCGACCAGCTCCTTGCCGGTCTGGGCAGCGTGCGCGAAGGCCGTCGCAGCCTGGAGCAAATGGTTGGCGAGCTTTCGGATGACGAGCAGGAGCTCGACGATATCGAGCCGTCGCACTACGAGGACGACGCCATCGAGGTCGACCCCGCACTCGGCTGGGCGGGCACGCGCTGGAGCCATGCGCGCGACTACACCATGCGCGCTATCTCGGCGCTAACGTGCGGCACCTTTAGCTTTTTGCTGATGCAATCGGCCGGGGTCGCGGCGCTTCCCGGCCTGGTCATTGCGGTCATCGCGATCGGAGCGGCGGCTGGCCTGGCCCCCCAGATTGGCTCGGCCATCTCGGCTGTGGGCTTTTTGGTGCTCATGGCCAACGCCACCATGCAGGCACAGGGCATCCTGTCGATGCTGCCCGTCGCGGTGATCTTTGCCGCTGCCATGTCCGGTTGGTGGATCGCCTGGGGTCGCACCGAGACTGCCGCGAGCACCACGCTCACCTGTGCACTCGCGCTTGGCTGTCTGACCGGCAATACCTTCCTGGCAGCTGGGGTCGCCGCCGGCGTCGCGTCATTTTGGCTCGGCCCGGCAAGCGCCGCCGCGGCAACGGGCATGGGCGCGCTTTTTGCCCGTCTGGCCACGGTCGCGCTTTCAGCCGGAGGCGTGCTGGGGCTCGGTAACGTTGCCGCAGCGCTGGGAGACCCGCTCCTTTGGGCTGCCTTTGTGCTGGTCGCGGCAACTGCCGCAGCGTCATCCGCGCTGCTCAATGCCCATGCCAAGCGTGTCGATCAGGGCTCAAACCTTGCCGCAATCGCCGCCATAGCTGTCACCGGCGTCGGCTGCGCAGCGGCGTCCTGTCTTGCACACCATATGGAAATTGCCAGCCTTGCAGCCGCGGTCGTCGCCAAGGCGGCGGTTGCGGGAACCCTATCCTCTATAATCGTTGGGATATGCCTATATTTGCTCGGATACCAAAGAACCTATACGGAGAGTGATCTTTCGTGAACTTCCTGAACATCTTCGAGGACCACGTGGCCGGCATCTTCGGTGCCACCCGTGCCCCGTTCTCCTTTAAGAAGCTTGCCAAGCAGGCCGCTCGCGACATGGAGGATCAGACTCTGGTGATCAACGGCGTCAACACGGCGCCGGCACTCTATACCATCCTTATCGCCGCCGACGACGATCCCATGCTCGCCCCGTTCTACCCCGAGCTTTCGCGCGAGGTCCGCGAGTTTGTGAAGGCGCAGGCCGAAAAGCGCCGCTATGTCTTTGTCGGCGAGCCCCTCGTGCGCTTTATGATCGATCCGCAGCTGCGCGCCGGCAAGTTCTCGGTCTTTGCCGAGAACGTCGATGCCCCCACGCTCGGCCGCCTGTACGAAGAAGAGCGCGCCTATCAAAACGGCCTGGGCCAGAACAACTCCGCGGCAAGCCGTGCCGCCAGCGCCCCGCGCGCCGGCCAGCAGCAGTTTGCTGCCCCGCAGCAGCAGCGCCCCGCCGCCATGCCCCAGCAGCAGCCGACGCCTCGCGCCGCCGCTCCCGACCCGCTTGCCGTGGCAGACCCCTTCGCGCCTAGCGTCCCCGACCCCGCCGCCGCACCCATCCCGGTGCCGCAGACCGTCTCGCGCGACGCGCTTGCCGGCATGGGCGGAGCCGCCGCGACCGGTGCCGCCGTGGGCCTAGGCGCCGCAGCCGGCATCGCCTCCAACATGGCGAGCACTCGCGCCCCGCAGCGTCCACTCGCCCAGCTCGTCGACGTCGTGAGCGGCGAGAGCCATAGCATCACCTCCGCACAGGTGACCATCGGTCGCGAGCGCTCAGTTTCCGACATTGCCCTGCGCGACCCCAACGTGTCGCGCCGCCACGCCCAGCTCACCTTTACGGGCTCGGATTGGTCGATCGAGGATCTCAATTCCACCAACGGCACGCTCGTCAACAACCGCCGCATTACGCGCTGCCCGCTGCGCAACGGCGATCTGCTGACGTTTGGCCTGAGTACCTTTGAATTTAGGGGATAGTCGCTTATGAACATCGATATCGTCCTTTTTGCAGGCCGCATCGTCCTGGTCGCCCTGCTCTATATCTTTCTGTTCGCCGTCATGAAGACCGGCGTGGGACTTGTGCGTGGACAGCGCCGCGACTCGGCTATCTGGACGATCGATGTGGACAAGGGTCCGCGCGGTATCCGCGGCATCCACGTAGACATGCTCGGCCCCGTCATCGTCGGTCGCTCGCCATCTTCGGACATCTGCATCAACGAACCGTTCGTTTCAGCCTCGCACGCGCGCTTTTCGCTGCAGGGCCCGGCGCTCATCATCGAGGACCTCAACTCACTTAACGGCACGCTCGTCAACGGCCGCCAACTCGTGGAGCCCGCGACGCTGCGTGAGGGCGACGAAGTCCAGATTGGCGACGTGGTCATGAAGGTGAACCGTCGATGATCGACGAGGAGAACAAGTCCGCAACTATGACCGAGGCACCGGCCGCCGCCACAGCTGCGCCGGCCCACGCCGCTCCGGCGGGCTCCGCACCCGTGGAGCCCGAGGACACCGTGTTCTCCCTGCCTCTTTCGCATGTAACGCATGATATTTCGGATCTCGCCGATAACGAGGACGAAGAGGATGCCGTAGCGGCGCCCATCGGCGCACATGCTGCGGAACAGCCCACAGCGCCCGAAGCAACCCCGGCGCCGGCTCACTTTGCAGAGCCCGTCGCCGCGGCAATCAACGAGAGCGCTGCGGTGTTTGCGGCACCCGAGCCCGCCGCGCCGGCGTTTCCCATGGCCCCGGCGTCCGAGGTTGCGCCCGCGTCTACGCCGGCGCCCGAGCCTATAGACGTCAGCCCGCAAGACGACGAGTCGACCGCCCGCGTGTCCGAGGAGCCCGACTCCCCGGACACCGGTGATTCCGAATCAAACGCCGTGACCGACACCGTCTCTCCCGGTGACACCGCCGAAATCGACGTTGCCGCCGTTGAGGCCAAGCTCAAAGACCCCGGCTCGACCATGAGCTTTGAGCCCCTGACCGAGGAGCGCATCGAGACCGACTCGACCTATGATGCCGGCACCACCACGCAACTTATGTGGGGCGCCCGCTCCGACGTTGGCTGCGTGCGCCCGCACAATGAGGATTCCTACCTGGTGCAGTCGCCGCTCTTTTGCGTATGCGACGGCATGGGTGGTCACGCTGCCGGCGAGGTAGCCTCTTCCATCGCCGTCGAGACTATTGCCAAGACGGCCCCACAGTCCGCCGACGCAGCACGCCTGGCCGCAGCCGTCGAGGCAGCCAACGCCGCCGTAATCGAGGCGGCCCTGAACGGCCTGGGCAAGCCCGGCATGGGCTGCACAGCCACCTGCGCCTACATCGAAAACGACACGCTCGCCATCGCCCACGTGGGCGACTCTCGCGCCTATCTGCTCCACGAGGGCACGCTCATCCGCGTGACCCGCGACCACTCCTACGTGGAGGAGCTCGTGGACGCCGGCGAGATCACGGCAGACGAGGCTCGCGTCCACCCCAACCGTTCGGTCATCACCCGCGCACTGGGCTCGGACCCCGCCATGTATGCCGACCACTTCACTCTGCATATCGAGGAAGGCGACCGTCTGATCCTGTGCTCCGACGGCCTCTCGAGCATGATTCCCGATAGCGATATCGAGAACATCGCCACGCAGTCCTCAACCGCGCAAATCTGCGTCGACAACCTAGTGGACGCGGCGCTTGCCGCCGGCGGCCACGACAACGTGACCGTAGTAGTCGTTGACCTGGTTGACGATGGCGTTATGCGCGAGGCGCAACGCGTGCGTCGCCGCAACATTACTATCGCCGCCATCCTGGCCCTCGTCTTTGTGCTGGCAGCTGGCATCTGGGCCTACACGGGTGTCACCGGCTCATACTACCTGGGTACCTACCAGGGCAATGTCGCCGTCTGGCGCGGTCTGCCCGGCAAGCCGCTCGGACTCAAGCTCCACTGGCTCGAGAGCGAAACCAGCATTAAGCTGTCCGACCTGCCCGAAGACACGCAAAACCGCCTCAAGGCGGGCATTCCGCAAACAAGTATCGACGATGCGCAGGACACGATATCCAAGTACCGCCACCAGATCGACGAGGAGCAGACCCGCCAGGTGATCGACGCGCAAACGATTCGCGACAACACCAATCAGGGATCGACCTCCGAATCAGATTCCGAGAAAACCGCCGAACAGTCCGCCGAGGCCGAAGCCTCCGATAAGAACTAGAAAGGGAGTGCCGCTTATGAGTCGCCGCAACACCGAGCTGCTCTTGCTCATCGCCTCGGCGTTCCCCGTCATCCTGCTGTATGCGATGTACGTGCTCACTGCGGGCGCCGCTATCTCCTTTGAGACGCTCGCCGTACCGATCGGCCTCTTTGCCGCCTTTGCCGCGGCCCACATTGCCGTGCGCATCTTGGCGCCCGGTGCCGACCCCGCCATCCTGCCCATCGTATTTATACTTTCGGGCATCGGCATCACGTTCGTGACGCGTCTCGCCCCCGCTCTCGCCATCTCACAGCTCATCATCCTGTTTGTCTCGGTGGCGCTCATGGTGGGAACGCTTGCACTAGTCAAAAACCTCGACGTGGTCATGCGCTACAAGTACACCTTTGGCATCATCGGCATCATTCTGCTGATGCTGCCTATCTTTATCGGCACCACGATCTCGGGCTCCAAGCTGTGGATTCGCATCGCGGGCTTCACCATCCAGCCCGGCGAGTTCGCCAAGGTCTTCATCGTCCTGTTCCTGGCAGGCTATCTGGCCGAGAACCGTGAGCTGCTCTCCATCTCCAACCGCAAGATCTTGGGCCTCAAGATTCCGCGCTTCCGCCTGCTGCTGCCGCTGTTTGCCGTGTGGGGCGTGTGCCTGCTCATCGTCGTCTTCGAACGCGACCTGGGCTCGGCCGTCCTGTTCTACACCATCTTTTTGCTGATGCTCTATGTTGCCACGGGACGCTTTTCGTACGTCATCATCGGCCTTGCGCTGCTGGCCGTTGGAGCCGTGGGCGCCTACAAGTTCCTGTCGCACGTACAGGTGCGCTTTCAGGTCTGGGTCGATCCGTTTAAGGATGCCCAGGGCCAGGGCTACCAGATCGTACAGTCACTTTACTCGCTGGCTGACGGCGGCCTGGTTGGCGTCGGCATCGGCAATGGCATGGCAAACAACATCCCCGTCGTCGAGTCCGACTTTATCTTCTCGGCCATCGGCGAGGAAATGGGCCTTTTGGGCGGCGGCGCCGTGCTCATCCTGTTTATGCATTTTGCCGTGCGTGGCCTCACCACGGCCGCCCGCGCCAAGTCCGACCTTGCCGCCTTTAGCACGACTGGCCTTACGGCGGCCATCAGCTTCCAGGCATTCTTAATCGTTGGCGGCGTAACCCGCCTGATCCCGCTGACCGGCGTCACCCTGCCCTTTATGAGCCAGGGCGGCTCCTCGCTGCTGGCGAGCTTTATCATCGTCGCGCTGCTGCTGCGCGCCGGCGACGAGGCAACCGGACGCGAAGCCGAGCTCACCGGCACCGGCACCATGGCCGCCATCACCGATGACCAGGTCGCATCCGCCGCTGCCCCGACCGGTACGCGTTTTGCCAACGCACCTTCCTACAGCCACGGCAACCACTCCGCGGGCTCTCGCATGCGTCGTCGCCTGCTCGACACGCCTGAGTCCGGCGTGCTCGGCCGCGTGGCACTTGCCAACCGTCTGACTCGTGCCGTGTTTGCCTTTACGGCGCTGTTCGCCATCCTTATCGGCAACCTCACCTATGTCCAGGTCATTAAGGCGAAGGACTATCAGGACATGCCGACCAACAACCACACCATCGCCCGCTCCAAGTACATCCAGCGTGGCTCCATCATCACGTCCGACGGCGTGACGCTAGCCGAGTCGCTGCAGCAGGAGGACGGCACCTACGCCCGTTCCTACCCCAACGGCAACATGGCCGCGCACGTGGTGGGCTACGTGAGTCAGCAATACGGCACCGCCGGCATCGAGAGCGTCATGAACGATACGCTCACCGGCTCCAAGGATTACTCCAGCTGGAACAACGCCATTGCATCGCTCGCAGGGCAGACCCAGCCGGGCAATACCGCCAAGCTCACCATCGACTCGCGCATCCAGACGGCTGCCGAGCAGGCGCTCAAGGGCTTTAAGGGCGCTGTGGTGGTCATGGATCCGCGCACCGGTGCGGTCCTTGCGTGCGCAAGCTCGCCCACCTACGACAACACCAACATCGATGCGCTGCTCCAGTCGGGCGGCGGCGAGGACGGCTCCATGTACGATCGTGCCATGGACGCGCTCTACACCCCGGGCTCGACCTTTAAGGTCGTCACGCTCTCCGCGGCGCTCGAAACCGGCACCGCCAGCCTTACCAGCACGTACCAGGCGCCCGGCTCCATGGATATTGGCAACGCGCCGGTCACCAACTCTGCCAACGAGAGCTACGGCACCATCAGCCTGCAGCAGGCCTTCGCCGTGTCGTCCAACGTCGTCTTTGGCCAGGTGGCAAACGAGGTCGGTGCCAGCTCGCTCGTCCAGTTTGCCAACGCCTTTGGCTACGGTCAAAAGCTCGGTCAGGATCTGACCACCGCGGCTTCCATCATGGCCGACCCGTCGCTTATGACCGAGTGGGAGACCGCTTGGGCAGGCGCCGGCCAGCCCGTCGGTATGGACCACACGCCTGGCCCGCAGACCACCGTTATGCAGAATTGCGTGATCGCTGCCGCTATCGCCAACAGCGGCGTCGTCATGGACCCGTTCTTTGTGTCCCAGATACTCGCCCCGGACGGAACCGTGGTTAAGACCACGCAGTCCCGCTCGCTGGGCCAGGCTGTCAGCTCTGCCACGGCCGACCAGGTCAAGCAGGCCATGCTCGCCGTCGTCCAGTCCGGCACCGGCACCGATGCCCAGATTCCGGGCGTCAAGGTTGCCGGCAAGACCGGTTCGGCCGAGACCGGCGGCACCAACGTCAACTCTATGTTTGTTGGCTTTGCACCTTACGATTCACCCACGGTTGCCATCTCGGTGGCCCTGGAGGATTACGACAAACACGACGTCGAGGCGGCCAAGATTGCCGGCATCGTCCTGACCGCGGCGCTCGCCGCACAGGGAGCGTGATGCCCGTGATCAAAGCGGATACTTGCGGCGCGCCGCGGCCGATGAGCTAGCAGCAACGCGCCACACGGCCCCAGCGGCCACACATTTGGTACTACACACATCGTTGAGCGAATAGTTATGTTAGGAGCAGGAATGGAACAGAGGGTCCTCGGGGGAAGATACCTCCTCAAGGATAAGGTGGGAACGGGCGGTATGGCGACCGTCTTCCGTGCACAGGATCAGGTCCTCGACCGCACGGTTGCCGTCAAGATCATGCTGCCGCAGTATGCCGGCGACGCCACCTTCGCCGCCCGCTTTAAGCAGGAGGCCCAGGCAGCGGCCGGCCTGTCCTCCCCCTATATCGTGGGCGTCTACGACTGGGGCAAGGATGGCGACACCTATTACATCGTCATGGAGTACCTGCGCGGTACCGACCTTAAGAGCGGCATCAAGAGCCACGGCGCCCTCGATCCCAAGAAGGTCGCGCAGATCGGCTCGCAGATCAGCTCCGCGCTTTCGGTCGCACACAAGCACGAGATCATCCACCGCGACATTAAGCCGCAAAACATCATGGTGCTGCCCGACGGCAACATCAAGGTAATGGATTTTGGCATCGCACGCGCCAAGAACAGCCACCTCACGCAAGACAACAACGTGCTGGGAACCGCCCACTACGTCAGCCCCGAGCAGACCCGCGGTCAGGACCTCGGCCCCACCTCGGATATCTACTCGCTGGGCGTCGTGATGTACGAGTGCGCCACCGGCCGCGTTCCCTTTGACGGTGACGACGCCATCTCGGTCGCACTCAAGCAGGTCAACGAGCTGCCTATTCCGCCGAGCCAGATCAACTCCGGTGTCGACGCCGACCTTGAGCGCATCATCCTCAAGTGCATGGAGAAGGACCCGGCAAACCGCTTCCAGACCGCCGACGAGCTGCGCCAGGTGCTCAACAGCTACCTGTCGGGCCGTGCCGTCAACGTCTCGGAGCCCACGCGCATCATCGGTGCCCCCGGTGAACTGGGCGCCACCAAGACTCGCGAGCTTTCTGATCAGACGCGCGCCATGGTGCGTCCCGTCTCGGGCGTGAGCGGCCAGAATACCGCCCGTAGCTCGGTTTCGGGCTCCACCGGCTCCTACGAGGTCGAAGAGGCCAAATCCAACAAGAACAAAATCATCGCCGCCGTGGTGGCAGCCGTTGCCGTCATCGGCATCGTGGTGGCCTTTGCCACAGGACTCTTTGGCGGCGAGCAGGTCACCGTGCCCGACGTTCTGGGCAAGGACCAGCAGACTGCCGTCGAGCTGATCAAGGAAGCCGGCCTCGAGGTCGGCACCATCGACCAAAGCTACAACGACGATGTCGACGAGGGCAAGGTCGCCGAGCAGACGCCCAACGGCAACACCAAGAAGGCCAAGGGCACTAAGGTGAACCTGGTAATCTCCAAGGGCCCCAAGCCCTCCGAAAAGGTTGAGGTTCCCCAGCTTCTCGGCCTGACCAAAGACCAGGCAGAAGCCGCACTGGCAAGCGTTGGCCTGAAGGGCAACGCCTCCGAGGAGGCCAACGAGGCCGATGAGGGCCAGGTCTTTGAGCAGGGCACCGAAGCCGGTAAGGAAGTCGCGAAGGGCACGACCATCTCGTACAAGGTCTCGAGCGGCCCGGATACCACGTCCGTCCCCGATCTGACCGACATGACCGAGGCCCAGGCGCGCAACGCCCTCGATATGGCAGGCTTTGGTGTCGACGTGAGCTACCAGGAGAACGACTCGGTTACCGAGGGCACCGTGATCAGCTGGAACCCCAGCGGCAAGCAGAAGCCCGGCGCCACGATTACCGTCGTCATCGCCAAGAAGTCCGGCAAGGCCACCGTCCCGGGCAACCTGTACGGCAAGAGCATTTCCGCCGCCGTTACCGCGCTCAACAACGCCGGTTTCTATAACATTGGCTTCTGTGACCAGAACGGCAATCCCGTAAGCGGTAACGAGGATGCCACCGTTACGGGCGTCTCCCCCACCGGCAAGCAGTCTACCGACAACACGATCACGCTGACGGTTTCGGTTTCTGGCTCTGGTACTGATTCAGGCGACGATTCCGGCACGACTAACTAGTCGAGGACCCATCACCCGCAGCGGCTAGGGCCGCAAACATATTCGCTCAACGGCGCCCGCTTGCTCCCCCGCAAGCGGGCGCTTTATTTATCGACAGACCATGGCCCCTTAGCAACGCAAAGAGGCCCGCAAAAGCGAGCCTCCCAGGTGACAACAGAATATGTAATGCAGTAATTACTGGCCGCAGAACTTCACCATGATCTCGACCATGGACTCTTGCCTATGGACAAAATGTCCATAGGCAAGGAGATGAAAGAGTAAGGACAACGCCCTCTAAAAGAAGGCCGTATATGAAGATTGCATATCCCTTTTGCCTTCATATACTCAAGAAGCACCCCTCGAAGCGCTCCTGAGAGGCCCCCTTGGATGCAACCCAGGGGATCCAGATTCTGGTAGACATCGGCGCAGCAAAATCCTGCCGCGCAGGCACGAACGGACATCTTGACTCCTAACGCAATGCGGGGCGCCCCAAGACACCCCGCCACGACAAAAAACTAGTTCTCGTAGACCAGCGGGTGGCCCCAACTGCCCTCGATCTTGCAGGTCTCCGCCGCAAAACCGGCAGCGAAGTCCAAGCTCTCGCGAATCGCGGCCTCGCCGCACTCGCCGGCCTTCTTCTTGGAAAGATAGGTGACCAAAAACGCCGTCAGCAGTGAATCGCCGGCCGCCATAGCGTCTTTGAGCTCCTCGGGCGCCACGGGCTTGATGCCCTGCTCGTAGAAGTTTTCGCCGTCATAGGCGACGGAGCCCTTGCTCCCGCGCGATGCGCATACGATTTGAGGGCCAAGGGCCTTCACCCACTCGAGCTTCGCCTTGATATCCTCCAGGGAAGCGTCGCCCATGGACATAAAGGCGTACGTCACAAATGGCGCAATCTGCCCGAAGTACTCGTCGGTGGAGTCATCGGAGAAGTCGAAGCTGATAGGCACGCCGGCAGCCTTGATCTTGGGGAGCTCGCGCTCGGTGAAGCAGTAGTTGCCGCTGTGCACCAAATCGAAGCCGCTGACGTACTCGGCGGCGAAGCGGTCTATCACGTAGCGCATGTCGCCACGTATGCCGCCTTCATTGGAGCCCAGGAAGATACGGTCCCCGGTCTCGTCAACGGTCACGCGAGCGGCGCCGTTGACGCCCAGGACCTGCTGGCAGCGAAGAAGCTCGACGCCCTCGTCCTCGAGCGATGCTATAACGTGCTCGGCCTCCTCATCTGATCCGAAGATTCCCATGTAGGCGCTGCGATCGACGCCGAGCTTCTTGGCGAAGACGGCGAAGTTAACTGCATTGCCGCCGGGATACATGGTCTTGATGTGCTCGTACTTATCGACAACGTTGTCTCCAAAGCCAAGCACGCTTATAGGATAGGCTGCCATGGTTATCTCCATTCAGGTAAACCGCCGTGGTTACGGCGAGCAGACGGGGCGCGAGGGATTCGCACGTCTCAACGCGCCTCGCGCCCCGTTTTAAAATCGCTAGTACTTCTCGATGCCCATGTAACGACGCACGTCCGGGTGATGGTCGAACACCTTGCCGCGAGCGGAGCGCAGCTCACAGTTCATCGCGTAGAACAGGATTGGATCAAGGAACGCGCGAACGCTCGCCGGTACTTGGTCCATGCCGTACTCCATGGCGTCGAGCACCATAAGAGTGTCGGTATGGGTCTCGAGGAATGCGAGGGCGCGCTCATCCATGGCTCGGCACTCACTAGAAGACATCTGCAGGAAGTAGAAGACTCCGGGCTCGGTCACCTCGAAGGGGCCGTGGAAGTACTCGCCGGAGTGGATATAGGCGCAGCTCTGCCACTGCATCTCCATAAGCGAGCAGATAGCGAAGCCATAGGCCTGGCTAAACACGGGACCGGACCCCAAGATATACAGGAACTTGTGGTCCTGGCACAGGGCGGCAAAACGGTCGCAGAGTTCGGCGTTGACCTTCTCGCGAGCTGCAGGCAGGATCTGGTCCATCTTGGCGATGCCTTCGTACATGTCGGCAAGGTCGGCATAACCTTCCTGCTGATCCAGGAGCTCGGAAGCGAGAGCCAAAGAGATGCCGGCGGGCACCTCCGCCTGCGGAACTCCCTCGCCCCACGGATATACCCAGCACGTCCACTCACCGTTATCGATGCCGGAACCCGCGTTGTCCGTCTGCACGATAACGGTCGCGCCCGCCGCCTTGGCGATCGAGCACGCATCGATTACCTCGGGGGTGTTGCCGGAGTGGCTGCAAGCGATGACAAGGGACTTTTCGCCCAGGCGCTTGGGACGCATGATATCGAACTCGCGGGCGGTATACGCCTCGCTGGCAAACGTAGTCGCCTCGCGCTTGAGCAGCTCGTGGGCGGGCAGCAGGTCGATGAGGGAGCCGCCGCAGGCAACCCAGAAGACGCTATCGAAACCGCCCTTTTCAGCGATTGCGTCGGCGATAAGATCATGTGCGTTCATTGTTATTCTTCCTTTCGATACGGCGGACGAATCCGCCAACGTTTACTGCGAGTCTTCTCGTCAAGCGTGTTGACTTCCCCACGCGAATGGGAGCTACGCGCTAGTCGACAAAATACCTCTCGAAGGCGTCCATGTTGTGCCGGTCCGCTGCTGCGGGATCATCGAAATACCTTCCATCGGTGATCTCCTGACCAAGATAGCCCTCGAACCCATGCGCGTTGAGGACGCGTACGAAATCGTCCATACTGTGCTTTCCATCGCCCCAAACCAGATGGCCATATGGGTCGCCATCAATGAAGCGCATGTTCCTTATGGCACCATCGCCAAACTCGGCAAACCACTCTTCAAGGCTCTCGCCGGCGACTCCCATAGCGGTAGTGTCCACCATTGGAGTAAGGTGCGGGCTGGCTACTTGGTCAAGCATGCGCCTGGCGTCCGCGAGTGTAACCACCAAGTTGCTCTCTTCCGGCCTCAGGCTCTCCATGCAGAGGGTCACGCCGTGCTCGCCGGCATAGTCCGCAAGAATCGCCAAGTGCTCGGCAGAGCGCTTCCAAGCCTCCTCGCGGTCCTCGTCCCAATCGCCCCAACCGAAGTTGATGGACATATACGGGGCGCCGAGCACCTCGGCGAGCTCGATGCCGTGCTTAAAGTAAGCGAGGCTCCGCTGCGCGTGGAGGGGCTTTCTGGCAGCGTACTGCCACGGATACACCACGTTCTCCGGACACAGGGAGCTCACGGAGAGTCCGCGGGACTCGATCTTGCGGCGAAGCTCGTCGGCCTCGAAATACCCCGTGTGGTCCAGCGTCACGTGCGGCTCGGCCGCCCAAAGCTCGATGGTTTTGAAGCCAAGGCGCTGCTGAGCATCAAGGAAGTAATCGAGCGACCACATGATGTAGTGAATGTTCATGCCGGCGACCTGCTCGCGACGCAGACGGGGTGTGGAAGCGCTTAAATCCATGCTGGGCACCTCCTACATCGGCAGTAGGCCGGAGATCACAGTCGCGACCAATCCGAACAGAACCATGAAGATAAAGAACTTCCAGATGGTCTTCCACCATTGCCCGAAGGAGATCTTCGCCACGGCAAGACCCGCGACGGTCATGCCCGCAACGGGGCTGATGGTGTTGACGGTCTGGTTCGCGAACTGCAGAGCGGTGACGGCAGCCCCGGGATTGAGGCCCATAAGCTCGGTCAGCGGGCCCATGACGGGCATGGTGAGTGCAGCGAGGCCGGAGCTGGAAGGAACCAGCAGCGAAAGCAGGCCGAGGACGATGTACATGAAGGTGGTATAGATGAAGGACGGAGCGCCCGCAAGGAGTCCGACGAGCCAGTTAAGAATAGAGTCGATGATCATTCCGCCCTCTGCGACGACCAGGATGCCGCGGGCGATGCCGATGATGCAGGCTGCGTAGGCGAAGTCGGCGATTCCGCGGACGAACTCCTCCGCAATGGTCTTCTCGTCCAGGCCGCCGAGTATGCCGGCAAGAAGGCCCATGGCCAGGAACACCATGGAGATCTCGTCCATATACCAGCCCTGGGTAACGAGGCCCCACACGATAACGCCCATGCCGACCGCGAAATCAATGAGGACGAGCTTGTGGCGAAGCGTGAACTCCTCTTCGATAGAGGCATCGGTGACAGAGAACTCGATGCGCTTCTGCTTATCGTCCTCATAGGTGATGGAGGACTTGGGATCGAGCTTGACGCGGCGCGCGTAGCGCATGGCCCAGAAAATGCCCGCGGCGGTGAAGATGACCCACAGGATGGCGCGGAGCCAAAGCTGGGGATTTCCCTCGATGCCGATAACGCCCTGGGCGATCAGCACGTTGAAAGGATCAATAGTGGATGCGCAGTAACCAAGGTTGGGGCCGAGGAAGCAGATGATGAACGCGGTCATGGAGTCATACCCGATGCTCAGCATGATGGGGATGAAGATCGCGTAGAACGGCAGCGCCTCCTCGGACATGCCGAACGTGGTGCCGCAGATCGAGAGCAGGATCATGGAGATGGGGATGATCAAGATGTCCTTGTTCTTCAGCTTCTTGATCACGCGGCTCATGCCGGCGTTTAGGGCGTTGGTCTTGGTGACGATGGCGAACGATCCGCCGATCAGCAGGACGAACGCGACGACATCGGCCGCAGCCTGAATGCCCTTGGCGGGAGCCTGCAGGACGGCATCGATGCCCTGTCGCAGATCGACGGTCTCCCCCGTCTCCGAATCGGTGTAGACCTTGTCGACCTCTTGGTACGTTCCGGCTACGGCGACTTCTCGCTCGCCCGCGGCCGTCTGAATGGTCTGGCGGTCGAACTGACCCGATGGGACGATCCATGTGAGCACCGCGAAGAACACGATCAGCATGAACGCGATGGTGTACACATGGGGAAGCTGGAGATGGAATCTGCGCTTGGGCTTCTCCTGTTTGGCATCCGGCATTCTTAACCTCCTGCCAGAGCAACGATGCTTGCCAAAAATCCTTCACGTATAGGCAAACATCTTAGGTTGTTCTATGTATAACCTGCATGAAGGCGTCGGTCAAGAAACATATTAGGTTGTTCTATAAGTGGTAACTTTTACGCGCTAAACGGACCTGCCGCGGCAATACGAGAACAGCGCTGTGTGAGACAGAGCCGCTAGATATCGAAGCTGTAGCGCGAACCCACGTAGTACTGTCTGCCATAGCAGAAGCGCTCTCCGTTGGAATCGAGAAAGCCCGCGTTCATGAAGAACAGCGGCTCCCCTACTGGGACCTTGAGCTCGCGGGCGGCATCAATTCCCGCACGGGCGATCTCCAGCCTGCAGGGATCGGACGAGCAGGGATACCTACCCGTACGCTCCCCCACGGCCTCGAATATCGAACAATTGGAGAGACCGATATCTTTGAGAAATTCGAATCCATCGACAGGATAGTAGTTGTTCTCGAACAGGACCGGCACGCCGTCTGCGGTACGCACGCGTGAGACCAAGATGAGGTCAGAGCCTTCATCCAAGCCAAAGAAAGAAGCGAGGTCGCGATCGGCGGCAACGGTCTTGCGGGCAACGACGCGAGCGCCCGCCTTCATGCCGTTTTCAGCGCATGCTTGGGTAAAACTCTGAACATCGTCCTTCTGATGCACCTTGCGAATTATCTTTGTCGCGGTCACAAACGTACCACGCCCCTGCCGCTTGGTGAGATACCCCTCGCCCACAAGCTCCTCTATTGCGCGGCGAACCGTGACCCTTCCCACGCCGTACATCTTAGAAAGCTCAAGTTCCGTTGGAATCTGCGAGTCAACGGGATATGTCCCCTGTTCGATATCGCTCTTAAGCAAATCGAGCACCTGTTGATACAGCGGGGCGGAAGAGCCCCCATCCAGATGCGCATCCACAAAAACTCTCCCTTTAAGGCGTTCGCGATCTCAACGACTCCATTCTACCGCACACGGAAAAATGAGGTTAAACACATAGGGGCCCTGCATGTTTGAGCGTATCGGGAATCTGGTCGCTGATTTCGTCCGCATTTGCTTGCGAAAAACCAAAACGCTCCTCGCGCTTGGCGAACACGGTGAGGCCCGCCGCCTTGCACGCAGCGATCGATGATGCTCGTGTGATGTTGGCTTCCTTCCTTTGCTTGCGAGGCGCGTCACTCGTCCTGCTGAGCCGCGGGCCCATCGTTCGGCGTGGCCTGCCTGCGCGGGGCATGCCGGGAATTGATGTAGTCGTATGCGTAGGCGATCTCCGTGACGGGGACCTCCACGTGGTAATGGGCGGAAATGTCAGAGAAGCTCGTGCGGAATGCCTCGACGAAATCGTTGTGTTCATTGGCGAAGCGCTGCTCGTCTGCGTAGTTCTCGATGGGGCTTCTGGTCACGAGGCGCTCCACGAGACAACACAGGTGCACGTAGAGCCCCATGCTCACACGAGCGCCAATCACGTCTCCGGTGAGCTGCTGGAGCCGCTCTGCGGCACTCTCGATTTCGCCGAAGAGCTTGTTGGGGTTAAGGATTGTGATGGACTCGACCACGTTCCTGAGGGTCATGTTCTTGACGAGATTCTGGTGGAACGTGCGCAAGCTGTCAGCGTCGAGCAAGCGTGCGAAGGCGCGGTCTATCTGGGCCGTTCCTTCGCCGGCGATGAGTTCCTCGAGCGAAATGAACGGGACTCCGTCGGCGTGCGGATTGTCCGTGCCGATGACCGAGCGCACGTTGTACTGGGAGAAGGCGGCATCCTCAGATCCGTTATTGGCGAGCTGCCGCCAGTCAACGGCGACAAGCCGCGCGGGGGACTCGCCAGGCAGGCTCTGCGCCACGAGATCGCGGATCCGCGCAGCTGCGTCAAGTCCGCCTTCGGAGCAGAAGACAATCGCGTCCGGTCGGGCGTTGCGCGCCACGATGTGATAATTACAGGTGCAAGCTGCCGCAGCATCGTCGAGAACCTCTCGCACGGAGCGACCCGCGATAAGTCCGGCGCCAACCTCCACCGCAAGGCCGGTAGAGGCGTTGTTTATGATGCCGAGCGTCATGCCGGAGGTGGATTCCAGACTCTTATAAATATCCTGGAGCGATCCCATGTCCACGAGGATGACGACCTCGTCTGCGTAGGAGAAGCGGTCGATGAGTTGCTGAAGAGGAACAGCGACGTCCGTAACCTTCTGGTCGTAGGGCATGTCGATGGCCTCGAAGACCCTCGTGTCAAGAATCCGATTGGCGGCGTCGGCGATGCTCGTGGCGGTCGAGTAGCCATGACTGAGGACGATACCGACGCTCCGACGACGCTTAGACGGGTCGAGTGCGAGTGCCGCATGCGCAAGGACGAGCAGACACGTGAGATCGTCGAGTGCGATGCCGAGCGTGGCCTTGAGTTCATCAGCGATGCAGGCGCAGACAGTAACGGCAAAGCGGTTGCGCTGGGCCACGACGCCGCGCATGCCGGAAAGCTCGCTTGCATGGGAGCTCTTCCAACGCGAGAGGCTTGCGGGCGGCCACAGCTGGAGGCAGATGCCCTGGGCGATTAGATGCGAGCTCTTTCGGGACAAATCGATCGAGTAGAGTTCGTTCACGGAAGTGACGACGCTGTCGGCGATCTGCTCGTATGCGTCGGACTTCGAGCGGCCCGGGTTTTGCCCGAACGCCAGGTAGTCCTCGAGGTCGCGGGCTCGCTCCACCAGCTGAGCGCTGCACGCGCCCCCATCAAGCGTGCCTTCGCGATAGCTCTCGTATGGCTCCAGCATGGCGTCGAGTACATGCCGTGCGCGGTCGTCCGCCTGGCTTTGGATGCTCCGGGTGGTGTCGATGAGCTGCATGTCGTTCTCGCTGCGCTCGAGTGCGGAGCCGGCAAGGATTGCGGAGGGAAGCTGGTAGGTGCGAATCTCCAGGCTGTCACCCTTCGTGTCTAGATAGGCCTCGGCGCAACAGTTGGTGATGCAGTCGCGCAGGCCGCGTACGTTCTCCTCGAAGTTGGTGCCGGCGAGGGCTCGGAAGGCTCCGCGACTTATGAGGATGTCGCGTCCTATGCGTCGGCCCTCCTCCTTGAGGAAGTGGAGAGTCAGTTCCTCACGCTCCTCCTGGGTGCGCTCGCGCAGAGACGGCACCTGGGCGGACATGGGGATGCGACGCGTGAGGCTGCGGCACTCGGTACTGTCTGCCTCGTTTGAGGTGGCAAAGATAAGGCGCACAGCAGGGGCTGGCACAATGGCGCCCGCCTGTGCGGAGGCCCACTCCAAGAGCGCGTCCTGGGCAGCGGGTGAGAGGGCGTCGACGTCCTTGAGATAAACGATGCCGCCGCTCGCCCGATCTGCAGGCCCGCCATCTGCGCACAGGTCGTGAGTGAGCGCGCGGGCATCGTCTGCGTAATGCGAGCAGTCGATGCTCACAAGCTTGGCTTCCTGCTGCAGGACGCCGACGTTCTTGCCGTATTCGAGGGCAAGTTCGGCGAGTAGACCCTTGCCGGTTCCCGAGGCGCCACAGAGCAGGATGGGCAGGCCAGCTGGCGGGTACTTGAGCGCGGCGCAGAGCTGGCTGATGCAGGGCGCAAGGCTCAGCTCGTGACCGATTGCGCGGTCGAAGTCGAGTCGCTCGCCGTTTCCGAGCGTGGCGAAGAGCTGCTCGACCGAAGGGTAGGTGCTACGCTCAATGCGAGACTGGAAGAAGCGTTCGAGGGAGCGGCGGTGGAAGTAGCACACCGGTCGTGCCCCTGCTTTCACCACGAGGCCAGCGCGCACGAGCTCGTTGAGATACTGACTTGCCAGGCTGCGCGAGATGGCGAGCGAGTCGGTTATAGATGCCGTGGTGAAGTGGTCGAGACGGTTCTGGATGCGCCCGCCCCGCGTGCTGCCAAGCTCGCGCGTGATGCGATCGAGGTAGGCAAGCAGGTCTTTCTGTGTCTCGGGGATGTTCATGCGGCTGGTCCTCCTTTCGTCCCACACCTTACGGGCGGGGTGGTGCTCGGGACGGGTTGGCGCCCGCGTTTTGTCACGGGCACGTGAACTTCGGCACTCCATGATACATCTGTAGTGGCATATGGCGACTTCTCGACACCTGCGCTCGACACAGCGAGCGGCAACAGCGCTGTCCGCCGAGCGCCTCACGGGCGTATCCCAACCGTA
Source organism: uncultured Collinsella sp. (assembly GCA_900541805.1). Taxonomy (GTDB): domain Bacteria; phylum Actinomycetota; class Coriobacteriia; order Coriobacteriales; family Coriobacteriaceae; genus Collinsella. The sequence goes on from UQLH01000010.1 coordinate 62,076, forward strand.
GGAGTGCGCTTTGCCACCTTTGACTGCCTCCCTGTCGGCAAGCGGCTCGCCGTTCGCTCCGTCTCTGACCACATCGCTCGAATCGACTCTGCCGCCGGCGCTGTGGTGGCCGTCGTGCCCGCAAAGGTCATCAAGCAGGCCGACGAGGTCACCGCGGGCAAGGTCTCCCTCGTCGACGCACTCAGGAATCTGTAGGCGAGGCCCCTAAGGCCGCCTCGCTGTCGGCAGCCCGGGGCCATGTGCCATCAGGGCACAGGACGAGTCCGGTCGCCGGAATGCGGCCGGACCCGTTGTTCGCGTGTTTTGCTGGGGGAGTCGCTGTGGCGACGAGGTTCACTGGCTTACTTTTCCTGTTCGCGCAGCCCCTTCGCCAAGGCTATGTTGGACAGTTTGAGTTCGCCATTCGTTACCGTAACAGCAAGCGAGTGGCCGAACTTCTCGCAGACGCGTGTCGTGAGTGCGGTACCGTCGAGGTAGAGGACGAGGATGTTGTCGTCAACGATGAGCTGCAGGTGGTAAGAACGCCCGGACTCGAGCCAGACTGGCCTCCAAAGCCCCTTATCCATTACGCGGAACCACTTGTAACAGGGGCTCTTGTCGAACGAGAGCCGATTCGCGTCGAGGTCGAAGCGGTATTCGTACGACTCGTCGGTCTCGAGATTCTTGTAGGCTCGAATTGAGAAGTCGCAAGCGTCCCTGAACGTCACGTCTGCCTCGAAGCAGAAGATCTCGCCTGCGTTTTCGGTGATTACGCACTCCGTTCGTTCGTGGTCTCCGCGAAGCTCGATATCCGGGACGGCATCAGGGCACTCGAACGCATCCTTTATGCTTTGGGGAGGGCGAACGCCGAGGGTGCCATTGGGGCGCTGGTACACCTCATGGGGCATAAACGAGCCACCCCAAAGCCAGTTGGCCCGGTCATCGTCGTTCTCGCGCGTGGGGACCCAGCCGGACAGAATCCTGCGCGATCCGTCGAAGGCGGTCCGTCCGGCGTAATACGCCCTCCCGTCGAAGGCGTCATCTCTCGGCTTCTCCCACGGACCGTAGAGATCGCGGCTCATGCGGTAGACGATCTTGTTCTCGTCGCTGTACTCAGAGTAGACCAGGTACCACCAATCGCCAATTTTAAAAATGTCTGGCATTTCGAACATGGTGTAGAGGCCGGGGGCCCAGAAGTCGCCCTTGAACTGCCAGTGCTCGAGGTCCTTCGACGTAAAGTGAACGAGCCTGCCAGTTTGGAGGGTTTTGGAGGGGTCGTCTCCCTTACGCGTGCCCAGTACGAGGAGGTATTCCTTCCGGTCGTCATCCCATATTACGAAAGGGTCGCGCCAGTTGCGCCCATCGTATCCTGGCTGAGGCGTGAGCTCTACTGCAACGCCCGTCTTTTTCCACGTCGCATAATCATCCGAGCAGGCCTTCGCCTGCATGAGCACCTGGGACGTTTTGCCTTCTCGCAGGTAGTTGCGGTTGAACCCGGTATAGAAAGCGCGTACCTCCCCTTTTGCCTCGTAAACGGTTCCGGCGTAGATGAACTGGTCTTGGTCGTCTTCTCCGCCGTGGGGGATCGCCGTTCCGTGTTCCTGGTACGTCACGAAGTCCTGGGTGGTCGCGAGCGACCACCCAAAGGGCTGTCCTTCGGCAAGCGGAGCGGGGTCGCGCGTGTCACGCTGGTGGTATAGATAGAACGTGCCGTCCTTGCCGAAGGGCATGACGTCTCCCACCCACACGTCCTTCGGTTGGTAGAACAGGTGCTGGTTATTGGTCGGGACTTTGCGCATGTCTCGTCCTCCTTACTGTCGCGTCTTTCCTATTCGTCTTCTTCGTCAACGTCCGGAGTAAGATCTCCGAGGTAGACGAGCTGCTCTTTGGCTTGGGTGACGACATGCCTCACCACATCGGGAGTAAGCTGTCCGGCGTGGAGCGAGAGCTCGAGGGCCACGGGAAGGTTTACGCCGGTCACTATGAACGCGCCTCGCGGAGCCGAGCAGGCTACGAGCTGGTTTACGCTGCCCTGAAGGATGTCGGTGAGAACGAGGGTCTCGTCATCTTCGGCGATGCCCTCGAATGCGCTGGCGAGCTTCTCCTCGAGCGGGGTTTCGTCTGTAAACGCGCAGACAACCCTGATGTCGTGCCCCGGTCCTATGATGGCCTTGAGCGTGTCTCCGAGTCCGGCTGCCAGGCCGTAGTGCGATGCAATGATGATGTGCCTCATAATGCGTCCTTTGTGGGTTGGTCTAGCCCTAGGCTAGGCAGCAAGAATGCCGAAAGCCGCGCACACCCACGAGATGATGAGGATGCCGAGGACAATCTTGTTGATGCTGACCTTGCGCTTGACGAGGGCGTAGACGATGGCTGTGGCTATTACGGGCAGCATGCCGACCATGATTTGGTCGAGGATGCCCGTCTGGACGTCGAGCGTGACGTCACCCATGGTGAACGTGAGACCACACGAGACCTTGATGACGGTGGGGATGAGCGCACCGACGACCATCATGCCAAGTGCCGACGTCGACTCGGTGAAAACGGACATCTTCTCGGCAAGGGTCGTGAAGAGCTTGTCGCCGAACTTATAGCCTATGCGCCAGTCAAAGAGCTTCCATACGAAGATGGCGATGGCGACGGCGAGCCAGAGAAGCACGCCGACGGGGTTTCCCGCCTGTCCCATGTAGGCGGCGATGGAGCCGAAGATGGTGGGAATGAGGATGGCGAAGATCGTATCGCCGACTCCTGAGAGGGAGCCCATGAGGCCAATCTTAAGGTCTTGGACCGCGTCGATGGCGTCATTGTGCCCCTTGTCCTCCAAGGCTAGGCCGGCGCCGAGGAGCAGGCCGCTTACCTGGGGAGTCGCATTGTAATAGCGATAGGTGCTCAGAAGTGACCTGCGGTAGCCCTCCTCGTCTCCTGCATAGATCTTGCGCAGGGCGGGTTCGGTTGCGAACATGACCGCCGGGGCACACTGGGACTCATAGTTATAGATGGACGCGCCGAGCATCCAGCGGCGGCCGCAACGGTCGAGATCGGAAACGGTGAGGACTGGCTGGTACGTTCCGTCTGCCAGGCGGGTTGGCGCTTCGTTTGCCTTGGTGGCGTTAACTTCGTTACTCATCTTCCAGACCTCCAGCGTCGAGGGCGTTTACGGACGGATTGCTGTGCGACTTGTAGTACTCGATGGCCGCGGCGGCACCGAGCAGGGCAATGGGGAGAATGCTTATCTGCAAGTAGGCGGCCAGAACGAAGCCAACGATGGCGTAGGCGATGAATTTCTTCATTGGCATGAAGGACAGAAGCATCGCAAGGCCGACGACGGGGAGGATACCGGCGGCGATGGAGAGGCCGGTCGTGAACCAGGAGGGCATGACGGAGAGGAAAGCGTTGACGGCATCGGCGCCAAAGAGCAGTACGGCAAACGTGGGGATGGCCGCCGTAAGGCCATAGAAGACCGGACCGAGGAAAAGTACGCTCTTCATCTGCGAGTACTTGCCCTCTTCGGCAAAGCGCTGCGAGGTACGCCCGAGGAAGCCGTTTGCCGTCTTGGCGATGACGTCGAGCTGAAGGCCGAGCATGCCGACTGCGATCCCGGCGGCAACGCCGACGCTCGCCTCCTGACCCGAGGTGATGGCAACGACGGCGCCAATGATGGCGGCAGTGGGATAGTCGGGGACGGAGGCTCCTCCCATGGCCGCCACGCCCAGGCTCATGAGTTGGACGATGGCGCCGACGGCGAGGCCGGTTACGGGGTCGCCGAGCGCAAGTCCGACGAACCATGCTGGCGTGACGGACATGTTCGTGAGAATTTGTCCCGCGTTCTTCTCGGCTCCGTAGATGAAGGCGATGAGTGTAACGACGGCTATCTGGATGATGGATGGTGTCATAAGTTCACTCCCTTGCTAAAGCGTGATGATGCTGGAGAGCTCTACGGGCTTGTCGGCCGGCACATAGCGAACGGTGATGTCGCAGCCGGTGCCAGCAATCGCTCGATATGCGGGCAGCTCGTCTTTGGTGACGTAGGCGCGACTGCTCACCTGGACGGCGTCTGACCCCTCTTCGGGAAAGACTGTGCCTCCGACCACGAGTGTGGGAACAACCTGGCCCGTCTGTATGACGTCGAGGATGGTCTGGGGGTCTCGCGCCACGATGAAGACCGTGTGGTCGTCGTACTTGCCCGCCCGATAGTTCGTGAGAGCCGTCTCCTTGTTGATAATGGAGAGGGCGACTCCCGAGGGCTTTGCCATCCGCATGGCGGCCTTCTTGGTCGGGTCGTTGGCGACGATGTCATCGATGACCATGAGACGCTGCGGACGGAACTCGGGTACCCACTGGGTTGCCACTATGCCGTGTAGCAGGCGGTTGTCGATGCGTGCTGCGATGATGCTCATGTGATGTTGGCTTCCTTCCTTTGCTTGCGTGACGCGTTTCGGCATGGCCTGTGCCGAAGCGCGTCATTCGTCCTGCCGGGCCGCGGACCCGTCGTTCAGCGTGGCCTGCCTGCGCGGGGCATGCCGGGAATTGATGTAGTCGTATGCGTAGGCGATCTCCGTGACGGGGACCTCCACGTGGTAATGGGCGGAAATGTCAGAGAAGCTCGTGCGGAATGCGATCGAGGTAGGCTCTGTGTCTCGGGGATGTTCATGCGGCTGGTCCTCCTTTCGCCACACACCTTACGGGCGGGGTGGTGCGCGGAACGGGTTGGCGCCAGTGTTTCGTCACGGGCGCGTGCGCTTCGGCACTCCATGCTACATCTGAGTGGCATATGGCGACTTCTCGACACTCGCGCTCGACACAGCGAGCGGAAATGGCGCTGCCTGCCGAGCGCCTCGCGGGCGCATCCCGACCGCAGAAGTGAGCGCGAAGGCTCGTCGAAGTGCTGGGTGGGGGACCGGCGGTCTGGATACGCGGTTTCGTTCGGCGAAGGCGGCGAGGCGAATGGCATGGCGAACGTACGGGTTTGACGTGAACGGGTTGCCCGTGGCGGCGTGGTATCGGGAGGAGACGGTCGAGCAGGTGCTCGCGCCGCTGCTCGCCCGTCTCGCGCGCTCGCATCAGGAGAAGGGGTCGCAGGCCCATCTCGGCAACCCGGTGCGCATACGCTATTGCGACCGGGACGGCCACGTGTCGCGAACGGATATCGTCCGCCAGGTGGACGTCGCGCCGCGAAATGCAGACTCGCCTCAATCGTCGGTAAGGGGTGCCGCGGGCGATACGATGGAATCCACGGACCGCACCGCGCCGCCGAGATTGCGACGCGAACGCAGGCGATGCGCCCGAAAAACTCCTCCGCGCATGTAGGGCGAAACGCCAGATTGGAGCTCCATGAACGATTTCTCCTTCTACTCCCCCACCCGCTTTGTCTTTGGGCGAAAAGCGACCGACAAGGTTGGGGGACTCTGTCCGCCTCCGGCTACCGCTGAGCGCTCATTGTCTACGGCAGGGGTTCCGCAGTTCGCTGCGGAACGCTCGTCCGCGTGAGGGCATCGCTCGATGCCGCGGGCGTGGAGCACATCGGGCTTGGAGGGGTGCGTCCAAACCCCGAAATAGGCTTGGCACGAGAAGGCGTCGAGCTCGCACGGGCAAACGACGCCGACATCATCCTGCCCGTGGGCGGCGGCTCCGTCATGGACTGCGCGAAGGCCATCGCACTGGGGCGGTATACGACGGCGACGTATGGGACTTCTTCCGCAAGCGCGCCGTTCCCGCCGACCGCATCGACGTCGCCTGCGTGGTGACCATCCCCGCATCCGATTCCGAGGCCTCTAACTCCTGCGTTATCAGCAACGACGAGGAGCACCTCAAATGCAGCATTAACACGGACCTCAACCGCCCGGCCATCGCCTTCCTCGACCCGGAGCTGACCTTCAGCCTGCCCGCCTGCCAGACCGCCGCGGGAGTGACCGACATGATCGCCCATATCATGGAGCGACTCTTCTCCGGCGAGCCCGCCGTGGGCGTAACCGACAACATCGCCTGCGGGCTAGTGCGCGCCGCGAGGGAGGCGGCGCCCAAGGTGATGGAGAACCCCGATGACTACGACGCCCGCGCCGAGATCATGTGGGTGGGTACGCTCGCCCATAACGCCCTGCGCGACGGCGATTGGACCTGCCGCGGCCTTGAGCACGAGCTATCCGCACTGGACACCAAGATCACGCACGGCGCCGGCCTCGCCGTCATCTTCCCCGCCTGGATGCGCTACGTATGGCGAGAGCACCCTGAGCGCTTCCTGGAGTTCAGCGCCCAGGCCCTTGGCATCGAACCCATCGATTCGGACGCGGACGAGCTCGATGTGGAGGTAACCCCCGAGCAGGCAATCGAGTACGCGGTCGAAGCGACCATCGACGAGCTGCAGGATTTCTTCGTCTCGCTGGGAATGCCGCGCGCGCTATCGGAGTTCGGAGTCACCGAGGACGATATCGAAAAGATGATTCCGGGCCTCAAGATCAACCGCGGAGAGCTCTTCGGCAGCTTCAGGAAGCTCACGCTGGACAACGCGAGAAAGATTTACCGCAGCGCACTCTAGGAAACAGATGCCAGTCCCCCACGGGCGAGCAGCACGGCGGCCCCCGCAAATCAGAACCACCCTTAAAAAGGGTGGTTTGCTCTTAGGGTATAACCCACGGGCC
>UQLH01000011.1:0-68330 GCA_900541805.1 uncultured Collinsella sp.
GTCAGGCGGAGCATTACCCTTGGTGGTGGGCCCTGCGTGGGGTCACACCCCAAGGGTAATGCTCCGCCTGACCGCTTTCAAGCTCGTTGTGGGTCGAATTTGGGTCGAATTTGGGTCGAATTATTCCGCGTACTTTTCTTTCGTAAATCTATGAAAACATCAAATGACCTGGAGTTATATTGACTTCAATTTGGGTCGAAATGTCTGAATGAAACAACGTCGTAGCGACCTCATAACCCGAAGGTCGGTGGTTCAAATCCGCCCCCCGCGACCATGAAACTTCAGGTCGGAAGCATAAAAGCTCCCGACCTTTTTCTTTGTCTAGGGGTTTCGGCATCTCTCGTTCTTTGGGTACCTCGAGGCGGGCAATCAGATAGATGCTTACGAGTATCATAGGGTCTTTTTACGTCGCGGTCGTGTCTCGTACTGGTGCGCCGCTCTTTGTGGGACGTGTCACTTTGTCATAGGTTGTCCGGCGGCGGGGCGCAGGTCGTTCCCCGTGGCGTCGCTCCTTTCGACGCTACGCTGCCTGGCTACTCGTTCCACTGGTGCTTTTTCATGTCGACGCAGCCGTTGTCTCGGAAGGCGACTCCTTCCTCCGTCAGCAGTGCTCGCTGGTCGGGGAAGTTTGGCGCGAGGCGTCCCGCGTGGTTGACGACGCGGTGGCAGGGATAATCTCCGTAGCGATCCGCCTCGCTCAGCACCGCTCCGACCAGGCGAGAGTTTTTCTCCCTGCCGATGAGGCGCGCTATCTGACCGTACGAGGCGACGCATCCCGCCGGAATCTCTGCCACGACGGAGAGAATCTCATAAACCAAATCTTCGTCCAGGACTTTTCCCATCGTATCGCTCCCGTGTTCGCTTTTGCCTTCGGGGGCGCGGCACCGATCACCCGTACTGCGATTTTCGCAGCTCCCCTTACCGAAGCATCGAGGGAAAGCGCGTGCGTGTCAAGGTTGTCTAGTCCAGTTGCTGGCTCGATGCCTCGAGATGTTCGCCTCAAGTGCGACCTGCCCCTATTGGAAAAGGATGCCGAAGATGTATTTGGTGATGGCGGAGCGGCGGATGACCCCCACGAGTTTGCCCTCGTCATCAACCACAGGAAGCTTCTTGAACTTCTTCTTCGCCAGCAGCGCGGCGACGCGGGCGATGCTCTGCTCGGGACGGGCACACACTACCTGGCGCGTCGCGAAATCCATGACGCAGCGATCCTTCAGGTCTTCGATGCGCTGCTCAAGGCTCTGATCGTCGAAGTACAGCATGGACGCGTCGCCGCCCGTGAAGATGGTGTGAGCGCGATGCTGCGCGATGGCTCCCATGACATCGCCGTCGGAGATGAACCCGACCACCTGGTTGCGCTCATCGATTACGGGCATGCTGCTCACCTCGTTTTCGGCGAGCATGCGCACCACGTCGGAAATCGTGCAATCCTGCGTGCAGGTGAACGGCTCTTCAATCATGATGCTCGAAACGGGCGTCCCCTCGAGCTCGAGCGGGATGCGCTCGGACAGAATCTCGGACATCGCTTATGCCTCCTTCGTTTTCGGTGCGGTTTTCTTGGTGCGCACGCTGAATATGGCGCAGATAAGGGAAACGAGGCCGATTGCCGCGCACACCTTGTAAGCGACGCCCGCGCCCACGGCGGTGGCTACTTGGATGCTCGCATCGACGCCGGCCGACGCGGTGACGCTTGTCATGACCGTGATGATGAGCGCCGTGCACAAACCGCCGGCGACCTGGCGGCCGGTGTTCGCGATGGCGTTGCCGTGGGCGATCATGTCATTTTTCAAGGCATTGACACCCCATGTGTTCACCGGCATGTTCGCGAGCGACTGGCCGGCGGACTGCAGCATGCAGAACAGCGCAACCACCAAGATGGGCGTGTTTACCGTCGAAAGCGAGAGCAGGAACAGGGCGCCGGTCATGAGGGCCAGGCCGACGATCGAGATGGCACGCGGACCGAACTTGTCGAACACCACGCCGGAGATAGGGCTGATGATGATGCCCACCGCCGCGGCGGGAAGCATGGCCATGCCGGTTTCGAAGGCCGAAGCGCCAAGCGAGGTTTGCAGCAGCAACGGCAACAGCGTGTTGGTGACCAGGCATGCGGCGTTGATGAGCGTGACGATGATGGCGGCCACGCGGAACTCGCGCGTCTTGAGCGTGCCCAGTTGAAGCAGCGGGTCCTCGATTTTGCCCTGGCGTACGACGAACAGCACCAAGCACACGACACCCGCGACGATCGAGCCGAGCACCACGGGGTTGCCCCAACCCATCGACGAGGCGCTCGAGAACCCGTAGAGAAGTCCGCCGAAGGCGATGGTGGAGAGGACGACCGAGGGCAGGTCGAGCTTGGGGTTCTTCAGCTCGCCCACGTTTTTCAGCATGAACACGCCCAGCACCAGCACGAGAATTGCGAGGGGGACGATGGCGCCGATCATGGTGCGCCAGCCGTACGTGTCGATCACCGCGCCGCCTACGACGGGGCCGACCGCGGGACCCGCCGACATGACGATGCCCGCCATGCCCATAGCCGTTCCTCGTTTCTCGACGGGGAACACCAGCATGGGAACCACCGAGACAAGCGGCATGAGCACGCCTGAGCCCGCCGCTTGCAACACGCGACCGATGATGAGGAACAGGAAATCAGGGGCTGCGGCGCACAGCAGCGTGCCCAGCGCGAACACCAGCGTCGCCCCGAAGAATAGCGCGCGGGTGCTGAACTTGTCGATAAGGAACGCCGAAACGGGGACCATGATGCCGCTCACCAGCGGGTATATGGACATGATCCACTGGGCAGTCGAGGCATCGATGGCGAAATCGGACATGATGACCGGCAGCGCAGGCGACATCACCGTTTGGTTCAGTAGCGCCAAGAAGGCACCCAGGACGACGACCGCGACAATGCGGATCTGGGTACCGGTAATGCGCCCATTGGCGGGCGCGACCGTACAATTATCAGACATAAGCTTCCTTCGTATCTATTCGATTCTTCGCCGAAGGCGCGCCGGCCCACGGGCGAAATAACATGCACGTGCTATGCGTGCATCAGATACGACAGGAAGAAAGCGGCTGCTCAGAGCGCACTTGGGGAACAACAGGAGAGGCCCCGTATACCAGGGGCCGCCGAATTGCGATGTATGCTTTGGTCAAATCCTTCATAGCGGGGAGGCATTCTAGCAGCCGTCTTCGCCCCTTTCAAGGGATGTAACCCAGACGTTGATTTTCTTCACCGAGGCGCCATCGTTGACGGGTGGCGTGCTTCTCTATCGCCACACCGCGGGGCGAGGGAACGCCGCGGCGAGCTTGTACATCGGCTATGTGTGCAGCTGCGAGCGTGTCGCCGGCGCGCGCTGGGCGCCAGTCCGATCCGGCCGACTCTTGCCGACGGTCGGTCGCCGTCCTCCTCCATCTCCGCCTGCTCTGTTTTTGCTCGGCTCCCTTGTCGTATCGTGGACGGACGAGAATTGAGCGAAGGCGGTACGTATGAACATCCAGATATTCGGCACGAAGAAAAGCTTCGATACTAAGAAGGCGCAGCGCTATTTCAAGGAACGTCGTGTGAAGTTCCAGTTCATCGACTTGAAGGAAAAGGGGATGAGCAAAGGCGAGCTCGAAAGCGTGGCGCGCGCCGTCGGCGGGATCGACGCTGTGATCGATCCAAAGGCGAAAGATGCCGACACGGTTGCGCTCGTACAGTATCTTGCTGCCGACCAGAAGTTCGAAAAGGTGCTCGATAACCAGCAGATTCTTCGTGAGCCCATCGTTCGCAACGGCCGCCAGGCAACCGTTGGCTACGAGCCTGACGTGTGGAAGGGCTGGGAATAAAGCGGCTGGGAATAAAGTGAAGCGCCCACGCCCGTGGTTTTATCCACGGACGCGGGCGCTTGCGTAAGACGTCTCTTGTCGTTTGAGTGGAGCGCCCCGGCGGCGCTGAACAACGCGCCCCGGTGACGTGGCTCGGGGCTCTTTGTGCCGCACATCTATGAGAGGGAATCGATGCGCATGGGCGCTACTCCATGTAGCCACCCTGAATGGCGGAAACCGCATGCTCGGTAAAGAACTTGAGCGTGCCGGAGGTATAGCGATTAGTCTTGGGCTTCCAAGCGGCTCGACGCTCGGCCAGGACGGCGTCGACCTCGGCCGGCTCCATCTTCTTGCCGGCGATGCCCACGATAGACAGCGAGCGCTCGGGAATGTTGATCTGGATAAGGTCGCCTTCCTCGATCAGGGCAATCGGACCGCCCACGGCAGCCTCGGGCGAAACGTGACCGATAGCCGGGCCCTTGGAGGCGCCGGAGAAACGGCCGTCAGTGATCAGGGCAATGCTCGCGCCCAGCTCGGGGTCGCTGGCGATAGCCTCGGTGGTGTAGAACATCTCGGGCATGCCGGAGCCCTTGGGGCCCTCGTAGCGAATGATGACGGCGTCACCGGGCTTGACCTCGTGCGTCAGGACGGCGTGGATAGCGTCCTCCTCACAATCGAACGGGCGAGCCTTAAGCGTAGCCTGGAACATCTCGCGCGGAACAACCGTGTGCTTGACGACGGCGCCCTCGGGGGCAAGGTTGCCGTGGAGGATGGCGATGGAGCCATCGGTGCCAAAAGCCTGGTCAAACGGGCGAATGATGTCTTCGCGCTTGAGGTTCCACTTCTCCAAGTAGCGGCCACACTTCTCGTAGTAGCCGTTGTTCTTAAGGTCCTCGAGGTTTTCGCCGAGGGTCTTGCCGGTGACGGTCATGACATCGAGGTGGAGCATCGACTTGATCTCCTCCATGATGCGCGGCACGCCGCCCGCATAGTAGAAGAACTGCGCCGGCCACTCACCTGCGGGACGAACGTTGAGCAGGTAGTGGGCGCCACGGTGCAGACGATCGAAGTCGTCGGCGGACATCTCGATGCCAAACTCGCGGGCGATCGCGGGGATATGCAGCAGCGAGTTGGTGGAGCCCGAAATGGCGCCGTGGACCATGATGAGGTTCTCGAAGGACTCCTTGGTCACGATGTCGCGCGGGCACAGGTTGTGCTCGGAGAGCCACACGGACTGACGGCCGGCCTCGCGCGCAAACTCACGCAGGTCGGAACTGGTTGCGGGTAGCAGGGCGGTACCGGGCAGCATAAGGCCCAGAGCCTCGGCGGTAACCTGCATGGTCGACGCGGTGCCCATAAACGAGCAGGCGCCGCAGCTGGGGCATGCGTTGTGCTTGGCAAACTCAAGCTCCTCGCGGGAGATCTCGCCGCGCTCGTAGCGGGCAGAAATCGCGCCGAGCTGCTCCAGGGTCAGCAGGTCGGGACCGGCATCCATGACACCGCCGGTAACGACGATGGAGGGGATGTTGATGCGACCCATGGCCATGAGGTTCGCAGGCAGGCCCTTATCGCAGCTGGCAACAAAGACGCCGGCGTCGAACGGGGTGGCCTTGGCATGGATCTCGATCATGTTGGCGATCATGTCGCGACTGGGCAGCGAGTAGTTAATGCCGTCGTGGCCCTGGGCCTCGCCGTCGCAGATATCGGTGCAGAAGTAACGAGCGCCGTGACCACCAGCCTCGGCAACGCCAGCACGAACCTCCTCGACCAACTCAAACAGGCCGGCAGAACCCGGGTGCGAGTCGCCGAACGTCGACTCGATAATGACCTGCGGCTTGTCCAGATCCTCGATAGTCCAGCCAGAGCCCAGACGCAGCGGGTCCATCTCGGGGCTGATGGTGCGGAACTTGCCAGAACGCGGCTGCAGCTTGGCAACCAGGTCGGCTGCCTCCTGCTGAATCTGTGCCTTGGTCTTCTCGTCCATGATGCTCTCCTCTTTTGATTTGAACGGTTGTACCAATCGTTGGTTAATGAATCAGGTGTAAATGGGTACCGAGCGATGCACTCGGCGAAAGATGCTTAGCTGCGCGAACTAGGCGAAGAACGAAATCATCAGGGCGCAGGCAAGACCCGAAAGGCCGATGAGCGTCTCCATAACGGTCCAGGACTTGAGGGTGGTCTTCTCGTCGATCTCCAGAAACGAGGAGCACATCCAAAAGCCGGCATCGTTGACGTGCGAGAGGGCCGTGGCACCGCCGCAGATGGCAAGACAGATGGCGGCACGCATGAACACCGAAGCGCCGGCGACTGCAGGCATGGCTGCCATAATGCCCGATGCCATGGTCATAGCGACGATGGAGCTGCCAACAGAGGCACGCACCATGACGGCAATCAAAAAGGCAACGACCACCAAAGGCAGCGGTGAGGCCTCGAGCATAGGGCCGATAACCTGGCCCAGGCCGCAGTCCTGCAGCATCCAGCGGATCACACCGCCGCAGGCAATGACCAGCAAGATCATGCCGACGGGCTTAAGCGAACGGTCGAGCAGGGCCTTGAGCTCGGCGCCGGAGTAGCCGCGCCGCGCGCCCAGCAGATACATCGCGACGAGCGTGGCGAGCGTCAAAGCGACGAAAGGCTTGCCCAGGAAGGCGAGAATCGAGGCGAGCTCGGCGGGCATGGGGATATAAGAGGACAACGTGCCCAGCAAAATCAGACAAAGCGGCGTGAGCACGATGGCAAGCACCATGCCAAAGGAGGGAAGCTCCTTTTCGTCGCTCGCACCCTCGGCAGAGGTAAAGTGCTCCGGAACATCGGTAAAAATGCGACTGCCCACGTTGCGACCCCAGATGACGCCGGCGATCGCCATAGCGATGAAGGCGGTAGGGATACCGACGAGAATCATGGTGCCCAGGTCGACACCGAGCGTGCCGGCGACCAGAACCGACCCGGCCGATGGCGGCACAAACGCATAGCCGGCGGCAAGTCCCGCGAGCAGCGCGATGCCATAGTAGAGCGTCGACTTTTTGGTCTGCGATGCCACGCTAAACGCAAGCGGAATCAAAACGACCACGCCGGCCTCAAAGAACACCGTAGTGCCGATAACCAGACCGGTAATGCCCAGCGCCCAGCTGGAATGACCCTGCCCAAAAGTATCGATGAAGGTCTGGGCGATCTTCTTGGCGCCGCCGCTCTCCTCAAGAATCTGGCCAAACATCGAGCCGAGGCCAATGAGCAGGGCGATGTTTTGCAGCGTGGTTCCCACGCCCTTGGTGACAGTGTCCGCCACCAGGTCGAGCGGCATACCGGCGCCGATGCCGATCGCGAGCGCCGAGACCATCATCGAAAGCACAGGATGCAGCTTGAACTTAATGATGAGCGCAAGCAGCAGCGCGATGCCCACGATAGCGGCGATGACCAGCCTGGTGGGGTCGGCCATAAACGTTGGGTCTGACATCTTTCCTCCAATTCATCAGACCTTTTGAATTCGTCTTAGACTATAGCGTGTTTTCAATAGGTCTGATGTTTAAAAGGGAAACTTTTTCAAAATACATCTGATGTATTTCCTGAACAATCTGTTTTTGACGGTAAACGGCTACTTACAGCTCTCCATTGTCGGAGCGAACCACCGCGGCTTCTGTTAAATGAGCTAGAATAGCTCTGATGAATTCTTTTGATATGAGGTGAAGCGTGGCACGAGCCGATTCGGGACTCCCCGAGCAGATTTCGGAGAAAATTATTCAACTTATCCTGGATGAGCATCTTGAGCAAGGCGACCGCCTGCCCAAGGAGGCTGTGCTCGTCGAGCGCCTGGGTGCTGGCAGGAGCACCGTACGCGAGGCTATGAAGCTGCTGCAGTCACGCAACATCGTGCGCATTAAGCAGGGCTCGGGCACCTATGTGGCGTCAAACCCCGGCGTTGCCGACGACCCGCTGGGCTTTACCTTTATCGACGACAAGCAGCGTCTGGCGCGCGACCTACTCGAAGTTCGCTTTATGATCGAGCCGCAGATGGCCAGCATGGCCGCAGAGCACGCGACCGACGATCAAATCATCTGCATCAAAGAGCTCTGCGACGAATCCGAGCGCCTGGCCGAGGCCGGTGAGGATTACTCCGCCGCCGACACCGCGTTCCACAATGCCATTGCCGAGAGCTCCGGAAACCTCGTCGTTCCCCGCCTGATGGGCGTGCTCAAGGCATCCGTCCCCCTCTTTATCGACGTAACCGGCAAAAAGCTGGTTGAGGAAACCATCCGCACCCACCGTGGCGTGGCCGACGCCATCGCCGCGCGCAATCCCACCGCAGCGCACGACGCGATGTACCTGCATCTGGTGTACAACCGCAACATGATCGCAGAGGGAGCGCAGGAACAGAGCAAATAGACGTCCGCACGGCAAGGGCGAGACTACCGTTCGCCTTTTAAAAGTGAACGTTCACCTGATTTTAGGGAATAAGGGGTGGCTATTACGCCGCTTCACCTATACTGACCTTGTATGAAAAGCAAGACTTATATAGATGAACGTTTCTTTTGAAAGGATCGCTATGTCTGATCTTATGGACAGCTTCCGTCTGGACGGCAAGGTCGCACTGGTAACCGGCGCCACCTATGGCATTGGCATGGCTATCGCCGAGGCGCTCGGAGAGGCTGGCGCCAAGATCGCCTTTAACGCACGTCACGCCGACAAGGTAGCCGAGGCCGAGAAGCACTACCGCGAGCTGGGCTTTGAGGCTCATGGTTACGTGGCAGACGTCACCGACGAGACTGTCGTCGCCGAGCTCATCGCCAAGATCGAGGCCGACTTTGGCACCACGCCCGACATCCTGGTCAACAACGCCGGCGTCATCCAGCGTACCCCGATGCTCGACATGAGCGCCGAGGACTTCCGCCGCGTCGTCGATATCGACCTCAACGCACCGTTTATCGTGTCAAAGGCCTGCCTGCCTGGCATGATCGCCAAGGGCCACGGCAAGATCATCAACATCTGCTCGATGATGAGCGAGCTGGGTCGCGAGACCATCGCCGGCTATGCCGCCGCTAAGGGCGGACTCAAGATGCTCACCAAGAACATCTGCTCGGAATTTGGCGAGGCCAATATCCAGTGCAACGGCATTGGGCCCGGCTACATCGCCACGCCGCAGACCGCACCGCTGCGCGAGACGCAGCCCGATGGCAGCCGTCACCCGTTTGACCAGTTCATCATTGCCAAGACGCCAGCAGCCCGTTGGGGCACGCCCGAGGACCTGAAGGGCCCCGCCGTGTTCTTGGCTTCCGATGCATCGAACTTCGTCAACGGCCACATCCTCTATGTCGACGGTGGAATCCTCGCATACATTGGAAAGCAGCCTCAATAAGCGTCGCCGCAACTGCCCATATCAGGTTTCATCCACTCGTTTTTCATTTGAGTTGCGGTGAAATACGGACTGTTTTGGCTTCTATCAGGCAAAACAGTCCGTATTTCACCGCAAGTTAGAAATAGGAAGGTAATTCGCAATGAAAATCGCTCTGATCAACGAGAACTCCCAGAACTCCAAGAACCCTATGATTGAGGCTGCCCTTAAGAAGGTTGTCGAGCCCATGGGCCACACTGTCTTTAACTATGGCATGTATGCCGATGCCGACTCCAAGCCCCTCACCTACGTGCAGAACGGCATCCTTGCCGCCGTGCTGCTGAACTCCGGCGCTGCCGACTACGTCGTGACCGGCTGCGGCA
Organism: uncultured Collinsella sp.; assembly: GCA_900541805.1. Lineage (GTDB taxonomy): Bacteria > Actinomycetota > Coriobacteriia > Coriobacteriales > Coriobacteriaceae > Collinsella. The sequence continues at coordinate 9,517 of UQLH01000011.1, forward strand.
CCGGCGAGGGCGCCATGCTCGCCTGCAACTCCTTCCCCGGCGTGCTGTGTGGCCACGTTGCCGACCCGCTCGACGCCTACACCTTTGCCCAGGTCAACGATGGCAACGCCGTCGCCATGCCCTTCGCCCTCAAGAACGGCTGGGGCCAGGAGCTCAACCTTGAGTACACCTTCGAGAAGCTCTTTGGCTTTGGTTCGGGAAACGGCTACCCCGCCGAGCGCGTTGAGCCCGAGCAGCGCAACAAGAAGATCCTCGACGGCGTGCGCGCTGTGACCATGCGCCCGCTCGTCGACGTCCTGGGCGAGATCGATCAGGACCTGGTAAAGGGCGCACTTGCCGGCGAGCACTTCCAGGAGTACTTCTTTGCCAACGCCACCGACGAGGCTATCATCGCCATGGTCAAGGAGATCCTGGGGCTCTAATCGCACGGTTCATTGCTGCCAACGCAAGCGGCGGTCGTCCCACGTACGGGACGACCGCCGCTTTTTGCTATCTACCGACTGACGCCGTGGGGATAGGCCCCACATGCGCCAAGGGGTTGACTAGAGCTCGCAGGCAACCTTGTAGCCATCGCCGATGGCATCGCGGATGTTACCGCACTTGTTGGCATCGCCCAGCACGTGGGTGGCAACGCCGGCAGCGGCAAGGTCGTCGGCCAGCTTGGTATTGGGACGATAGCCCATGGCAAGCACCAGCGTATCGGCATCGGCGATAGTGTGGATCTCGCCGTCCTTTTCGTAGCTGATGGCATCCTCGGTAATCTCGGTCACCTTGGCCTCGGTCAGCACGTGAACGCCCTTGGAGAGCATGCGCGTGATGAGCACCGCGCGACCGGCGCCGCCCTCGTTGGCGGCGAGCGTCTTGGTCATCTCGATGACGGTGACGTCGCGATTGGCCGGCGACAGATCGTTGACCAACGGGGCCAGGTAGTCGGCCGTCTCGCAACCGACGGTGCCGCCGCCCACGATGACAATCTTCTTGCCCGGGAAAGCCTTGCCGCCCAACAGGTCGTCAGCCGTCATGACCTGCTTAAATCCCTGCATGAAGGCCGGGGCGATGGGCTCGGCGCCATAGGCCAGGACGACCTCGTAGCCGGCGTAGTCACGCTGAATGTCCTCGGCAGTAAGCTCGGTGCCAAATACGCACTTCACGCCGACCTCGGCCAGGCGACGGTACTGATACTTGATCACGCGGGTGAGTTCCTGCTTTGCCGGCGGAACGGCCGCGATGCGCATCTCGCCACCCGGCTCGTCCTGCTTATCCACGAGCACTACGTTGTGGCCGCGCTTGGCGGCAATGTAGGCTGCCTCCATGCCCGCAGGACCAGCGCCCACAACCAGCACGTTCTTAGCCTCGGCGGCAGGCTCGTAGCCGGCCTCGTCGCGCTCAACATCGGGATTGACGGTGCAGGAGATGCGCTTGCCAAACATAATGCCGTTCAGGCAGCGCAGGCAGCCGATGCAGGGGCGGATGTCGTCGGCGTTGCCGGCAGCGGCCTTATTGCAGAACTCGGCATCGCACAGATTGGCGCGGCCCATCATGCAGATGTCGGCAGCGCCGTCCTCGATCAGCTCCTCGGCGATCCAGGCCTCGTTGATACGTCCGACGGTGGCGACGGGAATGTTGACGTGCTTCTTGATCTCGCGCGAGCAGGCGGCATGCGAAGCCTGCTGCGTACCGGCGGCGGGAATCGCGGAGCCGCGCTTGATGGTGGTACCGCCCGACACATGAATCATGTCGACGCCGGCCTTCTCCAGGCGACGCGAGACGTAGATCATGTCGTTGAGGGTCAGGCCGCCATCGGTGTACTCGTCGCCCGAGATACGGACGTCGATGATAAAGTCCTTGCCGCAGCGCTCGCGAATCTCAGCGATGACCTCGAGTAAGAAGCGCATGCGGGCGTCGAGCGAGCCGCCGTACTCATCGGTACGCTTGTTGTAGAGCGGGGTCAAAAAACCGCCGAGCATGCCGTGGGCGTGGGCCGCATGGACCTCGACGCCATCGACACCGGCCTTCTGCATACGCACGGCAGCGTCGCCAAACTGATGCGTGAGCTCGTGAATCTCGTCGACCGTGATAGGACGCGGTGCCTCACGGGCATAGGACGGTCCCACGAAGGACGGAGCGATCAGGCGCGGCGTGCCCGGAATGTTAAAGGCCATGTAGGCGGGGTGAAAGAGCTGCGGCATGATCTTGCAGCCGTACTCGTGCACGGCGGCGGCGAGCTTTTCCCAGCCAGGGATAAACGTGTCGTCGTAGCAGCACATGTCACCCGGCAGATAGGTATAGGTGGGCTCGACCGTCACGACCTCGGTAATGATGAGGCCCACGCCGCCCTTGGCGCGGGCACGGTAATGATCGACCAAGTCGTCGGTCACATAGCCATGATCGGCCAGGTTGGTGGACACCGGCGGCATAAAGACGCGGTTCTTGACCTCGGTCGTACCGACCTTGATCGGACTAAAGAGCATCGGGTAGGCGGAGGACTCCATACAGGGTTCCTTTCATTTGAGCCGCTCGGCGGCAGTTGCTGACGTACCTATCGTACCAGCAACCGTGCAGCACCCGACCGCACGCGCTCCCCCAGTCTCTGCTCAACCCCCAAAAAGTTGCGGTGAAATACGGGGCAGCCGAGGCTTTTCACAGCCAAAACAGTCCGTATTTCACCGCAACTGATGGGTGGGATGGAGTTAGAGGCCCAGATAGGTAGTCATGCCTTCGACGGCGAGCTTGGCGCCGGCTACGGCGTGAACAACCGTCAGCGGGCCGTTAACCACGTCGCCGGCGGCAAAGACGCCAGGCACGGTGGTCATACCGTACTCGTCGACCGAAAGAAGGCCGCGATGATCGGTCTCCAGACCGCCCGTCGTAAGCACAAGCTTGTCCTTGGGCACCTGCGAAGCCGCGATCACAACTGTGTCGGCGGACACATGGTCGAGCTCTTCCTCATAGCCCACCACGTTGTTGTCCTCGTCAAAGATAGCCGTCTCGAACACCGGACCGTTATCATCGATGGCGCAGATCGCCTTGCCGCGCACAATCTCGGCACCGTCAAGCTCGGTCAGCTCCACCTCGTCATCGATGGCAGAGATATGGCGCGATCGGGCATACACAGTGACCTTGCGGGCACCCGAGCGCAGGGCCGTGCGGGCAACATCCATGGCCACATTGCCGGCGCCGATAACCGCCACGTTCTGCCCGATTGCCACGCTCGTGGGATCGACCAGATAATCGATACCAAACAGCACGTTGCCGCGCGACTCGCCGGGAATACCCAGCTTTCGAGCTCGCCAGGTACCAGTACCGACAAAGACCGCATCGTAGCCGTCGCGCAGCAGGTCGTCGATATGCAGCGCGCCACCGATGGTGGTCGAGGGGCGCACGCGCACGCCAAGCGAGCACATCACGTGGCGATACTTTTGCACGAGCGCACGGGGCAGGCGGAACTCGGGGATACCGTACTCCAGCACACCGCCGATCTCGGGCCGCTGCTCAAAAACAGTGACGGCGCAACCCAGCTGCGCCATCTTAATTGCCACGGTAATGCCGGCTGGGCCGGAGCCGACCACAGCGACCTGCTTGCCACACGACGGCGCGGGCGTCCACTCCTTACGATCCAAATACGCTGTCGAGATATAGTTCTCGATGCTCGAGAAATGCACCGGCGCGCCCTTGCGGCCCTGGATGCAAGCGCCCTCGCACTGGCCCGAATGATTGCACACCATGGAGCAGACCGCGCTCATGGGATTGTTCTGGAACAATAGCTCGCCCGCCTCTTCTAGACGACGCTGTTTGAACAGGTCGATGACCTGCGGAATAGGCGTCTGAACCGGGCAGCCCTTAATCTGACAGAACGCCCTTTTACAACCTAGGCAACGATTCGCCTCTTCGACAATGTGGATAGCCACGCAACTCCCCTTTTTAATGCAATCCAATGGGGCGACGATAAAGACCCTTCACCGCCGCCCCCATGCAGGTAATCTCAATCTGCCGACACGGCAAAAGCCAATGCTATAGCTCGCGATGCGAAGCCCCGCAGCGAGCGGACATGTGCTCGAGTGTCGCCAGGCAGTCAGCCGCCGTCGCCGGCACGCTGTTCTCGACCACGCAGGGAATCCCAGGACAGGCGGCGGCAGCCCAGGCCACCACGGGCTCAAAGTCATAGCGGCCCGTCTCGCCCACGCCGTGGCACACCAGGCGTGAACCCGTACCGTCGCACCATCCGGCTTCGTCCTCGTTATCAACGACCTCAAAATCCTTGGCGTGCAGCACGCGGATCTTACTGCCGCATAAGTAGAGCATGCACGCGGTGATTTCCTGCGCTTCGTCAACGACACTGGGGTGCAGCAGCGATACCGGGTCGTAGATCACGCCGAGCGACGGGCTCGAGACACGCTCCAGCACCTCACGGCAGCGATCCGGCGTGTTGACCGTCTCGTTCCAACCGGGCTCAATTAGTATTTGCCCACCAACGGCCTCGGCACGCTCGCAGACGCATGCGAGCCCGTCCATAAAAGCCTCGAGCGCCTCATCGGTCATGCGGTCGCCAGCAACGCGATTTTGCGCATTGGGACGACCGGTCTCGGTACCCACCGGGCAGCCGCCGAGCATCTGGGCAAAGTTCAGGCATGCCTCGTACTCGGCAAAATTATCCATGAGCTGTTGGCGATCGGGCGTCGCCAAATTCTTATAGCAGCCGAGCACGGCGACCGAAACGCCCGACTCATCGAGCACGGCACGCAAATGGTCGGCAAGCTCGCGGGTCAGGCCGCCTCGATCGATCCCCATCGATGCGTAGAGCACCTTGCTCGGCAGCTGAATGCACGAAAAGCCCAGCTCTCCCGCCATGCGAATGCGTTCCTCGACGGTCCCCTGCGGAAGGTCGTGCAAACGTACGCCCGGAGTAATAGCCCCCACGTTATTCACATCCCTTATGAGCGTTGATGCCCGGGGTGTATCCGCCAAACGGGTCCTCGATGGAGCACACGCCCGAGGGGGCGAGCGGATCGCGCTTACCGGCCAGCTTGTCGTGATGCATGGTCTCGATATAGGCAAGCACCAGCGGCGCCACACCCTTTGCATCATTTTTGACCACGGGCTCGCTCATGTAGTAATCAAACGTGCCCTCGCGGTGCGCGGTGTTGCCCAGGCCCGCAACCAGGCAGATGTTGTCGAGCGCCAGCTGGCCATCATGCTCGGACAGGCAGGTCTCGCAGATGCCGTCGAAGGCGCGACGGCCGTACTGGTAGTAACGCTCGCCCAGCACGCCCAGACGCACGCCCTTCATGATGGCGTTGGCAAAGATGGCGCTGCCCGACTCCTCCAGGTAGTTGGGGGCGATATTGGGCAGGTTGATGACCTGATGCCACATGCCGGTCTTCTCGTCCTGATACGGCAGCATGGCGTCAATCAGGTCGTGGAACATCTTGCGGATCTCGTCCTTCTCAGCCGACATCGAAGGCGGCATAAGCTCCCAGGTGTCGATGAGCGCCATGGCAAACCAGCCCTCGGCGCGCAGCCAGAAGTTAGCCGAAAGGCCGGTGACCGGGTCGCACCAGAACTGTTTGCGGCTCGCGTCGTAAGCGTGATAGTACAGACCGTTGAGGGGGTTGCGCATCAGGTCATGCACAACCTGGAACATATGGAAGCTGTCCGAGCAGGCACGACGGTTGTGGAAGCTCAGCTCATACTGCATGTAGAACGGCTGCGCCATATACATGCCGTCGAGCCAGATCTGGTTGGGGTAGACGGCCTTGTGCCAAAACACGCCCTCTTTGGTACGCGGCTGGGTTTCGAGCTGACGATAGATGGTATCCATGGCGGCGCGATACTTGGGCTTGCCCACCAGGTCATAGAGCTTGTAGAGGGTCTTGCCCGCATTGACGTTATCGAGGTTGTACTCCTGCGGGTTGTAATGCTTGATGGTGCCGTCGTCCTGGACAAAGAAATCGATATAGTCGTCGGCAAAGGTCAGGTAGCGCTGCTCACCCGTGATCTCGTACAGTTCGATGAGCGCCTTGATCATGCAGCCGTCGATATAGTTCCAGGTGTTCTCCTTGCCGGCGCGAATCTTTTCGATATTCCAAGCCGGCGCCTGCGGCGTAGAGGTTTCGATCAACTGCTCGATATAACGGTCCAGGATCTGATTGCAACCCATTGCTGTCCCCTCTGACATAAACGATAGGTGAACGTTACCCCTAGTGTAACGCGAACGGGGAATATAGGGTGAACGTTAACCCTATATTCCCCGCGAACGGCAGACTTTTAGCGGCAAACGGCGGTGAGACCCGCGGCGATGCGATGCGCCAGGCGCTCATAGCCGGCAGGACTGTAATGCAGACCGTCCGGCATATAGAGCTCGCGGTGCCCTGGCAAAAACGGGCTGATACCACTTTGCGCATACAGGTCAATCACCGGAACCGAGTAGCGGTCGCAGACTTCGAGCATCGCCCGCACGTAGGCGACCTGCGTCAACCCCAGGTGATTGAGCTCATCGCTTGCCGGGATATCCTTCTCGTGCTTACCGCTCGTCTTGCACGGCGTCATAAACACGAGCTTTGCCCGAGGCGAGCGTGCCGTGATGGAGCGGATCAGGTAATCGAGCGCACCGTAGAACTCATGCACATCGGTACTGTCCAACTCGCCAAGCGGCACGTTGCGGCTAAAGTCGTTGACGCCGCCAAAGACAATGTAGATATCGGCCGCATCGTCGATACCGTCCAGGCGCTCGACAAACGAATCGCTGCGGTCGGCCTTGACGGCGATGCGCGAGCCCTTGATGCCAAAGTTCTCGATGGTTGCGCCGCCCAGTAGCGCGCCCAAGTGCGAGGTCCACGAAATGTCGTTGCCTCCCCCACCGCAGCCGTTATCGCCCCAGGTGGTCGAATCGCCAAAGCAGCAAATGGTCGATTCATTCAAGCTCTTCGTTTCCATAATCTTCTCCTCATCCGCCCATCGGCAGTCATACAGGAACGTACCGTTTATTCGCAGCATGCCGAGGGGCTATGCACGGGCGCATTCCGCAACGTGCGAATCGAGCCATTCGATATCCTCGACAAGATGTGCCACGCCCAGATGGTGTTCACCCGGACACACCTCGTGCCGCAGGCCATCTCTGCGACCCAGCAACTTGTAGGCATCGCGCACGATCTTGAGCTGCTCGTCAACATTTTTCAGCCCGCGCGAACCGTTCAGATGATCCTCTTCGCAGCTTTGCACTAACAACGGGCGCGGCGCAATAAGCGAGGCAATATCGCCCATGTCGAGCAAGCGCCAAAGTCCGGGTGTGTAGTTGCAGCTGCAATTGCCGTTGAGGTGCAGCAGCGAATCATCGACACCGTACAGATAGCCCGAGACAAACGCCTTGCGCACGCGCGGGTCGAGTGCGGCCAGGTACAACGTCATGTAGCCGCCACCCGAAAAACCAAAGCAACCCAGGTCATCCATGGCAATGTCGCCGCGCGCCTCCAAGTAATCGATCAAGCGCATGTTGTCCCAGACGTTGAGGCCCGCGACCGTAAGACCCAGTGGCTCGGCCATACGTGCTTGATTCAGACACGTACCGCGCAGGTAGCTGTTCTCGTCATCGCCCTGACCCTTCCAGTCACGACGGTATCCCCAACCGCGCGCATCAGGGCAGACGGCCACGTAGCCCATGCGTGCCAAACGCAGACCGTAGTCGTAATTGAACTTACGCACGGCATCATCGACAGCCGGCACGCCCGCAACGCCGGCTACGCTAGCAGCACCCGCTCCCTGATGGCCATGCGGGCAGATATAGCAGCACTTGCGGCCGTGCGCATCGAGCTTAGACGACTGCGGCTCGAGAAGGTAGAACGGCATCCAAACGTCGCGCTCCACCTGCAGCATCGCATGGGTGCGCACGATGCCGCCGGCAACCCGCACACGGCTGAGTTCACGAATCTCAATCGGGGCGCGGTCCATAAGCGAAAGGCCCAAAACATCGCACAGGCGAGTCCTGGTCGCAATCTTCCATACCTCAAAATCTGCAGGAGTCTGGCCCGCAAATGCGGCAGAGCGCCCCTCGCGCTTCAGCCGGGCACGCAGCGCAGGCTCGTCTTCGCAGTACGTCGCGATGTGCACGGTGCGACCATTGGCAGATAGCCCAGCCGTCTCAACCGCATCACCGGTGCCTCCCTCGGGATCCCAGCCATCCGCACCGGCAAGCACCTGTTCGCGGGCGTACCCGGCAGCAGCCATCAAATCGAGTTCATTCGCCCACGGCACCCAGCCGGTAGCATCACCCGCCGGCCCATGCAGGATCGCGCCAGCATACTGCACGCAGTTGTGCGCCGCCGGCTTATTCCAATCCCACCAGCCTTCGCGCTTGATATGTCGCCCCAGCCAGCAATCGATCAGCACAGTTTGCGCCCATTCGCGCCAAGGACGGCCCAGGAAGACCGAATCCGGCGCCACGCCATCCGGAGCTGTAAACGAACAGCCGTGAAACACAAATCCGTACGGCTCGCCTTTAGGCGTGGAGGCTGCCGTTACATACCCGTTGACATCCATATCGCGATTGAGCGAGCGAATCTCGCACCCCTCAAAGTAGGCACGCGCGCCGCCAAAGATAAAGTCGACATCGCCCTCGATCCGGCAACGTCGAAAATACTGGCGCCCCACCCGGCGCGGCGCATACTGTTTGGGTCCTATAAACCCGCCCGGTTTGGCCTCATGCGGCGGCAGCGGACCCAAAAACAGTGTGTCCTGGTGCCCCTTAATGCAGCAGGCATCGACAACCAGACGGTCGCCATCGGCATACAGGGCAATCGCCTGACCGACCTCGCGCCCATCGCCCGCATCGTTTTCGATCGTGAGGTTCTCGAGCCGTACGTCGTCGGCATCGACCAAAACGGTATAGGTCCTAAACGTGCCGAGCGTGCCGTCCACGCCCGAGCCGTCCTCCGAAGGCATCTTGGCACCCAGGCTGCCCACGATACGCACGCTGTCGGCCGTCTCTCCCTCAATCGTCACATGCGAGCGATGAATCTCGACCCGTTCGCGGTACTCACCCGGCTCGATATGGATTGTCACCGGCCGTCCGTCATTCGGACAGGATTCGTCAATTGCCTCCAAGGCCTTAGAGATACTGTGATATGCCCCCGCACGCTCGGGCGAAACCTCAAAAAATCGTCTCTCACTCATCATCAGTCACCGCGTCCTTTCGTCGTAGACCGTCTACGTTGCAGTTTCGGCATATAAAAAGTTCGCGCAATGGGTCGGGAAGGCCCTGCCCATCGCGCGCCGCGACATACCGAATTTAATTGTTTGGGAGCAAACGCCTACGCACGGACAACCTTGTCGACGTTCTGGAGCTGCAGCTCCTCGCCGTCCTGGCCCTCGATCACCACATTTTGCAGATCGAGCACCTTGACGTTTTGCGCGATGATGCCCTGGCGTACCATGGGCTCAACGCCGCAGGCCATGGCCGGGACAAAGGGCTCGGCATCCGGCGCGAAGGTCACGTGGACATCCTGGAACGTCAGGCGCGTTACTTTACTCTCGGGCAGACCCGTGATGTAGGCAGCGGCCGCGTGGCAGTTAGTGGCCTCGATATCGCAAAACGTCGTGGCACCAAAGCCGGGCGTGCGGTCGTCGACAGGCAGCGTCTCGCGAGACTGCACGTAATCGGTCTTGCCGTCCTTGTCGCAGAAGTAGAAGGAGTTGACCACGAAGGGCGTGAGCACCTCATCCATGCGAATGTGCTCAAAGGTAATGCCCTCGTTGACGGCATCCTTGCCGCGCCCGCGGCGGGTCTTGACGCGCAGGCCGCGGTCGGTGCGCTCAAAGAGGCACTTGCTCACGGTAAGGTCCTTGATGCCGCCGGCAGCCTCTGAACCCAGGACCACGGCGCCGTGACCATCGTGCATGTAGCAGTGAGAGATCAGCACGTCGTGCGTGGCGGGACGAAGCTCGGGCTCAATGCCCAGCTTGCCGCTCTTGATGGCGATGCAGTCGTCGCCCACCGAGAACTGACAGCCAAGGATGCGGACAAAGCCGCAGCTCTCGGGATCGAAACCGTCGGTGTTGTGGGAGTTCTTGGGGCCCTCGATGGACAGGCAGAGCGCATCGACGTGCTCGCACAGGATGGGGTGGATGTTCCACGCCGGGCTGTTGCGGACGGTGAAGCCGGCCAAGCTCACGTTTTGGCACTCGGACAGGAAAATCATGCGCGGGCGGGCGACCTCGCGGCCCTCCTCCGGGCGAAAGATGTTCTTAAAGTCCTTGTTCCACCAGTTGTCCTCGGCAAAATCGGTCTGACCGTCGATGGCACCACGACCATAGATGCACACGTCGTGCACGCTCAGACCCGTAAAGGTAGAGCAGTAGGTCGAGAAACTCTCGCCCTCCCAGCGGCCCAGGGGCAGAATATCGGTGCCGGCATGCCCGGCGCCCTCGTCGCCTGTGACCGTGCCCGGAATGTAGGCAAGCGCCGCGCGATCGTGACGGGCCAACAGCACCGCTCCCTCGGCGAGCTCGATGTTGATATTGCTCTTAAGGAAGAGGGACTTGATGCGATAACTACCGGCGGGGATCAGCACGCGCCCGCCCTTGGGGCAGGCCATGATGGCAGCCTGGATGTTGGTGGTGTCGTCGTGCTCGGCATCGCCCTTGGCGCCACAGTCGCGAACGTTGATGGTAAAGGGCTCAGCCGGCGTGGTGACACCTACGCTCAGCTCACGCTCGCCACAAACAAAACGAACCAGGTTGCGCTTGCCGGGGATCAGGCCGTCGACATAGGTCTCGACCGTATTCGTGGTACCGGCGGGCTCGTCGTTGACAAAGATCTCCCACGTATCGGCACAGGTAAAGTAGCCGCCGTCGTCAAGCTCGATCACGGCCGCGCGGGCGTTGCGCCAGATAACGTTCGTCTCCATGGATTTCTCCCTCAAAAAGATGCTCTAAAGGCAAATTGTACGCTGTTAAAAAAGGGCCGTGCCTGCCGGCGGAATTCCGGTGGCACGGCCCTGTGATTTGGACGATATGTCGGCCTTACTCGGCGGGGGTTACGCTACCGTCCTGGAAGCCAACGTTGTTGTGGGCAAAGCAGTCCTCGTACTTAAAGCCGGAGAGCTCCTCGCAAAGCGCCTTGACCTCGGGCTTGACGTCGGCCATCTTGCCACCCTCCTTGACGCGGTGAATCTCGTCGCAAAGGATGTCGCACTGCTCCTTGTCGATCTTGATGCCGCGGGCAAGGACGGCCGCAAGCAGGAAGAAGCCGGCGCAGCCGATGATCATGTAGCCGCAGATATACAGAGGCACGGTAGCGGGCTGGGTCACGGCGTCGCTATTGCCGGCGGTCTGAATGAAGCCGGAGGCAGCAAGGACGATAGCCCACACGTTGACGGCGATAGCCTGGGCGATCTGCTGGCAGAGCTGCTGCGCGGAGCTGTAGATGCCCTCGCGACGACGCAGGGTGATGAGTTCATCGACATCGGGGATGTAGTTGAGCAGAACATCGGGCAGGTACTGGAAGCCGACGTAGAAGAACTTCCAGATGGCGAAGATGATGGGGTAGGCGATCATGGCGATGGCGACCGTGGAGGTGCCGTTGATCTGACCAAAGGCGAAGTAGTTGTAGGCAATGATGCACGCAGCGCAACCGGCATTTGCGAGGTACCAAGACTTGTGGAAGCCCTTCTTGGCCATGAGGGCGACCCAGATGGCGGTGCAGACGATAGCGACGACCTTGCCAGGCATCTCCATCACGGACTCGTAGGACTTAGGAATCTGCAGGCAGTAGACGATGAAGAAGGACAGGCAGGCAGACCAGCAGGCAGCAGCAAGCTTCGTGGAGACCTGTGCATACAGGACCTTGCGGAAGGACTTGTTGCGGAAGGTGGAGATAACGTCGATGAAGAACTTCTTGATGCCCTCGCCGACGCTCTCGATCTTCTCCTGAGCGACCTCCTCGGGGGTGTGCTCCCACGTGGACAGGTACACGCAGAGCAGCGAGATTGCCATGACCGAAGCGTTGATCGTAGCGATGATGAAGTAGCTAAACGGGTTGGTCTCGCCGAAGGTGCCAAAGCCAAAGCCGACGAGTGCTGCCATCAGGAAGCCGGCGGCGTTACCAAAGAGATGCTTGTAGCCGGTAAGGTACGTACGCTCCTTAAAGTCGTCGGTCATCTCGATGGTAAGCGGCGACAGGTTGGCGGTGCAGAACGTGTACGCGACGTTGTAGATCAGGTACAGCACAAAGTAGTACGGGAAGCCAAACGGCGTAGCCACGAAGATGAGCGGCTCGGCGATCATCATCGGGATGGCCAGCAAGATCCAGAAACGACGACGACCAAAGATGCGGCCAATCTTGGTGGCATAGAAGTTATCGGCCACAAAGCCCATCAGCGGGCAAAGAATGGCGTTGACATAGATGGCAAACGAGCTGATCAGTGCAGCCTCGCCTGCGGACAGGCCACACTCCGTGGACAGGAACAGCACCATGTAGCTGTGCGTAAAGGTCAGGGCACCGGAATTGAGCATACCGCCCATACCAAAGCCCAAGCGCGTCCAGAATGTGATCTTACGCTTTTTTCCGATCTTATTAGTCATCGAGCTCCCTCTCTTTTCTCGATTGTCTTGTAACAAGACAGTTGAGTCCACACTGACATCTGTCTGCCCAGCGTTCAGGGTGAACGTTTAGTTAGATTATGCGCGATTGCTTACGACAGGTGAACGTTCACTTGAATAATATCCTTGAACGGTCGATTTTTACCGCTGAACGGACACAATTGAGATCCTCACACCTATTTTCTGCTGGTAAAGGTGCCATGCTGGACAGCCATGAGATAGGTGAACGTTTATCAGACATACCAACATATTCACTTAACCATGAAACGAAAAGGCCCCGCCGGGAACACTCCCGATGGGGCCGATGACATCTCGCTATGCTTGGGCGCACTTGCCGCTACAAGCAGACGCCGTCCTTCCAGATACTGATCTCGTGACAGCCACGGCGCTCAGCACTCGTGAGCTTACCGCTCGCCGTCTCCAGCACCAGCTGGTACAGATCGTGGGCAGCCTCGTCGAGCGTGCGCTCACCCGTGGCAATCACGCCAGCGTTAAAGTCCATCCAGTTGGCCTTGTGGTCGCACAGACGCTGATTGGTGAACACCTTGAGGGTAGGCGCCGGCGCGCCAAACGGTGTGCCGCGGCCGGTCGAGAACAGAATCACGTGGCAGCCGGCAGCCGTCAACGCCGTGGTGGATACCATGTCGTTGCCCGGACCGCACAGCATGTTCAGGCCGTGTTTATTTGCCTGGCCGGCATACGGCAGCACGTCGACGATGGGGGCAGATCCGCCCTTTTGCACGCAGCCGCAGCTCTTGTCCTCGAGCGTGGTAATACCGCCGTCCTTGTTGCCGGGACTCGGGTTCTCATAAACGACCTCGCCGTGGCTAATAAAGTAGTCCTTAAATCCATTGAGCATGTCGGAGGCAGCGTTAAAGACCTGCTCGTTCTCGCAACGGTCGAGCAGGATGCTCTCCGCGCCAAACATCTCGGGCACCTCGGTAAGCACCGACGTGCCGCCACGGGCGACGACCATATCGCTCACGCGACCGATCGTGGGGTTGGCGGTAATGCCCGAAAGACCGTCGGAGCCGCCACACTTAAGACCAATGACCAGCTCGGAGGCCGGAATGGGCTCGCGCTTGGACTGCTTTGCCAGGTCTGCCAGCTCGGCCAGAATCTTGTGGCCCTCGATTTGCTCGTCGGCTACATCCTGGCAGGTGAGAAAACGAACGCGCTCGTGATCGAAGTCACCGAGCTCGTCGAGCACCTGCTGATGCGTGCAGTTCTCGCAACCGAGCGACAGGAACAGCACGCCCGCGGCATTTGCGTGACGCGACAGTGCCACCAGCAGACGACGGGTCTGGGCATGGTCGGCGCCGGTCTGCGAGCAACCGAACGGATGCGGGAAGTAGTAGACGCCCTCCAGCGAGCCATCGACCAGATCCTGGGCCTGCTCGCACATGGCACGGGCGACTTCGTTGACACAGCCGACCGTGGGGATGATCCACAGCTCGTTGCGCGTCGCGGCACGACCGTCGGCGCGGCGGAACCCCATAAAGGTCTCGGGCTCAACGGGATCCACGACCGGATGTGTGGGGTTGTAGGTGTACTCGACCTCGCCCGAAAGGTTGGTCTTCACATTGTGCGTGTGGAGCCACTGACCGGGCTGGACATCGCCCGTCACATGACCGATAGGAAGGCCGTACTTAATGACGTCCTCGCCGGCGGCAATCGAGCGCACAGCCATCTTGTGGCCTTGCGGAATATCCTCTGCGGCCACGACCTCGCCCACCCCGGGAACCGCGACGGCAGTGCCCTTGGCAAGCGGCGACAGCGCGACGATCACGTTGTCGGCCGGATTGATCTGGATAGTGTTCATTGCAAATGGTCCTAACCCTACAGGTTGAGCAGAAGTCGAGACGCGGGCACGCCGTCCCGCGCCCGCGTCTGCGCCGGAAATTTACGCCTGAGCGTTGGCGAAGGCCTGCTTGGCGCCCTCGGCACGCACGACAGCGAGCGCGCTGACGACAAACTCCTCAAGACCTGCGATCTGCGTAAGGTCCTCGCCCCACATCTGCTCGTTGGTGAGCACGTCGTGCACCAGCTGGGCATCGTCGGCGCCGGCATGGGCGGCGTAGAAGTCGAGCACGAAGGCGTCGTCCTGAGCGGTGTACTCGGTGCCGTCGGAGCGACGCAGGTGCAGGCCGTCGCCCTCGCGGGACACGAGCTCCTGCGTGTAGAAGGAGATGAGCGTAGCGAGGCTCGTCGCCAGGCACTTGGGCAGGTTGCCGGTCTCGGCAACGTAGTCCTTGAGCGTGGGCAGGTCACGAGCGCGCCACTTAGCCGTGGAGTTGAGGCAGATGGAGAGCAGCGCATGATCAATAAACGGGTTGTCGAAGCGGTTTTCGACGGCGGCGGCAAAGGCCTTGCAGTCCTCGACATCCAAGTCGGCGGCAAGCGTCGGAATGACCTCGTCGTAGAGCATGGTGTTCATGAAGCCGCGAATGGTCTCGTCATGCATGCAGTCGCGCACGATATCAAAGCCGGCAACCCAGGAACCCGGAACGAAGGCGGTATGGGCACCGTTGAGGATGCGGACCTTGCGCTTTTTGTACGGGGTGACGTCGGGAGTCACAAAGACACCCGGAAGACCAGCCTTCACAAAGGGAAGCTTCTCGGCAAGCGACTCGTCGCCCTGGATGCCCCACATCTGGAAGGGCTCGCGCACGGCCAGGAAGGGATCCTCGTAGCCCAGACGCTCGGCAACCGCCGCGGCCTCCTTAGGATCGCGGATGCGGCCGGGGACGATGGTGTCGACGAGCGTGGTGCAGACGGTGCAGTCGTTAGCCATCCACTGCGCAAACTCGTCCTCCCAGCCCCAGTCGCTCACATACTGGTTCATGATGCGCAGCAACTCCTCGCCGTTGTGATCGATGAGCTCGCAGGCGAGGACGATGACGCCCGGCTTACCGGCAGCCCAGCGGGTGTGGAGCACCTGGGCAAGCTTGGCGGGGAAGCTCGCGGGTGGCATGTCGTCGGCCTTGCAGGACGGGTCATAGGCGATACCGGCCTCGGTGGTGTTGGAGACGATGATCTCTAGGTCGTCGGAGACGGCGACCTCCATCATGGCGCGGTAGTCGTCCTCACGATACGGGTTAAGGCAGCGGCTGCAGGCGCTGATCACGCGGGACTCGTCAACCGTGTTGCCGTTCTCCTTGCCGCGCATCAGCACGGTGTACAGGTCGTCCTGGGCATTGATACCGTCGGCAAAGCCAAAGGCACCGTTGATGGGCTGCACCATGACGACCTTGCCGTTCCAGCCGGTGGCCTCGTTGCCCATGTCAAAGAAACGGTCGACGAAGGCGCGCAGGAAATTGCCCTCGCCAAACTGCAGAACCTTCTCGGGAGCATCCTTGGGCAGCAAATAGCCCTTGTAGCCGATCTTCTCGAGCGCATCGTAGCTGATGTTCTCCATCTGTGTCTCTCCTTAGATAGCTGTTAGCGTGCAAGCAAAACGGGGGCGCCGCGTGTGGCAACGGCGCTCCCGAGTTCGATGTGATTCGATGCAGGCTTATGCCTCGACGGTGTCCAAATCAAAGCCAAAGTAGCGGACCGCGTTGTTGTAGCTGATGTCGCGCACGATACTGCCCAGCAGCTCCATGTCGGCCGGGTACTTGCCCTGCTCGACCCACTCGCCGATCACGCTGCACAGCACGCGACGGAAGTACTCGTGGCGCGGATAGGACAGGAAAGAGCGGGAGTCGGTAAGCATGCCCACAAAGTTGCCCAGCACGCCCTCGTTAGCCAGAGCCGTGAGTTGCTCGCGCATGCCGACCTCGTTGTCGTTGAACCACCAGGCGGAGCCGTTCTGGATCTTACCGGCGGTCGGAGCCTCCTGGAAGCAGCCCATGACGGTATCGATCATGGTGTTATCGATGGGGTTCAGGCTGTACAGGATGGTCTTGGGCAGGCCGCAGGTCTCCTGGATGGAGTTGAGGAAATCGGCGAGCTGGTCGGACGGCGTGTAGTTGGAGATGCAGTCGTAGCCGGTGTCGGGACCGAGCTTGGCGAACATGGCGCGGTTGTTGTCGCGCTTGCAGCCAAAGTGCAGCTGCATGGCCCAGCCCAGACGGACATACTCGCCGGCAACGAACTGCATAAAGGCAGTCTTGTACTTGAGGACCTCTTCCTCGGTAAGCGGCTCGGCAGCCAGACCCTTGGCAAAGATAGCCTCGATCTCGTCGGCGGTAGCCGGGACGTACATAACGTAGTCGAGTGCGTGGTCGGAGGCGCGGCAGCCCAGCTCGTGAGCAACGTCGTAGCGCTTGGAAATGGCAGCCTTCATGCCCTCAAAGTCGCTGACCTCAACGCCGGCAACCTCGGAAAGGTGCTTGCAGTAGTCGGCAAACTCCTGGCCGCGCTCGATGCGCAAAGCGGCATCGGGGCGCATGGCGGGAACGACCTGAACGTCAAAGCTGTCGTCGGCGGCAATCTTCTTGTGCCACTCAAAGCTGTCGGCGGGGTCGTCGGTAGTGCAGATCATGCGGACGTTGGACTGCTTGATCAGGTTACGGCAGGTAAAGCTAGCCTCAGCGAGCTTGGCGTTGGCAAGGTCCCAGACCTCCTGGGCAGTCTTGCCGTTGAGGACGCCCTCGTAGCCAAAGTAGCGCTTAAGCTCCAGGTGGCTCCACTCAAAGACGGGGTTGCCAACGCAGCGACCCAGGGTCTCGGCCCACTTTTGGAACTTCTCGCGAGCAGGGGCGTCGCCAGTGATAAAACGCTCGTCGACGCCGTTGGCACGCATCAGGCGCCACTTGTAGTGGTCGCCGCCCAGCCAAACCTCGGTGATGTTCTCGAAACGCTTGTCCTCCCAAATCTCCTTAGGAGAAATGTGGCAGTGATAGTCGACGATGGGCATGCCCTCGGCAAAGTTGTGGAACAGCTCCTCGCCGGTCTTGGTGCTCAGCAGGAAATCCTGATCGTCCATAAAGTTTTTCATCAAACAGCCCCTTTGCTGGCAAGGCGGGCGCACGGCGCGCTCGTTATCCTTTAGGTGAACGTTCACTATACTAATCCATTGCACCTCAAAAGGTGAACGTTCACCTAACCACCACGGGGTGAACGGTAGATTTTGCCCGTTCAACGGTTGCTGGGGATGTGACTTGCATGTATTGCGGACTGGTTGGCGTCCCCGAACACCGAACTTGAGCGCTTTTGCTCAGGTGGGT
Source organism: uncultured Collinsella sp. (assembly GCA_900541805.1). Lineage (GTDB taxonomy): Bacteria > Actinomycetota > Coriobacteriia > Coriobacteriales > Coriobacteriaceae > Collinsella. The sequence continues at coordinate 27,279 of UQLH01000011.1, forward strand.
CATGTCCCGACGTACATTTTTGGGAGTATTCAGCATTGGGGCGCGCCGTGCGCCATCCTCAGCGTCCTATTTGGAACGCAGATAGCGCCCGATCGGCATAAAAAGTGCCCCCGATGGCAAATTACGCCATCGGGGGCACTTAAAACAGTCGTTCTGCACCTCATTCAGGGCATGCCAATGCTGAATACTCCCAAAAATGCACGTCGCAAGAGGGGGTACCTGCTCAATCGGCTAAATACCCGCAAGTTCGCAGTAGCGGTCGACATTGCTGGCAAATACCATCTCGACAGCACCCTTCTGGACGGGCACCGTCGGGGTCCTTCCCCACAGCAGATAATCGCCCAGCGTCTTAGCGCCGCGATACGCCAGGCTCGTCGGGTCCTTATAGACAATATTGGTAAAGATACCGCGGCGCAAGGCCAGAGCACTTTCGGGAAACAGGTCGTTGCCGATCACCATGACCTGACCGGCCTTGCCGGTCGAGACGAGCGCGTCGGCAACCACTTCGGAACCAACGGCAAAAACGCTACAGATAAGTTCGGGGGCGTCCGGCGCACTCAAGCGCTTTTCGAGCTCATGCTCGAGTTGTTTGACTTGCGCATGGGCACCTGCAAGATCCTCAACCTGCCATGGAATATCACGTTCGCGCAGGTAATTGTGGAAGGCGCGGGCGGTTAGATAGTGCGAATCGGTATATGGGTCGCCTGTCAAAAGGAGCACGCGGGCGTCGGCCCCAGAAGCATGGACCAGGTTTGCCGCCTGCTCGGCCATAAGGCTGCCTGCCGTCGAATAATCGGCCAAGCTCGCACCCAAACGATTCAAATGCGGACGGTCGCCGTCGACAAGCTCAATCGTCACGCCCGCCTCGGCGATCTGCCCCAAAAGCTCAGTCGCACGATCGTCGCCCGGCGCATAGGCGAGCAAGCCGTCAATCTTCTCGCCCACCTGCAGACGCTCGTCGATTTGCTCGAGTGCATCAGCGTAGCCGCCCACGCCAAATTCAACGCGCTCAACCGTAATGCCCCGGTCGATGACCTCCTGTTCAAAGCGATTGCAGCCTTCCCACAGGTAACGGAAAAAGTACGCTCCCTCGCGCGATGCGCGGGGCAGGCAAAACACCAGATTGATATCCTTGCGGCGCAGGCTTGAGGCACTTGTGTTGCGGTGATAGCCCATGGCCTCGGCCTTAGCGTTCACCTTGGCGCGCACGGATTCGCTCACGCCGGCCTTTCCCGTCAGAGCCTTGTGCACGGTATTGATGGAAACGCCAAGCTCGGCGGCTATGTCCTTCATGGTTACGCGAGCGCTCATGCGGTTACTCCGTTATAGATAAGTTGCCAATTAATAGTCCAGTTAACGATACCCCAAAAATACTCTTCGACTCGCCGTACTCTCCCTCAAATGCACAAAGCGCCCCGCGAACGGATGCCCGCGGAGCGCTTGGATGTCCGGACCTTATTTGATACCGCGACCCAAGTCTTCGGCGATTTTGTCTACGCCCTTAAGTGCAGCGCACGTCTTTTTGTTGGAGCAATGCCCCGTGCAAACGCCACCCTGAGCGCAGTCGGCGCAGGTGCCCTTGCGGTAGATGCGCACGCACACGGCGACAAACGCAACGCCGATAACAGCCAGTACAACAATATCGATAGGTGCCATAGCAAGCCTCCTCTAGTTAACCAGCACTTACTTTACCCCATTCTCCACCTACCAAATAGGGACAGGTTTATTTTGGTCGGTTTTATCTGCGGAAACGCCACATCTTACTTCTGGAGCAAAGCAATCTGTCCCCCATTGCGTCAAAAAGCCCGAGTGTCACTGAGACACCCGGGCTCGTGGAAAGGGGTTGATCCTTATTCGGACTTAGGCGGAAACTGCAGCGGAAGCAGTGTTGGTCTCGTCCTCGTCGGTCCAAGCGTGCTTGGGCATAGGACGGAAAATCTGGAAGAGCATCGCGACCAGCAGCACGATAGCCACAACCGTCCAGAAGCCAAACTGCCCAAGGACAAGCAGGTTATAGAACTGGTTGATGAACAGGCCGATCACCCAAGCGAAGGCGCACTCGTAGCCGAGGGCAATCGCGGTCCACTTGCCGGAATCCATCTGGTTGCGGATGGTACCCATAGCGGCAAAGCACGGAGCGCACAGCAGGTTGAACGCGCCGAAGGCAACGCAGGCGCCCATGGTGGGGAACATGCCGGCAAACGCGGTCCACAGGCTCGGGTCGGTCTCGCCCGCGTCGGCGACGGACAGCAGCGAGCCGGCGGTGGCGACGACGTTCTCCTTGGCGACGAGGCCAGAGACAGTCAGCGCGGTTGCCTGCCAGGTGCTAAAGCCGAGCGGGGCGAAGATCCAAGCGACCAGATTGCCCAGCATGGCGAGCACGGAGTAGTCCATGAACTCCTCGGGGATGCCGTCCATCGCAGGCAGGAAGCCAAAGGAGCCGTTGTAGCTACCAAAGTTGGAGAGGAACCAAACCACGACGGTGGACGCGAAGATGACCGTGCCGGCCTTCTTGATAAAGGCCCAGCAGCGCTCCCACACGTGCAGCGCCCAAGAGCGGATCGCCGGGAAGTGGTAAGCAGGAAGCTCCATAACAAACGGCGTCGGGCGACCGGCGAAGAGCTTGGTCTTCTTGAGCATGAGGCCCGAGGCGATGACGGCAAAGACGCCCAGGAAGTAGAAGAGCGGGCTGATCCACGCGGCGGTGGTGGAAGAATCGCCGATGATGGAACCCATGAGCAGGGCGATGATCGGCAGCTTGGCGCCACAGGGAATGAACGTGGTGGTCATGACCGTCATGCGGCGGTCCTTCTCGTTCTCGATGGTCTTGGTAGCCATGACGCCGGGGACGCCGCAGCCCGAAGACACGAGCATGGGGATGAAGGACTTACCGGACAGGCCAAAGCGGCGGAACACGCGGTCCATGATGAAGGCGACGCGGGCCATATAGCCGCAGTCCTCCAGGAAAGACAGCATCACAAAGAGCAGGAACATCTGCGGCACAAAGCCGAAGATGGCACCCAAACCGCCGACGATGCCGTCGCAGACCAGCGAATCGACCAGGCCACCGTCCTCGGTGCCGCCCGCCACAAGGGCGTCATGCACCACGGTGGTGATACCCGGGACATAGGGGCCGTACTGCGCCGGGTCGACCGAGTCGGCGTTGTCGCCCGCAGCCTCGACGGCTGCATCGTAGGCGTCGCGGCCCTGACCGAGCACGTACCAACCGTCGGTGCCAAAGAGCTGGTCGTTGGTGAAGTCGGTCACCGTGCCGCCCAGGGTGGAAACGGCGATGTAGTACACGCAGAACATGATGACCACAAAGATCGGCAGGCCCAGGATACGGTTGGTAACCACGCGGTCGATCTTCTCGGAGGTGCTCATCTTGGCCGGAGCCTTAGTGAGGCACTCATCGATGATATGCGCGATGACGCCATAGCGCTCACCGGTGATAATGGACTCGGCATCGTCGTCGCAGTCCTGCTCGCACTGGGCGACCAGCTCCTCCACGCGAGCGGCCTTCTCCTTGGTGAGGTTGATGAGTTTGCAGGCGTCTGCATCACGCTCGAACAGCTTGACGGCGTAATAGCGGCGCTTGTTGGCGGGAACGCTCGCCGGAAGGTTGTTCTCGATGTGGTCCAGAACGTCCTCAATAGAAGAATCAAACTTGTGCTCCGGCACCTGGCCCTTGGAAGCAGCGGACTTCTTGACCTGCTCGAACAGCTCCTTGATACCCTTGTTCTTAAGAGCCGAGATCATCATGACCGGACAGCCGAGCTTCTTGGACAGCTTGTCGGTGTCGATCTTGTCACCGTTCTTCTCGACCAAGTCGGCCATGTTGAGGGCGACGACCACGGGCAGGCCGGTCTCGATAACCTGAAGCGCCAGGTACAGGTTGCGCTCGAGGTTGGTGGCGTCGACCACCTGGACGACAACATCGGGCTCGCCACTCATGAGGTAGTCGCGCGAGCACTGCTCCTCGGGGCTGTAGGGGGAAAGCGAGTAGATGCCGGGAAGGTCCGTGATGGTAACGTTCTTGTCGCTTAGGAGCTTGGCTTCCTTTTTCTCAACCGTGACGCCGGGCCAGTTGCCAACGTAGCCGTTGGCGCCGGTGATCAGGTTGAAAAGCGTGGTCTTGCCGCAGTTGGGGTTACCCGCCAGCGCGACATGGATCTGAGAATCCGCCATTCAATCCTTCTTCCTTGAGTGCCTGCGCTGCTTTCTCCGCGCAGGCTGGATAATGTGCTTTCAAGTTGCTGTATTAAGTTAGAAAATCCTAACTTTATCTGCAGAAATATGCGCCGCAATTCCTTACTGAACCTCGACGACGGCGGCCTCCTCCTTGCGGATGGAAAGCTCGTAGCCGCGCACGTTGATCTCAACCGGATCACCGAGCGGTGCAACCTTCACGACCTTGAACGAAGTGCCCTTGATGAGCCCCAGGTCCATAAGGTGGCGGCGAAGCGCACCCTCGCCGTGAAGCTTGACGATGGTAGAACTCTCGCCCACCTTAACGTCACCCAACGTCTTCATCCTCTTGTCCCCCTTTCGGTTTTTGTGAAATGCTGTGGACTAACCGACGGTCATGATGTGCATGGCAACCTTGGAATCGATGCCAAAGCGTGCGCCCAGCACCGTGACGATGATATTGGCGCCGCTCGAGCTCACCACGTGGATTTCGCTGCCCTCGACAAAGCCGAGGTCCTTGAGGTGGTGTTTCATGTCCTCATTGCCCTTTACCCGAGACACGCGCACGGTTTCGCCCGCTTTTACCATCGAAAGCGGCATGGCCGGCATCTGCGGTCCGCAAGACATGAGTGAGCTCCTAACGTCGGTTCGTCCTCAACATCGACGCGATAAAAGTTAACCACGTCTATGTTCGCTTTAGTAAACTAACACGTGGTTAACTTTTTGGAAAGGGTCCTGTTCAGTTTTTCGAAAAAGTTTCCTATACGAAACAAAACAAAAAGGCGCGGCAAAGGACCATCCTTTACCACGCCCTATCGTACTTAGAGCGAGAGATTTCTGATCGATGTGACACAGGAGGCCTCATCCACGCCCGAAACGCGGAACACGATATCCTCGCCGCACTCACCGTAGAGGGCCATGAGCCCCATAACGTCGCGGCCGTCGGTGTGGCGGTCACCAATCGAAACCGACACGTCGCTACGATGCTTGGCAATGATGTCATAGAGCAGCGCAACCGGGCGGGCATGTAGTCCCAACGGATCTTTAATCGTCTTTGTAAACTCGACCATGTCCCCTCCCACGGCTTCGCACATTTGGCCGGCCAAACCCAGCCACGTGGTAGTTATTGTACCGTTAGATGCTTGTCAAGAGCGGGACGGAAACCACATCCCACTTCGAGCGTCAACGATGGGACGCAGTTTCCGCGACGTCCGGTCACCCTATACCCTCACAACCTCGGCACATAAAAAGCGAGGGAAGGCACGCATCCTTCCCTCGCTACAGGCAATATGGAGCCAATCGCCTACATCAGGCGCAGGCTGACGTCCTTGAGCTGGGCGCCGCTAACGGCACTCGGAGCGCCCGACATGAGGTCGGAGCCGCTGGCCGTCTTGGGGAACGCCATGACGTCGCGGATGGAGTCGGAACCGGTGAGCAGCATGCACACGCGGTCCAGGCCCAGAGCGAAACCGCCCATCGGGGGCGCACCAAACTTGAGAGCCTCCATGAGGAAGCCAAACTGAGACTCGGCACGCTCCTCGGTAAAGCCCAGGAGCTTGAGCATGGACATCTGCATCTCGGCGTTGTGGATACGCATACCGCCACCACCGGCCTCAAAGCCGTCCATGACAAAGTCGTAGGTGCAAGAACCGGCCGCCAAAGGATCGGCCTCGATCTTGGCGATGTCGGTCTCGGTCGGCAGGGTGAAGGGCTGATGCTCGGCAGCGTAGGCCTTGCGGTCCTCATCCCAGTGGAACAGTGGGAAGTTGACGACCCACAGGAAGTCGTGGCCCTCGCGCTTGATCTCGAGCGCATTGGCCATGTGGGAACGCATGCCGCCCAGGATCTCGTCGGAGAGCAGGCGCGGGCCGGCGGCGAACATCACAAGGTCGCCGGGCTCGACGTCCATGCGCTCGCGCAGAGCGGCCATCTCCTCGTCCGAAAAGAACTTGACGATGGGGCTGTTGATGGAGCCGTCCTCGCGGAATGCGATCCAGGCCAGACCCTTGGCGCCAAACGTGGAGGCCACGCCGGCGAGCTTATCGATCTTGGCACGTGCCCAGGCACCGGCGCCCTTGGCGTTGATGGCCTTGACGACGGAGCCTTCCTCGTTCGCGGCGGTCGCGAAGACCTTGAACTTGGAGTTGGCAAAGATGTCGGTCAGGTCGACCAGGTGCATGCCGTAGCGAGTATCGGGCTTGTCGGAGCCATAGGTGTCCATGGCCTCCCAGTAGTCCATGCGACGCAGCGGCGTGGGCATCTCAACACCCATGCGGCCGAAAGCATCGGACAGGACCTCCTCGAGCGCGCTCATGACATCGTTCTGATCCACGAAGGACATCTCGATATCGACCTGAGTGAACTCGGGCTGACGGTCGGCGCGCAGATCCTCGTCGCGGAAGCACTTGGCAACCTGGTAGTAGCGCTCGACGCCACCGACCATAAGCAGCTGCTTCAGAAGCTGCGGGGACTGCGGCAGGGCGTAGAAGTTGCCCGGCTGGATGCGGCTGGGGACGATGAAGTCGCGGGCGCCCTCGGGCGTGGACTTGAACAGGGAGGGCGTCTCGACCTCCATGAACTCACGGTTGTGCAGCGCCTCGCGAATGGCAAAGGTAAAGTCGGAGCGCAGCTTGAGGTTGGCCATCATCTCGGGACGGCGGAGGTCCAGATAGCGATAGCGCAGGCGGGTGTCCTCGCTGGTCTCGATGCCGTCCTCGATCTGGAACGGCGGGGTGACGGACGTGTTGAGAACCTCGGCGTGGTCGGTCAGGACCTCGATCTCGCCGGTCGCGAGCTTGGTGTTGGTGGTCTCCTCGCCACGGGAGCGCACGACGCCGTGGATCTTGATGGGCCACTCGGGACGCATGGTCTCGGCGATCTTAAAGGCGTCGCCGTCGGAGTGCTCGGGGTCGAAGGTGAGCTGCGTGATGCCCTCGCGGTCGCGAAGATCGCAGAAGATAAGGCCGCCGTGGTCGCGGCGACGGCTCACCCAACCGGTGAGGGTGACCTCTTCGCCCACGTTCTCGCGGCGAAGCTCGCCGCAGGTACGGGTGTGCATGGAATGCTCGTCGATGGGACGGGTCTGGCTCATACCAGTGATCCTCCTTTATGGATCTGTGCCGCCCCGTGTCGTTCCGGGCGGCGTCGTACAGATTTGCCCAGCCTGCGTAAACCGCGCAGCCAGACATGGCGTTCTATCTTATCGCACCTGTGCCGATGTGCCGCGGAAAAGTGGCTCCTGCCCAAAGACTTGACGGAGACGAAACAATTGACGCACCGCGGCGCCCGCCCGCGCTCGTCACGTGCGACAATGTACCCCAATACAACTGCACTCGGAAAGGCCCGCCATGACTGCACGCCTCATCGTTATGGATATCGACTCCACGCTCATCAACCAGGAGGTCATCGACCTGTTGGGCGAGGAGGCAGGCGTGGGCGGGCAAGTTGCGCAGATCACCGAGCGCGCTATGCGCGGCGAGCTGGACTTTAAGCAAGCGCTCGAGGAGCGCGTGGGGCTGCTTGCCGGCTTGGACGAGAGTGTGTTCGAGCGCACCTTTGAGCGCGTGACGTTTACCCCCGGCGCGCTGGAGCTTGTGCGCTCGGCGCACAGCAAGGGCTGGAAGGTCGGCGTGGTGAGCGGCGGCTTCCACGAGGTCGCTGACAAGATCGTGGCTGCCGCGGGCATCGATTTTTGCCTGGCCAACCGCCTAGAGGTCGTGGATGGCAAGCTTACCGGTAAGTTGGCTGCCGACATTGTGACCAAGGAGTCCAAGCTCATCCAGTTGCTGGATTGGGCAGTTGAGTGCGGCGTCGATATGGCACACACCGTGGCAATCGGCGACGGCGCCAACGACATCCCCATGATTCAGGCCGCGGGCACGGGCATCGCGTTTTGCGCCAAGCCCAAGACGCGCGAAGCCGCCCCGTTTGCCATCGACGAGCGCAACCTGATGCTCGCCATGGACATCATCCTGCGCGACTAGCAAGTTCGCCCAACAATTGAATCAGTCTGTCCTATAGTTTCCGAACAATTTTGTCTTAGTGTTCGGAAAAATACCTTTTGAGTGCTAGACTTTGCGCCGTCGAAGGGAACATATATGGATAAGCGAGATCTTGAGCAATTGCTGAGCGATGTTGCCGACGGAACAGTCGCCCCGGCCGACGCCCTCACGCGCATCCAGACGGCGCCAACCGCCGACCTGGGTTTTGCACAGCTCGATCTTTCGCGCGGAGTGCGCCAGGGAGCCGGCGAGGTTGTCTACGGTGCCGGTAAAACCGCCGAGCAAATTGCCGCCATTATCAAAGCATTACTCGATGCAGACCAGGAGCGCATCCTGGTCACACGCTTGGATGCCGAAAAAGCCGCGCGCACCGTTGAGCTTCTCGGCAACGACATCGACCTGGGATATGTCCCGGACGCCCAGCTCGCCCTGGTGGGTGGCAAGCCCTCCCCCACCGGCCACGGACGCATCGTCGTCGCCTGCGCCGGCACGAGCGACCTGCCCGTCGCCGAAGAGGCGGCACTGACGGCCGAGTTCTACGGCAACGAGGTAGATCGCCTCTACGACGTGGGTGTCGCCGGCCTGCACCGCCTGCTCGCTCATGCCGAGGAACTCGCCCAGGCGCAGGTGGTCATCGCCATCGCCGGCATGGAGGGCGCCCTGGCGAGCGTTATCGGCGGTCTGGTGAGCTGTCCGGTCATCGCCGTTCCCACCAGCGTGGGCTATGGCGCAAGCTTTGGCGGCGTGGCCGCACTGCTCGCCATGCTCAACTCCTGCGCCAGCGGCGTTTCGGTCGTCAACATCGACAACGGCTTCGGTGCCGCCTACCAGGCAAGTCTTATCAATCATCTGAGCGCTGGTACGCCCTGCGCCCGTTAAGGAGCATTCCATGTCCAACCATCAGCACACGCTTATTATCGACGGCACCTCGGGCATCAGCGGCGACATGACCGTCGCGGCCCTGCTCGACCTGGGCGCCAGCGAGGAGCATCTGCGCGAGCAGCTCGCCACGCTTCCGGTCGGCGGCTTTGAGATTGCCGTTACACGCGTAAACAAGCATGGCATCGACGCCTGCGACTTTGACGTTCGGCTGGCAGAGGAGCTCGAGAACCATGACCACGACATGGCCTGGCTCTACGGCAACGAAGCAGCTGCCGAGCACACGCATGAGCATGAGCATCACCATCATGATCATGGGGAGCACGAGCACTGCCATGAGCACGCGCATGACCATGAGGGCCACGCCCATGAGCACGAGGATCACCATCACGCCCACCACCATCATCACCGCTCGCTAGCCGACGTCACGGAAATTATCGAGAATTCGCAGATGAGTGATGGCGCCAAGCGTCGCGCGCTCGCCATCTTTACCGCGCTCGCCGCCGCCGAGGCCAAGGCTCACGGCAAAACGCCCGAGACTGTCATGTTCCACGAGGTGGGCGCCGTCGACTCCATCGTCGACGTCTGCTCCGTTGCCATCTGCCTCGACGACCTGGGTATTGAGGATATCGTGGTCGAGTCGCTCTCCGAGGGCCACGGAACCATCCGCTGCGCCCACGGCCTCATGCCCATTCCCGTCCCCGCTGTCGTCAACCTATGCCAAGCAGGCAATATCGCCCTCACGCCCGCACCGGTCGCCGGCGAGCTTGTGACGCCCACGGGTGCCGCCATCGTCGCCGCACTGCGCACGTCCGAGCACCTACCGGCCCGCTACCGCATCGAGGCCGTCGGCTACGGCGCCGGTAAGCGCCCCTACGAGGGCTGCTCCGGCGCGCTCCGTTGCCTGCTTGTTCATGTGGATGCATAGCCATGGATGCCCGCAAAACCAAAAGCCGCGCCGCTATTGTCACGGCGTTTTCCGAGCTCCTTCGCGAGAAGGACTACGGCAAGATCATCGTCGGCGACATCATCGCGCGCGCTCACGTAGGCCGCGCGACATTCTACGGCCTCTTTAAGAGCAAAGACGACTTGCTGTCCGAGCTCGTGAGCGATATCTGCGCCCACGCTCTCGACGACGATGGCACACCGCTCGACGACCCACTCGTGCAGGTCGAGCATATTCTCAACAATCTCTGGGAGCGCCGCCAGGGCGTCCGAGCCCTCGTAGCCGGCGCCGGCTCACGCGTCTTCGCCGACTGCTTACGCAAGACCATCATGTCACGAGCAGCCGAAACCGTCCCCACCGATCCAAACGGCCCCGCCGCCACCATGGACCGAAGCTTCCTACTACACCACATAGCCTCAAGCTTCGTAGGAATGGTCCAATGGTGGGCCTGGCACAACTTCGAAGCAGACAAAACCGACGTAGCCAAAGACTACCTATCAGCCATCAAGCCCCTCTTCAGCTAAGTAACTACCCCTTCCCAAAGTGGGAGCCCCGCCCCAAAGTGCGGATCCCATTCCAAAGTTCCGCTCCGCTCATGACGCCACGCATCCCAAAGTGTCAACAACAGCCCAACGCCCCTACCAGCAACAAGCCCCTCTCATCCAAATTCAGCTATATATGTTGGGTTGCTTGTTCCAACGCGACTAAGATCCCGCAGCTGGCCGCATGGGGTAACTTCCCAGCGCATTCCGCAGGACGAAAGAGCCCCCGCCGCACGAAGTGCGCAGCGGGGGCCCTTTCATGTCCGAGGACGCGCTGGGAAGTTACCCCATGCGGCCAGCGGACAACTATGTAGCCTCAGACTAGAACATGCCCAAGAAACCATGCACAAACAGCGCGGCCAGAGCGGCACCGACAAACGGTGCGATGCCAGGAACGAGCAGGCCGTACTTCCAGTTGTTGTCAGCCTTGTTCTTAATCGGCAGCACCTGATAGGCCATGCGAGGACCAAGGTCACGAGCCTGGTTCATGGCGAAGCCGGTGATGCCGCCCATGCCCATGCCAACGGCCCAAACGATCAGGCCGACGCAGATAGCGAGCATCAGAACGTTCTCACCAGCACGGCTAGCAGCGGCGAGAATAGCGCTGATGAACACAAAGGTGCAGATAGCCTCGCAGAAGAAGTTGCGAGCATAGTTCGTGCCCTCGGTGGTGGGGTTGGTCGAGAAGATGTTGCGCTGGGCAATGGGGTCGACGACGCCCTCGGAAGCCTTGAACTCATCGGCATACATAAGCCAAGCGATTACGGCGCCCACAAAGCCGCCGAGCATATCGGCAACCATGAAGGGGATGCAGCTGCTCCACGGCACCAGGCCAACGATGCACTGGGCAAGCACCATGGCGGGGTTCATGCACACGGCGCCGCCAAAGATAAACAGGGCGACCGAGATGCCGAAAGACCAAGTGGTGATGGCAAACATATGACCAGAGCCCTGATACTTGGTGCCCTTGAGCACGGTATCGCAGTGTACGCCCACGCCAAAGATGATCATGAGGGCCGTTGCGCCGAATTCGCAGAGGAGTTTGGTAAGCATAAAACCTTATCTTTCTTGTCGGTTATAAACGATTCGTTTGGGCCACGCACTAGTGCTGCGCGACGACAACGCCCAGGCCATCGGGAATGACGGCAACCTTGGCATCGGCACCCTTCATCTCAAAGGCGAGCTTGAGCGCCTCCTCGATAGTGTTGACCGGCGTCATGTGCATATCCTTGAGCATCTGATGATCGCACAGGTCAGTGACCATGATCACAGGGTGATGCGCCAGGATGCGGGCGAAAATCTGGCTCGTCCACTGGTCGGGCAGGGTCTCGTCCTTAGGACGGTCGATGCAGGCACGCTCGAACTCCGCCGGATCGTTGTCGGCGATGTTGTGATAGAAGCCCTCGCCACCGTGACCGTCGGCGCAACCGGCAACGTCGATAATCACGCCGCCCTCGGGAAGCGTAGCCTCAGCAGAGCACATACCCTTCACGGCCTGGTAGATGTTCTGGTCGAGCGGGTAGCCACCGTTGGTGGTGATGGCAATCTCGCACTCGACGGGCTCAACGCCTGCAAGGCTCTTCACAAACTCGCAGCCAGCCTCGTGCGCCTTGTGAATGTCGCCGGCAAAGGAGCCAATGACCTCGTGCTTGCCGTTGAGCACCACGTTAAGCACAAAGGCAAGGTGAGCCATCTCGGCAGCGGCAAACATGTCCTCGCTCACGTGGTTGTGGCACAGGTTGCCGGCACGCGAATGGGAATCGTTCACAAACTGACCGTTGTGGTTGTACATGATGGTCTTGTAGCTGGCGATACCAGGCAGGACGGACTTGCGGCTACCAGAGAAACCGGCAAAGAAGTGCGGCTCAATAAAGCCCTCGGCAAGCAGCAGATCGCAATCGGCAGCAATCTTGTTGATGATGCACTCGCCACCAGAAGGCAGGGTGCCGATCTTTTTCATCATGCTGTCGTCAGTCGCGACGTGCATAACGATTTCCTCGTTGGCAACGATCTCCTCGCCGTACTTGTTGACGAGCTCCTCGTGCGTCGACGGACGATGCATACCCGTAGCAACCAGAATGCGAACGCGTGCCTCAGGCGCAGCGGAGTGGATGTGATGCAGCAGAATAGGCATCGTCACACGCGAGGGAACGGGACGCGTATGATCGGAGCTAATGATGACAATATCCTTCTTGCCAGCACAAAGCTCCTCGAGTGAAGGCGAGCCATAAGGGTTGGCAAGCGACTCCTCTACCAGCTCTTCCTGCGATTTCGTGGTCTTAAACTCGTTTTGATGACCCTCCATCACACCAGCGAAGTTCTTATCCTCGAGCTCTAGATGCAACGTCTTGTGGTCAAACGGTAGTTCACATTCAAACAATGACGAGCGCCCTCTTCCTTTCAACTGACACACTAGATAAACCGTTGGAAGGATACGCCGCTCACCGAAAAACACCACCGTCCACCGACTCATTAACACAACGTTCATATTTGACCCACAACAAAACGGCCGCGATCCCAAACGGGACCGCGGCCGCTACAGTCGTAAGGCGAGGAGCGCCCCATGCATCTCAATCCCGATCGATAAGACGCGAAGCGCGAAGCGCCAAACGCGCCGCCGGGACAAACCCCATCCAAAACGCGCGAAGCGCACCATTATTCTCCTCAGCCCCAATCCCTGAAGACCGAGGACGAAGGGACCCGACGGGTTTCCCTCTGAATGCATTCCGCAGCACGAAGCCCCCTTATCCGCAGCTCCGAAGGAGCAGGATAAGGGGGCTTCAAGTGCGAGGACGCATTCAGAGGGAAACCCGTCGGGTCCCGGTGAGAGCCACAGGGCTATCGATTACCCCGTGTTCTGCAATCCTGCCGAGACGCCGGTCACAGTCGAAAGAATCAGGCTCATGTACTCGGCCTTCTTCTCCTCGGCCATCTCGTCCTGGTTCATACGCACCTCACGAAGGGCGCGGACCTGGGCGATGGACAGGGCGTCGACATAGGGGTTACGCACGCGAACGGCGCAGCCGAGCACGCGACGACGCTGCAGCGGCCACTCGTCACCGACGATGGCAAGGACCCACTTACGCGTGAGCTGCATCTCGGTGAAGACCTTCTCGGACAGATCCTGGCGGTCGCCCAGGTGCAGATACATCTTGGCAATGCGCTGATCGGTCTTAGCAATCGACATCTCGATGTTGTCGATAAAGGTGCGGAAGAACGGCCACTCCTGATAGGCAGCCTTGAGCTGGTCAAGGTCACCCAGCTGCTCGCAGGCGGTGCCCAGGCCGTACCAAGCGGCCAGGTTGATGCGTGCCTGGCTCCAGCTGAAGATCCACGGAATGGTACGCAGGTCGTCGAGCGACTTGGCGCCCAGGCCGCGCTTGGCGGGACGCGAGCCGATCGGCAGCAAGCCGACCTCGGTCAGCGGCGTCACGGTCGAGAACCACGGTGTAAAGTCCTCGGTGTTCAGCAGGTCCAGATAGCGCTCGTGGCTTGCGGCGTTGAGCTTCTCGGCCATATCCCAGAACTTCTGCGTGGTCTCGGTGTTGGTCTTCTCGACACTCGGGGCCGACTGCAAAAGCGTTGCGGCGGCAACGGACTCAACATGGCGCTGAGCCAGCGTGCGGTTGCCGTAACGGGCAAAGATGACCTCGCCCTGCTCGGTGAGCTTAAAGAAGCAGTTGACCGAACCCTTGGGCTGCGCCAGCACGGCCTTGTTGGCCGGGCCGCCGCCACGGCCCACGGCACCGCCACGACCGTGCATGAGCACCAGATCGATATCGTTCTTCTCGGCCCACTTGGCAATACGCTCCTGCGCGGAGTGCAGCGCGAGCATGGCCGTGGTAGGACCGGCATCCTTGGAAGAGTCGGAATAGCCCAGCATGACCTCCATGCGGCGGTTGGTCTGGGCAAGGCGCTTTTGCACCACGGGCAGCGTAAGCATCTGATCGAGCACGTCGACGCAGCCCTCGAGGTCCTCGAGCTGCTCGAACAACGGGATCACGTCGAGCTCGGGGACATCCTCCTCGTGTGCAAAGGACAGGTGCGCCAGCTCAAAGACGTCGGCCACATGCTGAGCGCTCTTGGTAAACGAGATGATGTAGCGGTGCGCCATCTTCTTGCCGTAGCGCTTTTGGATGGAGCCGATAGCGCGGAAGGTATCGATGACCTCGCGCGTCATGGGCTGCAGGTCGCCATGGATACCGTTCTCGTAGATATCCTTAAGGGCGCGGGCATGCACCACGGAGTGCTGACGGAACTCCATCTCGACCATATGGAAGCCGAAGGACTCGACCTGCCAGATGATGGTTTGGACCGGGCCGTAGGCAGCACGGACGGCACCGCAGGCGGCCAGCGAACGCTGGACGACGCGCAGGTCATCCAGGAACTCGTCGGCGCTGTGGTACATGGTGTCGGTGATACGACGGACGGTGGCGTTCAGGCGGTCGGCCATGACGAGCATGACGGCGCGATGCGGCTCGTGCTCGGAGATCAGCTCGGCGCGGGCCGTGTAACGAGGGCTCATCTCGACCTGATGGTTCCACAGGTTAATGAGCTCGGCCGACGGCTTGCTGTAGGTAGCCTCGAGCGTGAGGTTGCGGCCGATGTGGCGGCACTTGTCCTCGAGCTTGAGCACCATGTGCGTAAAGTACTTGGCGGCGACCTCACGGCTCACCTTGGCGGTGACGTTGGGGTTACCGTCGCGGTCGGAACCGATCCAGCTGCCGGGATGGAAGAACGCCGGGCACAGCGGCGGCACAGTACCGGCCTTGTCGCCCAGCACCCAATCGTCAAAACGACGATAGATAACGGGGATAACGTCGAACAGCGTGTTATCGAAGATGTCGATGATGGTATCGGCTTCCTCGACCGGCGTGGGCTTCTTGAGCGCGATGGGACTCGTACGCACCAGGGCGTCGATCTCCTGCAGCATATGGCGCTCGTTCTCCACCAGGTCGGAGCCACCCAGACGCGGACGCTCCTCCAGCAGGTTGGAGATACGGCGGATCTTGCCCTCGACGGCCTTACGACGGGCCTCGGTGGGATGTGCGGTAAAGACAGGGTGGAACTCGAGCTTGTCGAGCAGCTCGTTGGCACCCTCGACACCCAGCTCATTCACCAGCTGGTGATAGGCAACGGTAAGCTCGTTGGCAGGATCGACCTCGGTATCGGTCGACGCACCGGCCTCGCGCTCGCGCAGCTGCGCCACACGGTAGTTCTCCTCCGACAGGTTTGCCAGATGGAAAAAGCTCGTAAAGGCGCGAACGATGACCTGCTGCTTATCGAGCGGCAGGCTGTCGATCAAATCGACGACCTCACGAAATGCCACGGCAGTGGGCTCGTCGGCGGTGGGCACGCCCTGCTCGTCGACGGCTTCGTCGGCAGCGCAGGTACCGGGGTTGCCGGCATTGACCACAATCTCGGCTGTCAAAATCTTGTCGAACAGGTCCGCGATCTCGGGATCATACTCGCTAAGCACACGGCGCTCCAGGCGCAAGAACAGCGCCAGATTGTCGCGCAGCTCCTCGGGGATCTCGATCTCGGCGAGACGCTCCCTGGACTCGGCATTCGAGCCGATTCGGTTAACGAGGCGGTTGACCACGGCAGCGACGCGCGCCGCGGCTTCGGGTACAGACTGGTTGCTTAGGTTCTCAGCCACGTTTCCTCCCATTCCTCCTTCTATGCACGTAACATGCGGTATTCATTATAGGCGCTTGAGAAATACTTTCGACACTGATTGCGCTTTACCACACAAAAGTATTTTCTGCATTGCAAAGGTTTTTGCCCTAAATGGTCGTATTTCTCGGTGGGCGGCATACGTAAACGGGGGCATTCCGCATAAAAGCGAAACACCCCCGTAACAATCGCTCTCCATGAGCAGGGCACGTTAGCAGGCCCGAAGCTCAAAAAGATGCGCTACAGGCGCTCGCGAACCGCCTCGACGACGTTGTCCAGATCGGCGAGCACCTCGTCATGGCTCTGCATGTCGCGCACTTTGACCTTGCCGGCGGCAAGCTCGTCGCCACCCAGGACCAAGATGAGCTTGGCGCCTACCTTATCGGCTTGCTTAAACTGGGCCTTGAGCGAACGACCCTGATAGTCGGCCTCGGTCACGATACCTGCGGCGCGAAGCTCCTGCGTAATGGCAAAGACGTTCTGACGCAGCTCCTTGCCGGCGTTGGCGACATAGACGCACGGGGCCTCATCGGCACCCAAATCGCTGCCAAAGGCCTGCAGGGCCAGCAGGGCGCGCTCAAAACCGACAGCAAAGCCGACGCCCGCCGTGGGCTTGCCACCCTCGAGCTCGACCAGGCCATCGTAGCGGCCGCCGCCGCCGATGGAGCCGACGCCGGCGCCAGGGGCCTCGACCTCAAAGACAGTACGGGTGTAGTAGTCCAGGCCGCGCACCAAGGTGGGATCCTCGACATACTCGATACCGGCGGCATCCAGATAGCGCTTGACCTGCTCGTAGTGCTCGCGGCACTCATCGCACAGGTTGTCACCCATCAGCGGAGCCTCGGCCATGATCTCGCGGCAGTGGTCGTTCTTGCAGTCGAAGGCACGCAGCGGGTTGAGCTCGGCGCGCTCGCGGCACTCATCGCACATCTCGTCGGCGTGATCGAGGATGAACTGCTTAACCTGCTCGCGATAGACCGGACGGCACTGGGGATCGCCCATCGAGTTAATGAGCAGACGGAGCTTGGAAAGATCGAAGCCCAGGCGCTTGTAGAACTCCATGAGCATAATGATGCACTCGGCGTCTGCCGCCGGATCGGGAGCGCCGAGCCACTCGATGCCCACCTGGTGGAACTGGCGCAGGCGGCCCTTCTGGGGACGCTCGCCGCGGAACATGGCCTCGGCGTAGTAAGCCTTAAACGGCGTGGAGCCCTGGGGCACCAGATTGTTCTCGACGACGGCGCGCACCACGCCGGCCGTGCCCTCGGGGCGAAGTGCCAGGCGCTGCTTGGGCTTGAGTTTGGTGTCGGTGCCCTCGGTAAAGACGCGCTCCAGGTTGGCACCGCTAAAGACGCGGAACATTTCCTTGCGCACGACGTCGGTCGACTGGCCGATACCGTGGACAAACACGTCAACCTGCTCGATCGCGGGCGTCTCGATGGGTTTAAAACCAAACGGCTCGAACACGCCGGCCGCAATCTGCTGCATCTTTTGCCAGGCGCGCATCTCGGCGCCGATAAGGTCGCGGGTTCCCTCCGCCTTCTGTGCCTGCATGGGCAAACACCTTTCTTTTGTATCGCGTCATAGGTAGTGGACATTATACGGCACAAAGCAGCAACGCGGCGGCGCGTCTGACCGAACGAGGGTATGGGGACTCGTTCGGCCAGACGCGCCGCCGCTGTTTGTGATCCCTATTCCTCCGTCCCCTTCGGATCACGTGATCTGTTGGGGACGGAGGAATAGGGATCATTTCGTAGGCCCGTGGCCGCCTTGGAAACCGAATGATGGTACGAGCATCCATTCGGCTTCCAAGGCGGCCACGGACAGAACGGGGCGAACAGAAAAGAGCGACGGACGTCTACTCCCCCGCCACGCTTGCGCGCAGCTTGGCGGCGATGGGCTCGGATGCCAGCAGGAACACGAGCATGACCACAGAGCACGCCAGGCACACGATCCAGGTGCTCGCAAAGGAGCCCGTGGCATCGAACAGCACGCCCGAGACAATGGCGCCGGTAGTGCCCAAGATTGCCTTGAAAGACAAGGGCATAGGCCTTACGGCCATGCCCGCAGGCTTGAAAGGCAAGGTTGGGTGCTACCGGTGGTCGGCGATATAGCCCAAAGCGACGGCGGTATAGGCCGCGGCACCGAGCGGCAGCTCGGCATCGTTAAAACGTGCCTTGGGATGGTGCTGGGCAAAATGCTCGTCCGTGTCGGTTACGGCCGCGCCCACGGTAAAGTACGCACTCGGAATCTCACTCGAGATAAGCGCGAAGTCCTCACTCGCCATGGCATGGAAAAGCGGCAAGAAAGCCGCCTTGGGCAGTACTGCGCCCACGTAGCCAAGCGACGCCTGAGTCATATCGCTGTCGAGTACAAGCGGCGGAACATCCGAAAGCGTCTCGATGGTCGCCGGCGTACGATATGTTGCGGCAACGCCGTTTACGACCTCCGCGATGCGGGTCTTGAGGTGAGCCATAAGCTCAACATCAAAGCCGCGCAGCGTTCCCTCGAGCACGCAGGTGTCGGGGATAACGTTGGCCGCCAAGCCGCCAGCAAACTTACCAACGGTAAGTGCGACTTCCTTGGCCGCCGGCACCTCGCGGGAGATAAGCTCCTGGAGCGCCAGGTGCACATGGACGCCGGCCGTGATGGGGTCGATGCAGATCTCGGGGCTCGAGCCATGGCCACCCTTGCCCTGAAGCGTGATGCGAAAACCGTACACGCCCGAGAGCGCCGGACTGCCGTAGAGCACCAGGCCAAGCGGCGACTGGCTGTTGACATGCATGGCAAAGGCCGCCTGAGGGCGCGGGTTCTCGAGCAAGCCGTCGGCGATGGCAGCGCGGGCGCCCTCGAAGGTCTCCTCGCCCGGCTGGAACAGCAGTTTGACGGTGGCATTGGCGTCGACGAGCTCGTCCTCGCGGGCCTTGAGCAGGCGCGCCGCACCAAGCAGGGCCGTCGCGTGCATATCGTGACCGCAAGCATGCATGCAGCCGTTCGTAGAGGCGAAAGGCTCGCCCGACTCTTCGGCAACGGGCAGGGCATCCATGTCGCCACGCAGCATAATGACCGTTCCGGCCTGTTCGTCCGTGCAGACGCCATTGCCCTGGGCCGCGGTGGCACCGGCACCGACAAGGCCCACAACACAGGAACCATCGACGAGCGTGGCAAACGGGATGTCCATCTCGGCCAGGCGCGCTTGGATATACGCAGAGGTCTGCGGGAGGTCGTTACCAAGTTCGGGCGTCCGATGCAGATCGTGACGCCATGCGGCAAGCTCATCGGCAAGAGTTTGAGCCTCTTTGACCAGACTGTCGCCAATGGCGGCTTGCGCCGCCGCGGTGGCCTTGGGCGCTGATTGCGGTTGAAGATCGGACAGTGCTGGTGCCATAGATGCCCTCCAGTAACGTTTTTGCAGCAAGCACTTTGATAGCGTAAAGTGCAAGGTACTACTTTAAGGGCGACGCATAAAAAATGCCGCCCCGGGAGGCGGCGCAACAAATTGTTTACAATTGCGGGCGCGGCTTTCGACGCAAAAAATCGAAATGCGTCTCGCTCAAGATAATCGAAAGAAAGATGAGCGCGAAGCCGGCGAGCAGGCGCGAGGTGAGCGCCTCCCCCATCAGCAGCACCGAGAACAGCACACCCGAAGGCGACTCCATCGAAAGGAGCAGCGAGCCCGTCGAGGCCGGGACATGCGCCAGGCCGACGTTTTGGATGAGCAGAGCCACACATGTGCAGCCCACCGAGAGAAACGCCATCACACTGATAAAGCTCGGCGTCCAAACGGACAGCGGCGCTTGGGTCTCGAATAGCAGCGAGGAGATCAGGCTCAGCACGCCGTTGCCCACAAACATCCAAAACGTGATGACGTTGATGTCCATCTTGCGGCCATACTTGGCGGTCACCGCCATCTGGATGGCAAAGAAGACCGCACCGCCCAGTGTGATGACATCGCCGACATTGAACTCGACGCTATCGAGCGCCACCAGACCAATGCCCGCCAGGCACAGCAACGCGGCGCCCAAGTTGTAACGGGTAAGCTTTTCGCCGCTTAGAACGTAGCTCGCAAACGGAACCAAGATGCAGTACGTGCCCGTCAAAAATGCACTCTTGCCTGCCGTGGTCTGTGCCAGGCCGATCGTCTGCAAGCCGTAGGCACCCCACATGAGCGCGCCCATGCCAAGTCCAACAATCAGGTTTCGAGCGTTGAAATGGGCAACAATGCGCTCGTGGAAGATGGCAAGCATGACCAACGACGCCGGAAGAAAACGAATGTAGAGCAGCTCGAACACCGGAATGGTATCGAGCGCATCCTTCATGGTGGTGAAGGAATAGCCCCAGATGACCGCCACCGAAAGCAGCAAGACCTTCCAGAACAGCGGCGAGCGCGCACCGGCACCGCGAGAGGCACCGCCGGCACCTAGGTCTTCGCGGGCTACAGGGCTATCGGGCATATTCTCGATTTCGTTGGCAGCGTATTGGGCCATGGAACATCCTCACACTCAATCTGGGCGTGGTGTCCGCACGCGTATGGCTGCGTGCCGCCTCATGGTCAAATAAAAACGGGGCGCACCGGACCCCCGGCACGCCCCGCTACTGTAGCAACAACCAAGCAGCCCACGCAATTCACCGCGCTAAAGCGTCGGCAGAGTAAACCTCGATGCTTCGTCAACACCACGCTGTTGCGCTAAATCAGTTTTGTACTCTCCAGTTTTTCGATGATCCAGTCGTTGGCTTTGATGACCGGGCGGCGGAAGACGACGCCCAGGGCCAGGGACGGGATCAGATAGCTTGCCAAGATGCCCAGCTCAATCCAGTACTCCATATGGTACGCACCGGCCATGGCGGCGTGCATGGCGTTGATGCCGTGAGTAAACGGCAGGAACGGATAGATCGCCTGGAACACGGGGCCGGTCATCTCGATGGGGAACGTGCCTCCCGAACCGCCGACCTGCATGACCAGCAGCACGACGGCGAGCGCCTTGCCGATATCGCCAAACGAAACCGTAAGCGTGTAGACGATATTGGAGAACACGAGACTCGCGACCCAGCCCGCCAGCACAAACTGCAGCGGGTCGTCGCACTGGATGCCAAAGAACAGGATGTCGCCCGCGCACACGAGCGTTGCCTGCAGCAGGGCCAGACCGCCAAAGAACAGGTAACGGCCCAGGTAGATCTCGTGCAAGCGCACGGGGATCAGCTCATTGATGAGTTCGTCGTCAACCGAGACCTTCATCATGGCCGCCAGCACGATCGAGCCGACCCAGAGCGACAGAATCGTGTAGAACGGTGCCATGGCCGAACCGTAGTTGCGGATCGGATAGACCGGCTTGCGATCGAGCGCGACGGGGCCGGAAAGCGACACGGCCAGACCCTCGGGATCATTGCCGATCATCGTCTTGATCGTAGCGAGGTCATCCGACATCAAGGCGCCGTCGAGCTCGTCCTTAAACGCACTGATCTTGTCCGACGCCTCGCCCAGCTGATCGGAAGCCTTGTTGACCAGCTTTGCAGCCTTGGAGAGGCCCTTTGCCAGCGAACCGGATGCGTCGGTCAGGCCGTCTACGGCGCTATCCAGATCGCCCGAGATACCATCGAGCGAGTCTAGAATGCCCGAGACGGTCTTCTTGAGCTCCTTGGCCTTAACCGAGAACGTGGAATCGTAATCGGATTTGGCGCCCGCGATGCCGGCCTTGGCATCGGCGATGGCCTGATCGACCTCGGCACGCGACTTATTAACCTCTGCCATGCTGTCAGAGAGAGACTTCGCGGTGGCCGTCAAGTCCTTGGCGTTGTTGCGATACTCCACAGCAATCCTGCTCAGCGATGTTGCCACAGACTTGAGGCTGTCCTGGAGTTTTTCGTCAGTCACCTGATCGGCAAAGCTGCGGAGCTGGTCGGCCGTGGCGTCGATATCGTCGGCACGCGTGTTGAGCGCCGCCGCGGCATCGTTGAGCTGGGACACTGTAAGGTCGACATGTTGATTCGCGGCATCAAATGCCTTCGCAAGCTCGGCGGACACGTTGTCAAACGAGCCCGCGCTTCCGTCAATCGCGGCATTGATGGCGTCGTTGGCGTCCTTCAGCGCTTCCTTGGAATCGCTAATACCGCTCTTGACATGCTCCATCAGCTGCTTCGTTGACTCATCGACCGTGCCCGTCTGCTTGAGCATGCCGCTCGCCGACGTCAGCGAATCGGACGTGGAGCTCAAAATGCCCGCCAGCGACGAAGCATTTGCCCGAACGTCTCGCAGGTCCTCAATCGAATCGCCGAGCGTCGAGGACAGGTTGGCGATAAAGTTACCCACCTGGTCGGTGCTCATGTAATCGAGCAGGCTGGACACCGTCTTAAGACCGATCGTCGTAATGGTCTCGGTAAAAGTTTTGTTAACCTGGCTCTGGACGGCGCTCGAACCCTTCTCGGTCACGATCTGCGCAATGGCGTTGGCCTTCTGATTCTCGTAGAACTCGATATCGGCATGCTTCACGTCGGTCGAGAAAAGCGTCATCATGTCAGCGCTAAACGTTTTGGGGATAACGACGGCAGCATAGTACGCGCCCGACTTAACGCCCTCGATAGCCTTTTCGCGATTGTTGAGCACAACCCAATCGAAGCTCTCGTTGCCGCGTAGGGTGGCGGTCACGTTTTCGCCCACGTTAACCTCGACGGGGATCAAATCGCTCTCGTAACCCTCATCGGTGTTGACCACGGCGATCTTAAGATTGCCGGTGTTGCCGTACGGGTCCCAGCTGCCGGCGATGTTAAACCACGCGTACAGGCACGGTACGATAACGAGGCCCATCACGACAACCAAGCCGATTACGGAGCGAGACACATTTTGGACATCGCGCTTAAACAGATGCAGGATGTTCTTCATTTATGCCTCACCTCCTTTGGAGTGCTTGCCAAGCGGAGTGGCATTTCCATCATTTGTGGCTGTACTGTCGCTGTCCTGAGATTTATGGTTCGAGCCTATATGCGGCAAGCGGCCCGTGGACTGATCGCCGCCCTTGGCACCACGCTCGCTGGCGTTGAGGCCAAACATGTAGCGGGCGGCAGGAATGGCGGCCGTGTGCTCGCGCATCTCGCGACGCAGGTCCTCATCCGAAAGCGCCGAGATGCGCATCTGGGTATTGAGGCTCGCTCGGATATATTCGATATTGATAAGCCAGCCGCAGATGGCAATGACCGAGATGATCCAAATGACAAGCAGGATGATCTTGCCGTTATTGTCGATATCGAGAACCGTCGACAGGACAAAGAGCAGGACCTGAACGCCCACCACGGCGGCAAAACCGCCCTTGATGTAGTACGGGTAGCGATGTTCAAAGGCGACCGCATGATCGAGCAGTTCGCGACGGTACGAATCGGAATCGAGCATGACACGCATGGCCGTGCGCAGCGAGTAGCGCTGGCGCGGCAGGTCGTTGGACTCGCAAATCATCATACCGGTCGTGGAAAGCTGTTTATCAAAGAGCAGGTTAAGGT
This sequence comes from uncultured Collinsella sp., assembly GCA_900541805.1. Classification (GTDB taxonomy): domain Bacteria; phylum Actinomycetota; class Coriobacteriia; order Coriobacteriales; family Coriobacteriaceae; genus Collinsella. Next base: position 50,999 of record UQLH01000011.1, read on the forward strand.
TGAGCAGCAGCGGACGCAGCTGCAGGCCGATAAAGAGCGCCACGATCAAGAACACGCCCAGAATGCACAGGTTAAACAGGTAGTTGAACGAATACATACCGCCGACCGTCTCGCGCAGCAGATTGATGCCGTAGGTAAAGGGCAGCAGCGGGTGCAGCCACTGGAAGAAGCCAGGCATCATCTCGATGGGGTACATGCCCGATGAACCCGGAATCTGCACGATAACCAGAATGACGCCGATTGCCTTGCCGATGTGCTTAAACGTAGTGGACAGCGCGTAAATGATGTTGACGTACGTAAACGAGATGGCGATGCCGCCCAGCACGAACAGCAACGGGTTGACGCACTGTACGCCAATAACCAGATCACCCACCGTAACGATGATGGCCTGCAATGCGCCCAGGATCACCATGAGCAACCAGCGGCCAAAGTAGCCTTGGCGCGCCGTAAAGCTGCCAACACCTTCACGGTCGACCTCGAGCTTGTAAATGGCGATGAGCACATAGCCGCCCACCCAAAGCGCCAGATTGGTGTAGAAGGGAGCGATGCCCGAGCCAAAGCTCTTGACCGGATAGATTGACTTGGACGTCAACTCAACCGGAGACGCCATGAAATCTGCCACGTCATTGACATCGACGCCCATCAGATCGGCCAGCTCGCCCATGGACTCGGAGGTCTGCAGCGCCGCGATGTCATTGGCGGCGGTTGCAAGCTTGTCCTGGACCTTGGCAAGCGAGGAATCGGTCTGGGACAGCGTGGTCTTGGCCTGGCCGAGCGTAGCGCTAAGCTGCGCCAACGTGCCGCGCGCATTTGCAAGTGTAGGTGTCATACCCGAGACGATACCGGTCAGGTCGCCCGAAACGGCAGCAAAAGAGTCGAGCGCGCTCGAGGCCTTCGGCAGCGCGTTTTGGCCCAAGTCCGTCTGGGCTTGGCCAAGGTTGGTCGCACCGGTATGAATTGCGTTATTGATAGCGTCACTGGCACCCGAGACAGCCGCTGCGTCATTCGCCATGGCGCTCGACTGCGCGGACAGACCGTCCTTGATGCTCTGAAGCTTTTCATTCTGCTCTCGAAGCAAATCGATGGTCGATACAATGCGCGCGTCAATTTCCTCGGAACCTGTCGACGTGTCATTGGCGAGAATCTCCAAGTGCCCGATAACGGCCTTATTGTGGTCGATCGTCGCTTGAAGAGACTCGAGCGAGTTGTCGATACGGGTGGTCGTAGATGTGACCGCGCCCGTCAGCTTGCCGATGGCAGCGTTCGCAGAGGCCGACGTCTTGGTGAGCGCAAGGCTGCCTTCCGAGAGCGCCTTGGAGAGCGAGGTGATGGAGTTGCCCGCCGTGGAGCGAGCTTCGCTCAGCAGGTCGTTGCCCTGGGAGATCGCCTGCGTCAGCGACGGTGCCTGGCCTTGCAAGCCGGCAAGTGCCGCATCAGCCGAGGCGATAGCGCCACTCGTCTTATCGATGGCGGCATTCATATCGCCAATCGAATCGCGCACCTCGCCCAAGGTGTCGGACGCCTCGGACACCGAACTTGCCAGCGAGTCCTGAGTCTGGGTTGCCTTGTCCTTTAAATCGACACCGGCATCCTTGGCGATACCGGCAACAGTCTTGCCTACCGTAGAGACAAATTCCGAGTTGATCTGCTCCTCGATGGTGTTTGCACCGGTATCGGTAACCTTGGGCGCAATGGCGCTCTTCTTCTCATTGACGTAGTACGTGAGCTTGGGCTGATGGTAGTTGCCGTCGAGCATCGAAACCAGGTTATCCGAGAAGTTCTTGGGAATCACGATGGCCGCATAGTACTCGCCGCTCTCGACGCCCTCCTTGGCATCGGCCGTCGAGTCGACGAACGTCCAGCCCAACTGATGATTCTCCTTGAGCTGGTCGACCACTTTGTCGCCAGCGTTGAGCTCACCCACCAAGTCGTTTTGGGTGCCTCGATCGTTGTTGGCGATAGCAATCTTGATGCCTTGGGTGTTTCCATACGGATCCCAGTTTGCCACGATGTTATACCAGGCATACAGCGAGGGAATAACGCACACGCCTAGGGTAACCACCAGGGCGACGGGGTTCACAAGCAGTCGCTTAATGTCGCGCTTAAATATCGCAAAGGACACCTTTGCATTGGATAGTTTGCTGCCGAGACTCACGCTTGGACCATCCATCCTGTCGTTAAATCGAATCGTACTATCGACAACCATTGTAGTAGGCGCTTTAACGTCTCAAAGCACAATGGTGTTGAGTTTTGCGGGTAGCAATATACTACGAAGACAAATTAACGTACAGTTGTACAGTATCTTTAATTTCAGCAGGTCACAAAACCACAACCCCGACAAATAATTGATCCCTTGGGGACGGAGGAAAATGAGAGTGGAAAATCTCCCACTTCAAGCCCGCATTCGAGCCAAAAGTGGGAGATTATCCACTCTCGTTCTAATCTAGTTACGGTGCCGTATCCCCGAACTACATCAAGTTGCAAACAGCCGCCGCGAAGGCAACGGGGTCCTCGGGGAGGATGCCCTCGACCAGCAAAGCCTGGTCATAGAGCAGACCGGAGTACTGCTTGATCTTGTCGGCGTCGCCCGCCTTCTGAGCAGCGACGAGCTTGGAAAAGACCGGGTGCTTGGCGTTGAGCTCGAGCACGCGCTGGCTCTTGGGCATGCCGTCGGGCGCGCCCTCGGGTCCCTTCTGGAGCACCTTCTCCATCTCGAGCGAAAGTGGGCCCTCGGTGGTGATGCAAGCGGGGGCATCGGTCAGGCGCGCGGAGACGGCAACTTTCTCGACCTTGTCACCGAGCGCCTCCTTCATAGCGCTGAAGAGGTCCTCGTTTTCCTTGGTGGCGTCCTCAGCCTCCTTTTTCTCGTCCTCGGTCGCCAGGTCAAGATCACCGGTCGCGACGTTCTTGAGCTCCAGATGACGATCCTCGACCTCGGGCTCGGCACCGTCGGCCACAGCCTTCTCGGCAGCCTCGCGGGCAGCATCGTCCTCGTAGATCTTGGGCATATCGGCGGCAACGTACTCACGCATAGCCTGGAACGTGAACTCATCCACATCCTGCGTCAGCAGCAGCACGTCATAGCCGCGGTCGAGCACGTCCTTTACCACGGGCATCTTGGCCAAGCGCTCGCGCGAGTCGCCGGCGGCGTAGTAGATGGCCTTCTGATCCTCGGGCATGCCCTTGGCATACTCGGCCAGGGTAATCATCTTCTGTTCCTTGGCAGACCAGAACAGCAACAGGTCGGCGAGCTCATCGGCCTTCATGCCATAGCTCGAGTAGATGCCGTACTTAAGACCGCGACCAAAGTTCTCAAAGAACTTCTCATAGGCCTCGCGGTCGTTGTCACGCATATCCTCAAGGTCAGCGGTGATCTTCTTCTCGACACGCTTGGCAATGGCCTTGAGCTGACGGTTCTGCTGCAGCGTCTCACGCGAAATATTGAGCGTCACGTCGGCAGAGTCCACGACGCCGCGGACAAAGTTGTAGTAGTCGGGCAGCAGGTCGTCGCACTTCTCCATAATCAGCACGTTGGAGCTGTAGAGCGCCAGGCCCTTCTCGTAGTCCTTGCTGTACAGATCGAACGGCGCGCGTCCCGGCACAAACAGCAGGGCGTCATACTCGAGCGTGCCCTCGGCGTGGAAGCTGATGGTGCGCGCAGGATCGTCAAAGTCGTGGAACGTGGACTTGTAGAACTCGTCGTAGTCCTTCTGCTCGACATCGGAGCTGCGCTTCTTCCAGATCGGTGTCATGGAGTTGACGGTCTCGAGCTCCTGGTAGTCCTCGTACTCGGGCTTGTAATCGTCGCCGGCGTCCTCGGGCTTGGGTTTCTGGCGGCTCTTGGACACCATCATCTGAATCGGGTAGCGCACATAGTTGCTGTACTGCTGAATCAGGCTCTTGAGACCCCACTCGGTCAGGAAGCGATCGTAGGTCTCGGCCTCGCCGTCGGCATCGAGCTTCTCGTTCTCGCGCAGCGTCAGGATGACATCGGTACCGTGCTCGGCGCGCTCGCCGTCCTCGATGGTGTAGCCCTCAAGACCGTCGGATTCCCACACATGGGCGACATCCTCGCCATAGGCGCGGCTGACGACCTTCACATGGCTGGCGACCATAAAAGCCGAGTAGAAGCCCACGCCAAACTGACCGATGATGTCGACATCGGAGCCCTGCTGCTCGGCGTTCTCGGTCTTAAACTCCTCGGAGCCGGAATGGGCGATGGTGCCCAGATTGCGCTCGAGCTCCTCGGCGGTCATGCCAATGCCGTTATCCGAGATGGTAATGGTGCGGGCGTCTTTATCAAAGGAGACGCGAATGGCCAGGTCGCCCTGGTCGATCTTGACGCTCGGGTCCTGCAGGCTCTTAAAGTTGAGCTTGTCGACAGCGTCGCTCGCGTTAGAGATAAGCTCGCGCAGGAAGATTTCCTTATTGGTGTAGATGGAGTTGATCATGAGGTCGAGCAGTTTTTTGCTCTCGGTCTTAAATTGACGCATGTGCAGTCCTTTCGCGCTACCCCCGTCCGCAAAAACGGCCCGGTCGCCCGAGCCGCATCGCAGACCTGCTATGTTCAGACTTAGATTTTATAACCCATTAGCGCGCATATATACATACGGAATCGAAAAACTGTATGTTGAAACGACCGTGCGGCGGATGCCAAGGAGTGTCCCAAACTGCCGGCAAAAAAGGAACGTCCCTATCTACCATCTACGCGCTTGGCCATCCAGACATGGGGCTGGCCCTCGTCTTCGTAGTCTACCGGGGCAATTTGCGTGTAGCCCGCCTTTACATAGAGCGGCAGCACGTATTCCTGCGCATGCAGCTTAATAAGCTTAGCGCCGGCATTGCGTGCACACGCAGCACTGGCCTCGACGATCGCACTCGCCAGTCCGCGACGACGCATAGCCGGCAGCACGGCGACGCGCCCCATAATGTAGGTCTCCCCCGCCGCAACGCCTTCGTCCATGTCGCATGCCGGCAACACCGGGGCCTCTGCGTCAGCCACGCGCTCAAGCTCTTCGGGAAACACGCGCGAGCAACCGGCAAGCTCGCCGTCTACATAGAGCGTCACATGAATGCAGTTCGGATCCTCGTCGATAGCGTCGAACTCATTCTCGTAGCCCTGCTCGTCCATAAAAACGACGCGGCGCACCAACGCCGCGTCATCAAAGCATCCTGTCTTAAGTTGGATATCCATGGCTGCCCTTTCATTCAATGCGAACGTTAGGGACCGATTTTAGCGAAAATGAGCTCCGCGCACGCTAAACTTCGCACGAGCCTTCGCCAGGCAGTCGTAATGACCCACGTTATGGGCATCGCTCGCGATGAAGCTGTACAGGTTCTGATCGAACAGGCGCTGTGCCGGCTTTTTCTCGCGACCAAAGCGACCGCCAGCAATAAAGTCCGCCGAAGCCTGCAGTTTGCAGCCCATATCGACCAGGCGCTCCGCCACGCTTACATCCTTTTGAACCGCACGATAGCGCTCAGGATGAGCGATGATCACCTGGTAGCCACGGCACTGCAAATCGTAAATCGTGTTCTCGTACTCTCTAAACGCATACGCATCGGCATGCGTCGAAAGCTCGAGCAGAAACTCGTTGGTCCCATCGAAATGCAAGTGCTCCGCGGCATCGATACCAAGCTCAACGAGCTTTCGATGGTTGACCTCGAAGCCCATCTGGAGCGGAAAACCGTCAGCGTTATCCCGAAGCAGTTCAAAGGCATCCCACATCTTGTCGTAATCAAAATAGGGATCACGGCAGTGAGGAGTGCAAACAATTCTGGTTACACCGGCCCGCTTGGCAGCCTCGAGCATCGCCAAGCTCTCATCGAGATCGGCGGCGCCGTCGTCTACACCCGGCAAGATATGGCAATGAATGTCACGCATAGGTCAGCCTTAATCAACTAAACGTTTGCTCGGTTGGTGAAGATGCCCTTTTTGGAAGTCCCCTGATCGTCGGAGCCCTTCTTCACCTTCTTACCGTCCTTGGTGTAGTAGGAGTAGTAGTACTCGCTGGTCTCGGTCTCGCAGTAGTTCATAACGGTACCGATGAGCTTGACCTTTTCGGACTTCTTAAGCTGGCCGATAGCGTTGAGCGCCTCCTCGCGCTTGGTGAAGTCCTCGCGCACCACGAACAGCGTGCCGTCGGTCAGACTTGCGATCTCGGCAGCATCGATGAAGGTGCCGACCGGAGGAGCATCAAAGATGACGTACTGAAACTTGGCGGACAGTGCCTTGACCAGCTTGGCAAAGCGGTGAGAGACGATGATGTCAGCAGGATTGGGAATGTGCGGCTCGGCATCGAGGAAGTAGAAGTTCTTCTGACCCGTCTCGACAATTGCCTGGTCAATGGAGATCTGCTCGGAAAGGACCGCATAGAGTCCGCCGCGCGAACGAACGCCGAGCATATCGGAAAGGGACCTGCGGCGCATATCGGCCTCGACCAGGAGCACGGACTTGCCGCTCGTGGCGATTGCCTGAGCAAGGTTAATGGAAACCGTAGACTTGCCCTCGTTGGGAATCGAGGAGGTAACGGTGATGGTGCGAATGGGGTCGTCCACGCTCGCAAAGCGGATGTTGGCCAGAAGGGTCTTGGCGGCATTCTGTACAACGAGCTTATCGGTGTTCTTTGCCTTAGCCATGCCTATTTACCACCTTTCATAGCCGGAATTCGGCCAACAACGGGAATGCCCAGGAGCTCTTCTGCCTCTTCGGCACCGCGGATGCGGGTATTGAGCATGTCTGCCAAAACGACATAGGCAACTGCGATAAAGATACCGGCGAGGAACGCGACGGCAATATACAGCGTGCGCTTGGGGCCGCTGGGGACTTCGGGAGTCTTAGCCTCGTCGATAACGTTGATGCTCTGGGCAGCGCCGACGTTCTGAGCGACCGTACTCACCGAGCTGGCCATGGCCTTTGCGACCTTAGCCGTCTCCTTGGCATCGGTGCCGGTAACCGAAAGCGTAATGACACGCGTGGTGGTCTCGGAGGAAACAGACACCTTGTAGTCATCCAGGTCAGCAAGGCCCAACTCATTGGCAGCACCGCTCTTAACGCTATCGCTATCCAGCAGCGTGGCGATATCGTTGGAAAGCATCTGGCTCGCCGAGAGATCGTTGTAGCTCATCTGGCCGCTATCGTCGGTCTTGGCGAGAATGTACATGCTCGTCGTCGCGGTATAGGTGTTGTCCATCGCGGCGAAGGACACGATGCCCATGGCGATCGCGCAGACCACCGGAAGGGTGATGACCAGCTTAAGGTGCTTTTTGAGCAGCTGGAACAGTTCGAGAAGGGTCATGCAGCTTGCCTTTCATTTCCCCAGTTCGGATTGACAAAACTGTCCGTATGTTATCGCATCTTTTTACCGAGACCAAACTCTATACATAAGAAACAGGCTCTCCTGTAAAAATGTCGGAAGCAATCGTAAAATTGCACAACAACGCCGCACCCGAAAGTCAAATGCGGCGTCTACATCAATACCTATGTTGTATCTCTATGCGAATGGCTCGTCCTGCTGTATGGGAAACGTCACCGTAATGGTGGTTCCCACGCCCAACTCGCTCGACAGATCGAGCGTGGCGTGATGATACAGGGCCGCATGCTTGACAATGGCAAGCCCCAGACCGGTTCCGCCGCGCGCCTTGGACCTACTCTTGTCCACGCGATAGAACCGCTCAAATACCTTGCCCTGTTCTTCAGGCGCGATACCGATTCCCGTGTCGGCGACCGCGAGGAACGGATGGCCTTCGTCGTTGGTGCCGCACTGCAGCGTAACCGTACCGCCGGGTCGATTGTAGCGGATGGCGTTGCTTGCCAGATTATAGATGAGCTCGTCAATCAAGCGCGACACGCCTTCGATGACCACAGGCTTGGTCTCATGACTTATCGTCACATTCGCCTGGCGGGCGACCTGTTCAAGACGCTGCTCAACCGCGTAGATGGCACGCGAGAGCTCAATAGGCTCCGTGGACCCAATGGGCACCGTCTCGCCCTCAGTTGCACGCTCGGCCTCGTCCAAGTTAGACAGCGTAAGGATGTCGTTGACAAGCGCTGCCAAGCGGCCCGCCTCACGATAGATGCGACCGCCAAAGTTGCGCAGGTCGTCCTCGCCCTCGACCATGCCGTTTGCGATGAGCTCGGCATAGCCCGAAATCGCCGTAAGCGGCGTCTTGAGCTCGTGGGTGATATTCGCCGTGAACTCGCGGCGCATACGGTCGTTGTCCGCTAACACCGCCATTTGGCGCTTGAGTTCCTGGCGCTGCGACTCGATACGCTCAAGCATGGGGACCATCTCGGCATAGGCGTGCTCATAGCTACGGCGTGGGTGGTCCAAATCCACCTCTTGCAACGGCGCGATGATGGCACGGGACTCGCGGCGCGCCATAAAAAACGAGAGCACCGCACCCGCTGCTGCGATAAGCAGCATCGGCGCCACCATCGACAGCAAAATCGCCGCAACGCCAGGCTGGGCCTGCGCCAAGCGGACAACCTGGCCGTTATCAAGGGCGACGGCGCGATACAGCATAATCTCGTCGAGCGTAGAGCTTGCGCGCTCCGCGGAACCCGAACCATTCTCAAAGGCCTCGATGACCTCGGGGCGATCGCCGTGGTTGGGCAGTGTGGAAGGCGACGCCTCGTTGTCGTAGGCAACCGATCCATCCTTGTTAATCAGCGTGATGCGCAAGTCCTCACGATCGAGGCTACGCAAGAACGGGATGGGCTCCTGCTGCTCGTCGAGGGCGGCAGCAATGAGCTCGGTTTCCTGCGCCAGGTTGGCACTCGTGGCATCCGTCAAGGTGTTTTGCACAAAGAACGCACCCAGCACCGTAAACGCCACGATAACCGCCATGGCGCAGACAAAAATCGTCACAAAAACGCGGTGCGACAGCGTATGTTTTCCCTGGGGGGCGAAGACCACGGGTTACTCCTCCGATGCGGTGGCCGCGGTGTCGTTACCTTCGGCACCATCACCGGCAGAAGGCTCGGCCAAGCGGTAGCCCACGCCGCGCACGGTCTCGATGGCGCCGGCATGCTCGCCCAGTTTTTGGCGAAGCGTCTGCACGTGCACGTCAACGGTGCGCGAACCGCCGTCGAAGTCCCAGCCCCACACGCTCTGCAGCAACGACTCGCGGGTAAAGACCACGCCGGGCTTGCGCATAAGGTACTCGAGCAGGTCGAACTCGCGCAGGGTGAGCTTAAGCGGCTCGCCGGCAACGGTCACCTCGCGATGGCTGGGCGAAAGCACGATGTCGCCCACGCTGAGCACATCGCTTGCCTGTTTGACCATGCCGCCGCGACGCAGCAGTGCGCGGCAGCGGCTGGCGAGCTCCATGAGCGAGAAGGGTTTAGTCAGGTAATCGTCGGCACCGCCATCGAGCGCCATCACCTTGTCGAGCTCGGTATCCTTGGCGGTAAGCATCATGATGGGCACCGTCGCCGTCAGGCAATCGGCACGCAGGCGACGCATAATCGCCAAGCCATCGGTATCGGGCAGCATGATGTCGAGCAGGACAGCATCGGGCACCCGTCGCGCCACGGCAGCTTTAAACTCGCCATCGCACGAAAAGCCCTCGGCCTCGATTCCCTGCTTGCGCAGCGCATAGACCGTCAAATCCCTGATGTTGTCATCGTCCTCGACGTAATAGATCATGTTGAACCCCTTTGCGGCCGATATGACCGCATCTTAACCCTAAAGGCACCTGTAAAAGACAGCGTCAGCCAAAACGCCCCGTCAAATAATCCGTCGTGCGCGGATCCGACGGATTCTTGAAGAGTTGCGCGGTGGGTGCGTGCTCCACCAGCTCACCCAGCAAAAAGAACGCGACCGAATCGGAAATACGCGCGGCCTGCTGCATGTTGTGCGTCACGACCACCAGCGTGCAGGTCTCCCTGAGCTCGCAGGCCAGCTGCTCCACCACCAGCGTCGATACGGGGTCGAGCGCCGAGGTCGGTTCGTCCATCAGCAGAATGTCGGGCTGCACGGCCAGCGCACGGGCGATGCACAGACGCTGCTGCTGTCCACCCGAAAGACCCAGGCCCGACTCCTTGAGCTTGTCCTTGACCTCGTCCCACAGGGCAGCGCAACGCAGGGCGTCCTCGACCAGCTCATCCAGCACGGCGCGATCGCGCACGCCCATGCCGCGCGGGCCATACGCGACGTTGTCGTAGATGCTCATGGGAAACGGATTGGGGCGTTGGAACACCATACCCACGCGCTGGCGAAGGCGGCAGATGTCGTAGTCGCCCAGGATATCTTGGCCGTCGAGCGCAATCTTGCCCTCGATGCGGCAGTCCTTGATGCCGTCATTCATGCGGTTAAAGCAACGCAGCAACGTCGACTTGCCGCAGCCCGATGGACCGATAAACGAGGTAATCTGCTTGTCGCGAATCTTGATGGACACATTCTTAAGCGCGTGGTGATCGCCATAGAACAGGTCGAGGCCCTCGACATCGATGCGCGTCGGCGAGGCCGCAAGATCCTCTGCCGTGGGACGAGTCGCATCCCCAACCTCGCGCTCGTGCGCGGCCTCGGCCTGCGCTTTCATGAGTTCTTCAAGCTCCGTGGGCCCCACAGCCGCAGCAGCCGTCATACCGCATACCTCCACATCGATATCAATTCAGCAGTATCGATAGTAGAAATCGCGGCTCATATGCACGTGAGCGCATTGTCAAGTGTTTGTAAGGGCACGCTGGCTATGCGGCGGGCAGCTCGATGGTGAATATCGTGTGTTCGGGCGTCGATTCACATGCAACGGTACCGCCGTGTGCCGCGATGATCTCCTTGGCAATAGCAAGGCCCAGACCGGCACCACCGCGATTGGTCGCACGCGCCGCATCCAGACGATAGAACTTCTCAAAGATCACTTTGAGCTTAGCCGCAGGGATAGGGTCGCCCTGATTGATAAAGCGCACGCGCACGCCGCCATCGTCTTGGCGCCCGGCCTCAATCGTGATAGTCGAGCCCTCATAGCTATAGGCGACGGCGTTTTTCATGATGTTGTTGAACACGCGAGCCATCTTGTCGCCATCCACGAGCACCGTCAGGTCCTCGCGAATATCAACTTGGGCTTCCTTATGCTGCTCGTTGAGGATGGGATAGAACTCGTCAGCCACCTGAGCTAGCAGCAACCCCAGATCAACATAGCCGCGCGTGAGCACGATATCGTGGAAGTCAAAGCGCGTGATATCGAAGAACTCTTCGATGAGTGCATCGAGCCGGTGCGCCTTGTCGAGCGCCACGCCCGTAAAGTGCGCACGTTGCTCAACCGGCAGCTCGGGAGCCTCTTGCAGCAGCGAAAGATAGCCCACCACACTGGCAAGCGGGGTGCGTAGGTCATGTGCCAAGTACGTGACCAGATCGTCCTTGCGATGCGACTCGTCACGCAGGGCCTGTTGCACCTTGCGCTCTCGGTCACGCACGCGGTTAAGGGCGCCCTCGACCTCCAAGAAGTCGCCGTCGATGTTGTCCCAGGTGTCGGGGTGATCGATCAGGCGATCTTGAATACGAGCGGCCAGCACACAATCGGCATGCTGCTCGCCCTGTTCGTAGCCCTGGTGGTACAGGGCGCGGCCGCACAAGAACAGCACGCACGCGGCAAGCGCCAGCACAAAGCCAAGCATGTTGAATACAAAGCCGGCATCGAACAGCACCGGCCCTTCAATGCCGCCGAGCGCCATGGCGCCAATCGCCAACGTCATGGCCCACGCGGCGCCGCCAATCACCACGCAGCGGCGAACGATTTCGAATCGATCGATCAGCAAAAAGCCGATAAGCAGCACCGCCAAGATTCCGGCGATGTTATCGATGCCAATCAGCAGCAGGCTCAGCAAAAAGAGCAGCACCGTTGCAAGCGCGCGGTTGTCGACGACCGACCTCAGGTATTCAAAGAGTCGATCGGGCACCTCGAATGCCTGCCTATCGTCTTTTGTCATATCCACTTCCCCACCATCAAAGGCGCTATTCGATTATGTAGCCGACGCCCCAGACGTTTTTGATAAAGCGCGGCTTTTGTGCGTCGTCGCCGATCTTTTCGCGCAGGTGGCGAATGTGCACCATCACCGTATTGTTGGAGCCGGGCATAAAGTCCTCGTTCCACACCGCGCGGAACAGGTCCTCCACGGCCGCCACGCTGCCGCGATGCTCGACCAGATACAGCAAGATGGAATACTCGATGGGCGTGAGGCGAACCGGTGAACCGTCCACTGTCACGGAACGAGCATCGCGGTTGATCTCCAGGCCGTCGAGCTGGAGGGTCAGCGACTCGGCCGCCTGTGCGCGGCTACCGTAGCTGGTGTAGCGGCGAAGTTGAGCGTGCACGCGCGCGATGAGCTCCAGCGGACGGAACGGCTTAACCACGTAATCGTCCGCGCCAAGCGAAAGACCCTCGATCTTGTCTTGCTGGGCATCGCGCGCCGTCAGCATGATCACAGGATAGGTATGGCTGGAACGGATCGTACGCAGCAGCTCAAATCCATCGATATCGGGCAGCATGACATCCAGCAGCGCCAAATCGAACTCCTGCTCCAAGATTGCCTTGGCAGCATCGGCCCCGCTATAGGCAATCTGGACATCAAAGCCCTCTTTTGTAAGGTAGATACCAACCAAGTCGGCGATGGCCTTCTCGTCATCAACTACCAGTATGCGCTCGTTCATGCGTGCTCCTCTCGCGCTCCATTATGCCCGAGGCGACGCACGCCACACACAACAAGCGTGGGTGATTAAGTCGGCCTTAAGCACCCTTGTGCCCGTTCGGGAGCGGATGTGGGCCACGCACGCACGCGATGATCGCCGACGCCGGCAAACGATATACTCTAGTTTCAGAAGAGACCATCCCGTCGAAAGCGAAATCTGTGAAGTCCCTCACCTCTTTTGCAAAGCGCTCAGCCCAGCTTGCCGCCGGCTTTGTCTGCGCTATCGCCCTTGCCGCTGGCGCGCCCACCGTCGCCGGCGCCCAAGTGCTCACGACCGACAATGTTTGCGGCAAAACCGCCGATGCGCGCGGCATCACGGCCGAAAACCTGCCCGATATCGATGCGACCAATGCCCTCGTCATGGGCAAAGACGGCACCGTCTACTATGCCCGCGACGCCGATGAGCAGGTCAAAATTGCCTCGATCACCAAGGTCATGACCGCAATCCTAACCGTCGAGAATTGCAAGATGGACGAGAAGGTCACGGTGAGCAACGCCGCAGCCACCGTGGGCAATTCGACCGCCGGCTTGCTCGAAGGCGACAAGCTTACCGTGGAGCAGGCGCTGCGCGGCCTGATGATTCCCTCGGGCAACGACGCCGCCATCGTGCTCGCCGAATATGTGGGCAAGAAGATCGACCCCAAGACCAAAGACGCCGAGGCCACATTTGTGAAGGCCATGAACGAGCGCGCTAAGAAGCTCGGCTGTACCGGTACGCTTTTTGAAAACCCGCATGGTCTGGACTTTGATGAGTGGGCTGGCAATATGCACTCAACCGCACACGACGTAGCGCTGATGATGCAGGAGGCCATGAAAAACGACACGATCCGCGAGGTCGTAGCGAGCGAGGATTCCTGGATCGAGGTCACGGGCGCCGACGGCACCGACCATTCGCATTCCATGGACACGCATAACTATTTGCTGGGCCAAGATGGCAACATCGGCGGCAAGACCGGCACCACCGACGACGCGGGCTATTGCTTTACGAGCGCCTACAACCGCGATGGCGACGAGATCTACACCGTTATTTTGAACTCCACCACCACCGATCAGCGCTTTACCGATACCGCAACCCTTGCCAATTGGTACTACGGCCACAAGGTCACGGTCGCGATCGCCAACACGCAGGAAAAGACCGCCAACGGCAACCCGCTTATGGCGCGCATTAGTCAAACCGACTGGACGGATAAGACGATCGACGCCACGCTCGCCGATCCTACGGCGCAAGCGACCGTGTTTTCCCTTGCCGGCGAGGTGACCGAAAAGGTTAGCTACGACGATCTTTCGGGCACGGTGCATGTGGGCGACAAGGTGGGCAGCGTGACGCTCAAGCAGGACGGCACCAAAATCGCCGTTATGGACCTGGTTGCCGACGAGGAAGGCGCAGGGCCGAATCCCATTGAATGGATACTCGTGAAGCTCGATCGCTTGGGCCGCCGCATCGACAACCGCCCGCTCACAGCCGAGAGCGAGACCGTAGCCAAGGCACCCGAGATGTAAGGTCGAAGAACAATACACTCGCTGAAAGGAGGTGTCCGAAAGGATGCCTCCTTTTTTTGAGGGTTCGAATCCCCAGCGCCCTTTCTCGATAATAAAAAAGGGCCCCCAATGGGACCCTTCTTCAAATTCGTACTGGCGGAGAGCTGGGGATGTCCGGGCATGCTGCGCGTGCCCTCCGGCTTCAAAGCCTGGCGGCTTTTCGCCCACGGGCTACAAACGCTTTCGCGTTTGCTTAACGCCCGTGCCCTCTCGGGTTCGAATCCCCAGCTAACGTGGTTCAACTAAAAAAGGGCCTCTTTCGGAACCCTTCTTTAAAGTCTTACTGGCGGAGAGCTGGGGATTCGAACCCCAGATGCCCTTTTGGGGCATACTCGCTTAGCAGGCGAGCACCTTCGGCCTCTCGGTCAGCTCTCCGTAACAGCCGTTCTATAGTAACCAAACAGCCAAGGATGGGCAAGAGGAAATTTTCTAATTGCCTAGCATCCTTTCCTCCTTGGAAGCTTCGCCTACCCCAGCGAGCGGTTGAGGGAGCCGAGCTCGTCGTTGCCCATGGTGCGCCACATTTGGAAGATGCAACCGCGTGCCAGGAAAAAGAACCCGTTGTCGACCAGTTGCACAGCGGCATCTGCCAGCTGATTCGTCACGGCGGACACTGGCGGCAGCTCGAGTCCAGCCTTGCGGATGGTCTCGACCGCTTCCTCGAACGCCGGAGGCTCGCTGACGCCCATCTCGTTCATAAGGCCCTGCATTTCTTCCAGCGCACTACTGCCCGATTCCTCACCGCGCGGCACCAGACGGTAACAAGCCAGCGCTAGGTCGAGCTGATCGCAATTCCAATAGGCAAACGCCAAGCGATAGAACAGGTAGCCGATTGCAGAACGATCGCTGGCAATACGCAGGCCGTGGCGCGCCACCTCGATAATCTCGTCAAAGCGCTCCAGACGCGCAAGCACGTTGATGAGCGCAAAGTGCGATTGCATGGACGAGCGTGCCAGATCGTAAAGATGGCGCACCTCGGGCAGTGCTCGTTCAAAGTCCTCTTGCTCGGCGTAAAAGCTGCAGATCTCGTGCTGGGCAAAGTACAGTGCATCGGGCGCACGAAGGATTCGCACAGAGCGGTCTTCTTCCAACACCGGTAGCACCATGCGCACCAGCTGGTTATCGCAAAACTGCGTTTGAACCGGACCTGTCGCCAAAAGCTCGGCGACGGCGCACTTAGCCTCCAACTCCTCGACAAGACGGGAAAAGCCTTCAAAGGCACCTGTACGGTCGACTTTTGCCTGCTCGCGCAATTCAACAACGCGGGCCACGTATGGGTCGTCGTCCTCTTCCATGACCTCCAACTCGTCAGCCGTATCGGCAAGCAGCAGATCGCGCAGCGCCGGCGGCAGTGTGCGATGGTCATCACGCGGACGAGCATGAACCTCCGCAGGCTCAATCGTCTCCGGAGCGGCTGACTCATACGCCTCAAGCACACGCTTGCACGGCATATCGTCCATGTCCATGCTCTCAAGATCCTTGGCGACAGGCACGCAATCGGCCAGATAGGCCGCGCGCCCAAAGAAATACGTTGCGACAACGCGCTCGCCCTGCTCACTGTCGGGAGCAGCAATCTGCACATAGCAGCGCGTGATGCAGGTGCCCGCGGCAAAACACGCTGCCGCAAGCGTAAGTGCCACGCGCGCATCGTGCTCCGCGGCCCAGATCGCGCGCATGTCCTCGTCCAGCTCGCGCCAGACGTCATCCTGAGCGTCGTATTCACGTTGTGGCATGGCATCCACGACAGACCGCCCAAACCGAACGAGCATAATCCCCTCGGCAACGTTTGCCCGATAGGTATAGTCGAGCCGTGTGACCACGTTGAGCGCCTCAACGATTCGCGCAAAACGGGTGCGCACGTCCCACTCGCCGCCCGGCTGGCAAGCCACCGTACCCGGTTTGCCCCACGGGTTATCGCTCGAGGCCGTATCGAGCAGTCGGGGAACATCGTTGGTCGTCTTGGCGATATGCCACGAATCAAAGAGCGCGCAGCCCTCAAGGCTCGGCGAGGATGCCGCAGGGACCAATCCGGCCCCGATGCGCTCAAGGATACCGGAGAGGCGGTTGAGACGGCACTCGATGGCGAGCAGCGTGTCAATCTCGTCCTGGTCTAGCAGACTACGATCAAAATTGAGATAGAACAGCTTTGAGCGATCGATGCGAGCCAGGCTCATCTCGGACTTGGCGGCGATGGTGCGCAGGCGGGGCAAGTCAATTTCGCTCATAAGGGCGGCGGCATAACGCTCGATACCGCTCAGATTCTCGGCATGGTCAACGCGGTAAAGCAGCGTCTCGATAGCATCGGGGAGCGGTGCCGTGTTAAAGCCCAAAAACACCTCGACCGGCTCGGGCAACTTTACGAGCTTGATCTTGTCGACAACGTTTTGCATGTCTGCATCGAGACCGTCGACGCCTGCCGTGTTCGCAATAGCGCTTTCGGAGTTGGCAAATATCACGTAGCGCAAGAACATCGAGGCCATGAACTCGCCGTAAGGAAGGGCGCGGGTCGAATTCCATGTCTCGTGGTCGGACTGCTCGCGCATGGGGCCTTCGGGAGAGCCGGCAGTTTGCGCACACGTACGCATTGCACCGTTGGCTTCCCTTACCATAATCTCACCAATACTGGAATCCGACTCGTCAAGGACCAGTTCCATGTCGGGATCGTTGGGCAGCGGAGCCTCGCTAACGGGGCGGTCTACCTTGTACACCTCACCCGAAACGCTTACGTAGCCCAAAAGCGACACATGACTTTTGCCAACAAATTCGACGACATAACAAGATTCATGCTGGTCCTCGCCAAAGAGTTTCCAGACCACGCCATATGAGCGCCCCGCAGGCTGCTCGGGCATCGCCGGAAAGCGCTTCTTGGGATCGAGAAACCTGAGCTTGTATGTCGGACGCTCTGCCACGAAGTATCACCCTGATCGGTCGTCTAAAGAAAGAGCGCGCCACGGGCTCACCGAGGCGCATACTCGAAATCTTACACGAGTCGATGAGAAATAGTCCCCTTTGACCGAGGTTCGAATCCATGCAGTGTTTACGTAAAAGAAAAGCCCCCGTTGCCGGGAGCTTTAATCTCAAATGGTGCGGCGTATAGGATTC
>UQLH01000012.1:0-67661 GCA_900541805.1 uncultured Collinsella sp.
AAGGGCGGAGGCGGGTCATGCCCCGCCTCTTACACCACATCTCTGCGCGCTACCTCGCTATCGGCCATACCTTGTGACTTATCCTCGTGACGCTTGGTGTATAGCGGATCGTCGGAGTCGTTCCAGATGCGGTCGGCGACAGGTGACCACGCCTCGGCGGCAGCCTGGGTCTTTTCGCGCAGCTGCTCTGGTGACTCCTTCTCGATGAGATCGGTGCTCGTTGCGCCACTCTCGGCGACCAGTTTGGGCAGCACGTCGGGATTCTCGAGCATGGGGCATGGCTTGAGGTAGTTGTCGTTGAACGGCATGTTCTCGTAGTACTTCATAAAGAGGGGAGAGCGCAGCGCGTCGAGTAAGCTCACATCGTGGATGTTGGCGTTTGAGTAGTGGATGAACACGCACGGCTCCACGTCTCCGGCGGCGTTGATGTGCAGGTAGCGGCGGCCGCCGGCGATACATCCGCCTACAAACTCGCCGTCGTTTTGGAAGTCGAGCGTAAACAGCGGCTTCTTCTCACGCATTTCGCGGATAAAGTGATACATGTGCTCGCGCTGCTCGGGCGTGGGCATGAGCTCGGGGGTTGCATTGCGGCCAACTGGCATAAAGTGGAAGTACCAGCAGAAGAGTGCTCCCTCGCCGATCATCCAGTCCATGTTCTCCTCGGTAGCAACCGTCTCGGCATTGGCGCTGGTCCAACAGGTGGAGATACCAAACGGCAAGTCGCGCTCGCGCAGGAGTTTCATGGCGTGCTCGATCTTTGCGTAGGTACCCTCGCCGCGACGGGCGTCGGTGGTGTGCTCATTGCCCTCGGCGCTGATGGCGGGGACAAAATTACCTACGCGAATCATATCGTCGCAGAAGGCCTCGTCGATCAGCGTGGAGTTGGTAAAGCAGAGAAACACGCAGTCCTGATGTTTTTCGCAAATTCTGATCAGGTCGTGCTTGCGGACGAGCGGCTCGCCGCCGGTATAGATGTAGATATGCGTACCGAGCTCTTTGCCCTGCGTAACGATAGAGTCGATGTCTTCGAACGAGAGATTCTGCTTGTAGCCGTACTCGGCGGCCCAGCAGCCCGTGCAATGCAGGTTGCAGGCGCTCGTGGGATCGAGCAGGATGGCCCACGGAACGTTGCACTGGTACTTTTCGCGGTTCTTTTCCTGCTCTGGCCAAGCAAGCAGGTTAGCGTCGACAATGAGGGTCTTAAGCAGTTTGGTTCGCATCTGGGGATTAAGGCTGAACACACGCATGATTAGGTCATACCAATTGCCGCGGCTCTTGATGACATTGGTGAATGCCTCTCGCTGTACAGGAAATACGCGATTGGGGACCAGCTTGTTCACGAGGTCCATGATTTTGTCGATGTTTTCTTGCGGGTTGTCGTCGAGATAATCGATGAGCTTGTTAAGCGCTGCACGTTCTGCTGACTGTGTAAGCGACATGGGTATATCCTTTCACGTATGCTTAATGTGTGATAATACCCACTTGTAGATTAAACGAAGTCTAAAGATTTGTAATGTGTCTATTCAACGAATCAATTTAATTTGGGGTGAAGCGTTATACCTTACGCTCTCTAAGTTGCGGTGAAATAGGGTCAGATAGGGATGCGGACGATTTCTTGGGCCGCGCCTAGGCGTATCCATTGGAATCCTCCGATGCGCCTTCGCACGCTCGCATGACCTCGATACCATGCGATCGTGCGAACTCGACGAGCTCTGCGTTGCGGGCGTTTATGGTGCCGAAGGCGGCGGGGCACACGATAAGACGCGCGCAGTGGACGAGGAGCTCTTTGGCGCGGGCTATGGTTTTATCCCCGATCGGCTCGAAGGCGCGCTCGGCCACGCATTCCGTCGCCAGGTCGCGCGCAAGCTCGCAGTCGATGTCCCCTTCGTGCAGAACGCCCGCGTAGAACGCCTTGCCCTGCCGGATTAGCTGGCGAAACACAGCTGATCCCGTACCTGCGCCGGCGATGACGAACGTGTGCGCATCGCCGTGTGGGCGCCCAATTTCCACGCTGCCGAAGCGCTCGTTGAAGGTGCCATGTTGAAGGCCGTAGAGCTCGCCAATCGTCTCGCGCGTGAATATGTCCTCGGGTGCGCCGGCGCGGAAGACCCGGCCGTCCTTCACGCAAATCACCTTGTCGGCACTTTTCTGCGCGAGCTCGAGTTCGTGGATGGACATGATGACAGCCACATTCCGCGATTTCGCAAGGTGGCGAAGTATTCGCAGCAGGTCGATCTGGTAGCGGATATCGAGATACGACGTGGGCTCATCGAGCACGAGCACACGCGGATCCTGCGCGATGGCGCGTGCGAGCATGACGCGCTGGCGTTGCCCGTCGCTTATCTGCATGAAGTCGCGCTCGGCGAGCTCTTCCACATGTGCGGTTTTCATGGCCTCATCGACCCGACTATGGTCGTCGGGCGAGAGTGTGCCCATTCGCCCGGTGTAGGGATGCCTTCCCGCCTCTACGATATCGCGGCAGGTGAGGAGCTCGGTCCGGGGGCGATCTGTCAGCATAACGGCAAGGTTCCTTGCGAACTCCGCCGTCTTCCATCGGGAAATCTCCCGCCCGTCGAGCTCGACCGCGCCGGCAAGCGGTGCCAGATGGCGTGTGATGGTTTTCAAGATGGTCGACTTGCCCGAGCCGTTCGGCCCGATGAGCGCCACGACGTCGCCCGCGCGAACCTCCAGATCGATGCCTTCGACTACGACCTTCTTGTCGTAGCCCGCCGACAGGTCGCTTATGCGGAAAAGCGTCGCTCCGTCAGTCTGCGTTTCGACCGGGGTTTCGAGGTTCGACTCCGCTCGGAGGAGGCGTTCCGCGCGCAGTTCCGCACGAGCCGAAAGTGCCTTCTGGCGCTTTCGTGCGAGCTCAGGACTGTCTAAGCATGGAATGTCCCCTCCGAGCGTTTTAGACCGTGGCACGAATTCCCCCATCTACCTCACCCGCTTCTTCAACATAAGCGCGATAACCACCGGCGCGCCGAAGATGGCGGTGACGGCGCTGATGGAAAGCTCGACGGGAGAGAACAGCGTGCGCGCGATCAAATCGCAGCCCGCGCAGAAGATGGCGCCTCCCAAGAAGCACGCAGGAATCACGCGGATGGGCTTCGACGACTTCAGCGCCGACTTCACGAGATGCGGAACCGCGATGCCTACGAACGACACCGGACCAGCGAACGCGGTCACGCAGGCGGAGAGCATGCTCGCTAGAAGGACGAGCACCACGCGGAAACGTGCGACGTTCACGCCGACGCTTTTCGCGTAGGCTTCTCCCAGCTGGAAGGCGGAAAGGGGCTTCGATATCGCGAACACGCATGCGCTCACGGCGATCACCACGACCGCGATGACCGCGACGTCGTCCCAGCTCGAACCCGAGAAACTACCCAAAGACCAGTTGTGCAGGTTTACGATGGACTGATCGTCGGCGAAGGCGATGAGGAAGTTCGTCGCCGCCGAGCAGATGTATCCCACCATGACGCCCGCCACGATGAGCATGGCCATGGAACTTATGCGCCGTGCGATGAGGAGCACGAAGCCGATGGTGATAAGCGAGCCCAGAAACGCTGCGGCCACCATGGCCGGCGAGGACATGGCCTGGTTCGCGCCCAGAAGTACGATCATCGTAAGCGCGACGACGAACTTTGCGCCCGAGGAGACGCCCAAGATGAACGGGTCGGCGATGGGGTTGTTGAAAAACGTCTGCAGTAGGAACCCGGAAAGCGAAAGTGCCCCGCCGAGAAGCACGGCTGAAAGCACGCGCGGCAGGCGAATCTCCCAGATGACCTGGCTTTCCATGGAATTGGCCGCGCCGCCCGAAAGGATGCCGGGGATGTGGTCTGCGGGCACGAGCACGCTCCCGATGCACAGGTTGGCCCCGACGAGCACGATGAGGACAACAGCGAGCAGCGCCGTCACGACGCGACACCGCGCGGCGCGCCCCGATTCGTCGTATGTCATGGAAAGCCGGCTTCTCATGACGCTAGCCAAGCTTCCTCAGATAATGGAAGTCGCTCGCGTCATCGCCGGTGAACGCCCCGTGCAGCTCGTCGATAATGTCGGCGGTAGAAGTCATCTGCTGGTACATGTCGGCGCATGTGACCCAGACGTTGCCGTTCTTCACAGCTTTGAACTGCGACAATAGCGCGTTTTTGCCTACGAAGTCGTTCAAGGTGGCAACCGATTCGTCGATGGTGCCGTTGTAGACTATGATGTCGGCATCCTTCGCCGTCGCGTAGAAGCGCTCCATTTCGAGCGTTACTGACGAACCTGACGTCGACGCCGTCTGCGTGTCATCGAGCTCGTAGCTGCCGCCTGCAAGCTCGATCATCTGCGCCACGTAGTCGCCAGCCCGCCGCGTGACGGCGGCCCCGTTCGAGTTAATGTAGAAATACGCCACGGTTTTACCTGACGACGCGAGCCCCGACGTTTGCTCGACGCGAGCCTTCTGCTCGTTGAACAGGTGCGCGGCCTCGTCTTCCTTGTCGAACAGGACGCCGAAAAGCTTAATCCACTCGACGCGCCCGAGTGCTTCGGGCTCGCTCGACGACTGTTCGGTGAGCACGACGAGCCCGAGCTTCTGCAGCTTTTCCTTCACATCGGGCGTGTGGTTGATCATGGTGTTCTCGATGGCGAGCGTGCAGCCCGAGGCCGATATTCGCTCGTAGTCGGGCGCGCTGTACTTGCCGCCGTAGGCGATTGCCCCACTTTCGAGCGCGCTTTTGAAGCCTGCGACCGAGCAATCGTTAGCCTTCGTGCCCGACATGAGGATATTGTCGTTCGCATCGAGCGCGTCGACCAGGCACATCGTCGCCGAAGACACGAGGTACACCTTGTCGGCGGGGCGCCTTATGACCGCGATGTCGGAGCTCAACCCATCAGGTACCTTCGCATCTTGCGGCACCACGAGGAAGCGCTCCCCGTTCGAAATGCAGATAAGCCGCAGGCCGCCTTCGAACTCGTCGACAGTGAAGTGCTCGGCGTATTCAAGCTGAAGCGTCCCCGTCGGCTTCCAGCCGCAGCCCAAATCGGCGTTGTGGAAGTCAGCCGCGGCGCTTGAAGCCGTTCCCGCAGGGGAGCCGCCGCTTGCTTCGTCGCCCGATTTCTCCTTCATGGTGGACGAGTCGAAGTAGAGCGTGTAGTCGATGGTGTGCGGCGTCGACATGGCGACGGTCTCGGCCGACACAGCGATGTCCTCGTCGAGCGTGACAGGTATCTCGAACGTGGAGTTGCCGCCGTCGTTTACGGGCGCGTAGTCCACGCCGTCGACGGTCATCTTGTCGTAGTTCGAACTCGACCAGGTGATGGTCGCGATGTAGGTGTCGCCATCCTTCACAATTGTGGTTGGTGAGGCGATGCTTGCGCGCCCTGACCCGCCGGAAAGCGAGACGCTCACAGTGTATTCCTGAGAGCCCGCTGTGGCACCGGTCGCGTTCGGGCTCACACTGCACCCTGCGAAGGGAAGCGCGAGCAGGGCGACGAGAACGCAGGCGATCGCGAGCGCCGCGATGCTGCGGCGCTTCCTGCTTTCCCCCCTGGGAAGAATCGACCGCATGGCGTTACTTCAGTGCGTCGGCGCGCAGATCGACGCCGGCGGATTCGAACACGAGCGTGCGGTCGTACCACCGCTCCCTTTTAATGCTCCACGCGGCGCAGTCGGTGTCCTCGTCGAGTGCTTCAACGGGCACGTCGTAGGTGTACTTGCCTTCCGCGTTTTCCACATAGGGGATGAAGTCGGCCTCGCTCGCGCCGGCAGCCTCGTCGCCCGTGCCCATGAAGAGCTTGCCGTAGCCCGTGCCGGAAAGCGTCATCACGCAGTGCATGGAGCCGTTTTCCACGATGAGCTGGGCGTCCACAATCCTGAACATGTTCGAGCTGGAATCTACGGTGATCGGATAGGTGCCGTCGGCCACCTTGTCGGCGGTGATGGGGGCAGCGCTTGCGCCCTCGGGCGCATCGGCCGCCTGTTCGGTCTTTTCCTGGGAATCGGCATCGCTTGCCTTTGCGCTGTCGATTGAATTTCCGCCGCAGCCGGCGAGCGAGAACGCGAAAAGCGCCGCCGACAGGGCGAATGCGAGGGTTTTCTTCAACATGGAGGGGTTCCTTTCAATCGCTTCGACCGCCCGCGCCGTGCGGTGGGCGGGCGGGATGCGAATGCAACGGGCATGCGCCGTCAGTCGGGGAAGGCGCATGCCCGTTGCACGGGGACGCGACCGGCGCCCCCGTGCGCGGCGAGTTTACAGCTTGGCGATGGCGTCGTCCACGTGCGAGACGTAGATGTCGTCGACCGCGACGTTCTGTCCCAGACCCTGGAGCAGGCACGTCACTTCGAAGCCGGCGGCCACGAACTTCGCAGCCCAGCTGTCGGGGTCGGTCTCGTCTGCCATGTCGTTGTTCGCGTGGTCGCCCGCGACCACCATGAACGGCGCGAGCACGGCCTTCTTGTAGCCTGCGGCGCTCGCGGCGGCGATAACATCCTCGCAGGTCGGTTCAGCCTCGACGGTGCCGACGAAGAACTGCGTCAAGCCCTCGTTCTTGAACACTTCCTGCATCTTGGCATAGTCGGCGTTGGAATCGGCTTCGGTGCCGTGGCCCATGAGGCACAGCGCCGTCTTGCCGTCGTCGAAGGACGCCATGTTCTCCTTAATGGCTGCGGCCACCTTCTTGTAGTCGTCGTCGGAGGTGAGCAGCGGGTCGCCGAGCGAGATCTTGTCGAACTTGTCGGCGTACTTGTCGAGCTCGTCTTTCACGTCGGTGTATTCCAGGCCACCCATGAGATGCGTCGGCTGCACGACGATTTCCTTTACGCCGTCTTCCACGCAGCGGTCGAGCGCCTCCGTCATGTTGTCGATCGTGATGCCGTCGCGCTTCTTCAGCTTGTCGATGATGATCTGCGCGGTGAAGGCGCGGCGGATGTCGTAGTCCTGCCAGTACTTCTCGCGGATAGCGTCTTCGATGGCGCCGATGGTGATGTGGCGCGAGTCGTTGTAGCTCGTGCCGAAGCTCGTGACGAGGATGACCGGCTTCACGGCCTTCTCCTTTTCACTCGATTTCTCGGAACTCGCGGAGGTGTTGGAGCAGCCCGCGAGCGCGATTCCGGCGAGCGCGACGGCTCCGGTTGCTGCGGCGCCCATGAAGCCGCGGCGTGACATCTGGTCGGACATGGTTTTTCCTTTCCTCGGTTTGCCGGTCCCCCGGCGACAGTTGCTTGTCGGCACAAGCGAAAGAAAAGCGCACCCCTCGGGGTTCACAAGGAGCTAACGCCACGGCAATGCCGTGAGGAAAAGGCGAAGCAGTCTGGCTTGGGGCGCGAGGCGGTTCGCCCGCGCGTCCTATACAGTAATGTCCCTTGCCCAGGATTCCCACCTGGTTCCCTCCGCAAGCCAGCGCGGGCTGTGCGGGCGCCGCGCCGGTCATTTCCTTTTATCCGATTGTCATATGCTCGTTGCCGAATCTTTTACTATGATAGTGGGCGCTTGTGAACGTGTCAAAGCCAGGGCGGGCGGCATTGCGCCTCCTGCCTGCGTATTTGCGCCGATTGCCGCCGCAGGCGCCGTGTTTTGCCCGCTGCGCGAATGGCGGCGTAAACGGTTGCGATGAGAAACGGGAAGGGAAGGCTCGGATGATTCATATCGTTGGCGCAGGCTCGGGCGCCGCCGACCTTATCACGCTGCGCGGGGCGCGCCTTCTGCGCGCGGCCGACGTGGTCGTTTGGGCGGGAAGCCTTGTGAACCCCGAGCTGCTCGCTGAGTGCAAGGAATCCTGCATCGTCTACGACAGCGCGCACATGACCTTGGAGGAAGTGCTCGACGTGATGTGCGCGGCAGATGCGCGGGGCGAGGAAGTGGTGCGCCTGCACACGGGCGACCCGTGCCTGTACGGCGCCATCCAGGAGCAGATGGACGCGCTCGACGCGCGTGGCGTGGACTACGAGGTGGTGCCCGGCGTGTCGAGCTTTTGCGGTGCCGCGGCGGCGCTTCGCCAGGAATACACGCTGCCGGGAATCAGCCAGTCGGTCGTGATCACGCGGCTTTCCGGACGTACCCCCATGCCCGCGGGCGAGGGCATGCGCACCATGGCGGAAAGTGGCTCGACTATGGTCATCTTCCTGAGCTCGGGTATGCTCGGCGAGCTTTCCGCCGAGCTTTTGGCCGCGGGCCGCAGCTCCGACGAGCCGGCGGCGCTCGTGTACAAGGCGACCTGGCCTGAGGAGCGCGTGGTGCGATGCACAGTGGGCACGCTCGCCGATGCGGGCGCGCGAGAGGGCATCGACCGCACGGCGCTCGTGGTGGTGGGCCGCGTGCTCGGAGCTCGCGGCGGGCTTGCGCACAACGGCGCGCAAGCGGAGTCGTACGAGCGCAGCAAGCTTTACGACCCTTCGTTTGCCACGGGGTATCGGAAGGCGAGCAGCTAGCGTGGCCTTCGAGCATTACATATATACCGGGACGACCCGCCTGCGCTGCGGCTACACCACTGGGAGCTGCGCCGCGCTCGCGGCGAAGGCAGCCTGCGAGATGCTCTTGTCACGAAAGCCCGTCGGCCGCGTGTCGATCGTCACCCCCGGCGGGCTGCCCGTCGAGGCGAACGTGGTCGACGCATGCATCGGCGAGGGGTGCGCCCAGTGTGCCGTGCGAAAGGACGCAGGCGACGATGCCGATGTGACCGACGGCGTGCTCGTGTACGCGCGCGTGGAACATGCGGGGTCGGGCACGGCTGCTGCGGGCAGCAAGGACGTGCCCGCGCGCGAATCGGAAGTTTCCGTCGATGGCGGCGTGGGCGTTGGACGCGTGACGTTGCCCGGGCTCGAGCAGCCGGTGGGAGCGGCCGCCATCAACGCGACGCCGCGCGCGATGATCACTTCGGCGGTGCGCGAGGTGTGCGCCGCGCACGGCTTTTCTGGAAATATTGCTGTGACAATTTCGGTACCCGAGGGTGTTGCCCTTGCCGAAAAGACCTTCAACCCGCACCTGGGGATAGAGGACGGCATCTCCATCCTGGGCACGACGGGCATCGTCGAGCCGCGCAGCCTCGCTGCCTTGCGCGACAGCATCGAGCTCGAGATCCGGCAGCATGCGGCTATGGGGCGGCGCGGAGTCGTGCTCACGCCCGGCAACTACGGCGCGCAGTTCATCTCGGGGCATTTCCACCTAAACGGTGCGCCGGTGGTCTTCATCTCCAACTTTGTGGGCGATGCGATTGACTGCTGCGTTCGCGAGGGATTTACCAATGTCCTTCTTGTGGGACACATCGGCAAGTTGGTGAAGGTCGCGGGCGGCATCATGGACACCCATTCGCGTACCGCCGACTGCCGCGCGGAGATTCTGGCCGCCCACGCGGCCATGGCCGGCGCGGGCGCGAAGACCGTGCGCGAGATCATGTCGTCCGTCACGACCACGGCGGCGCTCGAGGTAATCGAGGCCGCCGGCGTTGGGGACGCTGCGTGCGCCTCGCTCGCTGCGGCAATCGAGGACAGGTTGCGCCGCCGCGCGGCGGGCGCATGCGACATCGCCGCGGTCGTGTTCGACGCCGAGCGCCGCGAGCTTTTCCGCACGTCGGGCGC
This sequence comes from uncultured Collinsella sp., assembly GCA_900541805.1. GTDB lineage: Bacteria > Actinomycetota > Coriobacteriia > Coriobacteriales > Coriobacteriaceae > Collinsella. Next base: position 9,560 of record UQLH01000012.1, read on the forward strand.
CGATGCAGTTATCGGGGAATTGGGAGCGACGTATGAGTAAAGGCTTGCTGTACGGGGTGGGCCGCGCAATCGGCTGGCCGGGGACGAAGGTGGTCATGAAGGCGCGCCGCTCGCTTGCGGACACGAAGCGCATCCTTCGCGAGGAGGGCTCCTTCGACGGTGCCGAGCTCGTAGAGGACTGTGGGCTTCCGGGCGAGCGCGTGTACCGCTCGCCCGACGATGTGCCCGATCGGGGCAGCTACTTCTCGACGATGGTGGTGCGCTAGATGAGGGTTTCCTGCATAGCGTTCACTGAGAGGGGGTATGCGTTGGCGGAGCGCACCGCACGCGCGCTTTCCGACTGCGCGCAGACAGGTGAAGATGACCCTGGCTGGGACGTTTTCGTTTCGCGCGGGTTCGGTGAGGAGAAGGCCGACCTGCGCGCATGGACGGCGCTCGCGTGGGAAGCGTCGGACGCGCTTCTGTTCGTGGGCGCGGCGGGCATCGCCGTGCGGGCGATCGCGCCGCATGTCGCCTCGAAGGCAACCGATCCCGCGGTTGTGGTGATTGACGAGGCGGGGCGCTTTGCCGTCCCGCTTTTGTCGGGGCATTTGGGCGGTGCGATCGAGCTTGCGCAAACTGTGGCACGCGCGGCAGGGGCCATCCCCGTCATCACCACGGCGACCGACGTCCGCGGCGTGTGGGCGGTGGATACGTGGGCGCGCTGTGCGGGGCTCGCCGTTTCGAATCCCGAGGCTATCAAGCGAGTGTCGGCGCGGCTGCTTTCGGGCGGGCGCGTGACGCTCTATTCCGACATGCCGATTTCGGGACAGCCGCCTGAGGGGGTTGACATTGCGTCCGACCGCGCTCGGGCCGATATCGTCGTATCGCCATTCGCTGACGCGAATGCAGGTGCGCCCGTTCGCGCGGCGGAGACAACGGGCGAGGTCGTGCCCGTCGGTGAGACGGGGAAGCCGGCGGGCGTGCGGGCGCAGGCGCCTGCGCCCGAGCCGCTTCGCCTTGTCATGCCCTGCATCGTTGCGGGCATAGGGTGCCGTCGCGGTGCGTGCGCCGAAGCGATCGGGGAGGCGTTTCTTCTCGCGTGCGGGCAGGCGGGCATCTCGCCTTCGGCCGTGCGCGAGGCGGCGACGATCGACGTGAAGGCGCACGAGGAGGGTCTGCTCGCCTTCTGCCGCGCGCGCAATATCCCGCTTGCGACGTATTCCGCAGAGGAGTTGTCGCAGGTCGAAGGTAGCGTTTCGCCATCTGATTTCGTGCGTGCGACGGTGGGGGTCGACAACGTGTGCGAGCGCGCGGCGCTCGCGGACGGGGGCAAACTTATCTTCCCGAAGCTCGCTCACGGCGGCGTGACCGTCGCGTTTTCCAAGGTAACTATCGAACTTTCGTTTAAGGAGCGGTGATGGGAAAGCTCTTCGTGGTGGGGATTGGCCCGGGCGGCCCCGACGGCATGACGATTGCGGCCCGGCGCGCGCTCGAGGCGGCCGACATCGTTGTGGGGTACACAAAATACGTGGAGCTTGCGCTCGCCGCCGTGCCCGACGCGGCGCATCTCGCGACGCCGATGATGCACGAGGTCGAACGGTGCCGCCTGGCGCTTTCGCGCGCGCAGAGCGGAGAAGCCGTGGCGCTCGTGTGCAGCGGTGACGCGGGCGTGTACGGCATGGCGAGCCCCGTGCTGGAGCTTGCGGAGGACTACCCCGATGTAGACGTGGAAGTTATCGCCGGGGCCACCGCGGCTCAGAGCGGGTCGGCGGTGCTCGGCGCCCCGCTTGCCCACGACTTTGCGGTCGTGTCGCTCTCCGACCTGCTCACGCCGTGGGAGGTCATCGAGCGCAGGCTCGCCGCCGTGGCGAGCGCCGACTTCTGCATCTGTTTGTACAACCCGCGCAGCAGAAAGCGCGCCGACAGGCTCTCACGCGCGGCGAAGATTATGCTCGAATGGAAGGCCCCCGACACGCTCTGCGGCTGGGTACGCAACATCGGGCGCGAGGGGCAGCAGTCGGGCATGTGCAGGCTCTCCGAGCTGGGGGAGATCGACGCCGACATGTTCACCACCGTGTTCGTCGGCAACGCGGACACGAAGCTCGTAGGCGGCCGTATGGTCACGCCGCGCGGGTATCGGGAGATTCCATGCGAAAGGTAACGATCATCGGGGCGGGGCCCGGAAACCCCGACTTGCTCTCGCGCGCGGCGCTCGACGCGATCGACATCGCCGACGTGGTCATCGGCGCTCATCGTGTGCTTGCCGGCATCGACGTGCCGCCCGACGTGGTGAGATGCGAGCTCGTGAAGACGGCGGACATCGTCGCCGCGCTCACCGATGCGGCGTCGTGGCAGCGCGCCGTGGTCGTGATGACGGGCGATGTGGGGCTGTTCAGCGGCGCGCGCCGCCTGGTGGAGGCGCTCTCCGGCAACGCGCAGGTGGACGTGCGCGTCATTCCCGGCATAAGCTCAGCGTCGTATCTCGCCGCGCGCCTCGCGCGTCCATGGCAGGATTGGCGCTTTGCGAGCGCTCACGGCGTGGCGTGCGACATCGTGGCCGAGGCCGAGCGCGCAGGTGAGCTCTTCCTCGCCACGTCGGACGGGGAAGATCCCTCGCGGCTTTCGGGCGAGCTTGTGCAGGCGGGCTTCGGGGACGCGCGCGTGACCGTGGCCGAGCGCCTGTCGTACCCCGACGAGCGCATCATCTGCGCGACCGCAAGTGAAATTGCAGGTCAGACGTTCGACGACTTGAACGTGATGCTTATCGAGTTCGTAGGCTGCGCCGGGTCGCCTGCGGGCTCTAGCGTAGCCTCCGAGGCGCCGGCCGGCGCGTCTGCGCCCGCGGCTGCTTCTTCCGCGGCGGACTTTGCGGGCGCATCCCGCGCCGCGAGCTCCCGCTGGCCGTACGCTTCCTCGGGCATTCCCGACGAGCTCTTCATCCGCGGCGACGTTCCCATGACCAAGCAGGAGGTGCGCGCCGTCGCGCTCGCGAAGCTGCGCCTTACCGCGACCGACACCGTGTGGGACGTCGGCGCCGGCACGGGGAGCGTATCGATCGAGGCGGCGCTCGTCGCGCGAGCGGGGTCGGTATGGGCGGTCGAGCGCAACGCGACCGGCGTGCGGCTCATCCGAGAGAACGCGGATGCATTCGGGTGCGGCAACGTGCATGCGGTCCCCGGCGTCGCCCCCGAAGCGCTCGCGAAACTGCCCGTCCCCGACGCCGTGTTCGTCGGCGGGAGCGCGGGCGAGCTTCCCTCCATCTTGGAGGCGGCGCTCGAGAAGAACTCGCAGGTTCGCCTGTGCGTGCCATGCGTCACCGTTGAGACTCTCACCGAGGCGTGCGCGCTCCTCTCGGGTTCGCGCTTTAAGGGGTTCGAGGCGTGCCAGGTGTCGGCCGCCCGCGCCGAGGCTGTAGGCTCGCACCATCTTATGAAGGCTCAAAACCCCGTGTTCCTCGTCAGCGCGCGTGGTGCAGGTGGGGAAGGCGGTGCCCGGTGAGCACGTCCATTCCGCGCTTCATGGTCGCTGCGCCCTCGAGCGGGAGCGGCAAGACGGTCGTAACGTGCGCGCTCCTGCGCGCGCTCGCGCGCCGCGGCCTTGCATGCGCGGCCTTCAAATGCGGCCCCGACTACATTGACCCGCTCTTTCATCGCCGCGTCGTGGGTGCGCGCTCGGGCAACTTAGACGGCTTCTTCACCGACGCCCCGGCGCTGCGCGCCCTGCTCGCACGCGGCGCCGCGGGCGCGGATGTCGCGGTGCTCGAGGGGGTCATGGGCTTCTACGACGGCATGGCGCCCGGCGTGGCCGACGCGAGCAGCTACCAGGTTGCGCGCGACACGGAAACGCCGGTCGTTTTAGTGGTGAACGGGCGCGGCGCGTCTTTATCGCTCGCCGCCGTAATCCGCGGCATCGCCGAGTTCCTGCCTTGTGCGAACGTGCGCGGCGTCGTGCTGAACAAGACGAGCGCCGCTGCCTGCGCCTATGCGGCGCCTGCGATCGAGAAGCACACGGGCGTCGCGGTTTTGGGGAATATCCCCGCCGACGAGGCGTTCTCGCTCGAAAGCCGGCATCTGGGGCTTGTGACCGCCGACGAGGTGGAGCAGCTCTCCGCGCGCATCGATAAGATGGCCGAGCTGGTGGAAAAGAGCGTCGACGTCGACCGCTTGCTCGAAATAGCGGCGACGGCACCCGATATCCGCGAGGAACCTTACCGGTTGGAGCCGATCGCGGGAGCGCGGCCCATCATCGCCGTCGCGCGTGACGAGGCGTTTTCGTTCTACTACGAGGAGAACCTGCGCGCGCTCGAGGACCTGGGTTGCGAGCTGGCCTTTTTCAGCCCCCTGTGTGATAGCGAGTTGCCCCGGGGGACAAGCTCCCTCTATCTGGGAGGCGGCTACCCGGAGCTCCATGCGCGGCAGCTCTCCGAGAACGCGCCGATGCGCGAGGCGGTGCGGCGTGCGGTGGAATCCGGCATGCCGACGGTCGCCGAATGCGGTGGGTTTCTGTACCTGCAGCGCGAAATCGCCGATAGCGAGGGGCGGCGCTGGCCTGTTGCGGGCGCCCTTGAGGGCGCAAGCGAGAACGGGGGAAGGCTGTCCCATTTCGGGTACGTGGAGCTCACTTCCCAACGCGACGGGCTCTACGGGCCGCGCGGCACACGCATCCGCGCGCACGAGTTCCACTACTGGCAGTCCACCTGCCCGGGCGGCGACTTCTGGGCGCAAAAGCCCCGGCGCGACAAAGGCTGGCCGTGCATGACGACTACCCCGTCCCTGGTTGCGGGCTTCCCGCATGTGTACTATCCTGCGAACCCCGACGTTGCGTGCGCGTTCGCGTCTGCCGCAGCGTCGTTCGCAGAGAGGAGACGGCATGGCTGAAGCAACCGAAACCGCGCTTGCCTGCATCCGCGAGGAAGTCGATCTCGCGTTCTCGTCGGCGCCGGGCGCCGTGCTCGAAGCCGCGCTCTCCCGGATCGCGCCCGCAGACGAGTGCGCCCGCGCCGCCGCGTACGCCACGTGGGACTCCATCGCGCACCCCTTGGGGGGATTGGGCGACTTTGAAGACGCCGTCGCGCGTATCGCCGCAGCTCAGGGGAGCGCCGAGGTGGCCGAGTTTCCCCGTGCGCTCGCGGTATTCTTCTCCGACAACGGGGTCGTTGCCGAAGGCGTGTCGCAAAGCGGGCAAGACGTGACGCGAGCCGTCGCGCGCAACATGTGCGAGGGGGCCACGAGCGCCTGCCGCATGGCGGCGTTCGCGGGTGCCGAGGTCGTGCCCGTCGACGTGGGTATGGCCCGGGGCATAGAAGACGCGCGCATGGTGCGCGCGAACGTGCGGCGGGGGAGCGGCAACATCGCGCACAGGTTCGCTATGTCTCGCGATGGGGCCGTTCGCGCGATCGAGGTCGGAATCGCCGTCGCGTGCGGGCTTGCCCGCGCCGGCGTACGCCTTCTCGCCGCGGGCGAGATGGGCATCGGCAACACGACCACCTCGGCGGCGGTGGCCGCAGTGCTCATCCGGGCGGACGCGCGTAGCCTCGTCGGGCGCGGCGCGGGGCTCTCGGACGCCTCGCTCGCGCGCAAGCGCGACGTGGTCGAGCGCGCTATCGACGCGAACTCGCCCGATCCCGCCGACCCGATCGACGTGCTCTCGAAGGTGGGCGGCTTCGACATCGCGGCGATGTGCGGCTTCTACCTGGGGGCCGCGGCCTCGAAGGCGCCGGCGCTCCTCGACGGGGTCATATCCTGCACGGCGGCCCTGTGTGCGGCGCGCCTGTGCCCCAACGCTTTGGGCTACCTCGTGGGCACCCACGCATCAAGCGAACCCGCAAGCCAGGAGCTCCTTCGCGAGCTCGGCATAAAGGCACCCCTCGACGCAGGCATGCACTTGGGCGAGGGCGCGGGCGCCATGGCGTATCTGCCCCTTCTGGATTCGGTGCTGCGCGTGTACCGGGATGGGAAGACGTTCACGGCGACTGGCATGGCTGCTTACGAGCATTTCGAGGCCGGGAAATGACGGTGACGCTCGTCATCGGCGCCGCCGCGAGCGGCAAGAGCGCCTACGCCGAGTCCCTGTGCCTCGGGCACGACGGCCCTCGCGTGTACCTGGCAACGATGGAGCCCTTCGGGGAAGAGGGCGCCCGCCGCATCGCGCGCCATCGGGCGCTGCGCGAGGGCAAGGGGTTTTCCACCCTCGAGCGCACGCGTGACGTGGGCGCCGCAGTGTCCGGGCTTCCGCATGGCTGCACGCTTCTTTTGGAGGACGTGGGCAACCTGGTTGCGAACGAGCTCTTCGCGGAAGGCGGCTTGTCCCCACGTGACCCCGACGCTGCGGCGCGCGAGGTGCTCGGAGGCATCGAACGGCTCGCTCAGGCCGCTGCGTATACGGTGGTGGTCACTGTCGACGTGTTCGCCGATGGGATGCGCTACGATGAGGGGACCGAGGCATGGAGGCGCGCGCTCGCGCGCGTGAACGCGGGCGTGGCGGCGCTGGCCGACCGCGCAGTCGAAGTGGTATGCGGGATTCCCGTGTGGATGAAAGGCGAAGGACCTACAAGGTGAAGATAGCAGAGGCAATCGGCGCGGCGTTCGGAACGTTCTCGCGCATCCCCGTCCCGAAATCGGCCTGGACCGATTTCGGATCAACCCATGCGCTTGCCGCGTTTCCCCTGGTGGGCCTTGCGGAAGGCTTCCTCATGACGGCGTGGGGGTACGTGGCGAACCTGCTCGGCGTGCCCGTAACCATCGTCGCGGCCGTGCTCGTAGCGCTACCTGTGGCGGTGACGGGAGGCATCCACCTAGACGGGCTCTGCGACACCTCCGATGCGCTTGCAAGTTGGGCCCCGCGCGAGCGAAAGCTCGAGATCATGCATGACCCGCGGGCGGGCGCCTTCGGGGTCATCGGTGTTGTCGTGTACCTTATTCTGCAGTTTTCCCTGTTCACTGCGCTGCCGCTAACGGCGGGAGCGATCCTCGCGCTTCTGTGCTCGCTCGTGTTCTCCCGCGCGCTTTCGGGGCTCGCCGTTGAATGCTGGCCCGCCGCGCGGGCGGACGGCATGGCCGCGGGGCTTTCGCCTGCGAAGAAGCGCGCGGCGATCGTCGTGCCGCTTTGCGCTTTCGCTGCGGCTTCGGCTGCAGGGATGGTCGCGTGCGCTCAGGCCGTCGGCGCCCTTATGGCGGTGGCGGGGCTTTTGGCGCTCGCGTGGTACCGCCATGTTGCGCTGTCCCGCTTCGGAGGGGTGACGGGGGATTTGGCCGGATGGTTTCTGCAATGGGCCGAGCTCGCGATGCTTGCCATGCTGGTGACGGGGGGCATGCTCCTATGATGCTCGTGGTAGGTGGTTCGCATTCGGGGAAGAGGACCTTCGTGTGCGAAAGGCTCGGGTTCGCGGCGGACGATTTCGTCGACGCGGCGCAGCTTGCGGAGGGCGGCGTGCCCGCGGCTTTTGCCGGCCGCGTCGCGTACCGTGCTGAGGAACTCGTACGCGCGCTCGACGCTGACCGGGCGCTCGAGCGGCTGATCGGCTTCGACGCAGTGATTCTGTCCTTGGTGGGCTCGGGGGTCGTCCCCATGCGTGCGGAAGACGCCCAATGGCGCGAGCGTGCGGGGCGCCTGGGATGCGCGCTCGCTGCGCGCGCCGACGTCGTCGTGCGCATGACGTGCGGGATTCCCCAGGTCATCAAAGGAAACCTTGCCGATGCGCCTCGAGGGACGCAGGGCGCGGTCGCGCCTTTGGAAGTCGTCTTCGTGCGCCATGGTGCCACGGCGGGCACGGAAGACCATCGCTACAGCGGGGCGGGCACCGACGAGCCCCTGTCGAGCGCGGGGGAGCGCGCTTTGCGCAACCTCGCGTGCGATCGTGACGTGTTCCGTGTTATCACGAGCGGCATGGCCCGCACCGACCAGACGGCGCGCATCCTCTTCCCGAACGCGGAGCTTATGGCGTGCCCCGGTCTGCGCGAGATGGATTTCGGCGACTTCGAGGGGCGAAGCGCCGCCGAGCTTAAAGAGGATGCGCGCTACCGCGCCTGGGTAGACTCCTGGTGCGAGACGCGCTGCCCGCATGGCGAGGACAAGAGCGATTTCACCCGCCGCGTCGTCGCGGCGTTTCGGGAGGCGTGCAAATCGGAGTGTGCCCAGGGGAGCGGGCGCGCCGTCTTCGTCGTTCACGCGGGTACCGTGAAAGCGCTGCTCTCCGAGCTAGCTGTCCCGAAAATGGGATACTTCGACGTGCATACCGAGCCGGGTGGCGCATGGGCCGCCACCTGGGATGGGCGCTGCCTTCTCAACGTTCGCCCCGCTTCGGGGGGCGATGTCCGGTGATGACCATTCTTGCCGTCGCCGCCGGGTTCGCGGCCGACCTTGCCTTCGGCGACCCGCGCTGGCTTCCCCATCCCGTCGTCGCTATGGGGCGCGCGATCACGTGGGCCGAAGGCCGCCTGCGGCGCGCATTCCCGCAAACGTCCGCGGGCACGCGCGCCGCAGGGCTTGTGCTCGCCGTGGCGCTTCCGCTTACGTGTGGGCTTTTGACCTGGGGAATCCTGCATCTTTGCGGCATGGTTCACCCCGGCTTGCGCTTTGTGGTCGAGGCATGGGCGAGCTATCAGATTCTCGCGACATGCGAGCTGCGCCGCCAGAGCCTGGCCGTGGCCCGCGCGTTCTCGAAGGGCGGCCTTGTCGCGGCGCGCGAAGCCGTCGGGCTCATCGTGGGACGCGACACGTCTGTTCTCGACGAGCAGGGCGTCACGCGCGCCGCCGTGGAAACGGTTGCGGAGAACGCGAGCGACGGCGTCATCGCGCCACTTTTCTACCTTATGATCGGGGGTGCGCCCTTGGGCATGGCGTACAAGGCGGTGAACACGCTCGACAGCATGGTGGGCTACAAAAACGAGCGCTACATCGACTTCGGTCGCGCCTCGGCGCGCCTCGACGATGCGGTGAACTGGATTCCCTCGCGCTTATCGGCCCTGTTCATGATCGCCGTGTGCCCGATCGTTGGGCTCGACGCGCGCGGGGCGGCGCGCATCTGGCGCCGCGACAGGCGTCGCCATGCGAGCCCCAACTCGGCGCAGACCGAGTCAGCGTGTGCGGGCGCGCTCGGGCTGCGCCTGGCAGGACCCGCGGTGTATTTCGGCAAGCTCGTTGAGAAACCGACGATAGGCGACGCGTCCCGTGAAATCGAGTGGGGCGACATCGCCCGGGCGACAAGGCTCATGCTCGCCGCGTCCGTATGCGCGCTCGTCGTCTTCGGCGCCGCGCGCGCGGCGGTCGTGCTCGCCGTGGGGGCGATGGCATGAGGGAAGACCACGCCGCGCTCCGGGCTGCCGGGGGAATCCTGCGCGCCCGTACGCATGGGGGCAGCGCGCAATCGCTCGGCATCGGTTGCGAAGGGGGCGCCTCCGACCTTATCGACTTCTCGGTGAATGTGAATCCGGCAGGCCCCTCGCCGCGCGCCGTCGCCGCAGCTTGCAAGTCGCTTTCTCGAATCGACGCCTACCCCGATAGGGAAAGCCTCGCCCTCGTTCGCGCCCTAGCGCGCGCCCAGGGCATTCCCGAAGATACTATCGTCTGCGGCGCGGGCGCGTCCGACATCATCTGGCGGCTTGCTGCGGCGGTGCGCCCGAAACGCATCGTCGTGTGCGCGCCGACGTTCTCTGAATATGCGGAGGCGGCATCTTACTACGGCGCATGCGTGCAGGAGTTCCCGCTCTCCGAAGCGGACGACTTCGACGTGCCTGCCTCCTTCGCCCGCGCGATCGAGGGGCCGGGAGACGTGGCGTACCTCTGCAATCCGAACAACCCGACGGGGCGCCTCGTCGACCCCCGCGTGATCGATGCCGCGGCTTGCCGCTGCGAGCAGGTGGGCGCGCTGCTCGTCGTGGACGAGTGCTTCCTCGGATTTGCGCCCGACGCCCGCGAAAGGAGCGTGGCCGCACGCGCCGCGTGTTCGCGCCATGTGGCCGTGCTCTCCGCGTTCACCAAGCTCTACGGAATGGCGGGGTTGCGGTTAGGATATCTGATCAGCGGAAACGCCCAACTCCTCGAGGGGATTCGCCGGGCGGGGCAGGCGTGGCCCGTCTCCTCGGTCGCCGAGGCCGCGGGCATCGCCGCCCTGGAAGACGTCGAATACGTCTCGCGCACGCGCGATGTTTTGGCGGGCGAGCGAGCGTGGCTTTCCCACGAGCTCTCCTCGCTCGGGCTTTCCATCGTGCCGTCGGATGCGAACTTCCTTTTAGTTCGCACACCGGCGAAAGACATCCCCGAGCGCCTGTATAAACAGGGGGTTTTGGTCCGCACGTGCGACTCGTTTTCGGTACTATCCCGTTTCTGGTGCCGCGTCGCGGTGCGCACGCGCAAGGAGAATGCCCGGCTTGCGATGGCGTTCAGCCGCGCGCTTCGGGCGGAAGGCGCATCGGGCGAAGGCGAACCCGACGAACGGGGCTGCGCTTCTTGCAGCGGCGCTATGGCGGGCGCGTATGGCCGAGGCTCGACGAAGGAGGTCGATACCCGTGGGTAGGGCGAAGCCCATCATGATCCAGGGCACCATGTCGAACGCGGGGAAGAGCCTGCTTGCGGCGGGGCTGTGCCGTGTGCTTTCGCAGGACGGCCTGCGCGTGGCTCCCTTCAAGAGCCAGAACATGGCGCTCAACAGCGGTGTCACGGCCGACGGGCTCGAGATGGGGCGCGCCCAGATCATGCAGGCCGAGGCGTGCGGCATCGCGCCCGACGTGCGTATGAACCCCATCCTGCTCAAGCCCGAAAGCGACCACCGAAGCCAGCTCATCGTTGCCGGCAAGGCGCAGGGAGCCTTCGCTGCGAGGGACTACTTCGCGCGAAAGAAGGCGCTCATGCCGCAGATTTTGGAGTCGTTCGATTCGCTTGCTGAGGAAAACGACGTCATCGTCATCGAGGGCGCCGGCAGCCCCGCCGAAATCAACCTTGCCGAAAACGACATCGTCAACATGGGGCTCGCGCGCGCCGTGTCCTCCCCCGTGCTGCTCGCGGGCGACATCGACCCAGGCGGGGTGTTTGCCCAGCTCTACGGCACGGTCGCGCTCCTTGCGCCCGAGGACCGCGCGCTTTTGCGGGGGCTTGTGGTGAACAAGTTCCGCGGCGATGTGGAAATCCTGCGCCCGGGTTTGGCTCCGCTCGAGAAGATGTGCGGGGTTCCCGTCGTGGGGGTCGTGCCGTATCTTACGCTCGACCTGGACGACGAGGACTCGCTCGCGCCGCGCCTAACTGCCCGCGATGCGCGCGGCGTCATCGATGTCGCCGTCGTGCGCCTTCCGCATCTGTCGAACTTCACCGACTTCGACCCGCTTTCGCGCGTGCCCGGCATGGGCGTGCGCTACGTTTCCTCGACGACCGATCTGGGCCGGCCCGACCTGGTGGTGCTCCCCGGCTCGAAGGCCACGCTCGACGATGCGCGCTGGCTTGCGGCTAGCGGCATTGGAGCCTGTGTACGCGCGCTTTCGGGCGCGGGCACGCCGGTGCTCGGCATATGCGGAGGCTACCAGCTTTTGGGAGACGAGCTTTCCGACCCGCACGGCAGGGAAGGCGCTGGCACCGCGCGCGGGCTCGGGCTCATTCCTGCAAGTACGGTGTTCAAGGAGGAAAAGCGCCTCGCCCAATCGGAGCTGCGCATCACGGGCGCCCAAGGCGCGTTCACGGTGTGGAACGGCATGACGGCGCGCGGGTACGAGATTCACGACGGCGAAACGACCGTCTCCTGCGCCCCTGCGGGCACGATTGGCGGCAAACCAGAAGGCGCGGCCCGCGGAAACGTGTTCGGAACCTATCTCCACGGCCTGTTCGACGAACCGGGAGTGGCGCTCGCCCTCGCGCGCTCGCTCGCGCGCATGCGCGGCCTGCCCGAGAGCGTCGTGGGTGCCGCGGGCGCGGCGTCCGCGGCCGATCACCGTGCGCGCGAGTTCGACCGCCTGGCCGACGTCGTGCGCGGGGCGCTCGACATGGAGTATGTCTACCGTATTATCGAGGAGGGCGTATGATCCACGTGTATCATGGCGACGGCAAAGGCAAGACCACGGCGGCGATGGGCCTCGCCCTTCGCATGCTCGCCGCAGGCCGCCGCGTCGTCGTCGTGCAGTTCCTGAAAGACGGCGAAAGCGGGGAGACGCGCCTGCTCGCCGAGCATTTCGGCGTGCCCGTTTTCGCGGGGAAGGTGTCGGACAAGTTTACCTGGTCGATGACGTCGGAAGAACTTGCCGCGACGTGCGAACTGCTCGATGGGAACCTTGCTTCCGCGCTCGCCGAGCTCGAGGGCGCGCAGGAGGGGCTGCTCGTGCTCGACGAGGCGCTCGACGCGCTTTCGAAGGGTCTTGTCGACGAGGCGCTCGTGGACCGCGCGCTCGATATGTCCGCGCGCGGCGTCGAAGTAGCGCTCACCGGGCGCGCGCCTTCCCGTAAGATCGTGGAGAAGGCCGACTACATAACCGAGATGCTGTGCGAGAAACACCCCTACGAGCAGGGGATATGTGCAAGGGAAGGAGTGGAGTACTAGATGGATTCCAAGGAGATGGCGCCCGGGGACATCGAGCGGCGCAGCTTCGAGATCATCACCGAAGAGCTCGGCGGCCGCACGTTCCCGACGCTCGAAGAGCCCGTCGTGAAGCGCGTCATCCACACCACTGCCGACTTCTCGTACGCCGATTCCCTCGTGTTCACCCATGATGCCGCGCACTGTGCGCTCGACGCACTGCGCGCAGGGGCCACGGTGCTCACCGACACGAACATGGCACTCGCAGGCATAAGCAAGCCCGCGCTCGCGAAGATCGGCTGCAAGGCCGTGTGCTACATGGCCGACCCTGATGTCGCCGCAACGGCGCGCGCCGCGGGCACGACTCGCGCCGTTGCGAGCATGGACAAAGCTTGCGGCATCGAGGGTCCGCTCATCGTGGCCGTCGGCAACGCTCCCACAGCACTTCTGCGCCTCGCCGAGCTCATGGACGCGGGGAAGATCGCGCCCGCGCTCGTCGTTGGGGTGCCGGTCGGGTTTGTGAACGTGGTCGAGGCGAAAGAGGAGCTACTCGCGCGACGCGTGCCGGCCATCGTCGCGAGGGGTCGCAAGGGTGGCTCGACCGTGGCGGCCGCCATTATGAACGCGCTGCTCTACCAGATCACGCGCCCAGGCGGCCCGAAGTGACGGCGCCCGCATCCGCGCCGGCGCTGCGCATCTTCGCCGGCACCACCGAGGGCCGCCTTCTGTGCGAATGGGCGAGCGGGGCGGGCATCCCCGCCCGTGCCTACGCGGCAACCGAGTACGGAGGTGAGCTTTTGGGCGAGCTTCCGGGCATCGAGGTGCATGCGGGCAGGCTCGACGAGGCCGACATGGAGCGCGAGCTTTCCGGCGCGCGCATCGTCGTCGACGCCACGCATCCCTTCGCTACGCTCGCAAGCGGCAACATCCGGGCCGCTTCGCTCGCCGTGGGTGCACGATGCCTGCGCCTTGCGCGCCCGGTCGAGGCGCTGCCCAAAGGCGTCGTCTCGGTCGCGTCGATCGCCTGCGCGGCGCGCTTTCTCTCCGAGAACCCGGGTCGCGCGCTTCTCACGACGGGGAGCAAGGAGCTTGCTCCCTACACGCGCGTCGCCGATTTCGCGGAGCGCTTCTTCGTGCGTGTGCTCCCGCTGCCCGGTGCTATAACGAAGTGCATCGACGCGGGATTTTCGCCGTCGCACGTCATCGGCATGCAGGGGCCCTTCACCCGCGAGCTCAACGAGGCGATGCTTCGGCAGGTGGGCGCCCAGTGGCTTGTGACCAAGGACTCGGGAACCGTAGGCGGCACGGCCGAGAAGATCGCCTCCGCGCGCGACGTGGGAGCGCGCTGTATCGTGGTCGCCCGTCCCGCCGAGGGAGGCGGGGGCCTTTCGCTTCGGGAAGTGGAAGACGCGCTCTTACGGGAGTTCGCGCGCTAGGCGCTCGCCGCGCCTGCGTGCCCTCCCGCCCGCGAGGAGAAGCGCCTTGAGCAAGCTCGACCCGTACAAGCCCGTCATCTGCCAATAGCTCGAGGACGAAGCCCGGAACTGGCGCAAGCAGCCCTTCAATAAGTTGCGGTGAAATAGCGTCTGTTTTTGCTGCTAGAGAGCATATCCAGTCCCTAATTCACCGCAACTTGTTGGTGGTGGCTTACTGGTAGCGTAGGCACTCCACCGGGTCGAGCTTTGCCGCGCGGCGAGCGGGGTAGTAGCCAAAGATTACGCCGATTCCGACGGAGACGGCGAAGGCCAGCAGCACGGTGGCGATTGAAAAACTCGGTGTGATTTGCCCGCTGGCACCGAGCTCGCCAAGAATCCCGGATCCGGAGGCAAACATCGCGAGGCCCCATGCCAGCAGATAGCCAATCAGGACACCTAGCAGTCCGCCGGTGACGCACAGCGCCGAGGATTCGGCCAAAAACTGCGCGGTGATATCGCGACGGCTTGCGCCCAGAGCGCGGCGGATGCCGATCTCGCGGATGCGCTCAGTCACGTTGGTGAGCATCATATTCATAATGCCGATACCGCCGACAAGTAGCGAGATGCTGGCGACAGCACCCATGATGAGCGAGAACGCGCCCATAAAGGAGTTGAGCGCATCGATGGCGCTTTTCATGGAGGTCGCCGATACGCTGTCGTACTCATCATCGTCCGCGATGCCCTTCATCGCGCGCACCTTGGACTCGATGGTCTTACAAAGCTCATCCATGTCCGTGCCCTCGGCGGCGAGTGCCGTCACGCTGGGGAATGAAGGATTCTCGTCACCAAACAGGCCGGAGATGGTTTCGCGTGGCATATACAGCGTGAGCGAGCCCATGGAGTCGCTGCCACCATCTATCACGCCTACAATCTGCACTTCGCCGTTGGACACCTTGATGGTTTTCCCCAGCGCATCCTGTTCGTTGCCGTACAGCTGATCGGCGCCGCCGCGGCTGATGAGCGCCACGCGCGAGCCTGATTGAGACTCGGCCTGGGAATAGGTACGCCCCGCAACGAGCTTGCCGGCCCCCACCGCGTCGAGCATGTCGCTATCGACGCCCTGCGCCATGACGGTATAGCTTTTATCGCCGGTCTTGTACTCGGTGTACGCGCTGTTGACAATGCCGATCTGCTCTATCTGCGGCACCAGTTTTTGAAGTTTCTCGATGTCCGACTCGGTGAGTTCTTGGGACGAATAGATCTGAACCATACGTGCCGCATTGAGGCCCAGACTGTTGACCAGGCTGTTTTGGATGCCGCCGATGAGCGAAGTCATGGCGATTACCGAGGCGATGCCGATGACAATGCCCAGGATGGTGAGCAGGCTGCGCCCCTTGTTGGCTTCGAGCGAGTGAAGGGCTTCCTGGATGAGATCGCGGGCGCTCATGCCACCACTCCTTTCGGCGGGTTGGCGGAGGCGGAAATCATGGGCAGGCTATCTACGGCGCTGCGCAGGGTCCGCGGTGCATGTGGAATATACGCGCCGTCGCGAATGCGACCGTCGCGGATGGTCACGGCACGGTCGGCCTCGGCGGCGATGCCGGGGTCGTGTGTGATAAGCACGATGGTCTTGCCGCGCTTCTGGAGCTTATGGAAGGTCTCCATCACAAGCGCTCCGGTAGCGGAGTCCAGGTTTCCCGTCGGCTCGTCGGCCAGAATGATGGGCGGGTCATTGACGAGGGCGCGCGCGATGGCGACACGCTGCATCTGGCCGCCCGAGAGCTCGGATATGCGGTGGTCCCAGTGGTCGACGGGCAGCGTGACAGCCTGCAGCGCGTGCACGGCGCGCATTTCGCGCTGGCTACGGGGCACATTGGTGTAGGCCAGCGGCAACATGACGTTTTCGATAACCGACAGGCGCGGCAGCAGGTTGAAACTCTGAAAGACAAAGCCAATGCTCAGGGCGCGAACTTCGGTGAGCTCGTCATCGTCAAGCTCGGCCACGTTGAGCCCTTGCAGGTAGTAGTCGCCCGCCGTCGGTTTGTCCAGGCAGCCCAGGATGTTCATGAGCGTTGACTTGCCCGAGCCCGAGGGGCCGGTGATAGCGACGAATTCGCCGCTCATCACCGCAAGGCTCACGTTGTGCAGGATATGGGCGCAGCCGGCCTCGCTCTCAAAGATGCGGTGCACGTTGCGAATGTCGATGACGGGACGCATTACATTCCCTCGTCGGCAGACATGCTGCCCGAATCCGCGCTGTAACCGCCGTCAGCTGTTGCGTCCGCTCCGGTGTCCATGACGAGGGTGTCGCCATCGCGCAGCTTTGTAACCGGCACGTTGGGGTTGATCTCGTTGCCCTGGTCGTCGCGCTTGACCTGTGTCTTACCGACTACGGCTTCGTTGTCGTTTTGCGTCACGACGGTCACCTTCACGCGACGGGTTTGCTTGCCCTCGTCATCAGTCGCCACGTTGACGTAATAGTGTTCGCCGTCTTCGGTCATGAGCGCCATCGTCGGCACCATCACCACGTCGTCGAGCTGCTCGGTCACCACCGATACCTCGGCCGTCATGCCCGGCTTCAGGCGCGCGTCGGGCGCCTCGATGAGAATGTCGACGTTAAAGGTTACGCTGCCGCCGCCACTGTTGGCGGCGTCGGAGTTTGCCACCGACGCGATAGCCGTGACGGTGCCCTGGCTCACGATATCGGGAAACGCGGGATACGTGACGTTGGCGCTCTGCCCAACGGCGATCTTGGCGATGTCCTTTTCGCCCACCTGCACGGTCACCTTCATCTTAGATAGGTCGGCGATCTGCATGCACTGCTTGCCGCCGCTCGTATCGCTTTCGCCCATGATCATGCCGCCTGTAACCGTGGCGCCCACTTTGGCATTGAGCTCCACGATGCTACCCGAGCTCGGGGCCGTGACCGTGCGACTGGAGGCCTTGGCGTTCGCCTGGTCGAGGTTTGCTTGGGCTGATGCGAGGCTGCGCTGCGCGGCCGATACGGCGTTCGTGTCCACTGATGCGGCGGAGACGCCAGCCGCTGCGGAAGCTCCCTCGACGTCCGTCGTTGGGGTGGCCTGCGCAGCAGCTGCGGCTTTCTGCGCGTTGGCGAGGTCTTCTTGAGCGGCAGCAACTGCACGCTGCGCCTCGGCAACGTTGCGATCGAGCTCGTCGTTTTTAATGGTCATAAGCACGTCGCCCTCGTTGACGGATTGGCCTGCCTGCACGTTGATAGAATCGACCGTGCCGTCGACAGAAGGGGAGACCACTGAGGACGAAATGGGTTTGAGCTGGCCTTTCGCCTCGACCGTTGTGGTAAACGTGCCCTCGGTCACCATGTCGGTCACAGGACCGCTAGCGCCCTGTGGCTGCACATTGATAACCAGGGTTGCGACAATGGCAATGAGCGCGACGGCACCCACGACGCCGGCGGCAATACCGCGACGAATCAGCTTTTTGCGTCGGCGTTCGGCACGCTTTGCCTTGAGCTTGGCATATGCCTCTTCATCGGAAATCTCGGCCGTATCGTTCGCGCGTCCGCTCTGCTTGTCGGCATGTACGTTTGTAATCAGAGGAAACGTTTCGGTGGCACCTTCGGGCGTGCGCTCGGTATCATCTGGGCCCGGGGTGATCGTGGGGACATTCGGCATAGCGTCTCCTTTATAGAAAGAACCTCGATAATTATATGCGCCCACCGGTTGGGGCGGGCGCATAGGACGGTTTCTTTCGGAACTGTTAGATTGGTCGCAGCGGTTCCACGTTGTAGGAATGCGCGCGTTGCACTACGAGTGGACAACCACGCACAGGCCGACTTTGATGCAATCGTGCAGTGCCTTGGCGTCGGCCAGGCGCAGGTTGATGCAACCGTGGCTGCCGCACCACTTGTACGACTCGGCGTTATCGAAGCTCTTGTCGTTTTGCCAGGTGGCGTCGTGGAAGCCGATCATGTTGCCCTCAAACGGCATCCAGTAGCTCACCGGGCTCTCATATTTGGGTTTACCGGTCTCGGGGTCCTTGGCTCCGATCAGGGTGCTGCCGCCGTCGTTGCTGTTGATTTGCCACACACCCTCGGGGGTGGCGTCTTCGCCCGGTTTGCCGGAAATAAAGTTGGCCTCCCACACGATATTGCCGCTCTCGTCATAGTAGCGCGCGTGCTGCTCGGACAGGTCGACGTCGATATACGCCTTCCAGTCGGGCTCTCCCTTTGCGGTAAAGGTGTCGGCCTTCTGGGAGTACTTGATCTCGATCTCGCCGGTCTGCTTGTTGTTAATGGCGTCCTCGACCTGCTTGGCGAGCGAGCTGCTGTCGATGGACCAACCAAAGTCGCCGCCTTCGACGGCGCACTGCTTGCCATCGGCGCGCGTCCACCAACGAGTGGAGCCCACGGTATTAAAGCCGTTGGCGAGTTCGGCTGCCCAGCTGCTGATCTGCGACGTATCGAGCGTGGGGTTGGCCGGATCGGCAAAGCTGATCCACTGCAACACGGAGCTGCCATCAACCTTGCCGGCATCCTCGCCGTTGAGCTTGAGGGTCACGTTGACGCCCAGGAAGTTGTTGGCGGCATCGCATGCGGCCTGAATCTGATCATCGGTCAGCGTTCCATTAAGCGGCTCATAGGCATCGTTGCCGAGCTTGGAAAGATCTACGGTCTCGGTCAGCGAGGCAAGCTCGAGCTCGGCGTACTTAATGACATGCTCGCGGTTGAGCTTTTCGTTGGAGCGCGCCTTCTCGACGGTAAACTTGCCGGCCTGCTCGTCATAGGAGCTATTGGCCTCGAACGTGCCCGAACGGCCCTCGTTAAACTCGTCGATGGCGGCGCCCAGATCCTTCTCAAACTTCTTTTGGTCAAAGGTATCGGAGAGCATGGACAGGTCGACGTCTTGATCAAGATCGACTTCGTTGGAGGTAGCGGTTGTTTTGGTCTTGCCGCTTAAGGATTCCACAAGACGGACCGGCCATACAAAGGCTTCGTTTTGGCTGATGATCTCTTTTGCGGCAGCTTCGCCATCAACGATGGGCTCATCGGACTCGGGCTGATAGTTCCAGCTAAAGTCATCGCCTGTCACGGTGAGCTTATAGTGCTTCCATGCCGAGTTGACCTTGGTGGCGGCAGACGAAGCGTTGGAGAACGAGACGTCGACGCCGGCAATGGTGGTGTTGGGGTAAGCTAGCTGCGAAAACGCTACGATGCCTACGATATAGACAATGATGATTAGACCCAGGACGACAAAGAGCGTCGTCTTTTTGCCCGATTTATTGTTGCCGGCGGACTTGCGCGCGGGGCCGCGATCGCCTCGAGCGTGCGTGGGGGGCTGCTTGGGCGCATTGCCGTTTGCCTGGCGCTGCTGACGTTGTTGACGCTGCTGTCGCTGTTGGTTCGGACGTTGGGGCGCGTTTGCCGCACCACGCTGCTGACCGTGGCTCGGCGCGATAGGACGCGGTGACTGAACGCCGCCGGTGTGCCTGCTCGGCTGCTGCGGATCGGGAATCAGTTGAGTTCGATCGTTTTGCGACATCGTATGCATATCCTTCGAATTTCGCCTTATGGCTCATCGTGTTTTTACTGGGCTTGCATTATAGCGATTGCCCTGCTGTTTGTGGTACGGAAACGGTGGCATTCAAAAGAGGTGGGACATTTGTCCCACCTTTGAGTCATTCTTTGCCGTTATCCGCACACGCCGCATTTTGCACAGGCCGAAAGTGCGGCCGGAGCCTGCGCGATGCCGCCCTTTGCCGTCTCGCGCAGCGTGGCCGGCAACGCGTGACCCACCGAGAGCATGACATGTGCCATCTGGTCAAACGGCACCAAGCTCTTAATGCCTGCGAGGGCGAGTTGTGCCGAGCTAAAGGCCGCTGCCACGCCGATGGCGTTGCGGTTTTGGCAGGGCACTTCCACGAGGCCACCGACGGGGTCACAAACGAGGCCCAGCAGGTTACTCAGCGCGATGGAACTGGCGTCGAGCGCCTGCTCGGGCGTGCCGCCGAGCATCTGCACCAGCGCGGCGGCTGCCATGGCGGCGGCGCTTCCCACCTCGGCCTGGCATCCGCCCTCGGCGCCGGCGACGCAGGCGCTCGTGGTGAGGTTGAGGCCGATGGCGGCTGCGCAGTAGAGCGCGTCCATGACCTGCTCGTCGTCGAGCTGCAGGCGATCGGCGAGCGCAAGCACGCAGCCGGGCACAACACCCGCTGAGCCTGCCGTGGGGGCGGCGACGATCACGCCCATGGTGGCGGAGCGTTCGAGCACGGCCATCGCGCGGGCCACGGCGTCGGTCTGAACGGGGCCCATCAGGCTTGCACTCAAATCGTTGCGGCTGGTGGCATCGACGAGTTTGGCCTCGCCGCCGATAAGCCCACCGAGCGAACGCTGCGGATTGGCGATGGGGGCCGTGGTCTCCTCGCGCATGACGTCGAGCACGCGGCGCATGGCAGCGACGGCGTGGGCCTCGCCGGTCAGACGCGCCTCGCGAACGGCCATGACGGCGCCGATGCTGAGCCCCAGTTCCTCGCACGCATCGAGCAGCTGCTCACCGTCGTCGAAGATTTCCTTGGCCGAGACGCCGGGGGAGAGCGACGAGGCAGAACCGGGGAGCTCGATAAAGGTCGCGTAATCGACGTTGTCGAGCTTGCGTAGCATCGGGACGACGGTGTCGTCGGGCGCGCCGTCGGTCTCAAAGACGGAGTAGGCCTGGCCGCCCACTTCGGTGCGGTAGGTGCGGCAGAAGGCGATGTTCACGTGTGCGTAGGCGAGCAGGTTGGTGAGCGCGGCGAGCACGCCGGGGACGTCCTTGTGCGCCACGAAGAGTGTGGAGTACATGCCCGAGATGTCGACGCCGACGCCGTTAATGCGGCTGATGCGCATCTTGCCGCCGCCCAGGCTCTCGCCGCGGACCTGTGCCGTAGCGCCCGTGTCGTCGACCATGTCGATGTCGACGGTGTTGGGGTGGATGGAGGCGTCGTCGCCTTTGATGTCAAAGTGATATTCGAGGCCCTGCTCGCGTGCGAGGTCGAAGGCCTGCTTGATGTTCTCGTCATCGGTGTCGAGGCCCAGGATGCCCGCGACGAGTGCACGGTCGGTGCCGTGGCCGCGGTAGGTGTGGGCGAAGGAGTTCCACAGGCCAAAGGTGACTTTGGTGATGCGGCCTTCCAGCAGGCTGGCGGCAACTTGGGCGCAGCGCAGGGCGCCGGCGGTGTGCGATGAGCTGGGGCCGACCATGACGGGGCCCAAGATTTCGAATGCCGAGGTCGTAGCTAGTGTTTGCGGCTTGCCTGCCATGGGTGCTCCTGTTCTATCCCGTCGTTCCGAGGGCTTTGGTATTTGGTCGCCTGCTCTACAGTCCTGGCTCGCACGGAGGCCACATTAAGTGGCCTCCGGCTCGTGCGGAACTCGCGACCGACCAAATACCAAAGCCCTCGGAACTTAGGATACATGGCTGGAGTCGCTCTGCTGCAAAATTTATCGGCCTGTGATTTATTCCATGTCCCAGGTAGGCTCATCTTCACAACCTTTAAATAAAAAAGAAGTACCGGTTGGGGCCGGTACTTCTTTTGGTGCGTTGTTATTTGGCTGTTGCTTTTCGAGTTAGCTTACAGGCCGCAGGCTGCTTTGAGTTCTTCGACTCGGTCGGTTTTTTCCCAGGTGAAGTCGGCGTCTTCTCGGCCAAAGTGACCGTAGGCTGCCGTCTTTTCGTAGATGGGGCGGCGCAGGTCTAGGTCGCGGATGATTGCACCCGGGCGCAGGTCGAAGGTCTTCTCTACGGCTTCAACGATCTTGTCCTCGGCAACATGTGCGGTACCGAAGGTGTCGACCATGATTGAGAGGGGCTTGGAAACGCCAATGGCATAGGCAAGCTCGACCTCGCAACGGTCGGCCAGGCCGGCGGCGACCACGTTCTTGGCGACCCAGCGCGCGGCATACGCGGCGGAGCGGTCAACCTTGGTGCAGTCCTTTCCGCTAAAGGCACCGCCGCCGTGACGGCCGTAGCCGCCGTAGGTGTCGACGATGATCTTGCGGCCGGTGAGGCCCGTGTCGCCCATGGGGCCGCCCACGACAAAGCGACCGGTGGGGTTCACGTAGATGTCCGCGTTGTCCCACGGCATGTTCTCGGCGGCCATGACCGGGGTGATGACGTGCTCGATGAGGTCGGCCTTGATCTTACCCATGTCCTCGATCTCGGCGGCGTGCTGCGTGGAGATGACGATGGTCGTGACCTCGACGGGCTTTCCGTCCTCGTAGCGCACGGTGACCTGGGTCTTGCCGTCGGGGCGCAGATAGGCGAGGGTACCGTCGTGACGCACCGTGGCCAGGCGCTCGGCCAGGCGGCTTGCCAGGTAGTGTGGCATGGGCATGAGGGTCTTGGTCTCGTTGGAGGCATAACCGAACATCATGCCCTGGTCGCCGGCACCGATCAGGTCGATCGGGTCGGTGGTAGCGCCGGTCTGGGTCTCGAAGGACTCGTCGACGCCCTGGGCGATATCGGGCGACTGCTCGTGGATGAGGCTCATAACGCCGCAGGTGTCGCAGTCAAAACCGAACTTGGCACGGTTGTAGCCAATGCGGCGGATAACGCCGCGGGCGATTTCCTGTACGTCGACATAGGCCTGAGTGCGAATCTCGCCGGCGACGATGACGGTGCCGGTGGTCACGAGGGTCTCGCAGGCGCAGCGGACGTTCTCCACGTTGGCAGGCACGCCGTTGGGGGCGATGTAGCCCTGCTCCTGCAGCTCTATTTCTTTGGCGAGGATTGCGTCGAGGACGGCGTCGCTGATCTGGTCAGCGATCTTATCGGGATGACCTTCGGTCACCGACTCCGACGTAAAAACAAAGGACCCGTGTTGGGGCGGGATGGAACGAAGTTCTTCTGACATGATTGTCCTTTCAAAAACGTGTCCCGGCGACCGTTACCATTCCGCCGGGCTCTCTATGCAAGGGCACATCATAGCGCGTAATTCAAACATTCACACCCTTTCCGCACCTAGTCATTGGGGACAGACTTAAATGACTAGCCTTACTCATTTGGGACAGACATAAATGACCAGCCTTAAACTAAGAACGTCTCCAACGACTGGTCATTTAAGTCTGTCCCCAATGAGTAGGTCGGTGCCCTTTGTGCGGAGGTTGCTTTGATGCTTTATACTGGTGCGGTTAGACATCCATCCTGCAATCGAGGAGATTTCCATGGCATCAGACGTTCGCGTCCGCTTTGCACCCTCACCGACGGGCAAGCTGCACATCGGCGGCGCCCGCACCGCTATCTATAACTGGGCTTTCGCCCGTGCTAACGGCGGCACGTTCATCCTGCGCATCGACGACACCGACCCCACCCGCTCCACCGACGAGAACACGCAGATCATCCTGCGCGCCATGCGTTGGCTGGGCCTGGACTGGGACGAGGGTCCCGAGGTGGGCGGCGATTTTGGCCCCTACGCCCAGACCGAGCGCTTGGACCTGTACAAGCAGGCCGCCCAGAAGCTTTGGGACGAGGGCAAGGCCTATCCCTGCTTCTGCACCAAGGAGCAGCTCGACGCCGACCGCAAGGCCGCGCAGGAGCGCAAAGACCCCTTCCAGGGCTATCAGCGTCGTTGCCGCGATCTTGATCCCGAGGAGGCCCGCCGCCGCATCGAGGCCGGCGAGTCCTACGTCCTGCGCATCAAGGTCCCCGAGGGCCGCGGCGACGTTGTCATCCACGACGCCGTCCACGGCGAGGTGACCTTCGACGCCAAGGAGCTCGACGACTTTGTCATCTTCCGCTCCGACGGCACGCCCACGTATAACTTCGCGACCGTCGTCGACGACGCCATGATGAAGATCACCCATGTCATCCGCGGCGACGACCACCTGTCCAACACCCCGCGTCAGATCATGGTCTACGAGGCCCTCGGCGCGCCCGTGCCTACGTTCGCCCACATCTCCATGATCTTGGGTGCCGACGGCAAGAAGCTCTCCAAGCGCCACGGCGCCACCTCGGTGGAGGAGTACCGCGACGCCGGCTACCTGTCCGACGCCTTCGTCAACTACTTGGCGCTGCTCGGCTGGTCGCTCGACGGCGAGACCACGATCATCCCGCGCGATGTCCTGGCCAGCAAGTTCTCGCTCGACCGCATCTCCAAGAACCCGGCGACCTTCGACCCCAAAAAGCTCGACTGGGTCAACGCCGAGTACATCAATGGTATGTCCGATGCTCAGTTTGCCGATGAGATCATGGTCCCCGAGCTGCACGAGGCGGGTCTCATCGAGGGTAATGTCGAATACGGCGAGGATTGGATCGACGCGCTTGCCGCCATTGTCAAGCCGCGCACCAAGATGCCGGCCGACGCCGTGACCGTCGCCGCCCCCATCTTTGCTACGGCTGAGACGCTCGAGTATGACGAGAAGTCCGTCAACAAGGGCCTGGCCAAGGAGGGCATGGGTGCCATTCTGGATGCCGCCAAGGCCGCGCTCGAGGGCGTGGACGAGTGGACGGCTGCCAACATCGACGCCGCGCTTGAGCCGCTGCCCGAGCAGATGGACCTTAAGAAGCGCGTGGTGTTCCAAGCCGTGCGCGTCGCCGTCTGCGGCAACATGGTGAGCCCTCCGCTGGGCGAGACCATGGCGCTCATCGGCCGCGACGACTGCCTGGCGCGCATCGACCGCGCCCGCACGATGGCGCTGTAATCGCTGCGCAAACGTTTGTATCCGAGCCCCGTTCACCCCGAGCGGGGCTCTTGTTTCTGTAGACGTATGGGATAGGAGGTGCTGGGGCCATGGCCGAGCAACTTTCGCTGTTTGGTTCTCCGGAACCGGAGCAGGCTCCGGCCACGCCCGAGCCTGCTGTTTCCCCGGCCAAGTCCGAGCCTGTACCTGAGCCCGTCGCCGCCTACGCGAGCGTAGTCCTGGACATTCCGACGCGTGCGCTGTCCGAGCCATTCGCCTACGGCATCCCGGAAACTCTTGCCTACGAGGCGCAGATCGGATCCACGGTTCTGGTCCATTTTGGCAACCGTGCCGCCGCGGGCTATATCGTCGACATTGCGTCTGAGCTGGGTGACCTGCAGGGCAACAGCGCTCTCGATCCCGCGCGTATCAAGCCTATCGAGGCTATCCTCAGCAAGCCGCTGTTTACCGCAGAGGCCGCCCGTATCGCACGCTGGATGAGCCGCGAGTACGTCGCGACGCTTTCCGAGTGCCTGCGCCTGTTCTTGCCACCGGGTGGAAGCCCGCGTGTGGTCAAGGGCGACGATGGCGTGTGGTCGGTTGAACGTCCCGCCGTCAAGCCTATCCAAAACCGCTGGGTTATGCTTACGCCCGAGGGCTTCGACTATACGCCGCCCAAGACCGCGGTCCGCCAGCGTCAGCTCATCGAGGCGCTCCAGTGCGGCCCGGTCACGACACGCGACCTCAACCTTCTCTATAACAGCATGTCGGCGACCATCAAAGCGCTTGAAAAACGCGGCGTCGTGGTGGTGGAGGAGCGCCGTGCGTGGCGTGGCTGCAGCGAGCAGACCACGCTGTCCTCGGCAAGCGGTAAGGCGCCGGTCTCCCTTACCAACGGTCAGCAACAGGCACTCGCGCAGATTGAGCGCGCCCGTCTGGACGCCCATGGCGACGTGGTCCTTGTCGACGGCGTCACTGGCTCCGGAAAAACCGAGGTTTACCTCTCGGCTATTGAGCGCGTGCTGGCGGCCGGCCGTTCGGCCTGCGTGCTCGTGCCCGAGATCTCGCTGACGGCCCAGACCGTCGGCCGTTTCCGCTCGCGCTTTGGCGAGACGGTCGCCGTGTTCCATTCACGCCTTTCGGCCGGCGAGCGCCTGGACCAGTGGGATATGGTCGCCAGCGGTGCCGCGCGCGTGGTCGTGGGCGCCCGCTCGGCGCTCTTTTGCCCGCTCAGCGACTTGGGCCTCATCATCATCGACGAGGAGCACGAGACCAGCTATAAGCAAGGCTCCAGCCCGCGTTACCACGCGCGCGAGGTGGCGGCCGAGATGGCGCGGCGCTACCGCTGCCCGCTCGTGTTGGGCTCCGCCACGCCTTCTGCTGAGGCCCTCGATCGCTGCCGCCGTGGCACGTATAACGGTGCCACCTGGACGCGCGTCGAGATGCCCGAGCGCCCGGGACACGCAGTCTTGCCGACGGTTCGGATCGCCGACCTGCGCCGTGAGTTCTCGCACGGCAGCCGTTCCATGTTCTCAAAACCGCTGATGGAGGGCCTAGAGCGTGTGGTCGAGCGCCGCGAGAAGGCCGTGCTGCTGCATAACCGCCGTGGCTTTGCGCCGTTTCTGATGTGCCGCGAATGCGGCTGCGTGCCCACCTGCAACCACTGCTCCACCGCGCTTACGTATCACGAGCGCACACACACGCTGCAGTGCCACACCTGCGGTTCGTCTTGGCGCGTGCAGCCGTATCCCGCGCCCACGAGCCGTTGCCCCAAATGTGGCAGTCGCTACCTGGCAAAAATGGGTCTGGGCACTCAACAGATCGAGGACGCGCTGCACCAGATGCTTCCCGAGGACGTCGCCATTATTCGCATGGATGCCGATTCCACGCGCGGCAAGGATGCGCACAAAAAGCTGCTCGAGCAGTTCGATGCCGCCGATTGCGCGGTGCTGCTGGGCACCCAGATGATTGCCAAGGGCCTCGACTTTCCAGAGGTCACGCTCGTGGGCGTGGTCAATGCCGATTTCGCCCTCAAGCTGCCGGACTTCCGCGCAGGAGAGCGCGCCTACGACTTGCTGGAGCAGGTCGCCGGCCGTGCCGGTCGCGGCGATCGCCCCGGCGAGGTGATCATCCAGACCTACCTGCCCGAGGATTCGGTCATTCGCGCCGTAGCTGAGCACGATCGCTCGATCTTTACCGACTACGACCTGGGTCAGCGCCGCGACGCGCTGTATCCGCCGTTCGTGCGTCTGGTTAACATTTTGGTTTGGTCGGCAAGCCGCGACGATGCGCAGGACTATATCGGGCGCATCGCAAAGCTGCTCAAGCGCCGCTGGCATGCCGCCGCGCCCGACTTTTTGCGGGCGGGGAGTGCCGTGCCGCAGGTGCTGGGCCCGGCTTCGTGTGTAATCGAGAGAGCCAAGGACCGTTACCGCTTCCATCTGCTTGCGAAGTCGCCCGTGGGGTACCATGTCTCTGATGATATCGACGCCTGCCTCAAAGAGGTGGGCTCTGTGCGCGGCGTGAGCGTGAGCGTTGACGTCGACGCCTATGATTTGATGTAACAACCCGAAAGGATGGCCATGGAAGCCAACGGAATCGTACTGTCGCCCGACCCTCGTCTGCGCCAGGAGTGCGCCGTCATCGAGGAGATCACCCCGGCGATCGAGGCGCTTGCCGAGAAGATGAAGAAGATGATGTTCGAGAACGGCGGTTGCGGCCTGGCTGCCCCGCAGATCGGCGAGCTCATTCAGCTCGTCACCATCGACTGCGACTACAGCGACAAGAACGACTACGACCCCTACGTGCTCATTAACCCCGTCATTGTTGAGCAGAGTGACAATCTGGTGCCCTTTAGCGAGGGCTGCCTTTCCATTCCTGGCATTAGCTGCGAGATCGAGCGTCCCGATCATGTCGTCGTAGAGGCATATGACCTGGACGCCAACCTGATTCGCTACGAGGCCACGGGCGATCTGTTCTGCGTGTGCCTGCAGCACGAGATCGATCACCTGCACGGCAACACCATGTTTGAGCGACTGAAGCCCATGCAGAGGCTCAAGGCAGTCAAGGAGTACCAGGACGCCCTGGCCCGCGGCGCTCGACCGGGCGAGACTGAGTAGGTTTGTCCGTCCCCGGGGCGCCCGCCTATATCATCCCGTGCTCAAACATTCTCGCTGCGCTGCGAAACTGCGCGCGGGATGATATAGGCGGGCGCCCCGGGGACTACGTTGACGCTGCTCCTCTTCGCCCGGGTGCCGTTGGGCCAGGGAGGGGCGTCTTCGCTGATAATTGCTTTGTTGGAAGAGCTGCTTTTATTGCGGCTCTTTCTTTGGTTTTGGGTATATTTGTTCTTGTTGAATTGTTATTGCGGATGGGCTGGGTACTTGGCTTTCCGCTGTTATTTGTAGCCGTCTCGGCTTTGGTTGAGGGGAGACGTTCTTTATGCGTATTGTGTTTATGGGTACGCCTGATTTTGCTGTGCCTTCGCTGGCTTCGCTTGTTGAGGCTGGGAACGAGATTGCACTTGTTGTTACTCGTCCCGATGCTGTTCGTGGGCGTGGTAAGAAGCTGCAGCCGTCTCCTGTTAAGGCTAAGGCGCTTGAGCTGGGGTTGCCGGTCGTTGAGGCCAATCGTATGACGCCTGAGGTTGTTGAGGCGCTCCATGCAGCGCGAGCTGATATTTTCTGTGTGGCTGCCTATGGTTGCATTTTACCTGATGAGGTCTTGAATATGGCGCCGCTTGGTATTGTGAATGTTCATGCGTCCTTGCTGCCTCGTTGGCGTGGGGCTGCTCCCATTCAGCGTGCCATTCTTGCTGGTGATGAGGTTGCTGGCGTTTCTATCATGCGCATCGGGCATGGCGTGGATACTGGTGCTTATTGTGCTCAGGCTTCCACGTCGGTTGCCGGTAAGCATGCTGAAGCGCTGACCATGGAGCTTGGTGAGCTTGGCGGCAAACTGCTTGCCGATACGCTTCCTTCTCTTGCCGATGGCACCGCCGTGTGGACTGAGCAGGATGAGGCACTCGTTACCCATGCTGCCAAGATTTCTAAGCAGGAGATGCGTCTGGATCCGCAAATGACGGCGCTTGATTGCGTGCGTCATGTGCTGGCCTCGTCCGATACCGCGCCTGCTCGTTGCGTGATTGCCGGCAAGACCGTGCGCGTGCTCGATGCTGCGCCGGCTGATGTGTCGCTTGGCGAGGATCAGGTTCTCGTTAAGGTCAAGCGTGTTTACCTGGGTCTTTCCGATGGTTCGGTTGAGTTGCTCGAGGTTAAGCCTGATGGCAAGCGTGCTATGGCCGCTTCTGCTTGGGCTGCTGGCCTGCAGGGCGCCGATCTTATCTGGGGTGTTTTGTCATGAGCAAGTTGTCTCCCGCGCGCAAGCTTGCGCTCGATGTGCTGATGGAGGCCGATCGCCGCGGCATGTACGCGCGTGACGTGTTGTCTTCCCGTGCTTCTGCCAAGGCCATTGACCAGCGTGATTCCGCTTTTGCCGCGCGTTTGGCGCTCGGTGTTGCCGCCACACAGGGCATTTTGGATGAGCTTCTCGATCAGTTTTTGGATAAGCCTAAAAAGGTTGCGCCGCGTGTTCGCATGGCGCTTCGTATCTCGGCCTTCGAGATGCTCTATCTGCATACGCCTGGCCGCGTTGCCGTAAGTCAGGGTGTTGAGCTGGTGCGCAGCGGAGCTAAGTCTGCCGCCGGTCTGGCCAATGCCGTGCTGCATAAGGTCGCGGACAACGTTGAGGACTTTGCTACTGCGTCCGATGTAGACGAGTCTGAGCGACGCTTGGTTCGTCTGTCGCGCCTGATAGGTCTGCCGCGTTGGCTGTGCGCTCGTATTATGGCTTCGTTTGACACACCGGAGGGCGCGCTTAACTTTGCCGGTAATCTGGCCCCCGCACCGCTGGCCCTGCATGAGAACGCCTTTGCGACTAAGCCAGATCCGTATATCTCGCAGCTCGTCGCACCTGTCTTCCCGGGCTGCCATGCCCCGGTTGATGCCCAGGTTACCGTTGCTTCGGGTGTGTTTGAGCGTGCTGCCGCGGTGGCATCCGATCTCAACGCGCAGCTTATCGCCACGGCTGCCACGCGCCCTGGTAGCTGCCTTGAGATTGGTGCCGGTCGTGGTACCAAGACCTATGTGATGATGTGCCAGGCCAAGCGTGCGGGCTATGAGCGTCAGCATACGGCACTTGATCTTCATGACCGTAAGTGCGATCTGAATCTCGCTCGCCTGCATAAGGCCGGTATTCAGGGCGTTCGTACGGTTTCGGGTGATGCCTGCGAGCTTGATGAGGTGCTCACATCGTTTGATGCCATGCTTGGCGAGCCGGTTAAGTTCGACACGGTCTTTATCGATGCACCGTGCTCTGGCACCGGAACCATGCGTCGTCATCCCGAGATTCCGTGGCGCCTGACCGAGAAGGACGTTACGACTGAGCTGCCCAGGCTGCAGCTCACGATGCTCAAAGAGGCCGCCGCGCGCGTGGCTGCCGGCGGTGAGCTTATTTATGCCACCTGCTCGGTCTTTGATGAAGAGAATACGAAGGTCGTGGATGCGTTTTTGGCTTCTCCCGAGGGCGCCGGCTTTACCGTAGCGCCGCTCTCCGAAGCGCAGATCCTGCAGCTGCCGGAGTTCGAACAAGCTAAGAAGCTCGTTTCCGTACGCCAAAACGACCGCGGGCTTTTCCAAAGCGTCCCCGTAAACGCTGACTCCTACGACGGCCACTTCTGCGCCAGGCTGGTCCACAAGTAACGACTAAGTTGCGGTGAAATAGGGATTGAATAGCGGCTTCTACCCGCCAAACAGTCCTTATTTCACCGCAACTCATAAGGAAACCTGGGTAGCTAAAGAAACAGCCCCGCGATCGGTGTTGATCGCGGGGCCGCATTGTTTCTAGTGGCTGTGCGGGCAGTTGGCGCAGCAGCCGCTGGTGGCGCTGGTGCTGGAGCCGCCGCTTCGCTGGTCGGTGTTGTAGAAACCGCTGCCCTCAAATTTAATGCCGCTGGCCGAGAACGTCTTGGCCGCCGGGGCACCGCAGGTCGGGCACACGACCTCGGGAGTCTCGGACATAGGATGCTCAACCTCAAACACGTTGCCGCAGCTCGAGCACTTGTAATCGTAGCGCGCCATAATACTTCCTTTTCAGCACAAAGCGGGCAGATTACTCTGCCCGCAAAAATTCAAACGACTGTAACTGTACCCTATATCGGGGGTTTTATCACGCTTCGCCCCAGAATCTATGGTTGTTGCGCAGGAGCTGTGCGGTTTTGTTCTCGGCGGCTGCAATGTCTGCCTCGTTAGCCTGCCAGGTCCAGTTGCCCGTGGCCACGCCCGGAACGTTCATGCGCGCGTCGTCGCCAAGCCCCAGGACATCCTGCAGCGGCATCATCACCAGGGGAGCGTCGCTTGCCAGCGCGTCGCTCATCAGCTTGGCCGCCAGCTCAACACCGCTCGGTTCATCGCCGCCCGCAAAGGAACGCGTGCACCAACCGGCAAGCGTCGAGGTGTCGTGCGTCGAGGTGTACAGGATCTTGCCCGGTGTGGGATGCACACCGCAACGAACGTCGTAATCGCTAAACTCCAGCACATCCATGCCGGGGAAGCCGCAGGTCGAAGCCATGGCACGAACGCCAGGCGTCAGATAGCCCAGGTCCTCGGCGATAAAGTTGAGCGGACCCAGCTCGTCATAGGCGGTCTGGAACAGGTCTTTGCCCGGTCCTGCCAGCCAACGCCCGTCGGAGCATGCCTTACCCGCGGGAATGCTGAAATAGCTATGGAATCCCAGGAAGTGATCCAGGCGCACGCGGTCGTAGAGCGAGAACGCGCGGCGCAGGCGATCCATCCACCAACTATAGCCGTTCTGCTTCATGTGGTCCCAGCGGAACGTCGGGTTGCCCCACATCTGGCCCTCGGGCGCAAAGTTGTCGGGCGGCGCGCCGGAAATCTCAATCGCCTTGCCGGTATCGGACAGCCAGAAGTTCTCGGGTTCGCTCCACGCGTCTGCCGAATCGTCGGACACGTACATAGGAATATCGCCGATGACCTCGATGCCCTTCTTGTGCGCATAGTTCATGAGCTCACACCAAGCGAGGTCAAAGCGGTACTGCATGTACGCCTGAAGCTCGGCCTCGTTGTGGAAGCGCTTGTCGTCGATCAGATGCTCGTTGTAGCGCGCGACATCTGCCGGCCAATCATGGCGCGACTCGCCCTCAAAGTACTTCTTAACGGCCATGTAGACGCAGTATTTCTCGAGCCAATCGGCATTGCGGTGTTTAAACGCGGTGTACAGCGGATCGGCATCCTCGCCTCCGCGGGCCTTCCAGGTCTCAAAGACGGCTGCCAGCTCCTCGTGGCTCTCGGGTAGCAGGTCGATATTGCCTGCAAAGGCCGAAGGACCGGCGTAAGGGGAGCGGAAGAAGTCCGTGGGGTTGACGGGGAGAACCTGCCAGTAGCGCATACCCATGGCGGCCAGATGGTCGATAAAGCGACGCGTGGGTGCGCCGATCGTACCGGGCTTGCCGTCGTCGGTCGGCACCGATGTGATATGGCACACAACACCCGCACCGTGATCGAGCGGCTCCTGCAGGCGCTGCTCGGCATGGTGATAAATGATCGACGAGCCCAGCGGATACAGATCGAGTGTGACCGTGCCGTTGTGGATCTCGCACTCGTGACCGCTGATCACGTCACTTGCACATTCGCCGAGCGCCGGAATCGTCACGCGGTGTGAATTGCGCAGGCTGCGGTTGATGATGACGGTCGCGGACTCGCCGTCCTTACCGGTGCGCGTATAAGCGAGTACTTCGTCATTGAGCGCAAAGGCCTTGATTCCACCGTCGATCATAAACGGCAACGCGCGGCGCACAGCAGATGCGTTCTTGACGATCGCAAACGTATCGAAGTCGTGCAGGTTTTCCTTGGTCGGCATGGTGCGACGATTGCCCGGATCGGTGAGTCCCTCAAGGCCGTACTCGTCGCCATAGTAAATCGAAGGCACACCCGGGAACGTCATCTGCATGAGCGTCGCGAGCCAAAAACGACTCTTGGCCAGGCCCATGGAGTTCTCGTCCAGGCGCCACTTGCTGCGCTCGCTCTCGGGCAGCTGCGACTCGTCGGGGCCGCCGCCGAGCACCGAGATGATGCGCGGACGGTCGTGACTCGAGAGCAGATTGAGCGCGCAGGACAGGGCTTCGCGTGGATAGTTCTCACGCAGGGTTTCGATATCCTCGGCTGCCTGGTAGGCGTTCTTGTAGCCCATCAAAAAGCCGATGACCATGTCGCGGAAGGGGTAGTCCATGGCGGAGTCGAGCTCAGAGCCCTGCAGGTAGCGGCGCAAATGACCATAGCTGATCTTGTTGGAGGCGTCTTCCCAGACCTCGCCGAGCAGCAGCGCGTCGGGCTTCTCGGCGAGCACGGCTTTTTTGATCTCGGCCAGGAAGTCGTCGGAAAGCTCGTCGGCCACATCCAGGCGCCAGCCGTGAGCGCCGGCGCGCAGCCATTTACGAATAACGCCGTCCTTGCCCAGGAGCCGCTCGCGTACCAACTCGGAGCTCTCATTGATGGCGGGCATATTGCCCACGCCCCACCAACAGTCGTACGAGCCGTCCTCGTGGAAATAAAACGCATCGCGCCACGGCGAGTCCTCGCTCTGCCATGCACCGACGCCGGGATAGTTGCCGTAGCGGTTAAAGTAGATCGAGTCGTCGCCCGTATGGTTGAAGACGCCGTCCAGGATGATGGAAATGTCCAGCTTCTCGGCTGCCTCGCACAGCTCAGTAAAGTCCTGCTCGGTGCCCAGAATCGGATCGATCTTGGTGTAATCGGCGGTGTCGTAGCGGTGGTTGCTTGCGGCTTCGAAAATGGGGTTGAGGTAGATGGCTGTAAAGCCCAGCTCGGCGATGCGAGGCAGGTCTTCTTGGATACCCTTGAGCGAGCCGCCGTAAAAATCCCAGGTCTTGATGGAGCCGTCCTCGGCGCGCTCGTACACAGGCGGCTCGTTCCAGTCCTCGACCATGCGGCGCTGAATGCCCTTACGCGGTTTTTCGACCTCGGCCAGCGTGCGCTCGCGCCAGTGCTCGTCGCGGGCATAGCGATCCGGGAATATCTGGTAGACCATACCGCGCTCGTACCACTCGGGACGAACCTCACGGTGTTTGTAGACGGTGACCTGGAATGACGGCACCTCGGCGTAGTCGTAGGTTACGCCCTCGCCGCCGGTGCGGCCCTGCGGTGCGCCCAGGCGAACCTCGGGCTGGCCCTCGATATTGCAGATAAAGCTGTACCAGATAAGACAGGGCTCGGCGCACTCCAGCTCGGCGGTAAAGATGCCGTCGCCCTCGTGCGTCATGGGATACAGAGACTCACCGATCTCATCGACCCAGGTGCGCAGCGTAAGCGTTGCTTGGTTGGGGTCGGCGTCCTCTAGAATCACCGAAAGCGAGAGGGTCGTTCCTGTGGTCACAGCGCCAAACGGAGTGCGAAACTGCGGCAGACGGCTGTTGTGAATCAATCTCATAATACGGTCCAGTTCAATAGAATCATGGCCTGCGGGCCATGGGCTTTACGCACAAGTTGTAAGTATATCTGTTGTACACAGGCTGTATAAACAACATCCGTTTACCATCGGCGAACGGTTGTCCTAGAAAATCGTTTTACCATCCAAATTTTCGAGGTATTCGAAAATGCCCAGGCGGATACTATCTGTAGTCAAACAAAAGTACTTCGGTTTACTACGACGATTTGAATGATCTCAACCACAGTCATTTTGGTGATACTAAAACCGCAGGTAGAAGCGTTGCCAATTTCATAGAATACTCTCCGTGGTCGGCCAGAGCTATTTTGTCGTAGTAAACCGGCCCTCTTTTTAATACAGAAGTTCAACCAAGAAGAGGGCGCCTAATTGGGGCGCCCTCTTTTGCATTGAGGATTAAGTTTTAATCGTCCAGACTAGTGACGCTTGCGGGTGGCCGTTGCCTTGCGGACGGAGGTCTTCTTGGTCGGAGCCTTTTCCTCGGCTGGAGCGGCGGGGGAGACCGGGGCCTCCTTGGCGGGCTCGGCCTTTGCCGTAGCCTTGGGAGCGGTCTTGACCTCGGCGACCTTCGGCGTCGGCTCGGCCTTTACTGCGGGCTTGTCCTCGTCCTTAGCCTCTGCCTTGGGAGCTGCAGCCTTGGTCGTGGTCTTCTTGGCCGTCGTCGTAGAGCGCTTGCGCGTGGTGGTCTTGGCGGCCGGCTTTGCCTCGACAGCTGCCTTGGCCTTGGGCTCGGAGGGCGCCTCCTCGACCTTGACGGCGGGCTTTGCAGCAGCCTTCGGGGTCGTCTTCGCGGGGGCCTTCGTCGTAGCAGCCTTCGTGTTCGTCGACTTCGTTGCCGTAGTCTTCTTGGCTGCCGTTGCCTTCTTGGTGCTCGCGGCCGTCTTCTTGGCAGCGGTCTTGGCCGGAGCCTTTGCCGCAGGCTTAGCCTCGGCGGTGGCAGTCTCGGCCTTTATCTCGGGAGCGACCTCGGCCTTGGCGGCTTGCTTGGAAGCTGCGGTCGTACGATTGCGCGTAGTCGATGCCTTGGCAGCAGTTGCCTTAGCGGCGCTAGTCTTGCTAGCAGCGGCCTTCGTGGTCGTGGCCTTCTTAGCCTTCGTCTTGCGGGCCGTCGTCTTCTTGGCGGCAGGCTTCACGGCGGGCTTAACTTCGGCCTCGGCCGCCGGCTTCTCCTCGGCCTTGGGCTCCTCAGCGGCTGCGGGCTCCTTAACGGTCGCCGCAGGCTCGGCCTCAGCGGCAGCGGGCTCATCGACAGCTGCAACTTCAGTCACAGCCGCCGGGCGCTCAATCTCCGGGTGCATAAAGAAGTACAGGTCCAGATACTTATCGGCCGAGCGCGTCCAGCTAAAGTCCTGGCTCATGGCCTGCGTGATCAGCTGGTTCCAGGCATCGCGGTTGTCCCAGAACAGGCGTGCCGCGCGGAACACGGCGTCGCCCATCTCGTCCCCGTTAAAGTTGCTAAACGAGAAGCCCGTGCCCTCGCCGGTAAATTCGTTATACGGGATCACCGTGTCCTTCAAGCCAC
This sequence comes from uncultured Collinsella sp., assembly GCA_900541805.1. Lineage (GTDB taxonomy): Bacteria > Actinomycetota > Coriobacteriia > Coriobacteriales > Coriobacteriaceae > Collinsella. The sequence continues at coordinate 45,142 of UQLH01000012.1, forward strand.
CGGTCTCGCGCACGATGGGCAGCGTGCCGTAGCGCATGGCGATGATCTGCGACAGACCGCAGGGCTCAAACTTCGAAGGCATCAGGAACATATCGGCAGCGGCATACATACGCTGCGACAGCGCAGGATCGAACTCGATGCGTGCAGCCATAGTGCCGGGGTACTTGTCTTGGAAGTAGCGCAGGCCGTCCTCGTAGTCGCGGTCGCCGGTGCCCAGCACCGCCACCTGCACGCCGCCGGCCAAAATGCGGTCGAGCGCGTACATGACCAAGTCCAAGCCCTTCTGGCGCGTCAAGCGCGTGACCATCACCATGAGCGGGCGGTCGTCGCGAACCTCGAGCCCCAGCTCTTCCTGCAGCTTTGCCTTGCATACAGCCTTGCCGGAACGGTCTTCGACCGTGTAGTTTGCGGCAATGCGCTTGTCGGTCGCCGGGTCAAAGCCCGCCACGTCAATGCCGTTGAGGATGCCCTGCAGCGCATAGGAGCGCTCGCGCAGAACGCCGTCCAGGCCCTCGCCAAACTCGGGCGTCTGGATCTCGTTGGCATAGGTGGGGCTCACCGTGGTGATGGCGTCGGCATAGCGCAGGGCGCCCAGCATGTAGTTGATGCTGCAGGCGTCGCAACGCAGCTGCGAGGCGGCCGCCGGAATATGCGCCACACCAAGGATGTCCTCCATCACGGTGTCGCTAAACTGGCCCTGGAACGCCACGTTGTGGATCGAGAACACGGTCTTGACGCGGTCGTACAGCGGCAGGCCCTGGTAGAACTCGCGCAAAAACACGGGCGCCAGCGCCGTCTGCCAGTCGTTGCAGTGCAGGATGTCGCACTCAAAGCCGGCCGGCAGGTGCTGCAGGCTCTCGGTGATGGCCTTGGAGAAGAACGCAAAACGCTCGCCGTCGTCAAAGAAGCCGTACGGATAGTCACGCGCAAAGTAGCGCTCGTTGTCGATGAACATATAGGTGACGCCGTCGTGCTCAAGCTTCTCGAGACCGCAGTACTCGTTGCGCCAGCCCAGGCTCACGTAAAAGTCGGAGAAGTGCTCCATCTGCGCCTTGTACTCGTCCTTGATGGTGGCGTACTTGGGCACCATCACGATGACCTCGGCGCCGGCGCGCACAAGCGCCGCAGGCAGCGAGCCCGCCACGTCGCCCAGGCCACCGGTCTTCACAAACGGTGCGCACTCGGCCGAGGCAAACACGATCTGCATCTTTTTGCTGGAATCAGCCATATTGTCTCCCATGTTGTAATTCGAGAATAGCCGCCAGGCGCGAACCGGGCGGCTATTCTACATGTTACGAGCGATGTTGCGGTGCCAACGTTAACGCACGATGGTGGTATCGGAAGTTAACGGAGCCTTGCCCAGCACCAGAATGTTCTCGGGCGTGCCGCGAAGCTCGGTGTTGGTGGGAACCACGTTGTTCTTGTCCAGGATGGCGTTCTCAACGCGGGCGCCGCTCTTGATGATGCAGCTCTGGTTGATGATCGAGTTGGTCACCGAGGCGCCTTCCTCAACCACAACGCCGCGCGACAGGATCGAGTTGCGCACGGTGCCCTTGATGATGCAGCCGGCCGAGATGATCGAGTTGCAGGCGTGGCTGCCGGTCGCATAGCGCGAAGGCGGTACGTCGTGGGCCTTGGTTAGGATCGGGCGCTCGGGATCAAAGAGCTGGTCGGCCACGGTCTGGTCGAGCAGGTCCATGCTGCGGCGATACAGCGACTTCTCGCTAAACACGCCCACGACCTCGCCCTTGTACTCGTAGCTGCACACGTCAATGTTGCCAAAGTCGCCCTGGAGTGCCTCGAGCAGGTCCAGATAGTCGGCGGCCTGGTAGTGGTCGATGATCTCGAGCAGCGTCTCGCGGTTGACGATGCAGCAGTCCATAGAGGCGTTGTCGCCGTATACGACGCCGGCGCTCACGCCTTTCAGACGACCGTTCTCGTTGATCTGCAGCTTGGTCTCGTCATCGACGTTGCGCGTGGCCTTGCAGTACACCACGGTCATCTGGGCACCGGAGTTCTCGTGCGCGTCGATGATGGTGTTGAGGTCCATGTTAAAGATGATGTTGGTGCCCATCATCACGACATAGGGCTTGTCCGAGCGCTGGAACAGCGTCTTGTTGGAGATGATGTCGCGCAGCAGGAAACGCATGCCGCCCTTGGTGGTGCCATACGCGTTGCCGGGGACCATGAACAGGCCGCCCTTCTTGCGGTCCAGACCCCAGTCCTTGCCCGAACCAACGTGGTCGATCAGCGAGCGGTAGTTGCCCGGCATGACGACGCCGACGGTCTTAATGCCGGCATTCATCATGTTGGACAGCGGGAAGTCAATCAGGCGGTAGCGGCCCAAAAACGGAACAGACGCGATGGGGCGATCCTTGAGCAGCACGCTGCCGTAGGTCGAAGAGTAGTTAGCGGTGATATAACCGATGGCCTTGCGATTGATCATCGGATCATTCCCCCTTCCCGATAACGACGTCATTTCCAACGACGGCCGTATCCTTGGTGGTATCGACAGAGCCGAGCTTCACGCCCTCTTCGACCGTGGAGTTCTCGCCCAAAATAGCGCGGCAGATGTGCGCGCCGCTCTTAACGTGCGCACCCGGCAGCAGTACGGAATCCTCGACCACAGCGCGCTCTTCGATGATGACATCGGTCGAAAGGATCGAGTGGCGAGCGGTACCGTAGATCTTGCAGCCGTTGGAGACCAGGCAGTCGTCCAGGCGACCATCCGGGCCAATGTAGTGCGGCGGGCGCGTGGTGATGTTGGACATGATGGGGAAGTGCTTGTCGAACAGATCGAACTCGGGGTTGTTGCCCAGCAGGTCCATCGAGGTCTCGTGGAAGCTGGCGATGGTGCCAACATCCTTCCAAAAGCCGTGGAACTCGTAGCTGTACAGGCGCTTGTTCTCGCCGAGCAGCTTGGGGATGATGTCCTTGCCAAAGTCGTGGCTCGAGCGCTGGTCCAGAGCGTCCTCCTCGAGAGCCTCGATCAGCACGTCGGCCGAGAAGATGTAAATGCCCATGGACGCGAGGTTCGAATCGGGCTTCTCGGGCTTCTCGGTGAACTTGGTGATGCGGCCGTCCTCGGGGTCGGTGGTCAGGATGCCAAAGCGGCTGGCCTCCTCCCACGGCACGGGCATAACGCTCACCGTGAGGTCGGCGTTGTTCTCAATGTGCGTCTTGAGCATCTTGCGGTAGTCCATGCGATACAGGTGATCGCCCGAAAGAATCAGGACGTACTTGGGGTCGTTGGCCTTGATGTAGTCCAGGTTCTGCGTAATGGCGTCGGCCGTGCCCGCATACCAGGCGCCGCCGGTCTGTGTCTCGTACGGCGGCAGGATCGACACGCCGCCATCGCGGCTGTCCAGATCCCACGCCTCGCCGGAGCCCACATAGGCATGCAGCAGGTAGGGGCGATACTGCGTCAGAACACCCACCGTGTCGATGCCCGAGTTGGAGCAGTTGGAGAGCGAGAAGTCGATAATGCGGAACTTGCCACCAAAGCTAACCGCCGGCTTGGCGATCTTTTGGGTGAGTGCCCCCAATCGGCTGCCCTGTCCTCCTGCGAGGAGCATCGCGATGCATTCTTTCTTACTCATCGATTTCTCCTTCTGTCATCGATGTTTCTAACCCATTAGCGGTGGGCACGGCTCCTGGTCGCGCCCACCGAATAATGCCGTGCGGCAAAGAAGGGAACTCGCGGCCTTTACGCGTGCCAGATCTCGTCGCGGTACTCGCGAATGGTGCGGTCGCTCGAGAACCAGCCGCTCGAGGCGGTGTTGAGCAGGGCCTTGCGGTTCCAGGTCTCCTGGTCGCCATAGCTGTTCGTGAGCTTCTCCCAGGCGTCGACGTAGCTGCGGAAATCGGCCATGACCAAGTCGGGGTCGTTGTTGTTCATGAGCTCGTTGTAGATGCTCTCGAAGTTGCCCGAAAGACCCGCAAAGGTGTTGTCCTTGAGCTCGTCCATCACGCGGCCCAGACGGTCGCGATCGTTGTTGAGCGTATCCCACGCAAAGTAGCTGTTGGATGCCCAGAGCTGCTCGACCTCGGGGGCGGTCAGACCAAAGATGGCCTCGTTCTCGCGGCCGGCCAGGTCGGCGATCTCGATGTTGGCGCCGTCGAGGGTGCCCAGCGTAATGGCGCCGTTCATCATGAGCTTCATGTTGGACGTGCCCGAGGCCTCCTTGCCGGCCGTGGAGATCTGCTCCGAGATCTCGGCGGCGGGGTAGATAAGCTGGGCGTTGCTCACGCGGAAGTTGGGGATAAAGCAGACCTTCATGACCTCGTTGACGCGCGGGTCGTTGTTGATGACCTCGGCCACCGAGTTGATCAGGCGGATGGTCTCCTTGGCAAAGGTGTAGCTCGAGGCAGCCTTGCCGCTAAAGATGAAGGTCGTCGGCGTCACGTGGAAGTTGGGATCGGCGATACGACGGTTGTAGATGTCCATCACCTTCATGATGTTCATGAGCTGGCGCTTGTAAGCATGGAAGCGCTTTACCTGAACATCGAAGACGGTGTTGGGGTCAATGACCAAACCGGTCTCGGCCTTAACGTAGGCGGCCAGGCGCTCCTTGTTGGCGCGCTTGGAGGCACCCACGGCCTTCAGGAACTCGGTGTCGTTCTGGAACTCTTTGAGCTTCTCCAGCTCAAAGGCGTCCTTGAGCCAACCGTCGCCAATGGCCTCGGTCACGAGCTTGGCGTAGGTGGGGTTGGCCTCGGCAAAGAAGCGACGGTGCGAGATACCATTGGTCTTGTTGTTGAACTTCTCGGGCGTCAGGGCATAGAAGTCCTTGAGCACGATGTTCTTGATGATGTCGGAGTGGATCTTGGCCACGCCGTTGACGCTGTGGCTGCAAATCACAGACAGGTTGGCCATGCGAATCTCGCCGTCCCACAGGATGGCGGTCTGGCGCAGACGCTCCTGCCAGCCTTCCTGCGTGGTGTCGAACGACTCGTGCCAACGACGGCTGATCTCGTCGATGATCTGGTACACGCGGGGGAGGAGCTTGGAGAACGTGCCGATGGGCCACTTCTCCAGGGCCTCGGGCAGGATGGTGTGGTTGGTGTAGCTCACGACCTGCGTCACGATGTTCCAGGCGTCATCCCACTCGAGCTTCTTCTCGTCGATGAGGATGCGCATGAGCTCGGGGCCGCACATGGCGGGGTGCGTGTCGTTGGTGTGGATGGCCACAAACTGCGGCAGCAGCTCCCAGTTCTCGCCGTGCTCCTTCTCAAAGGTATCGAGCAGGCTGTAGATGCCGGCCGAGACAAACAGGTACTCCTGCTTCAGGCGCAGCAGACGGCCGTGCTCGCCGGCGTCGTTGGGGTAGAGGATGGCGCTGATGGCCTCGGCCTCGGCGCGCTCGGCATCGGCCAGGGCGTAGTCGCCGCGGTTGAAGGCCTCAAGGTCGAAGTGCTCCTCGACCGGCTCGGCAGCCCAGACGCGCAGCTTGTTAACGGTCTCGCCGGCATAGCCCACAACGGGGATGTCATAAGGGACGGCCAGGATGTCCTGCGTGTCCACCGTGCGGTAGAACGTGCGGCCGTTCTCCTCAAAACCCTCAACATGGCCACCAAACTTGATGGTCACGGCCTTGTCCTGACGGCGGACCTCCCAAGGATAGCCGTGGGTGAGCCACTCGTCGGTAGCCTCGACCTGGCTGCCGTTAACGATTTCCTGCTTAAACAGGCCGTAGCGGTAGCGCATGCCGTTCCCGTAGCCGGCAATGCCCTCGGCTGCCATGGAATCCAGGAAGCATGCGGCAAGACGGCCAAGGCCACCGTTGCCCAGGGCCGGATCGGGCTCCTGGTTCTCGATGACGGACAGGTCGAAGCCCATGTCGTCGAGTGCCTCGGCGACCATGTCGCGCACGCCAAAGTTGAGCAGGTAGTTGTCGAGCAGGCGGCCGATCAGAAACTCAATCGAGAAGTAGTACACGCGCTTCTTGCCCTCGGCGGTGGCGCGGGCGTCGCTCTTGGTGGCAACGGTGCGGGCCTTCTCGGCCACGAGCTTGGCCAGGGCGTTAAAGCGGTCGAGGTCGCTCGCGGCCTCGACGCTCTTGCCGCTGATGCTCATAACGGCATCGCGATAGAGCTCGGTAAACTCCTGTTTGTTGTCGAAGATCTTATTCATACGTTCCTTTCCCCCGGGAGTTGTTCCCCGGAACGGCTATGACATGTATCCTACGCCCCCGCGGGGCGGGTAATTACAGTGGTAACGCCTTTGTTACGCTTTCTTGGCAGGAGCCTTAACAGCACCTGCCTTAGCCTTGGGAGCGGCCTTTTTGGTGGCTGCCTTTTTGGCCGTGGTTTTGGCGGCGGACTTGGAAGCGGGCTTGGCGGCCTTCGCCTTGGCCGGAGCCTTCTTGGCGGCCGCGGGCTTGGGCTTTACCGAGGACGTGCGCTTACGCGTCGCCTTCTTGGGGGCCTCGACCACCGGCGGCTTATAGCTGCTGGGACCACGGCGCTTAAGCACCACGCCAGCCAGGCCGGGTACCTTAATCTCGATGGAGTCCATCTGCCCGTTCCAGGGATAGGGCTCGCTCGAGCAGGTATAGGGCTCCTCGCCAGCATAGCCGCTGCCACCAAACTCGGGACGGTCGGAATCGAAGATGACCTCCCAGTCACCCTCGCGCGGCACGCCCACGCGGAAGCTTTCGTAGCTCGCAGGGTCAAAGTTGATCAGAATCACCAGGTCGTCATCGACGTCCTCGCCCTGGCGCACAAAGCTCACGATGGACTGCTTGGAGTTGTCCGCGTCGATCCAGGTAAAGCCGTCGTCGGTGTAGCCGCGCTCGTACAAGGCGGGCTCGGCGGTGTACAGGTGGTTGAGCGCCTTGATAAAGGCCTGATGATGACGGTGAGTCTCGTACTCCTCGGTCAGGAACCACTGAATGGACTCGTAGTAGCGCCACTCAATAAACTGGCCGATCTCGTTGCCCATAAAGTTGAGCTTGGCACCGGGGTGCGTCATCTGGTAGAAGGCCAGCGTGCGCAGACCGGCAAACTGGCGCCACCAGTCGCCCGGCATGCGGCCGATCAGCGAGCACTTGCCGTGCACGACCTCGTCGTGGCTCAGCGGGCAGATGAAGTTCTCGGTGAAGGCATACATGATGGAGAACGTGAGCAGCCCGTGGTTGCCGGGGCGCCACGGAAAATCGGTCTGCATGTAGTGCAGGGTGTCGTTCATCCAGCCCATATCCCACTTGTAGTGGAAGCCCAGGCCGCCATCCTGCGGCGGGTAGGTCACGAGCGGCCACGCGGTGGACTCCTCGGCCATCATCATCACGTCGGGGTAGTGCGCCTCCACAGCGCAATTGACCTGGCGGATAAACGCGCTGGCGTCCAGGTCCTCCTCGGTTCCATACTTGTTGAACTTCTTTTGGCCGGGATCGTCGATGCCAAAGTTGAGGTACAGCATGCTGGACACGCCGTCCATGCGAATGCCGTCAACGTGGAAGTTCTCGAGCCAGTACAGCACGTTGGAGACCAGGAAGGAGCGGACCTCGCCGCGGGCGAAGTCAAACTTGTGCGTGCCCCAGTTGGGGTGAATCTCGTGCTCAAACAGCATGTGGCCGTTAAAGGTGGCAAGGCCGTGGGCGTCGGCGCAAAAACCGCCGGGCACCCAGTCCATGATCACGCCGATGCCGGCCTCGTGGCACGCGTCGATAAAGTGCATGAGCTGCTGCGGGTTGCCGTAGCGCGACGTGGCGGCATAGTAGCCGGTCGTCTGGTAACCCCAGGAGCCATCGAAGGGATGCTCCATAAGCGGCATGACCTCGATATGCGTGTAGCCCATGTCGCGCACGTAGTCCACGAGCTCAACCGACAAGTCGTCGTAGGTGTAAAACTCACCGCGCTGTGCGGGGAAGGGATCCATGGGGCCGGGGTAGTTGCCGTACTCGTCGGGCTCGCCCTGCGGCGCGTCGCCGTGGCGCTTCCACGAGCCAACATGCACCTCGTAGATGTTGAGCGGCTGCGACATGTGGTTGTGGCCGGCGCGGCGCTTGAGCCACGCGGCGTCGTTCCACTGGTAGCCATCGAGGGTCCACAGCACGCTGGCGGTACCCGGAGGGCACTCGGCCTTAAAAGCATACGGATCGGCCTTGTAGAGCTTCTCGCCCTCGTTGGTCTCGATGAGGTATTTATAGAGCTGGCCCTGCTCGGCGCCAGGAATAAAGCCTTCCCAAATGGTGCTCGTATGCACGGGCACCAGTGGGTTGGCTTCCTCATCCCAGTCGTTAAATTCACCAATGACATGGACACTCTTTACGTCGGGCGCCCAAACGCAAAAGCGCCAGCCGCGCGTGCGCTGCTGCGTGTCGGGATGCGCGCCCATCTTTTCCCAGCTACGCTCCCACATTCCAATGCCAAATAGGTAGACATCGTCCTTGGAGAGCTCCGGTGCGTGCGGAGCCGGTTTGCGGGTTGCGGGCTTTTTAGCCGTTGGCTTTAGCTTTGTATCGCTCACGTTTGATCCCATCATGACGCGGCAGCGTGTTGCCTTGGTGACTAGATGCGAAAGGTCCAAGGCTGCACGAATCGAAGGGACGGCGAAGTTTCTGTGATTCGTTCCACCTCGCGTGCTCGGTGGAACTTTCGGCAGAAACTACGATAACACCTGTGCGTTAGTTTTATGAACGAAAGTGGATTTGCGGTGGCGTTTAATCGGTAAGCGCCATGTTTATACCACTGGCAGAATTGCGATGGTAAAACTCTTGACAGCTTTACCAATTAGGGTTTCTAGATTGTTAGGTTTACGTTTGATAAAACGTTTTTAGCAGGTTGTTTACCATTTGACATTGAAAGGCTCGTTTATGGACCGCATCGCCGCCTCACGTGTTGCTTTTATTTTCGATTGCGACGGCACACTGGTTAATAGCACCCCCGTTTGGGCCTATGCCCAGCCCGAGTTATTGCACCGCCACGGAGTTGACGTGACGGTCGACGATTTTGCCCAGTTTGAGCATTTGTCGCTCGAAGACGAGTGCCAGGCCTACCATGACACCTGGGGTATTGGCAAAAATGGCGAGGAACTATATCGCGAGTTGGGCGACATCCTGATTGATGGCTACTCCAAGGTGCCGCCGCGCGAGAGCCTGCTTGCATTTTTGAAGCAGGCGCAGGCTGCCGGCATTGCCATGTGCGTTGCCACGTCCACACCGGCCGAGCTGGTTAAATCTGCGCTTGCGGGCGCCGGGCTCGATGCCTACATGGAGTTTATTACCACCACGGGCGAGGCGGGGCGCTCCAAGCAGTTCCCCGACGTATACGAGCTGGCGCTGCGTCGTCTGGAGGAGCGCCATGGGCACAAGTTCGAGCGCGCCTGGGTGTTTGAGGACGCCGTCTTTGGCCTTAAGAGCTCTGGCACCGCCGGCTTTAAGCGCGTGGGCATCTATGACCCGCACGGTCGCATGGAGCGCGACGAGGTTCGCGCCAACTGCGATATCTTTATCGATAGCTATGAGGACCTGGATCTGGCCCGCGTGCTTGCGTTTGAGGGATAGGCGAGAGCTGTGGCTTGCAAGGTATTGGTGGTCTGCGGATCGCCCGTGATGGCGAGCGCTGATCTGTTGCGCCGGCTAGCGGGGGAGTGCGACCACGTTTTCGCCGTGGACCGCGGGCTCGACGCGCTTCTGGGCGCCGGCCTGGGCTGCGACGTGTATGTGGGAGATGCCGACACGGTGAGCGACGAGGGGCGCGCTCTGGTCGATGCCGCCGAGGCCTTTGAGGTAGAACGCCACGACCCCTACAAGGACTATACCGATCTGGCGCTGGCGCTCGATTCCGTCCGCCGTCGCTGGCCGGGTGCCGAAGTGGTTGCGACCTGCGCTACGGGCGGCCGTCCGGACATGGCCCTTTCCGTACTGGGCCTGCTCGCGGGCTACGAGGGCGCCCCTGTCTGGATTGCCGAGGACAAGGTGGTCTCTCGCATCCTTCGCACAGGCGAATCGTGGACCATCGAAGGCGCTGAAGGCAAGACGTTCTCCATCATCGCCATTGCCCCCAACACCGAGGTAAGCGAACACGGCCTAGAATGGGAGCTAGATTACGCCCCCTTGGGCTTGTTAGCCGACACGGGCATCAGCAACGTCGTCAGGTCAACAGCCACGATCCAAGTCCACACCGGAACCGCCATCGCTTACCTATACGAGTAAGGTCTATCGCATCAGGGTTTTATCGGGACGGCGGGCAAAAATAATCGCTCGCAGAGCGATTATTTTTGCCTCGTCCCAGGAAAACCCGTAAGAAAAAGTTTCAACAAAAACCTCTTGCATCCCCGCAAACATTCCCCTATAGTATCTCCTCGTCACGGGGGCGTAGCTCAGCTGGGAGAGCGCTTGACTGGCAGTCAAGAGGTCAGGGGTTCAATCCCCCTCGTCTCCACCATCGTGAATGCAAAGGCCTTCGGAATCCCGAAGGCTTTTTTCATGCCAAAATACCTCGCGCCACAAACCTCACCTACGCCAACAAAAAGTTGCACAAATTATTTCCCATGTTTGTACATAGTTTGTTGGCCAAACGCGATTATCAGTGTAGATCGCCGTTCCATTTGGGCTTCAGGAACGCGCCTAATCACCGTTAGCATCCCATTAACCTGCATCAACGTGAACAACATCCCAAAACAACCACCTTAAGCACGCTAAATGAACGATATGTTGTCCACCACAAGCCAAATCAGTTTTGCTACCAGCTTGTGCTAGGATACCTTACGTTACATGAGTTCAACTGTGCTCACGGCTTCAGCAAACCACAAAGCGCAGGGTCGATCAGCATCCGGCCGTAACGGCGGTGCTAGAAACACCATGAGCTCCAATAAAGATGTCATGCGCGATTTTGTACTTGCTTCTGCGGCTATTTATAAGTTCGTTTTAGGTAGTTCAATAAGTTGCTATGGCAAATCACAGCAGTTCTTCAGCTGTTTGCGTGCGGTCCAGTTTTGAAATCACTTGACCGGCTCGCACGCAGTCAGCTGAGGTGGCAGGCATTCTTGCGATACGTGCCTGTGACCTCAGCGCTGCTTTTATACATACCGTTCACGGTGGGGCAGAGCCACGTGCTTGTCTAACTGGGCTCAGGGTTTGAATATGGAGCGCCTTCGCGCACAAGCGCCCTGGCGTAGCCATACCCAAACCCCGTGAGCCATACGTAAGACAGCAAGGGGGTGGTGCTCGTGTGGTATGTGATCCAAGTCACTAACGGTCGCGAAGACGTTATGCGCGAGCGCATCGAGCGCATGGTGCCGGCTGGTGCCATGCAAGAGCTCTTTTATCCCCAATTTCAAACGGAGATCAAAGTACACGGCGAATGGGTCAATACGACCAAGCCGCTCTTTCCCGGTTATCTTATCTGCGACACGGCAGATCCCCGTACCGTGCAACAGTACCTGCTGCGCATGGATAACTTTGCCCGGGTGCTATCCCAGGACGGTCAGTTTGTGCCGCTGGCAAAAGAAGAGGTCCAGCTTATCGGCGGCTTTACGCATAGGGGAGACCGCGTAGTGCCCATGAGCGAGGCCCTAAAAGACGGTGACCAGGTCATAGTGACGGCAGGTCCACTGTTGGGCCACGAAGGCCTTATCAAAACCATTAACAGACGCAAGAGCACTGCTTATTTGGAGCTCGACCTGTGCGGTCGACGCGTAACTACGCGCGTTGGCCTTGCCGTGCTTTCAGCCGAGCGGCGCGTAATGCGAAACCTTAAAAAGGCGATCGCCTAGCTGCTGGCGGCTGTTTAAAGGAGCAAGGGGATCCCCGGGGCGGGGATAACGGGATCAAAAGGGAAGAGAACAAATCTTGAACACCGAATCTAAGAGCGCAAAGCAAAAGGGGAAACTGAGCGCATTTGAACCGTATGCGTTGATGGCATATGACATTGTGGCGACTTTTATTGCCGTGTTTGTTGCATCGTGGGGAACGCAGCATTGGGCGACGTTCAGCGGGGCAGCCGGTGCATGTCCGGCTATTCTTGTGCTCGCGCTTGTTAACGTTGTCGTCTTTTGGTTCTTTCACATGTATAGCAGCTTGTGGCGCTATGCGAGCATTTCCGAGGCTGGACGTATTGTTGCTGCTGTAACGGTGGGCTCAGTAATTGGCGACGTTATCTTTAACGTGTTATTTGGCAAGGGCATGACCCTTCGCGAGGACGTTATGGCATGGGCTGTTGTCCTCATCATTTGCGGTGGCGGACGCTTTGCCATTCGTGCCATTTATGGTAGCCAGCTCTGGCGTTTTAAAAGCAATACCGATGCGCATCTCCCGCGTACGCTCATCGTAGGAGCAGGGGAGACAGGCTCTCTTTCCATCAAACGTATGCTCAACGGAGACCCCGATATGCTCGGTGATCCGGTTGCCGTTGTCGACGATGATCCTAATAAGCAAAAGCAGCGTATTCATGACGTTAAGGTCTGCGGTACTTGCGCCGACATCCCTACTATTGCGCACGATTGTGAAGCGGAACAGATCGTCGTAGCAATTCCGAGTGCCACGCATGAAGAGCGTCAGCGTATCTATGACCTGTGCATGAAAACAGGTCTTAGGGTCCTCACGCTCCCCAATGTCCGTGATATTCCACAGAATGGTGTAGGCAGGGTTGCCCTTCGTGAGGTCGAAATCAGCGACTTACTTTCTCGTGAGGAAAAATCGCTTGATCTTAACCAGATGGGCTACGTTACCGGTAAGCGCATTTTGGTCACGGGCGGCGGCGGATCTATTGGCTCAGAGCTTGTACGTCAGCTGCTTCCGGCAAAACCTGCGCAAATCGTGTTGTTCGACATTTACGAGAACACTACCTATGAGCTGTATCACGACATCATCAAGACCGCTCATGATCAAGGCACTGATATTCAAGTCTATATCGGCTCCATTACACATCTCCCAGCGATTACCAAGGTCTTTGAAAAGTACCATCCTCAAGTTGTTTTCCACGCTGCAGCCCATAAGCACGTTCCTCTTATGGAACACAACGCCCGCGAGGCAATCGAGAATAACGTTTTTGGCACGCTCAACGTCGTGCGCCTTGCCGACAAGTACCAGTGCAGCCACTACGTGCAGATTTCTACCGATAAGGCCGTTAATCCCACCAACGTAATGGGTGCCACCAAGCGTATGGATGAGATGATAGTTCAGTATTATGCGGCAAACAGTAAGACCATCTTTACGGCTGTTCGCTTTGGCAATGTTCTGGGTAGTCATGGATCGGTCATCCCGCTGTTTAAGCGCCAGCTTCGCGAGGGTGGCCCTATCACCATTACGGACAAGGATATCACGCGTTACTTCATGACCATCCCCGAGGCCAGCAAGCTTGTCATTACTGCCGGAGCTTTGGCGCATGGCGGCGAGATTTTTGTACTGGACATGGGCGAGCCGGTCAAGATCTACGACCTTGCCATCAACCTTATTACGCTGAGCGGACTTAAGCCTGGCAAGGATATCCAGATCAAAGAAGTCGGACTGCGTCCTGGCGAAAAGATGTACGAGGAGCTCCTAATGGACAACGAGCAGCTCCTGCCGACCGAGCACTCCGAGATTCGCATTTCCACAGCCGAGGCCGACAAGATGGAAGAGATCAAAGACAAGCTCGAGAAGCTTCATGACTGCCTCGACAAGGATAACGACACTGTTAAGTCCGTTCTTGCTGAGGTTGTACCTACATATCATCCGCAGTTTAACGATTAGGGATAAGGAGCCAAGATGGACATTAAACCCTTCGAGAATAAGGTTTGGCTTAGTTCGCCGACCATGCATGGTGATGAGCTTAAATACATCACCGAAGCCTACGAGACTAACTGGATGTCGACGGTAGGCGAGAACATAAATGAGGTCGAGCGCCAAATGGCCGAAAAGATTGGTTGCGGCTATGCCGTTGCCCTTTCTTGCGGTACTTCTGCGCTGCATCTTGCCATGAAACTCGCTGGAATTAAGCCCGGTGATGAGGTCCTTTGCAGCGATATGACGTTCGACGCTACGGTGAACCCAGTTGTATATGAGGGTGGCGTCCCTGTATTTATCGATACTGAGCGCGATACCTGGAACATGGACCCCGTTGCCTTGGAGAAGGCATTTGAGCTGCACCCGACTGCTAAGGTCGTTGTGGCGGCACATCTTTACGGTACGCCCGGTAAGGTCGATGAGCTTAGGGCCGTTTGCGATGCACACGGAGCTATTCTTGTTGAAGATGCCGCCGAGTCGTTGGGTGCCACCTATAAGGGCGTTCAAACGGGCACCTTCGGCGATGTCAGCGCAATCAGCTTTAACGGCAATAAGATCATCACCGGTTCCGCTGGTGGCATGCTATTAACGGACAGCAAAGAAGCAGCCGATAAAGCGCGCAAATGGTCAACTCAGTCGCGCGAAGCTGCTCCGTGGTACCAGCACGAAGAGCTGGGTTACAACTATCGCATGAGCAACGTGATTGCAGGCGTAGTGCGTGGCCAGATTCCCTATCTGGAGGAGCATATTGCCCAAAAGAAGGCTATTTACATGCGTTACAAGGAGGGCTTCAAGGGGCTGCCGGTGAGCATGAACCCCTATGACTCCAGCGTTTGCGAGCCGAATTTCTGGCTTTCCTGCATGCTTATTGATTCTGATGCCATGTGTAAACAGGTTCGCGGTGAGAGTGAGGCTCTTTACGTAAGCGAGTCTGGTAAGAGCTGCCCCACCGAAATTCTTGAGGCTATCGCCGCCATCAATGCAGAAGGCCGTCCCATTTGGAAGCCTATGCACATGCAGCCAATCTATCGCATGAACGCATTTGTGACACGCGAAGGAAATGGTAGGGCTAAGACAAACGCCTATATCTCTGGCGGTGCAACGGGTGCAGATGGCTTGCCTTTGGATGTAGGCGCCGACATCTTCCAGCGTGGTTTATGTCTGCCCTCTGATAATAAGATGACGCCCGAACAGCAGGACCGCATTATCGAGGTCATCAAGGGGTGCTTCGCGTAATGGCGCAAGCCGTCCACAAAGCTAACTTTTACGAGCGCTGCGTGAAGCGAGCGCTCGATTTTATCATCGCTCTTGCTTTTATAGTGCTGTTCTGGTGGATGTACGCTATCCTGGCCATCTTGGTTAAGATCAAGTTGGGTACTCCTGTGCTGTTTACTCAGGAGCGACCTGGCAAGGGTGAAAACATCTTCAAGATGTATAAGTTCCGCACAATGACCGACGAGTGCGATGCGAACGGCGAACTGCTGCCTGACGAGGTGCGCCTGACTAAATTCGGCAGCGCCTTGCGTTCCACAAGCTTGGACGAGTTGCCCGAAGTGTTCAACATCTTAAAGGGCGACATGAGCCTGATTGGACCTAGGCCGCTTCTGGTACAGTACCTGCCCCTCTACAACGAGGAACAGCGCCACCGCCATGATGTGCGGCCAGGTATGACGGGTTGGGCGCAGGTGAACGGGCGCAACGCTCTTAGCTGGGAGCAGAAGTTCGCCTATGACGTGGAATACGCTCGCAATTGCACCTTCACTATGGACCTAAAAGTGTTCTTAACAACGTTCAAGGTAATTTTCAGCCGAAGTGGAATTAGCAGTGGCACCTCGGTGACTATGGAAGCGTTCACAGGTACGCCATCAGATGGAAAGGTTGAGACTCGATGAAGGTGCTGATCCTTGCCAATAATGATGGAGGCTTGCTTCATTTTAGGGGTGAACTGATCGCGGAACTCGTTAAAGCTGGGCATGAGGTTAATTTCTGCATACCAAGCGGCGAGCTGGTTCCTGAGATTGAAAAACTCGGGGCTTCCTTCATTGATAATCCATTTCTAATTAGGCGTGGCACGAATCCAGTAGACGATATCCAACTGATTCGTTTTTATCGAAAGGTGCTCAAAAGGATCCAACCCGACATTGTGTTTACATATACAATTAAACCAAACGTGTATGGTGGTATTCTCTGCGGTAAGTTCGGTATTCCCTACCTTGTTAATATTACAGGATTGGGTACTGCGGTCGAGAATGATGGACCGCTTCAGAAGTTAACACTCGGGCTTTATAAGCTAGGGCTGAAGAGGGCACAGGTCGTTTTTTTCCAAAACGAGGCGAACAGGGATTTTATGCTATCCAGGGGGATCGTAGGGAATCGTTGCGATCTGTTGCCTGGCTCCGGAGTTAATCTTCAGCGATTTCGTCTTTTGGACTATCCAAAAGACGATGGGGTTATTCGTTTCTTCTTCTTCGCTCGAGTAATGCGTGAAAAAGGCATCGAAGAATTCCTCGAAGCTGCTAGGCAGATTCGAGGAAGGCACCCAAATACAGAGTTTCATGTCTGCGGCAGCTGTGAGGAAGAATACAGAGGTTCCCTCGAGGCTTGCGAGAAGGACGGCGTCGTCATCTACCACGGAAGCGTCAAAGACGTGCGAGAGATGCATGCCCTGTCAAGCTGCACGGTGCATCCCACTTTCTATCCGGAGGGTATGTCGAATGTCCTGCTGGAGAGCTGCGCCTGCGGCAGACCGATCATTACGACGAACCGGCCTGGGTGCAGGGAGGTCGTGGATGACGGCGTTAATGGCTTCGTCGTAAAGCAGAGAGACGCGGAAGACCTTATCTCAAAAATCGAGAATTTTCTTGCCCTGTCCTATGCCGAGAAAAGGGAGATGGGCCTGAACGGCAGGAGAAAGGTCGAGAGGGAGTTCGACAGGCAGATAATTGTCGAGCGCTACCTGAAGGAAATGGCGGTTATAGAAGAAGCGAAGGAGGCGCGCCGTTGAGGGGAGCGGTGAACAACGTTATCAGCGCTACATGGACATTTTTAAGGATGTCCGTTTGGAAAATTGGGCTGATGGGAAGCCTTCACCTCAAAGGCGCGATCCAAAGGATTTCACACAATGAGGTTTGTAATTTCAATGAGGGCTCGAAAGTCAATATCGGGTGCACCGTCCGAATCCTCAGCGGAAGCAAGATTAAGGAGAGAAAAGGCTTGAACTCTACAATCGACGGCAACGTCCGCATCAACTATAACCGCATGGACATCTGTCATGACGCGGTAACTATCGGCGCAGGCACAGAGTTCGGACCAAATGTCCTCGTTTACGAACATGACCATACCTTCATGGAGGGGTCCTCAAAGAGGGCTTCTTCGTATGCGTACCGGTGGAGATTGGAGAGAACTGTTGGATAGGCGCGGGAACGATAATCCTTCGAGGAATGAAAATCGAGGCGAACTCGGTGGTCTCGGCGGGAAGCATCGTGAAAGGCGAGTTTTCCAGCGATTCCTTGATCTTGCATCGGCGCACCACAGAAGTTCGGGGCTGCTGATGGCTAATATGGATGGCGTCATCCATAGGGGAATGACGGCCACCATCGTCATGGCGACGTACAACGGAAGGCAGTTCCTTCGGGAGCAGCTTGACTCGATTGTTTCGCAGGGGCGACAGGCTGACGAGGTGGTGATCGTCGACGACTGTTCGAGCGATGGCACGCCGGAGTACATCGATGCGTACATTGATGAGCACGGCCTGACGGACACATGGAGGATCTATCGCAACGAGAAGAACCTCGGGTTCGTTGGCAACTACCTCAAGGGATGCTCGCTCGCGAAGGGTGATGTCGTCTTTTTCTCCGACCAAGACGACGTTTGGGCGGATGGCAAGATTTCCAAGATGATGTCCGTGTTTGAGAGGCACGAGGACGCGCTCGTAGTGTCGTGCGACACGACGATCATCGACCAGGACGACAGGCCCGACAACACATTCCAGACCTCGCTTAGGCGCACGGGGGAGGGAGTATGGAAGGTTGACTTCGACCAGCAGGTCTCATCTATGCTCAGTAGCGGCCTGACGCTTGGCGTGAAGCACTCCTTTATGGATGAGATGACTCCCATCATCGAGCGCGAGGACCTCGTGTACGATTCGCCGCTCGGGCTCTTCGCGGCGGCCAAGGGCGGATTCTACCGCGTCGGCGGAGAGGCACTTGTCCTGCACAGGGTTCACAGGAGCAACGCATCCGCGCCCACCTATTCTCTGAAGTCGAGACTGTCAAACCCCGAACAGCACATTAAAGGCAGAAGGCATCAGCTTAAGCATATTAAGGCATGTAGAAAGTACTGCGCCAACGAGCTGGATTCCAGTACGCTCGACCGACTTGATGAGGAGATTGCGGCACGCGAGGTTGCCGTCAAAGCCATGGAGGAGCGAAAGCCGCTACCGCTTATAGCGCAATTGATTAAGAAGGGGCCGATGGCCAACGAGAAAATTAGCATTGTGAACCTCATTGTCGCCCTAAGGAGGCATTGATGAGGGGCATTGCGGCCTGCATCGTTACCTACAACCCGGAGCTTGCGCGCTTTTCGGAATGTCTGTCCGCTGTAGCCGAACAGGTGGAACACGTTTTTGTCGTGGACAACGGCTCAAACGAGACGGGTGGGGTGGAAGCGCTCTGCCGTGAATATGACAATGCAATTTTCGTTCCCCTGGGGGAGAACAAAGGCATTGCTGCCGCCCTCAACATGGGATGTGCTGCCGCAGACGAGAAGCGCTGCACCGCCGTATTGACGCTCGACCAGGACTCGGTATGTGAAGATGGCTTGGTGGAGAAGCTGGCGGCGCATTTGGCCAAAGACGTTGGGATCGCTGCACCTTGGATTTCTTACGCGGGCAATGAGGAATATTACGATTTGCCGCAAGATGGGCCCTACGAGGTCGAATGGACGATAACCAGCGCGTCGTTGACGAGCCTTGGCGCCTGGAGGAAGATCGGCGGTTTTGACGAGGCATTGTTCATCGACAGCGTTGATCGCGATTTCTGCATTCGACTCCGTAGAGCCGGCTATCGCGTGGTCATTGACCCTGCGACTTCACTGTCCCATGAACTTGGAGACATGCGCTGCGTCCGGATTCTCGGCAAGGTAATTCACGTCACCAACCACAGCAGTTTTCGCAAGTACTACATAGCCAGAAATAAAATTCTTCTCTTTAGAAAAAGCGAGATTGCTCTTCCTGTATGTCTCAAAGAGGAAGTGCAGGAAGCTATTAAGATCATATTTGAACAAAACCGTATGTCGAAAGTTGTCGCAATCATTCGTGGAGTTCATGACGGACTATCGCGTAAAGCGAACTAGAGCGACGTATCGGAAGGTTGCCGTGCTATATCTATATTCTTTAACACTGCTCATAATGCTTGGCCTCGTGATTTTGATTACGCGAGATTTATTTGCACATAACGCGTTGTCTCTCTTAGCATGGGTGATGGCGTTTTTCTCTCTAGTAAATTGCGGATATAGGATTGATGAAAACAGTCCGGCCTATCTTGTTTTAGTTATAGGGATACTTGCGTTTCAATTCTTCTTTTTATTCTCAGCTGGTTCCAGAAAAGAACATGAGGCCAACGGACACGAGGCACTATTCTCTTTGGACAATGAGAACTTGAAGAAAATACTTGTGATTGAGGTATTGGTCGTTGCGGTTGTATTCGCTTGCTTTTTGACACAAGTGCCACAGGTCGAACAAATAACGACTCTGCTTACTACTATGAAATCGGGAGATTCGGACAATGCGTTGAAGATGCCGTCTTGGATGGGATATGCGGAAAATATTATCGAAGGATTCTCGATTGCTATCCTGTTTTCGTACTTCAAGTGCGATGAGACGATCAGAAGGCAAAATTCAAAGCTTATTGTATTGCAGGTGATTTTAGGACTTGCATGTTGTTTTTTAAAATTAAGCAGAAATGGTTTTTTGTGGTACCTACTGCCGTTGGTGGCTGTGTTTGTAAAAGGCAAAAAACTTTCGTTTAGGCAGTGCGTATATGTGCTGCTTGTTGGCTCGGTTGCCTTCCTTGTGATATTTTTCGGTTTCGCCTGGCTTAAATATGGATATAGATACTCCACGTTCAATTTCGGTGAATTATTCTCTGATCAGTTCATTAGCTACCTTGCATCTCCCCTTGTTTGTTTCCAGCTATTTTTCGATTCTTATCAGCCGAGTGGAACGTTCTCTAACACGCTTCGATTCTTTTCGGCGTTTAACGTGGCCCTTGGCCTGGGCGATGGCGCGAACGAACTTGTCCAGCAATTTATATATATCGCCAATGGCGTATCCAGCAATGTATACACCATGTTCCAGTATTACTGCGATGATTTTGGCGTCGTATACAGCATTATTATGAGTGCGATTTTGGGCTTGATGTCTGGTTTTTGTTACAAGCGAGAGAATGTTGATGCACTGTTTGGATACCTAAGCTGTCTGCTTCTATATCCGGCCTTTATGCAGTTCTTCCAAGATCAGTATTTTTCGCTTGCTTCTACTTGGCTGCAACTTCTTTTTGTGGGGCTTATTGTGTTTAGAACCAAGCTTGTTTTGCATCGCGTTGATGCTGAGCAAGTCAATTCTTCTCAGGAGTTAAAATGCTAGGAATCCGAACGAAAATTAGGCATGTATCCGCTTCTTTAAAGTGGGCCAAAGCCAATGAGCACAACAGAACACAACTCGGGCGTTGGACAATCGGGCTCGACAATGTCACAATTGGCGATTACTCCTACGGGGAAATCAACGTTCTTACGGCGTCCAAGCAACCCAAGCTTGCCATAGGCGAATTATGCTCGATTGCGCCAAATGTGACTTTCGTTATTCACAACAACCATCCCATCGACCATTTCACGACGTTTCCTCTGCGCCGCTTTGTCCTGGGAGAGACTTACGATGAGGCTTGCGGGAACGGCGGTATCGTCGTCGAAGAAGACGTTTGGATTGGTTACGGCGCGACCATCTTGGACGGCGTCCATATAGGCCGGGGGGGTCGTCGCAGCAGGAGCAGTCGTCACCAAGGACGTGGAGCCTTACACGATCGTTGGGGGTGTGCCGGCAAAACCTGTCAAGAAACGCTTCAGCCAGGACGTCATCGACCGGCTCCTTGCGCTCGACTACTCGAAGGTGGACAGGCGTTTCGTGGAGACGCATATCGAACAGCTCTATCGTCCGCTGGACGAGCGCTCCATTGGGGAGCTGCTAGATGAGCCAGGGGACAGGCATGAACTATAGGTCTTTGGCGGGCAACATGGTTGTCGCGTTCGCGGCCCAGGGTATTTCGTTCTTGGCGAGCGTCGCTATGTCACTTCTCGTGCCGAAGGTGCTCGGCGTCGAGACGTACGGCTATTGGCAGCTGTTTATTTTTTACGCGAGCTACTCAGGCTTCTTCATGCTCGGTCTCAACGACGGTATCTACCTCATCGAGGGCGGTAACACGAGGGGCGAGATAGACAAGCGAGCTGTGAACTCGCAGTTCCGCTTCGGCATGGCATTCCAGCTCGTCGTGGCCGCCGTCATCGCCATCATCGCCGTTGTTTGGGCGCCCGAGGCGCAGCGCTCGTTCGTCCTACTGGCGTTCGCCCTCTACACCGTGCTCTATAACCTTGCCGGATTCCTTGGCTATATCTTCCAGTCGATGAACGAGACCAAGCTTTTCTCGTATTCCACCATGATCGACCGCCTGGTGTTCCTGGCCATCATCCTCGTGATGGTATTTATCCGGGTCCCTGATTTCGAGCCCTATGTTTTCGCCTATCTAATTTCGAAAGCCTGTTCATTGGCCTATTGCATCGTTCGCTCCCGTGATTTCTTCGCAGCCGGAGCACTGGCCTTGACGGAGGCCGTCAAGCTGAGCCTTTCGAGCATGAAGGTCGGCTTCGCACTGATGATATCGAACGTTGCCTCGATGCTCGTCCTGGGTGTTGCGCGCGCGCTGGTAGACAAAGCCTGGGGAATTGAGGCCTTCGGGCGCGTGTCGTTCTGGCTCTCGATGGTGAACTTCTTCATCACCTTCGTGTCGCAGGCGAGCATGGTGCTGTTCCCGGCGCTTAGGCAGGGCACCGAGGGAGAACGAAGAGCTTTCTACCGCTTCGTTCGCGACATGATGGAGGTGACGTTTCCTGTGGTCTATCTCCTGTATTTCCCGATGGCATGGGTGCTGTCTCTCTGGCTTCCGCAATACGCCGACACCATGCACTATTTCGCGATTCTGTTGCCCGTCTGCGTGTTCGATACGAAGATGAACCTGTGCTGCACCACGTATTTTAAGGTGCTGAGGGAGGAACGGACGCTCCTCAAGGTGAACCTTTGCACGCTAGCGGGCAGCATAGCGCTTTGCACCATTGGCGTTTACGTGATCGGATCGCTCGATGCCGTCTTGCTTGGCACCGTCGCATGCATCGTTTGCCGTTCCCTTTGGTCGGAACGGCACTTGAACGCGAAAATTGGGGTTTCCACAACACCCGCCCCCATCGAAGAGGTCGTGCTCACCGCTGTGTTTGTGGCGCTAGCGCTTTGCGCGCCCGCGTTTGTTGCCGTCCTGGGGTATTTGGCGCTTTATGCAGCTTATTTGGTACTGAACAGGCATTCGGCGCGAGACATGCTTGCCTTGACCAAGCGCGTGTTTACGCGAGGGAAATGAACGGATGCATAGCGCGGCTGGTCTGGAATAGATACTCAATTACTCAACTTAGAAAGGAATAGCACAATGAAAGGCATTATCCTCGCAGGCGGGTCCGGCACGCGCCTGTACCCGCTCACGCTCGTGACCTCCA
>UQLH01000013.1:0-66812 GCA_900541805.1 uncultured Collinsella sp.
ACCCTAAGAGCAAACCACCCTTTTTAAGGGTGGTTCTGATTTCACGTCACCTTGCTCGCGTGTACGGGTTTTCGCAAACTTATGCTCAACAAGGGTGGTTGCACTCATTGGGGTGGAGTGGGTATGATGAATTGGACACCTAGTTAAGAGCGAAAGGTGTTCAAGATGACCCAAAGAAGAAAGCGATACGACAGGCAGTTCAAGGTCTCGGCGGCAAAGGTGGTCCTGTCCGGGGAAATGACGGTCAAAGGCCTATCGGAGGAACTCGGCATAAAGGATTCGACGCTGAGAAGATGGGCCCGCGAATACGAGGAGATGGGAGACGGCGCGTTCCCCGGAAACGGCTCCCCGAAGATCAACAAGGACTACGAGATCGTGAAGCTCAAGAAGAAGGTCGAGGAGCTCGAGCGCGAGAACGAGATACTAAAAAATTTCCGGGCCTTCTTGAGTCAAGACCATGCGTGAGGTTCGAGTTCCTCAAAGAGCATAGGGGCGAGATCGGCCCCATCAAGAAGGCATGCGGGCTGATGAAAGTCTCGAAATCCGGTTTCTACGAGTATCTCGGCCGGAAGAAGTCCGACGCCCAGATAGAGCGGGAGGCGATCGAAGGTTTCGTCGTCGAGGCCTTCGAGCGGCACAAGGGCCGTTACGGCTACCGGCGCATCAACCGCGAACTGCGAAAAAGCGGCATCGTCGTGAGCGAGAAGCGCGTGCTCCGCATCATGCAGAAGCTCGGACTTGCCGGAAAGGGCGCGACCCGAAAACACCGCATCCAGAAGAAGGTCGAGCCGGGAGACCCTCGGTTGAACCTGGTAGAGCGCGCTTTCACCGTGGGCGAGCGCAACAGGCTTTGGGTGGGCGACATCACCTACATACCCACAAGAGAAGGGTGGCTCTATCTCGCAGCCGTGATAGACGCCTTCTCCCGCAAGGTCGTGGGCTGGTCAATGTCCGAGCGCATCACCGAGAAGGTCGCGATCGACGCGATGGAGCAGGCGGTCGGCAGGGAGGGCCCGCCAGATGACGGCAGCCTCGTCTTCCATGACGATCGGGGCGCGCAGTACACCTCCCGTTCCTTCCAGCGGTGTCTGGACTCGCATGGCATGGTCCAGTCGGTATCAAGGCCCGGCACGCCGCTGGACAACGCGGTGGCCGAGTCGTTCTTCAAGACGCTGAAAAGGGAATTGGTGAAAGAGAGGAGCTATGGGACGAGGGACGAGGCCAAGCAGGACATCTTCAAGTACATAGAGCTCTATTACAATAGGGTGCGCATGCATTCCACCCTGGGCTACATGTCTCCAGTGGAATACGAGCGGCAATACGCTTGAGGATCCTTAAAAGAAAGTCCAGTTTATCCTTCCCACTCCAGGGGACAGGCTTAAATGAGTGCCCAATGAGCAGGTACTCATTTAAGTCTGTCCCCAATGAGCGCCAACGAGCAGGTGGAAGGTTGCGGGTTCTTTACGGGAATGTAGTGCGGGCTGCGGAAACGCGGTTCTTTCCGTACAATAGTTCAATTCGTGTAAACGCAGGGAAGGGACATTCATGGCAGACATGATCGAGATCAAGCATCTCAACAAGTACTTTGGCGACCTGCATGTGCTCAAAGATATCAACCTTACCGTCAAGCGCGGCGAGAAGCTCGTAATGATCGGGCCCTCCGGTTCGGGTAAGTCGACGCTCATCCGCTGTGTCGATTATCTTGAGGAGCCCACGTCGGGCGAGGTCGTCATCGACGGTACGCCGCTCACCAAAAAGAATCACCTGGAGATGGCTCGCAAGTATAGTTCCATGGTGTTTCAGCAGTTCAACCTGTATCCCAACATGACGGTGCTCGGCAACCTGACGCTCGCGCCCATTAAGCTGCAAAAGAAGAGCAAGGAGGAGGCGACCGAGGTCGCCATCGCCGCGCTCAAGCGCGTTGGCATGGCGCATAAGGCCGGCGAGTATCCGCAGAACCTCTCGGGCGGTCAGCAGCAGCGCATCGCCATCGCTCGTGCCCTGTGCACCAAGCAGCCCATCATCCTGTTTGACGAACCGACCTCGGCGCTCGACCCCGAGATGGTCCAGGAGGTTCTGGACGTTATGATTGAGCTCGCGCAGGAGGATATCACCATGATCTGCGTGACGCATGAGATGGGCTTTGCGCGCCAGGTGGCCGACCGCGTCATCTTTATGGAGGACGGCCGCATTCTGGAGGAGGGTACGCCCGAGCACTTCTTCGATAACCCCGAGAACCCGCGCTGCCGCGAGTTCCTGTCCAAGATTCTGCACTAGGCGCGGTGATGGACATGACGGATATGACGAGGGCGGCCGTGTCGCGCCGTCACTTTTTGCAGCTGGCTGGCGCCGGCATGCTTGCGCTGACGGGGACCGCGCTTACCGGTTGCGGCAACTCCACCAGCGGCGAGGACTCCGACAAGGGGTCCAAGCTTGCGGCCATCAAGTCGCGCGGCCATCTGAATGCCGGCGTTAAGAAGGACGTTCCCGGCTACGGCTATTACGACACCGCCAAGGGCCGCTTTGAGGGCATGGAAGTCGATTTGTGCTACCAGATCGCCGCTGCCGTCTTTGGCGTGAGCTACAAGGAGGCCCGCGCCCAGGAGCTTGTCGAGTTTACCGACGTGACGCCCAAGACGCGCGGCCCGCTGATCGATAACGGCCAGCTCGATGTGGTCGCGGCGACCTACACCATCACCGACGAGCGCAAGAAGAGCTGGGATTTCTCGACGCCGTACCGCACCGACTACGTGGGGCTCATGGTCAAGAAGCGTTCGGGCTTTACCTCGATTGAGGACCTGGACGGCAAGGTCATCGGCGTGAGCCAGGGTGCCACCACGCAGGGCCTGATCGAGCAGATGATCAAGGACAACGGCTTTAGCTGCAAGCCCGAGTTTAGGGCCTTTAGTGGCTACCCCATCATCAAGAGTTCGCTCGACGCCGGCAATATCGACGTCTTTGCCATGGACCGCTCCACGCTGGCCGGTTACATGAACGAGACCGTTGAGCTGTTGCAACCCGAGGTCAAGTTTGGCGAGCAGGGCTACGGCGTGGCGACCAAGAAGGGCTGCGACCTTTCCGCCGTGGTCGATCAGGTGATTTGCGATCGCCTGGCCGATGGCTGGCTCGACCAAGAGGTTAAGACCTGGGGTCTTGTATAGGCGCATCGTCCAAGGAAGGAATCAAATGCTCGAAGGATTATTTGACGCCGACCGTTGGTCGACGACATTTCAAAACATGGGGCCCTTCTGGGAGGGCTTTGGCGTGACGCTGCAAGTGGTCGTTGCCGGTCTGCTGCTGTCGCTGGTACTGGGCACGCTGCTGGGCGTGTTCTCTACCACTCGCTCGCGCGTGCTGCGCGCCATAAGCCGCGTGTACGTGGAGTTTTACCAGAACACCCCGTTGCCCGTGCAGGTGCTCTTTATGTACATGGCCGGTCCGCAGTTTTTGCAGGCTATAACCGGTGCCGACCAGCCAGTGCGCATCGCGCCGTTCGTGCTGGGCTTCTTGGGTGTGGGCCTGTATCACGCGGCCTACATTTCGGAGGTCATCCGCACCGGTATCGAGGCGGTTCCGCGCGGTCAGATGGAGGCGGCCCAGAGCCAGGGCTTCACCCGTGCGCAGGCGTACTGGTACATCGTGCTGCCCCAGACGTTCAAGATTATTCTGCCGCCGCTGTGTAACCAGGCACTCAACCTGGTCAAGAACACGTCGGTGCTGGCGCTTGTGGCCGGCGGCGACCTTATGTACCGTTCCGACAACTTTGTGAGTCTGTACGGTTACCTGCAGGGATACATCGTCTGCTGCCTTATGTACTTCATCATCTGCTTTCCGCTCGCCATGCTGGTGCAGTGGCTCGAGCGCCGCTCCAAGGAGCGTCCGCGCGGCGTGAGCCTGGCCGAGCTGGGGCTCGACAACGTAGAGGAGGCCTAGCGCATGGAAATCTTCAACGCGACCAACCTGCTCTACATTTGGGGCGGCTTTGTTAAGACCATCGAGATCTCGGCGCTGTCGATCTTTTTCTCGCTCATCTTTGGCACGGTGTTGGCGCTCGTTAAGAGCTATGCGCCCCGCCCGTTCCGTATTTTGGTGAGCGCCTATATCGAGCTGTTCCGTTGCACGCCGAACCTGCTGTGGATCCTGTTTATCTACTTTACAGTGCAGGGTTTGGACATTGTGATTTCGACCATCGCCTTTACGCTGTTTACCAGCGCTGTTATGGCCGAGATTGTGCGCGGCGGCCTCAACTCGATTCCGCGCGGCCAGTTTGAGGCAGCGCAGAGCCAGGGCTTCGGCTTCTTTGCCACCATGCGCTACATCATTCTGCCGCAGACGTTTAAAACAATCATTCCGGCGCTGTTTAGCCAGTGCACGACCGTCATTAAGGACAGCTCGTATCTTTCGGGCATTAACGTGGCCGAGCTCATGTACACGGCAAATGTCGTGATGGCCCATGCGATCGACCTGTCGCAGGTGCTTATGCTCTACGGCCTGGTGTTTGCGATGTACTTTGTGCTCAACTTTGGTATCTCGTTGCTGGTGAGAGCGTATCAGAGGCGAATGGTGGCAGCGTAGAATGTGGCAAAGGGACAGCCCCTTTGTCACATAGAGAAAGGAATCGCGATGAGCGATCTGGAGAACAAGAAGAGTCCTGTGGTCATTACCATCGCGCGCGACTTTGGCGCCGAGGGCCACGAGATTGGCCGTATCCTCGCCAATGAGCTGGGGATTCCGCTGTACGATAACGAGCTACTGGTGCGTGCGTCGCTGCGCGCGGGCGAGTCGCTCGATAAGATGGCCGCCTACGACGAGCGCCTGGCCGTGGAGAACATGGCGTTTCTACCCGACCGTTACGATGCCCGTTCGTACTCGGACAAGTTGTTCCAAAAGATGAGCCAGGTGATTTTGGATCTGGGTGAGACCGAGAGCTGCATTATCGAAGGCCGCCTGTCCGATTACCTGTTGCGTAACAACCCCAACCACATTGCCGTGTTGGTGACCGCTCCCTTTGAGGATCGCGTCGAGATCGTGCGCAAGAAGCGCGGCCTTAACAAAAAGAAGGGCGCCAAGCTGGTCAAACAGCAGCAGAAGGCGCGTGAGGCGTTCTATAAGCGCTACAGTGCCGGTAAGTGGAAGATGACGAGCGGCAAGGACATCGTCGTCAACCGCGCCAAGCTGGGCCGCGAGGGTTGTAAAGACGTTATCGTCGCTGCCTACCGCTACAAGGTGGCGCAGCTCGAAGGCTAACCGACCAAAACCATCACAAAGGTGCCTGTCCCCATCGTGGTGGTTGGGTGGTCGGCATAGAAAAAGTCCCCGCCGGGCGTGTGCTCGACGGGGACTTTGCCGTTTGGTAGCTAGCGCTGTAGGTGATTACTCGCCCATCAGGCTCTTGGTGATGGAAGCGGCGGCCTTCTTGCCGGCGCCCATCGCCAGAATGACCGTAGCGGCACCGGTGACGATGTCGCCGCCGGCCCAGATGCGGGGATCGGTGGTCTGGCCGGTCTCCTCGTCGGCGACGATGTAGCCCCACTTGTTGAGCTCCATCTTACCGCCGATCTTCTTTGCGAAGGGGTTGGCGTTGGTGCCGATAGCCGAGATTGCGACGTCGCAGGGAATCTCCTCGATGGCGCCCTCGATGGGCACCGGGCGACGACGGCCGGACTCGTCGGGCTCGCCGAGCTCCATCTTCTGGACCTTGACGGCGCACACGGAGCCGTCCTCGCCAGCGACAAACTCGAGCGGGGAGACGAGCGGCAGAACCTCGACGCCCTCGGCCTTAGCATGGTGCAGCTCGGCGCGACGGCAGGGCATCTCGTCCTCGGTGCGGCGGTAAGCGATGATGGCGTGCTCGGCGCCCAGACGCTTGGCGGTACGGACGGCGTCCATAGCCACGTTGCCGCCACCAAAGACAACGACGTTCTTGCCGTGCTTGGTGGGGGTGTCGTACTCGGGGAACTTGTTGGCCTTCATCAGGTTCACGCGGGTGAGGTACTCGTTCGCGAAGAAGACGTTGGGCAGGTTCTCGCCGGGGACGTTGAGGAACTTGGGCAGGCCAGCGCCGGTCGCCACGTAGATGGCGTCGAAGCCCTGCTCGAACAGCTCCTCGGCCGTGGCCATGTTGCCCACGACGGAGTTGTACTCAAACTTGACGCCCATGTCCTCCAGGCCGTCAATCTCGCGCTTGACGACCGCCTTGGGCAGACGGAACTCGGGGATGCCGTAGACCAGCACGCCGCCGCCGGTGAAGAAGGCCTCAAAGACGGTAACGTCAAAGCCGTTACGGGCGAGCTCGCCGGCGCAGGTGATGCCGGACGGGCCGGAGCCGACGACGGCGACCTTCTTGCCGTTCTTGGGGGCCATCTTGGGCGTGGAGGCGAGCTCGGGGCGGTCACCCAGGAAGCGCTCGAGCTGGCCGATGGCCACGGGCTCGGACTTCTTACCACGGATGCACTTGCCCTCGCACTGATTCTCCTGCGGGCAGACGCGGCCGCAGATGGCGGGAAGCATGGAGTCCTCGCGGATGGTATCGAGAGCGCCGCCGAAGTCCTTCTCGCGGATCTGCTCGATAAAGCGGGGGATGTTGATGTTGACGGGGCAGCCCTCAACACAGAACGGCTTCTTGCAGTTGAGGCAGCGCTCGGCCTCGGCCAGCGCCATCTCCTCGGTGAAGCCCTTGTCGACGGGGCGGAAGTCGCAGGCGCGTTCGGCAGCCGGCTCCTCGTTATCGGGGGTGCGGGGCGACTTCATATCGGCAACGAAACGACCGTTAACTAGTGGCATGCGCAGCTCTTTTCCTCATAGGCCTTGAGGGACTCGCCCTCTTCGGAACGGTAAGCGGCCTGGCGGGCACGAAGGTCATCCCAGTCGACCAGGGTGGCATCGAAGTCGGGGCCGTCGACGCAAGCGAACTTGGTCACGCCGCCCACCTCGACGCGGCAGCAGCCGCACATGCCGGTGCCGTCAACCATGATGGGGTTGAGGGACGCGGTGATGGGGGTGTCGTACTTCTGGGCGGTGAGGGTCGAGAACTTCATCATCGGAACGGGGCCGACGCAGAAGACCTGGCTCACGGCCTTGTCCTGCAGCAGGCGCTCCAGCGGAGCGGTGACAACGCCCTGCTCGCCGTAGGAGCCGTCGTCAGTGGTGATGTGGATGTGGTCCTCGTCGAGGAGCTCGCGGAACTGGTCCTCCATGAGCAGGAGGTCCTTGGTGCGAGCGCCCATGATGGCGTGGACCTCATGACCGGTCTCGACCAGGTGCTTGGCGACCGGGAAGGCAATTGCCAGGCCGACGCCGCCGCCAATGACGGCGCAGGGGCCCTCGGCCATCTCGGTGGGAACGCCCAGCGGGCCTACGACGTCGCGCAGCGACTCGCCGGCCTCGTATGTGGACAGCATCTCGGTGGTCTTGCCGATCACCATGAAGATGAACTCGACCCAGCCCTCGTCACCGTTCCAGCCGGCCAGGGTAAACGGGACACGCTCGCCCGTCTCATTGGCGCGAACCATGAGGAACTGTCCAGCGTGCGCATGCTTGGCGATTGCGGGCGCCTCGATGCGGAACTTGAACACCTTCTCCGAGAACTGCGTCTTCTCCAGGATCTTATACATAGAACCCCTCTCTTGTTAGGGCCGCCGAACCGTGCCTCCACGGAAATGGACGGTAGCCCGAATAAAACCGTACGCGCACAGGCGTTGTGCAGACATACGGTGCAAATTATACCCTCATGGACATGCTGTTTACGTGTATCTTTGGCAGGCGGGAGCAGGGTTTATCCACTTTGGCCTGCCAAATAGGGACAGGTTTATTTTGGCAGGTTTTATCAGGCAAAACAGCAAAGGGGGCCGGCCTCGCACATCGGTGAGACCGCCCCCCTTTGGAGCGCTGCATATGTATGGCGGCACAGGGTTTATTGCGGTGCGGCCGCTGCGGTGTTTCCACATATAGAACCTGTCAAAATAAACCTGTCCCTAAATAGTAGGTTCTAGTGCTTGCCGTTGGCGGAGGCGGCACCGTTGACGTGGTCGCGGGCATAGATCACGCCGTGGACGATTGCCAGGCCGGCGGCGTCGGCGGCGCGAGCGCAGGTGTCCTGGAAGTCCTCGGCCTCGCGGGCGCGCAGCTGCTTTAGCACATAGTCGGCGACGGCCATCTTGCCGGGAGGGTTGCCGATGCCGGTGCGGATACGGCTGAAGTCGCGGCTGCCCATCTTGTCGATGATGGAGCGCAGGCCATTGTGACCGGCGTGGCCGCCGCCTACCTTAACACGTACGTCGCCGGCGGGAATGTCGAGCTCATCGTGGATCACGAGCAGCTCCTCGGCCTTGATTTTGTACTCGCGGCAAAGCTTGGAGATGGGACCGCCCGAGGTGTTCATGTACGACTGCGGCTTGACCAGCACAATCTGGCGCTTGCCACCCTCTTCCTCGGGATCGTTGATGTTGATGAGCGCGACCTCGGCGCCCGCCTGGTTTTTCCAGTACGTGACGCCGGCCTGACGGGCCAGCTCGTCGATCGCTTTGAAGCCAGCGTTGTGGCGGGTCTCGGCATATTCCTCGCCAGGGTTGCCAAGCCCGGCAACCATGCGAATCTTAAGCGGCTGTGCAGCTGCCATATGCTTCCTTTCGTTACACAAAAGTTTAATCAACGACAAAGGCTACCACGCCCGCCGAAGGCGAGGAAAGGTTGCAGCAAAGTCATTTCAGAAAACAGCTCCCCCGAGACAGCAGGAAGCCCCGGACACGCCGGGAGGGGTTATCAAAGCGAACATCCCGCAGCCGCAAAGCGGCGAGGACGTTCGCGTGATAACCCCGCAGGCGTGTCCGGGGCTTCCGGAGGGATGCGAGGGTCGAGCGACTACAGCGCGAAATCGCCGCCGACGAGCGTGGAGACGGGCTCCTCGTGGTAAACGGCGGAGATGGCCTGAGCGAACTCCTCGGCGACCGAGATGGTCTTGATCTTGCCGCCGACCTCGACGGGAATGGCGTCGGTGACGAGGCACTCGACGATCGGGGCGTCGTTCAGACGCTCGATGGCCGGACCGGAGAAGATGCCGTGGGTGGCGCAGACGTAGATGTCGCCAGCGCCCATAGCCTTGAGCTCCTTGACGTTGGCGCACAGGGTGCCAGCGGTGTCGATCATGTCGTCGTTGATGATGCAGGTCTTGCCCTTGATGTCACCGATGATGCCCATGACCTCGGCGGCGTTGTGGCGCGGACGGCCCTTGTGGGCGATGGCCAGGTCGCAGCCGAGCATGTCGGACAGCTTCTTGGCGGCCTTGGCGCGGCCCACGTCGGGGGAGACGACAACCAGGTTGTCGGTGTCGAAGTGCATGTCGTTGTAGTACTGGCCAAACAGCGGCAGTGCGGACAGGTGGTTAACCGGGATATCGAAGAAGCCCTGGATCTGGCCCTGGTGCAGGTCGAGGGTGATGATGCGGTTGACGCCGGCGCGCTCGAGCAGGTTGGCGACGAGGCGGGCGGTGATGGGCTCGCGCGGGCCGGCCTTGCGGTCCTGGCGGGCATAGCCGTAGTGGGTGATAACGGCAGTGATGGAGCGGGCGGATGCGCGCTTGGCAGCGTCGGTGGCGATGAGCAGCTCCATGAGCATGTCGTTGACGTTGCCGCCGGCCACGGACTGAATCAGGAAGACGTCGGCGCCGCGGACGGTCTCGTCGTAGCGGGCGTAAATCTCACCGTTGGCGAACTGCTTTAGCGTAAGGCCCGAAAGCTCGACCCCAAGGTACTCAGCGATCTTCTGAGCGAGGGGACGGTTGGAGGAACCGGAATACACGCGGATGGACTTGCGCATATTCTCCGACTTCTCGGGATCATTAATCGGCATTACCCTTCTCCTTTATACATCGAATGCCATATAGATGCCTTTTTGCATTGTAACCGCGCGACAGGGTTAATCGGGTCTTGATAACGTCTTTACCGTCAACGGACACGAACCGACCACTCATCCGGTTGCGCAGGTCACGATAGAAAAAGGAGCCGCCCCCCATGGGAACAGCTCCTTAGATGCTTGGTAAAACGTTATACCTCGTCGTCCTCGTGCAGACGGCGGCGATAATCGGCGGCCCAGCCCTCAATGTTTACCTGACGGGCGCGGCCCAGGCCGAGTGCGTCTGCCGGGACCGGCTCGGTGATGACGGAGCCGGCGGCCACGAGCGCGCCGTCGCCGATCTGGGCGGGCGCGACCATCATGGTGTCGGAACCGATGAAGGCGTCCTTGCCGATGACGGTCTTGTGCTTGTGCACGCCGTCGTAGTTGCAGGTGATGGAGCCTGCGCCCACGTTGACGCCGGAGCCCATGGTAGTGTCGCCGATGTAGGACAGGTGCGGCACCTTGGAGCCCTCGCCGATCGTGGACTTCTTGATCTCTACGTGCGTGCCGGCCTTGGAACCGTCGAGCATGTGGGTACCCGGGCGCAGGTAGGCGCGCGGGCCGCAGTCGACGCCGTTCTCGATGACGGCCTCGATGGCGATGGTCTCATCGATGGTGCAGCCGCTGCCGACGGTGGTGTCGGTGAGGCGGCTGTTGGGGCCGAGCTGGCACTCCTCGCCCACGGTGACGTGGCCGATCAGGTGCGTCTGCGGCCACACGATGGTGTCGCGGCCGATGACGGCATCGGGGCCGATCCAGGCCTGCGTGGGGTCGATGAAGGTGACGCCCTCGGCCATCCAGTGCTCGTTGATGCGGTCGCGCGCGATGGCGGTGAGCTGCGCGAGCTGGATGCGGCTGTTGACACCCAGACCGTCGCGGTAGTCGTCGCAGTGGAAGATGGAGACCGCCTGGCCGTGACCCTTGAGGATTTCGAGCATGTCGGGCAGATAGTACTCGGACTGCGCGTTGTCGTTGCCGATCTCGTTGATGTGGGCGGCGAGCTGCGCGCCGTCGAAGGCGTAGCAGCCGGCGTTGCACTCCAGCAGCGTGGCGGCCTGCTCGGGCGTGCAGTCCTTCTGCTCGATGATGCGCTCGATCTGGCCGTCGGCGCCCAGCTTGATGCGGCCGTAGCCGAAGGGGTCGGGCGGGGTCATGGTCATGACGGCGCAGGCGAGCTCGCCGGTAGCGACGGTCTGTGCGAACTTGGCGACGGTGTCGGCGGTGATGAGCGGCAGGTCGCCGTTGAGCACGACGACCGGGCCTTGCGCGATGCCGCAGGCCTCGAGCGCGACCTTCACGGCGTGGCCGGTGCCCAGGCGCTCGGTCTGCTCGACGCACTCGACCTTGGTGGCGCTGTTGGCATAGGCGCCGTCGATGAGGGCGCGCATCTCGTCGGCGTGGCTGCCGATGACGACCACGACGCGGCTGCAGCCGGCCTTGATGGTGGCGTCGACGATCCACTGGACCATGGGCTTGCCCAGGATCTTGTGCGAAACCTTGCAGTGGTTCGACTTCATGCGGGTGCCCTCGCCGGCAGCGAGGATAATTGCGGTTGCGTCCATGTGATCTCCTGTTACGTTATAGAGACGTGTGTTTGGAAACGATACACGGCGCAATATGATACCGCAGGCATATGTTGAGCGCGTAGCGATTGGCTTGCGGCGGTTGGGGCTTGCGCCGCCGTCGTGGCGTTTGCGCTGCTTGCGTGCGGCGTTGGCGGTGCTGCGGAGCTGTCGTTTGAGCGAGGGGACGGGGGTGCCCGTGGACAACATACAAGAGGAGTTTGGCGGCGAGCCCGTCGCGGCGTTCTCGATGTCGCATCCGGCTGTGCCGGCACTCTATATAGTGCTGACGCTGGGGCTCGCCATGTTCTCGATGCAGCCGGTGCTGATTGCGCTGTCGCTTGCGGGCGGGCTGGCGTATGGATTTGTGACGCGTGGGGCTGCCCGCACGCTGGGCGCACTCCGCTGGCAGCTGCCGGTGATTTTGATTATCGCGCTGGTCAATCCGCTGTTTAGCGCCTCGGGCTCGACGGAGCTGTTCCGTATTGGCATGCGCGCGGTGTATCTGGAAAGCATGGTATACGGCCTGTGCATGGGCGGGCTGTTTGTGGCGA
Source organism: uncultured Collinsella sp. (assembly GCA_900541805.1). GTDB lineage: Bacteria > Actinomycetota > Coriobacteriia > Coriobacteriales > Coriobacteriaceae > Collinsella. The sequence continues at coordinate 12,008 of UQLH01000013.1, forward strand.
GCGTGCTGTGGTTTGAGGCCGCGGCGTCGATGCTCGAATACGACAAGGTGCTCGCGCTGCTGGGCAATGCCGCACCGGTGATCGCGCTCATGATCTCGATGTGCATGAGGCTTATCCCGCAGTTTTTACGCCGCGGTCGTACGGTGCTGGCGGTGCAGGATGCGATTGATGTGCCGGGCCGCGCGCCCACCGATCCCGTGCGATCGCGCCTGCGGGCGTCGAGCGTGTTGATGGGCTGGGGCATGGAAGATTCGCTGGAGCGCGCGGACGCGATGCGCTCGCGCGGGTGGGGTGCCGCGACACGTCGTACGACGTATGCGCGGTATCGACTGGGGCGCAGCGACGTTGCCGCGCTGGTCGGGCTCGCGCTGTTTGGTGCCGCCGCGGTGGCCGTGGCGGCGACCGCGACGACGCAGTATTCGTTTTATCCGCAGCTCTCGGTGCCGGCGCCGTGGCCAGGCTATGTCGTGTACGCCGCCTGGATGGTGTTGCCTTGCGCGTTGCACGCGATTGATGAGAAGAGGTTTGGCTGATGGCTCGGTTTGATAGGAGCTCGGCGGCGGGTGTGGCATATGGCTCGGCCGCGCCGGCGATTGAGGTGCGAGGCCTTAGTTTTGCCTATCCCGGGGTCAAGGCACCGGTGCTCGAGGGGCTTGATTGGCGTGTTTCCCAAGGTGCGTTTGCACTGCTTGTTGGCGGTACCGGTTCGGGCAAGTCGACGCTGCTGTCGCTGCTCAAGCCCGAGATCGCTCCAGCGGGCGAGCGCACTGGCGATGCGCGCGTGCTGGGCGAGAACGTTGCCGACATGGACGTGCGGGCATCGGCAGAGCGCGTGGGTTATGTGTTTCAGGATCCCGAGAACCAGATTGTGTGCGAGACCGTGTGGCACGAGATGGCGTTTGGCCTAGAGAATCTGGGTGTGTCGCGCGACGAGATGCGCCGCCGTGTTGCCGAGACCAGCTATTTCTTTGGTCTGGAGGACTGGCTTCATCGTGATACCGATACGCTTTCGGGTGGCCGCAAGCAGCTGCTGTCGCTTGCCGCCGTCCTGGCGCTGCGCCCGCGCGTGCTGCTGCTCGACGAGCCCACGTCTCAGCTCGATCCCGTTGCCGAGAAGAATTTCCTGCACGCGCTGTTTCGTGTGAATCGCGAGCTGGGCTGCACGGTTGTTGTGGCGACGCATCAGCCGCGCCCAATGCTCGAATACGCGACGTGTGCGTACCGGATTGAGGATGGCCGCGTGCACGAGGCGGCGGATATGGCTTCTTTGGTATGCCGAGAATCGCTGTTTTCCGATGACACGTTGGGGTGGGGTGCCATCCGATGTGCAAAAAACGGAGTATTCAGCAGGCGTGAGGACAATTTGGGCTCTCTGGAGCCGCCCGGGGACGTATCGAGCGCGAAAAAAAGTTTGGAATTGGACAAATCGTCCGAATCTGTGGCGCAAACGTCGCTCGAGAACGGCTTGGAAGCCTTCTCGCGCACGGATGGAAGCAGAATACTCCAAAAAATGCACGGCGGGTCGGCTACCACTCTGTCGGAAGGCTGGTTTCGCTACGATCGAGCGTCCGGCTGGGTGCTGCGCGGGCTCGATGCGTCGTTTTCGGCCGGTGCGGTGCATGCGATCGTGGGCGGCAACGGATGCGGTAAGTCGACGATACTCTCGGTGCTGGCGAAGACCGCCAAGCTGCAGCGCGGCCGCATGGTGCGCGGAGCGGCCTCGGCGGCGCTGCTGCCTCAGAATCCCAAAGCATTGCTGGTTGCCGAGACGGTTCGCGATGAGCTGATGGAATGGGCCTCGACCTGCGGATATGACGAGAACTTGGCGCGGGAGCGTGCGGCGAGCTTGGGGTTGTCGGGTCTGGATGGACGCCATCCGTACGATCTTTCGGGCGGACAGCGCCAGCTGCTCGCACTGGCAAAGCTGCTGCTGATCGGCCCCGAGCTGCTGCTGCTTGACGAGCCCACGAAGGGCTTGGACCTGGAGAGTCGCCGCACCATCGCCCGCGCCCTGCGTGACCATGCGAAGGCTGGCGGCACCGTCATCATGGCTACGCACGATTTGGACTTTGCCGAGCAGGTAGCCGACGACGTCGCCATGATGTTTGACGGCGAGATTGCCTGCATGGAGTCCCCGGCCGACTTCTTTGCCGACAACGTGTTCTATAGGGCGTGATGGGATGACGGACTGTCGTTTCTCGCGTTTGCTTGCAAAACTGGAGATCCCGCTGTTGTTGGCGGTGCCGGCGGTGATGGCTGCCGCGTTGCTGGCGGGTGTTGAGCAGGCAGCGTTGGCCATGCTGGTTGTGGTGGCGTTGGTGCTTGCGCTGTTCTTTGCGGGCTATGAGGCATCGCGTCCAGGCCTGCGTCAGATTATGCCCACGCTGGTGCTGGCGGCGCTGGCGGCGGCGGGGCGCATCCTGTTTGGACCCATTCCCGACTTTAAACCCGTGAGTGCCATCGCCATTATCGCCGGGGCGACACTCGGTCGTCGTAACGGCTTTATGGTCGGTGCGTTGGCGGCGCTGACCAGCAATTTCTTTTTTGGGCAGGGCATGTGGACGCCGTGGCAGATGTATGCCTGGGGGCTCGTGGGATACGTTGGCGGTGCGCTGGCGTATGCGGGTACATTCGACCGCGCCGATGGCACCGTGCGTATGCCGGCGCTGCTGACCTACGGCTTTGCTTCGGGTTTGCTGTACGGCGTTGTGATCAACGCCTACGACATCATTGGTTTTGTACAGCCGCTTACTTGGGCAGGTGCCGTGGCACGTCTTGCCACCGCCGTGCCGTTCGATATCACGCACGGACTCGCGACCTGCGTGTTTTTGGCCGCCTTGTACAAGCCCTGGTGCCGTCGCATTAACCGTGTCGTCGTGAAATACGGGCTGTAAGGCATTTCGCGTTTCCTCACGAACTTGCGGTGGAATAGTTCTCGTTTTTGGCTATTTGCTGCCCAAACAGGAACTATTCCACCGCAACTTATAGGGGGAGAGGGGTCACATGATCTGTTTTCCTCTGTCCCCCAGGAATTGCTTGGCGCTAGAGCTCTAGCGTGAGGGTGACGGGGCAGTGGTCGCTGCCGAAGATATCGCCGCGGATACCGGTGTCGCGCACGGTATTGGCGATTGAATCACTTACCAAGAAGTAATCGATGCGCCAGCCGGCGTTGTTCTTGCGGGCATTAAAGCGATAGCTCCACCAGCTGTAGACGCCCTCGACGTCTGGATTAGCCGTGCGCCAGGTATCGGTAAAGCCGGCGTTGAGCAGCTCGGTAAACTTGCCGCGCTCCTCGTCCGAAAAGCCGGCGTTGCCGCGGTTGGACTTGGGGTTCTTAAGGTCGATCTCCTCATGCGCCACGTTAAAGTCGCCGCAGGTTACGACGGGCTTACCGGTCTCGCGTTCAAGCGCGCTCAAAAAGTCGCGATAGGCATCGTCCCAGGCCATGCGTACATCGATGCGCGCGAGCTCATTTTGGGCGTTAGGCGTGTAGACATCCACAAACCAAAACTTGTCGAACTCGAGCGCGCAGACGCGGCCCTCGGTTGCGGCTTGGGCGACGAGCTCGGCCGCCTCGTTCTCGCCGGCGTAGGGTAGCAGTGCGTCGGCGTGCAGCACGCGCAGCGGTTCCTGGCGGCTAAAGACCGCAGTGCCCGAATAGCCTTTACGCTCGGCGTAGCTCCAGGTTTGGTGATAGCCGGGCAGGTCAATATCGACCTGGCCCTCCTGCAGCTTGGTCTCTTGCAGCGCCAAGATATCGACGTCGAGTTCTTGCGCGATCTGGATAAAGCTCGGGTCCTTTTTGAGCACGGCGCGCAGGCCGTTGACGTTCCACGAGGCGAAAGTGTAAGTCTGAGGCATGGTGTCCTTTCGACGGGGTTGGCAGGCTTAAGATTAGCGCAACAGGGGCGGGACATAGTCCGCGAGCGACGGTGCAGGCGCCGCTGCCCGACTAACAAGGACGGAGGACTCATATGACGCAGGCAATATCGGATCCCAAGCAGGCCTCCGCCGCGCTGGCGGATCTGTTTGACACCCACAAGCGCGTGGTCTTCTTTGGCGGCGCTGGTGTTTCCACGGCAAGTGGCATCCCCGATTTCCGCAGCGTGGACGGCCTGTATCACCAGCAGTTTGCCTATCCGCCCGAGACCATGCTGTCGCATAGCTTTTACGAGGCGCATCCGGCCGAGTTCTTCGACTTCTACCGCACCAAGATGATCGCGCTTGGCGCCAAGCCCAATCGCTGCCACACCAAGCTGGCCGAGCTGGAGCGCGCCGGCAAGCTAAATGCCGTGGTGACGCAAAATATCGACGGCCTGCATCAGATGGCCGGCTCACGGCGCGTGTTTGAGCTGCACGGATCGGTCCATCGCAACATTTGCCAGTCGTGCGGCGCGGTCTATAGCGCCGAGTGGATTTGCTCGCGCGAGCACGAGGATGCCGCGGGCGTGCCTGCGTGCCCCGCGTGCGGCGGCCGCATCAAGCCCGATGTAGTGCTCTATGAAGAGCCGCTCGACGAGCATGTGTTGACCGGTGCCGTTGCCGCCATCGCCGCGGCCGATGCCCTCATTGTGGGCGGGACCTCGCTCGTGGTGTATCCGGCGGCAGGCCTTACGCGATACTTTACCGGCGATACGCTGGCCATTTGCAATCTTGCTCCCACCGATCAGGATGCAAATGCCGACCTGCTGATTTCTTGCGACATCGCGGCCGCGTTTGCGTTCTAGCCCGTGTGCGCGGATACAATAGAAAGACTGAGTGCAAAGCGACCCCGCCGCCAGCTCCCCAAGCTCGGCGGCGTGGGCATTTTAGGAGGATGTTCATGGCGAACGACAGCAAGACATGGCGGTGCGGAAAGTATGAGCTCAGCTTTGACCGTCCGCGCATCATGGGCGTCCTCAACGTGACGCCCGATTCGTTTAGCGATGGCGGGGAGCACTTCGACCCGGATGCCGCCATCGAGTACGGCCTGGCGATGCTCGACGCCGGCGCCGACATCATCGACGTGGGCGGCGAGTCCACGCGCCCCGGCTTTACCCCGGTCAACCCCGACGAGGAGGCTCGCCGCGTGCTGCCTGTGGTGCGCGCGCTGGCCAAGGAGGGCGCCATCGTCTCGATCGACACGCGTCACGTGGCGGTTGCCAAGGCGGCCGTGCGCTGCGGAGCCTCGATCGTCAATGACGTGACCGGCTTCACCGATCCCAAGATGGTCGAGTTTGTTAAGACGAGCACCTGCGGCGTCATCGTGATGCATGCCGGCGAGGTCGCCGCGCCCGCACGCACACACGCAACGGTGCAGCTCGATACCTCGGCAGCGGCGTTTGTTGCCGAGAAGGCGCGCGAGGCGGCTGCCGAGGCCGCGCGTGAGGCCGAGAAGCCGGCTCGCCGCCGTCGCGGCAAGTTGCTGGGCGAGCCTAAGCCGGAGGCCAAGCTTCCGGGCGGCGTGGTGCAGCCCTCGTTGCCGTTTGGCGAACCGGAGCCCACGTCCGAGCCTTCAAGCGAGCAGGAGACGCCGGCCGCCGAGCAGGCTGCTGCCGCCGAGACCGTCGCGCCCGCGCCCGAGGCCACCGAGGCCGAATCGGAGCCCAATGACCACCTGGCCGCCATGATGCGCCGCAGCGCCCGCCGCGAGGAAGCCTACGTGCCCACCTCGCAGCTCCGCCGCTTCACCCTGCCCGATTCGGCGCCCATCATGCGCCGCGTTATGGGCTTTCTGTCCGACCAGGCCCGCACGCTCATCCATGCCGGCGTGTCGCGCGACCGCATCTGCATCGATCCTGGTCCGGGCTTTGGTAAGTCGTCTAACGAGGATATCGTCATCCAGCGCGAGACTGCCAAGATGGCGTCACTGGGCTATCCGCTCATGTGCGCCGTGTCGCGCAAGCGCTTTGTGGGCGCCGTCTCGGGCGTGACCGAGGCCGCCGAGCGCGATGCCGCTACGTTTGGCGTGTGCCTGGGCGCCATCCAGGCCGGTGCCAACATCGTGCGCGTGCACGACGCCGCGGGTTTTGCGCAGTTCCTGAACGGTTACTGGGCGGTTGCCAAGCCGCAGCCGCGCCGCGCGTTTGTGGCCGTGGGCTCCAACCTGGGGCATCGCTGCGACAACATCCGCGCTGCACGCGAGATGATCGCCGAGATTCCACTCACCTGCGTGTCCAACTCCTCAAAGATTTACGAGAGCGAGCCGGCCTACGAGACGCGCCAGGACGCGTTTGCCAACGCCGTCATCGAGATCAAGACCGAGCTGGCGCCGCTGGTGCTGCTCGACGAGCTTATGAAGATCGAGGCCGAGCTGGGGCGCGACCGCTCCAAGAAGGCCAAGGCCAACGGTCCGCGCACCATCGACCTGGACCTGCTGTGGATGGACGGCGAGACCCACGGCGGCAAAAAGCTGCGCCTGCCGCATCCGCTCATTGGTGAGCGTGACTTTGTGCTGGTGCCGCTCGAGGACCTGATGCACGACCCGGCGCGGTTCTTCCGCTACAACGGTGTCGAGGTCAAGGAACCCGAGGATCGCGTGGGCCATATCGTGGGCGAATTGGGGCGTATGTAGATGATCGAGATGAATGCTGTTGCCGCCGGCACCGAGCTCGACGCGGCGCGTGACGCGGGCCGCGAGGGCGTGTCCGCGGGCTGGTGCGCATGGAGTGCGGGCGATGCTTCGATGACGTTTTCGCTGGTCGTGCGTCCGGATGTGAACATGCATGCCTTCCATGGCCTGCCGTTTGTGGCGGCGATGGGCATGATGGATGCGCTTGTGGGCACGGCTTCGACGCCGGGGTTGGGCCTTGCCGGTAAGGTGGGTATCCAGTGGCCGAGCGATATCGTGTGCGGTGCGCCTGCGTTTAAGACGTCGCTCGCGCGTGTTACCGTGAACGGCGGTGCCGGTGCTGCGGGCATGTTCGGTGCCGTGACGGTGGATATTGAGCGCTCGGCGCTGAGCGAGCTTGGTGTGGACGTGGCTGACGAAGCGCTGGTCGAGGCGCTGGCCGCCGCCGTGCTGGCCCGCGTGGACGCCTGGGCGGTTGTTGCCAACACGCCGCAAGGCGCCGCAGGGCCGCTGGCTCCCGTGCTGGGCGAGTACTTCGACATGGTGCCGCTGCTGGGCCGCCAAGTTGCGGCGGTGTCGCCCAACGGCCTGCCGCTTGCGGTCGGTGTGTTTGCAGGCCTGGACATCTGGGGCCGCGCGACCATTAAGACCGATGCCGGCGAGCAGGAGTTTCCGCCCGAGGCCGTACGAATTCGCGGGCTGTAGCGCGTGGCGCCCGCGCTCAAAGATAACGATGACAACAGAAGCTCTCCTCGGCCTGTGCCGGGGAGGGTCTTTGCACGACTACAGGGTGGCATCGCGGTCCTATTCCTCAAAATAGATAATTTTTCGATTTTGAGGAATAGGGAATGGGCACGATGCCGCTGAACGGGGCGTATTCGAAAGAATCTATTCCTCAAAAATGAAAATAATTCAGTTTTGAGGAATAGGATTGGCGGCTGGTTGTTGCGACCTGGCGTTTACTCTATCCCAACTCCTGCATGCGGCGGTAGATTTCGCAGATGCCTTTGATGGTGAGTTGTCCGTCGACCACGTCGAAGACATCGGTCGAATCGGCGACGATGCCGGCGAGACCGCCCGTGGCGATAACGGTGGCGTCCTCACGACCCAGCTCGCGCTTCATGCGTGTGACCAGGCCCTCGGCCATGGCGGCAGCGCCCACTACGGCGCCGACCTTAATGCACTCCTCGGTATCGCGGCCGATGGCGTGCTCGGGCGCCTCGAGCGGTACGCTGGCGAGCTTGGCGGCACGGGCAGCAAGCGCGTCCATGGAGATGCGGATGCCCGGCGCGATCGCTCCGCCAATGTAATAACCGTCCTCATCGATGACGTCGATATTGGTCGCGGTGCCAAAGTCCACCACGATTGCCGGCGCGCCGTAGAAAGTTTCGGCCGCAACGGCGTTAGCGACGCGATCGGCGCCTACGGCCTGGGGACGCGCCGCGCGCAGCTTGGTCACCGCGGCCGTCTGCGGCCCAATGACAATGGCGTCTGCGGCAATGCGGTCGGCCACGGCGTGCCATTCGCGCGAGAGCTGCGGCACCACGCCCGCAAAGGCGATCGCGTCGACCGCGTCGAGCGAAAGGCCGTACATCTTAAAGAAACCCATCAGGCGCACATGGATCTCGTCGGCGGTATAAGAGCGGTCGGTGGGCATACGCCACGACTGCACCAGCTCGTCTCCGTCAAACAGGCCCATGGCCGTCTGCGTGTTTCCCATATCGATAGCGAGCAGCATGTCTACTCCCGGTGTTGGCATAAAAGGACGCGCACCATTGTATACGTGCTGTCGACGGCGCTCGGCCGCGATTCGTTTACGGTGATAGGGGCTGAGGGGTTTTAAATATGAAGGAATTATGCTCTACGAGATTTTCCTTGCCGTTTACCGAACTCCCGCGTAATATTCTTTCTTGCGCACATGAGGCGCCCAGACATTGCGGGGTGGAGCAGTCTGGTAGCTCGCCGGGCTCATAACCCGGAGGTCGTAGGTTCAAATCCTGCCCCCGCGACCAAGAACTTTTAGCAGCTCAAAGGCATTGTTCCTTTGGGCTGCTTTCTTTTATGTCTTCGATTTATAGCAGCGTTATAGCAGGCTTTGTAGCAAATAGCACTGCAAACTAAACTCAATTCGAGCCACGCTAACAGTTCGCTTGTTTGCCGCTGGGGTATCCCCCCATGCTCAAAGTAGGGCTATAGCCATAGGGCACCAATGACGGAAGATAAATTACTGCGCGTTAGGGTTTTTCGGACGGGGGTGGTCTTCTTTTAGAAGAATAAGACCGATATATTTAGAGTTTTTCGCTTTTGCGCCGAGTTGGGGGTATTTCGTCTGTCTTGTAGTTAAAAGCGCCAACTTGGGTAAAGACCAACGCTCATTATTGCTGTGCTGCGGCTCTGTGGTGGCATTACAAGCGGCTTTCTTGCCCCTGCCGCTTATCGGGTGCGTGCGAATTGGTCAAAGCGGCAAATAACGCCATACAACAACGAAAAAGAGCGCCCGCCAACTGAATGGCAAGCGCTCTATTTTCGTTAGCCTGTTCGGCTATGGGCGAATTGATTGTAGCAGCGTTATAGCAGGTGGTGCTATCGCTCGATGCCCTTTTTCTTGAGTTCCCTATAAAGCGGGGCGCGGCTTACGCCTGTGCGCTCGCATATCTCCTTAACGGAAATGCCGCCGTCTTTGTATAGCCTTACGGCGGTGTCCATCTTGTCTGGGTCTGTGGCGGGTCTGCCAAACTGCCGCCCGCGTGCTTTTGCCGCCGCGATGCCCTCTGCTTGTCTTTCCTTAATCAATTCGCGCTCAAACTGCGCCATAGCCGCGCACATTGCAAAGAAGAAACGTCCCTGTGGGGTGCTGGTATCGGTGCCCTCTTTGATAGATACAAGCGAAACGCCGTTTTCCTCAAAGCGTTCGGCAAGACTGAATAGTTGCTTGCTGCTTCGCGCCAAGCGGTCATAACTGCAAACTACAACAGTATCGCCCTTCCTTAACTGTCCAAGCATTTTGTCGAGTTCGGGGCGGCTTTCTTTAACGCCGCTGATTTTATCGCTAAAAATCTTATCAACGCCACGTTTAGCCAATTGGTCTAGCTGTCGGTCTAGGTTCTGTTCTTTGGTGCTAACGCGTGCATATCCAAATATCATTACTTGCCCCCTTCGTAGGTGTATCTAAAAGTCTAAGGCATTTCGGGACAATAATAAAGAGACAGTTAAAGAGACGGTTAAAGCGCCTGTATTTTACTTTGTTCTCGGTTGCTTATCGCCGTCTCTTAACGTGTGCTTTTGGGACACGCTCAAATGCCAACATCTTTGTTGCTATATTGCTAAATTGCCGCTGATACGCTGATAAACTCGAACGGTGCTTGCGGTCGCATAGGGCTATAACAAATCGCACGCCGCCCGCCGCGCCCGTGTTTCCCGTCACGGTCTATTGCTTTCGCGCTTCAACTAAAACACTGAAAGAATCAAGCAGCTGTTCCTTGGCGTGGTTGAGCGATGCAATGCAAGCGTTAATCTGCTCTATAGCTGGTTCGCCTGTTGGCGTGTCCTCAAGTGCTATCGCCGCCGCTTCTTTAATCGCCCGTTCGAGACTTGGCGCATATAGCAGACCGAATCGCTCGCGGTCGTTGAGCTTCCCGACAATTCCAATGAGATAGCTTTTCAACTCAAACTCTTGCGCCTGCTTATAGAACTGATACGGCGTATTGAAGTTCTCACGCGTCCACGCTGCTAACGCTTCGCCTACAGATTCACCGTTCCTGTATTCGGTACTCCAAACATCAAGAAAGGGTGAACTTGAATCGTCAAGCCCTTGCAATATGAGGGCGCGTTCCTTTCCATTGCATAGCAAGGGATTGTTATAAACGCGTTTGCAAATCCCTATGTCGATGCTTAAAGCGTCTGCAAGTTCTGCCGCGTTGCCTATGTCGAGCGCTTCGAGGATTTGGCAAAACTGGGCATTTGCGCCCTGTACGCGTCTTTCGTCTCGGTGCAACGGTTCGCACAAATCTAAATCACTTGGCAAGCGTGCCAAATCGCTAAAGGCTTGATTTGCAAGGCTCATTTCTTCACGAAAGCACGTCTCGCAAGTGCTGAAAGCGTCAAAGCATGATTCGCGCTCATCGTTTCGATTGTTGATTGAACATTGCATGATTGAATCGTCAAGTAGGCTTCTATTCATTTCGAATCGCTCCATTTGTCCGTTTTAACGTTGGCGGTTACGTGCTGCCGTCCTGCCGCCTTTGCTACCGTTTAGTCGGGCTTTTCCTATCGCAAGCGCCGATTCATCAACAAGTGGCATACCACGCCGCCCGCTGCTGCCGACAGTTACAAGTTCAAGGTCTATTAGCGTTGCTATAAAGGCTTCGTATTCCTCGGGGCAGTTGAAGTGCAAACCGAGCTGAAAGCCCCTATAACCCTGTTCACCCTCGCGCGGTATGGCGTGTGTGGTCGTGTTCGAAAGCAGTTCAACAAGCCGCCAATAACGCCCGTAGGACTCCATTCCACCAACTAAAATAAGTTGATTAAGATAGGGGTTCCCAGCGTTAGCGGCTTCGTGCTTAACCCATGATATGGGGCAGTTGGAAAGTGCCCGCGCCGCACATGCTTCACCTGCTTTGTTAAGTTCATCGCCCATAGCCGCCGCCCGTTATAAACCGAAATATCGGCACACTTGGTCGCGGTTAAGACGAATCATATTTCCGCGAATCCTTACCGCCGACAGCTGCCCATCTTTAACAAGGTTGTAAACAGTGCCCTTTGAGATTTGCAAGCAGTCTGCAACCTGCTTAACGGTTACAAGCTCTTGAAGGTCTTTTAAGTTGCGCGGTGCTTCTTGCCGCTCGGTGCTTTTCATTAGTGCCCCTTTCAACGTGCCGAGTTGGACGAATCGCGATTCGATGGGGCTATATAAACATGAAAGCGTTCTATGTGCTTCTAGCAAACGAATACGCCAATAGGCAATTTAATAAGCTATATCATTCAGAAAAGATTGAATTAGCAGCGGACGTGATTAAAAGAGACTCGCCAAAACGTAATATGTGACCTCGGGTAATTACTAAAGCGATGGTTTTAGGTTGGGTTAACCCTTAAAGGTATGTTTACCAGCGCTTTTTTATTAACACTAAAGTGTGTAAATGAGTTTTTGATTAACATATGGGCTTCATAACTCGGTGCGTTAAAACAAGTTTTCAACAGGTTTTCAACCAGTTTTCAACAGTGCTTGCCGTCTTCTTTTCTTCTAATAAAGTTGCACGCCCGCCGCGCTCGCGCTTGCCCCTAAAGGCGCAAGCGTGGCGGGCTGCTGTTATCTAGTCTTATCTGTTCTTATCTGTATTGGCACCCTATAGGGTCGCTATACAAAGAGTAAAGCCACCCTATAGAGTTGCCGTATCGGGCGTATAGGGTGGCTGGGCGTTGATTGTGTGGGTGGGGCGCTTATTTGTCGCTGCTGAAAACTGTTTCTCCTAGTTTGTGCGTTGCGGCTTCGATAACAGCGCCCAGCGTATAGTAAGCATCGCCAACGTGATTGTCTGGGCATATGCCCGCATCGGCTGCGCCTGCAAGCATTTTCAGCAGGCACGCCGCGCCATTTAGGGCTGAAATAGCATCCTCTGGCTCATCGTTGAACGTTATCAGTGCTTTGCTCTGTTTATCCATGTTGCTATGTCCTTTCTAGGTATAGAAACATACTTACCTGTTCGTTGACTGGTCGCACCTCATTAGGCACTCTACGATGCCCGCCGCCCGCCGCTTCGCGTCTGGGTCTGCACTTGCGTATACGTTCAGCGTCATTGCTGCGTTGGCGTGTCCTAGGTTGCTTGAGACGGTCTTAACGTCCATGCCGTGGGCAAGCGCCAATGTTGCCCACGTATGGCGCAAATCGTGGAAAGACAAACGCCGCCCCTCGGTGCCACGCGTGCCGAGCATCTTTGTTAAAGATGCCCAGTCTTTAGATAGCCTGTCTGGGTGGTAGTACCCGAGCGCATCGCCAAGAATGAAAGAATTGGGGTTAAGCGATGCCATATTATCGGCGAATGTCTGCCGCTGCTTTTCCTGCCATTGCTCAAGCACTTCTAGCAAAGTGTCGGGTAGAACAACGTCTCTTGCCTTGTCGGTCTTTGGCTGCTTGATATATGCACCTCCTTTGCCGAGTCCAATTGAGCGCCTAATCCATATAACTCGATTGTCCGCGTCAATGTCTCGCCATTGCAGCCCGCATACCTCCCCGCGCCGTATTCCTGTGTTTAGTGCTATGTATGCCGCGACAGTAACGGGGGACAGCTCAAGCAGACTTAGCTTGTCGAGAAGTTCGGCAAGCGCCGTTTCGTCTAGCGCGTTGATACCCTGCTTTTTGCTGACACGCTTGGGCGGCTTAACAAGGGATAGCGGGTTCTTGTCAATAACGCCCGTAGCGATAGCGTTATTAAGAACCATCTTTAGCAGTCTGAAAGCCTTTCCTATAGTGGAGGGTGAACGGTCTTCCTTAACAAGCTCGGCTATCCATTTTTCAGCATCAATAGGCTGTAAATCTTTTATTCGTGTTTCGCTAAAAGTTGCGGCTATATACCGCAGCGAATCGCGATAGCTGCTTATGGTTGACGGTTCAATAGCTTTAGTCTGCTCCTTTGCGTCTATGTATTGGGACACATAATCGGATATGGGCGTATCTGCTGCGGGTAACGATATGCCGCCGTTGCGGTCAAGGCTTTCGCTATGTTCCCGTTCTTTTTCTTGCCGCCATGCTGCTAGCTCTGCGTTAGCAGCCCGCTTGCCCGTGGCGTTTAGCGTGCGCGTTATATATCGGCGTTTGTTGTTGGTGTCACGGTATGACAGCCGCCCGCGAAACTTGCCGCGTGTTTTATCCTCTAGCAACTCTTGCCCTGTGTAGTAAAGCGTGCCCATAGCCAAACCCTTCAAGAACATTTCATATTCGTATTTGTAGCAGCGTTGTAGCAATCATGTAGCAAACAGCTGATTCTAAAGAACTAACTGAATGATTAAACATTACGCAACCATATGAACTGTATGAACAAAACAGCAGCTCAAATACCATATTATCACATGAAAGAAGAGCTATTAGATTTGCAGGACAGAATAATATAAAGCACTCTCATAACCCGGAGGTCGTAGGTTCAAATCCTGCCCCCGCGACCAAGAACTTGCAGCTCGTCGGCCTAGCCGGCGAGCTTTTTTGTTATTTCGGGACCGTGTTTTCGGTCCAATTCTCGGCCTCTCAAACAAAATCTCGATCTGTAACATCTAGACCCGATTTGGGCGGCTAGGTGTTACAGATCGAGATGTTTCGGCAGGACGGTCTTCGTTTGTCTAAATCTGTAACACGAGGGACGGATTTCGCCGAGTAACTGTTACAGATTTAGATCTTTCGGCAGGCTAGTTTGGTTTGTCTCGATCTGTAACAGGTAGGGGTCAAAAGTGGGTCTAGATGTTACAGATCTAGATTGTTGAGGATGGGCCGAGGGGAATATCTCGATCTGTAACAGTAAGACCCGGTTTTGCCGAGTAACTGTTACAGATTGAGACAAACCGGCAGACGTCCCATCCCCATCCACCTGCCGCCACCTGATATTCGCCGATTTTCGTTGTGCCGCCGCGCTTCCATGCCATATCCTCTAGACAACTACGCGGCATCATCGCCGCCGCGCCTACAAGAGAGGAATGTCCATGACCGCACCTGCATCCAAGCTGCTCCAGCCCATTACGGTTGGCCCCCTTGAGCTCAAAAACCGCATTATGTTCCCGCCGCTCACCACCGGCTACGAGGAGCGCGACGGTTCCATTGGCGAGCGCAGCCTGGCTTTTTACAAGCGCCTGGCCCGTGGCGGCGTGAGCTACATCGTCATCGGCGACGTTGCTCCCGTCATGACCGCAAGCCCCACGCCCAAGCTGGCAACCGACGCCCAGATCCCCACGTTTAAGGCGCTGGCCGATGCCGTCCACAAGCACGGCGCCAAGGTCGCGCTGCAGCTGTTCCACCCCGAGTACGACGTGCCCGGTGTCGGCCGCATGGTCATGGGATCCATGGCCGCCGCCAAGGCCGCGCAGGAGGCCAAGGCCGCCGGCGACGAGGAGACCTTTGCCGCCAAGATGGCCGAGTCCAACGAGATCCGCAACCAGGCCTACGCCAAGCTGCACCACGACATGCAGCACTTTGTGAACGAGGCGAGCGTAGAGCAGCTTACCCAGATCAAGGAGGCCATCGCTGCCTCGGCCGCTCGCGCGCAGCAGGCCGGGATCGATGCCATCGAGGTCCACGGCGACCGTCTGGTGGGTTCGCTGTGCTCGGCAATCCTCAACCAGCGCACCGACGAGTACGGCGGCTCGTTCGAGAACCGCGTTCGCTATGCGCTCGAGGTCGTCGCTGCCATTAAGGAAGCAGCGCCGCAGCTGATGGTGGAGTACAAGCTCCCCGTGATCATGGAGAACCCCGACGGCACGCCGCGCGGCAAGGGCGGCCTGCAGCCCGACGAGGCCTGCGAGTTCGCCAAGCTGCTCGAGGGCGCGGGCATCGACATGATCCAGGTCGCGCAGGCCAACCACACCGGCAACATGGGAGACACCATTCCGCCCATGGGCGCCATGCCCTACAACTGGACGCTGCCCGTGGCCGAGCGCGTCAAGGCCCTGGTTTCCGTGCCGGTGGCAACCGTCGGCCGTGTTGTCTCGGTCGAGGCCGGCGAGAAGATTCTGGAAGACGGCGCGGCCGACATCATCGCCTACGGCCGCTCGCTCATGTGCGACCCCGACATTGCGCTGAAGGCCGCCACGGGCGAGCCCGTTCGCGAGTGCCTCAACTGCAACAAGGGCTGCGTCGATGCGATTCAAAATCGCAGGTACATCTCGTGCGTGCTCAATGCCGAGAACGGCGACGAGGCGACCATAGCCATTAAGCCGGGCGAGGGCGACAAGAAGATCGCCGTGGTGGGCGGCGGCATCGCCGGCCTAGAGGCCGCACGCGTGGCGGCCAAGCGCGGCTACGACGTGACCGTTTACGAGGCGAGCGATCATCTGGGTGGCCAGATTGTGCTGGCGGCTGCGCCTCCGCGCAAGGACGAGATCATGCGCTCGGTTGAGTACTACGAGAAGATTCTGCCCGGCCTGGGCGTGAAGGTTGAGCTCAGCCATGCCGCTACCGCTGAGGACCTCAACGCCGCCGACGCTGCGATTGTTGCCGTGGGCGCGCACGACGTGGTCATCCCCGTTCCGGGTGCCGACTCGGACAAGGTCGTCTCGAGCTGGGACGTGCTGGCCGGCGAGGTGGAGCTTACGGGCCGCGTCGCCGTCATTGGCGGTGGCCTGGTGGGCACCGAGACTGCCGAGTACCTGCTGCAGCGCGGCTGCGAGGTGGCGATTGTCGAGATGCTCGACAAGATTGCCGCGGGCGAGTCCGAGACCATTCTGCCGCTGATTATGAGCGACTTTGCAGAGCACAACGTGGAGCAGCACGTGAAGACCCGCCTGACCGCCATTACCGACGAGGGCGTGGAGGCCATTCGCACTACCGAGGACGGCGCCGAGGAGCCGGTAAAGATCGCCTGCGATTACGTGGTGATGGCCGTGGGCTCCAAGGCCAACGCGTTTGACCTGGATGGCGTGACGGTGCCCGTGACCTGCGTGGGAGACTGCTCGGGCGAGCGCACCGCCGACATCGCGAGCGCCATTCGCACGGCATATCACGCGGCCAACGAGCTGTAGTTAACTTCGCGGCCAGGCGGGGCGGTAGCACGGATCCGTCTCGCCCGGCTGTGTCCCGTCGGGTGTCAATCGGTGCGGGGCCTGCAAGCGCAGCAGGTCCCGCCCTTTTGTTTTGCTCTGGTGGATGGCAATGTGCGGTAATCATGAGGAGTGAGGACGTCTGCTGCCTCGCAGATCACTCAAAATTATTGGGGGAGGGGTTAATAACTATATCCTCTATACCAAAGGACATAAAGAGATGTCAATTTTGTCGACAAGCGAATGACGATTAGCTGCGAGTCGGCTACCAGCGTAAATAATCGATAAAGAAATGTCGTAATTTGGTGCCAAATGCCCAGATAACGCCGCGTCTATTTTAATTAACTGCTTTGAGCAAACAGTAAAATGCTACTATCTAACTTGCACGTAAGAAGGCAGATTAACGGTTAAGGCTAAGAAGTGGCAGGTATGTCGGAAGCAACTAGGACTCGCACGCATGCGCCCGAGGTTAGGCAGCGCGCCGTCGAGATCCTCCAAGAGGGGGTCGGTCATCGCGCCCTCGCTGCGGAGCTTGGCATTCCCCAGGCCACGGCTCGTCAGTGGGCCCGCGCGTATGCCGTGGGCGGTGCCGACGCCGTTCTCAATGCCGGTTCGCATCATCACACCTATTCGTACGACGTAAAGCTCGCTGTGGTTAAGGACCGTCTGGAAAACGGCTTGACGGTTCGCGAGGCCATGATCAAGCACAGGATTCCTAGCGAGTCTTCGGTCAAGGCTTGGTGTCGCCAGTATCGCGAGAGCGGTGGGTCCGCACTGGTCGATAAGCCGCGCGGTCGCAAGCCGCGCGTTAAAAAGGCGGAATAGCAAACGGGATGGTGCGCCCACAGGGGCGCATTTTTCTTGCCGCCCCTCTACTCCAATGCGGACGTACCCTTGCCCCGTACGCCTAAAACTCCCCAGTTGACCGAAAACCTGCCGCCGCCACCCCTCAATTGAGCTATAACGTTAAACAATTGCAGCGTTTTTGCATGGGGGAGTGATGGTATGACGCTACTGTATTTCCTTACCCTGTTTCCGCTGGTACCGGCGCTGGGCATGCTGCTCGCGCGCGGTGACCGCGCCCGCGATGCGGTGGGGCTCATAGGTTCCGGCATGATTATGGCGGTGACAGTTGTAGTCGCCGTCATGTTTTTTGGCACGGGCCCACAGAGCTTTGAGGTTGCCCCCGGCACCTCGCATGTGCTCTCGATCATCAGCTCCGTCATCGATGTCATCCTGTGCGCCGTCATCCTGTACAACGCGTACAAATATAGGAACGTGCTTACCACAGTGCTCGGCATAGTCCAGCTGGTGGGGTCGCTCGCCTTTGCGACCATGACGCTGCCCGCGGCCGAAGCCGTCACGGCGACGCCGCTCTACCTAGACTACATGAGCGTAATCATGGTGCTCGCCGTCGGCATTGTCGGCAGCCTTATCTGCGTGTATGCCCTGGGCTACATGAAGGACTTCCAGGCCCATGACGAGCACGAGGCCGCACTGCACGGGCAGACCGCGCCCGACCGTCGCCCGCAGTTCCTGGCGCTTATGTTCCTGTTCCTTTCGGCCATGTTCGTCATCGTGACGAGCGACAACCTCGAGTGGCTGTTCTGCGGCTGGGAAATCACCACCGTGTGCTCGTTTCTTATGATTGGCTACACGCGCACGCCCGAGGCCATCAAAAACGCTTTTATCCAGATCATCCTCAACATGCTGGGCGGCATCGCGTTTTTGGCCGGACTCATGTACCTGCACGTCAACGGCATGCCGCTGACCATCTCGGGCATGATTGAGCTTTCCGGCGCCGGAACCGCGCAATCCGCGCTGCTGGTGATGCCGGTCATCCTGTTGTCGCTCGCCGCCCTTACCAAGGCCGCGCAGATGCCGTTCCACACCTGGCTGCTCGGCGCCATGGTTGCCCCCACGCCCACGAGCGCCCTGCTGCATTCGTCCACCATGGTCAAAGCCGGCGTGTTCCTAATGGTCAAGCTGAGCCCGCTCTATGCCATCTATCCCGTGACCGGCTTTATGGTCACGAGTGTGGGTGCCATCACGTTTTTGCTCGCTGCCCTCATGGCCATCTCGCAGAGCAACGCCAAGCGCGTGCTCGCGTACTCCACCATTTCCAACTTGGGCCTCATCAGTGCCTGCTTGGGTGTCGGCGCGCCCGAGGCCGTATGGGCGGCCATCTTCCTGATTCTGTTTCACACGGTGGCAAAGTCGCTGCTGTTCCTGTGCGTGGGCACGGCCGAGCATCATATCGGCAGCCGCAATATCGAGGACATGGACGGCATGTTCAGCCGCATGCCGCACCTGACGCGCCTGATGATGCTGGGCATCATGGGCATGTTTGTGGCGCCGTTTGGCATGCTCGTGTCCAAGTGGGGCGCCCTGGTGGCGTTTGCGCAGACCGGCAACGTGCTCATGATCATGGTGCTTGCCTTTGGCTCGGCCGCGACGTTTTACTTCTGGGGCAAGTGGCTTGCCAAGCTTTCGGGCGTCGATCCCACGGCTCAAAACGTTGAGGTCAATGTCCATAAGACCGAATGGATGGCGCTCAACACCATCGCCGCGCTACTGATTCTGTGCTGCGTGGCGTTCCCGGTTATCTCGAGCGGCCTGGTGTCGCCTTACTTGGCCATGGTGTTTGGCCGCGTGCCGTACGTTATCGGCAAGGACGCCATGTATCTGATGGTGGTTATCGTGGCTTTTATCGCCGTGGTGCTGCTGACTTCATTCCGCGTGAGCAACAAGCCGCACGTAAACGTATATCTTTCGGGTGTGGGAACCGACAATTACCGCCATTTCCGCGGCTCGATGGGACACGAGGTGAAGGCCGAAAAGCGCAATTGGTACTCGGAGGACGCCCTTGGCGA
This sequence comes from uncultured Collinsella sp., assembly GCA_900541805.1. Lineage (GTDB taxonomy): Bacteria > Actinomycetota > Coriobacteriia > Coriobacteriales > Coriobacteriaceae > Collinsella. The sequence continues at coordinate 31,163 of UQLH01000013.1, forward strand.
GAAGCGTATTGGCCCCGCGGGTAGCGTCGTGTGCTGCAGCATTATCTTGTTTGCGCTGCTGTGTTGCGCGTGGATTGGGCCCGAGCGGCTTGCCATGAGCGCGCCCTCGGTGCTGCGCGGCAAGTATTTTGAAGGTTCGGGCGTTTTGGGCATTTTTATTGGTACCGTGGCGTTTGCCTTGCTGGCGCCGCTTGTGGGCGGTTTGATTGACGGTCTTGACCGCAAGCTGTCCGCTCGCATGCAGGGTCGCGTGGGGCCGCGTCTGCTGCAGCCCTTCTACGACGTTGCCAAGCTGCTGCGCAAAGCCCCTGCCAGCGTAAACACCATGGACGATACCTACATGGCGTGCGCGCTCATCTTTACCGTCGTGGGCGGCGGCATCTTTGTGTCGGGCTCCAACACGCTGCTGTGCGCCTTTATGGTGACGCTCGCCGCGATCTTTGTGGTGCTGGCGTCCGCCTCGACGCAAAGCCCGTTTGCCCAGGTCGGCGCCGATCGTGAGTTGCTGCAGGTTATGAGTTACGAGCCCGCCGTTCTGCTGATGAGCGTGGGCCTGTATCTTGCCACCGACAGCTTCGATTCCATCGCCGTGACGGGGCAGTCGGCCCCCATCATCGTGTACAGCGCGCCCATTTTCCTCGCGCTGCTCGCGGTGCTTACCATCAAGCTGCGCAAGTCGCCGTTTGACCTTTCGTACTCGCATCACGCGCATCAGGAGATTGTCCAAGGCGTCGCCACCGAGATGAGCGGCGGCACGCTGGCCAAGATGACCCTTATGCACTGGTGCGAGACCGTGCTGTTTTTGATGTGGGTGGGCATGTTCTTTGTCTGGGACAACCCGGTGAGCTGGGTGGTCGCCCTGGTCGTGATGGCTGTGACGTATTTTGTCGAGGTGCTGATCGATAACACCTTCGCCCGTAGCACCTGGCGCAGCTGCTTTAAGCTCGGCTGGGGTGTGGCGTTGGTGTTTGGCCTGCTCAACCTTATGCCCATCCTTGTCGACGTGTTTATTTAGGAGGCGGCATCCATGGATCATAAAATGTCGCGCTCGCCGTGGGTTATTCATTACGACGGCTCGAGCTGCAACGGATGCGATATCGAGGTGCTGGCCTCGCTCACGCCGCTGTTCGATGCGGAGCGCTTTGGCGTGGTCAACACCGGCAACCCCAAGCATGCGGACATCTTTTTGGTGACGGGTTCGGTCAATGCGCAGAATCTGCCCGTCGTGCGCCAGATCTACAACCAGATGCTCGAGCCCAAGTGCGTGGTGGCCTGCGGTATCTGCGCGTGTTCGGGCGGTGTGTTCCGCGATGCCTATAACGTGATCGGCGGCGTGGACCGCGCAATTCCCGTGGACGTGTACGCGCCCGGGTGCGCCATTCGTCCCGAGACCGTGATCGATGCCATTGTGGAGGCGTGCGGCATCCTGGACCAGAAGGAGGCCGTGATGCGCGCCGGCGGTGACCCGCTTACCGTGGGCGGCGCTGCTACCTGGGATGGCGGCGTTGAGCTGGGCGAGGACGGGTTTGTGGCCGCGGGGGCCGGGACTGATGGTGCCGGTGACGTGCCTGCCGGGGAGCCCGCCGCTGGCGACGCGCCTGCTGAGAAGCCCACCTCTGCAAAGGAGGCCGAGTAATGCAAAAGGCTATCTATACCACCGTCGGGATTGACGAGCTCCTTCCGCATGTCCAGGCGCTCAAGGGCGTCGGTGCCCGCTTTGTGCAAATGCACGCCGAGCGCAACGTCGACAACGGCACGTACCGCTTGCTCTATACGTTTATCAACGTTCGTACTGCTCAGGAGCATATCGCGCAGGACGGCAGCTATGCGATTGAGAATCTGGTGGTCGAGGGTATCGACCAGTACCAGGAGATTCCGTCCATCAGCTCGTACTATCCGGCGGTGTTCCCGTTTGAGAACGAGGCGCACGACCTGTTTGGTCTTGCCATCACCGACATGCAGATCGACTTCAAGGGCTTTTTCTACCAGGTCTCGACTGCCGAGCCCATGAGTGTGATCATACCTGAGGTGAAGGCCGCGCGCGAGAAGGCCATGAAGGTCCGCGCGGCTGCCGAGGCCAAGGCGCGCAAGGCTGCGGCCGAGAAGGCCGCCGCCGAGAAGGCCGCCGCTGCCACGGCGGCTGCGGGGGAGGGCGCTGGCGATGCTGCGGGCGCTGCCGTCGCTCAGCCCGCTGCGGCTGCCGGCTCCGATGCTCAGCATGACGATGCCGCTGCCAAGGCCGCGCTCAAAGCTGCCGAGCTGGAAGCAAAGCTCGCCGCCATGGATCCCGAGAAAGCGACCAAGGTCCGCGCGGCGCTTGCCGCCAAGGCCGCCCGCGACAGGCAGAAAGAGGAGGCGTAAGGTCCATGGCACATCGCTCCGTTATTCCGTTTGGCCCGCAGCACCCAGTGCTGCCCGAGCCGCTTCACCTGGACCTGGTGATCGAGGACGACCGCGTCATCGAGGCAATTCCGCAGATCGGCTTTGTGCACCGCGGACTCGAGAAGCTCACCGAAAAGCGCGATATGCATCAGTTTGGCTACATCGCCGAGCGCATTTGCGGTATCTGCGCCGTGGGCCATAGCTGCGGCTATGCCAGCGCCTGCGAGCGCATGCTCGGTATCGAGGTGCCCGGCCGCGTGCAATATATCCGCACCATTCTGCATGAGCTTTCGCGCATCCACTCGCATCTGCTGTGGCTGGGCCTGCTCGCCGACGCCTTTGGCTTCGAGGCGCTGTTCTATCGGTCATGGACCCTGCGCGAGCAGATACTCAAGATTTTTGAGAGCACTTGCGGCGGGCGCGTGATTCTGTCGATTAACGAGATCGGCGGCCTTAAGCACGATATCGAGGACTCCGAGCTGGCGGGCATTGTCCAGACGCTCGATGCCATGCGTCCTGACTACGAGGCCCTGGTGCATACGTTTTTGGACGACAACAGCTGCGGCGAGCGCCTGCATGGCGTGGGCGTGATTAGCAAGAAAGACGCGCTGGAGCTTTCGATGGTCGGTCCGTTTGGGCGCGCATCGGGCGTGGATTATGACGTGCGCATGTTTGACGACGGTGCCTATGCGGATCTGGCTGCGTTTGAGCCCATCGTTGCTACCGATGGCGATTGCTATGCCCGCTGCCAGGTGCGCTGTGCCGAGGTCACGCAGGCCATGGACATCATTAAGGAGCTTGTGGGCAAGATCCCGCATGACGGTATCGGCGGGCGCACCAAGCTCACGCCGGCCGACGGCGCGCGCGGCGAGGTTGTGATTGAGCAACCGCGCGGCGAGGCGTATTACTATGTGCGCGGCAACGGCACCAAAAATCTGGACCGTTTCCGCGTGCGCACGCCGACGTCGCAAAATCTGGCGGGTCTGACGCATGCGCTGCAGGGCGTGCTCATTGCCAATGTGCCCATGATTATCCTGACCATCGACCCCTGCATTAGCTGCACGGAAAGGTAGGCGCGGCATGAGTTTGCTGACATTTGCCAAGACGGCCTTGGGTTCTATGGTCAAGCGGCCAGTAACGGTGTGCTATCCGCAGGAGAAGCTCGCGGCGCCTGCGCGCCTGCGCGGACATATCGTCAACGACATGGACGCGTGCATCTGCTGCGGCATGTGCGCGCGCCGTTGCCCGGCGGGCGCGCTTGCGGTCGATCGCAAGGGTGGTACCTGGTCGATTGATCCGTACGCTTGCGTGGTGTGCGGCGAGTGCATCGAGAGCTGCCCCAAACACTGCCTGACTATGGACACCTCCCGCACTCCAGTCGCAGCGGACAAGACTCCCACAGTAGAAACCAAGCCGGAATAGCGCTGGAATAGGGGCCGGTGGGGCAAAAATGCCCCGCCGGCCCCGCGTGTGAACGCGCGGTTGGACCGCCCGAACAAAACTATGCCGGTTTACGGGGCTGAGTCACGAGTCCCCAACCATGCCGATATTCGTGAAAATAAAACCGCAGGTAGACGAGCCATCATTTTGTAGAAAACACGGGTATGGATGAGGGCCCCGACTTTAGCCCCGTAATCCGGCATAGTTTTGAAATGACACCATATCAGTACCAGCCCCTGATCCCTCGGGGACGGAGGAAAACGGATCATTTTGGCCTTGCGATGGCTGCCGCGTGACCCGTCTGCCACGAAATGGGCCCATCTACTACGTTTAAGCCGCTACCCTCAACCATGGCAAGTAATGCGAAATAAAAACTGCAGGTAGAACGCCTGCGGTTTTTCATGAAAAGCGGGTATGGTCAGGGGTATCGAGTCAAACGTAGTAGATGGGCCGATTTCGTGGCGAGCGGTTCCGGCTGATCCCTTGGGGACGGAGGAAAACGGATCATTTTGGTCCAGCGAGGCTGGCGGAGGCACTCGTGCAGGGCCGCCCGAACAAAACTATGCCGGTTTACTACGACGAATTCGACATTCCCGACCATGGCTGCATTTTTCTAAATATTGCAAACGTTCTACCTGCGGTTTTGCAAGCGCGCAATTTGCTGTGGTCGGAGACGGGCGATTCATCGTAGTAAACCGGCATAGTTTTGAAATGGCATTAAATCGATAACAGCTATTTTGCTCTGCCGGAGCGGTTGGCCGTTGGGTAATTACCCTCGCAGATAGGCGATGGCGATTTGGGTGCGGTTGCGCAGGCCCATTTTGGCAAGGATTGAGCTGATGTGGTTGCGCACGGTGCCTTCGCCCATATAGGCGGTGGCAGCGATCTCCTTGTTGTCGAGGCCGCGGGCGATGAGCTCGGCGACTTCGAACTCGCGGTCGGTCAGGCCGGCAAAGGCGGCGGGCCGGCGGGTCGCGCCGGCCTCGACGTCCGCCCCATCAAAGTTGATATCTTCGATCGCCTTGCCCTCGAGCACGCGTTTGCCGTCCATGACCTGCGCCAACGCCGGCGGAATGGCAGCGACATCGGTCTTGATCAGGTAGCCGCGGGCGCCCAGCTTGAGCGCCGACACAATGTACTCGTCATCCGAGAACGTCGTCAGAAACACCACGCGCGCCGCAGGGTCGTGCTCAAGGATCTCGCGCGCGGCCGAAAGGCCGTCGCGTCCCGGCATCTGGATGTCGAGCAGCGCGATATCGGGTGCGTGCTCGGCGTAGAGCGCCACCGCATCGTTGCCGTTGGCACCGGTCCCCACCACTTCGATCTGCGGCTGGGCGCCCAAGATAATCTTGAGCGAATCGACCACCAAGCGGTCGTCGTCGACAACGATGAGCCTCATCGGCCCTCATCTCCTTGCTGTTTGGGAACGGTGGCAAACACACGCCAGCCGCCGGCGCCGGCACGCGGGCCGGCGGTGAAGGTGCCGCCAAGCGCCTCGATGCGCTCGCGCATGGAGGCGAGCCCCATGCCCTCCGCGGTGCCGCGGCCGCTTGCTTGGACCTCACCCACGCCATCGTCGGTAACAATGAGCTGGTAAAACGACGGATGCTCCATGCACCGTACGGTGACGGTCTGGGCGCAAGCGTGGCGCATGGTATTGGAGAGCGCTTCGCGCAGGACCGCTGCAAAGCAGTTGGCGACGTTTGCGGGCGCATGTTCGGCCATAACTTCAAGCTCAATCTGCGGGCCGCCGTCCGAGCGTGTGCCTTCGACAATGCGTTCGAGCTGCACGGAAAGGTCGACGGCGTTGTCGTTGAGCGCGTGGACGCTGGTGCGCACAAGCTGGAGCGCCTCGTCAACCGTGCGTTTAACGTCGGCGAAATCGGCGGCGACGCCAGGCTCGTCGGCGTGGACCACGCGTAGGGCTTCGGCCTGCAGTGAGGCGCGCGTGAGCTGGTGCCCGACGTTATCGTGGATCTCGCGCGCGATGCGGGCGCGTTCGGCGAGCGTCGCGAGCTCGACTTCGTAGTCCTGGCGATCGGCAAGATCGCGGTTGCGCGCCTCGAGCGCGAGGGCTCGTTCCTGCAGCTCGTCGCGGGTGCGGCGCATGCGCCGCTGCTCGCGCTCCAACTGGGCGGTGCGTAGCGATAGCAAGGTGGCGGCAACCGAAAGGATGGCGGTCAGCAGGAGCGTTCGTGCGGTAAGCGCATCGGCGCGAAGGTCCGCGACGAGCGCAAAGGCAAAGACGGAGCCAATGCCCAACGCGACCCAGGCGTGCTCGCGGCGCACGCGTCGCGCGATGTCATAGAGGGCGAGAGGCGCAAACGGCACAAACGGCGGCACGAAGACAGCCGCGATGATGCAGGCGTAGCTCGCTGCCTCGCTTGCGCGTCGGGTGCGTTTCCCCTGTGTGACCTCGGCCAGCGAGGTGGCAATAATGCCAAGGCAAAACGCCACAACCAGACGAGCGTCCACGGCAAGACCCATGGCGGCCGCAATACAGCACGCCAGCACGATCGATTTGTCGAAAAGCCTGTTCATACGGGTATTGTACGCGAAGCTGCGCGTGGTGGAGGGGCCGCCTAGCGCAACCGTGACATTCCTCCCGCACGGTGGGGCGGTCGCGTCAGCGGGCCACGCGACCGAGCCCCCGCACTCGTGACAAAGCTCACTGGTGCGCGCCGTCCGCTCCTGCGATGATGCAATCGTACCGGGCCGCAATCAACAGAAGGGCCGCCTCATGACAGACATCGTCCACGTCGAAAACCTCGTCAAGCGCTACGACGACCTTATCGCGCTTGACCACTTTAACCTCAGCATCGCCCCCGGCGAGATCTTTGGCCTGCTGGGCCCCAACGGCTCGGGCAAGACCACGTCCATCAACTGCATCCTGCAGCTGCTCGCCTACGACAAGGGCACCATCGAGCTGTTCGGCGAGCCCATGACGCCCGCCCGCTACGACCTCAAGCGCCGCATCGGCGTGGTCCCGCAGCAAGTTGCGGTGTTTGACGAGCTTACCGTGCGCGAGAACATCGACTATTTCTGTAGCCTCTACGTTAACGACCGCAAGCGCCGCCGCGCGCTGGTGAACGAGGCGATCGACTTTGTCGGGCTGGGCGACTTTGCCAAGTTCCGCCCCGGCAAGCTCTCGGGCGGCCTGGCGCGTCGCCTCAACATCGCTTGCGGTATCGCGCACAAGCCCGAGCTCATCTTCTTTGACGAGCCCACGGTGGCGGTCGACCCGCAGAGCCGCAATGCCATCCTGGAGGGCATCTGCCGCCTGCGCGACGAGGGCGCCACGGTGGTGTATACCAGCCATTACATGGAGGAAGTCGAGCAGATCTGCAGCCGCATCATGATCATGGACGGCGGGCGCGTGCTGGCGCAGGGCACCAACGACGAGCTCAAGCGCATGATTCAGATGGGCGAGCGCGTGACCGTCGAGGTCGGCGCCGTCGAGACCGCCACGGTCGAGCGGCTGCGCGCCCTCGAGCACGTGCTTTCAGTCGAGCTGTCCGGCGGCGAGCTCGTCTGCACCTGCGAAGCGAGCCCGCATAACCTGGTCGACATCCTCGACAAGCTGCGCGCCGCCGACGTGGCGCTCGGCCGCGTGTGGAGCGAGCCGCCGACCCTCAACGACGTGTTCCTCGAGATCACCGGCCGCGAGCTGCGCGACTAGGGGGCGGCCATGTTCAACACCATTATCATTACGGTCAAGACGCTGCTGCGCCGGCCGAGCACGTGGGTCTGGGGCGCTCTCTTTCCCATCGCACTTTCTACGATGTTCATGTTTATGTTTGCGAACCTCAGCTCCGACGGCAAGATCGACCCGGTGCCGGTTGCCGTCGTGGCGGACGAGGCTTGGGACGCTTCGACCTTTAAGGGCGTGGCGACGTCGCTTGCCAAGGAAGGCGACGATCAGCTGCTCGAGATCTACGAGCTCGACGACGCAGCCGATGCGAACCGTGCGCTCAAGGCCGGTGAGGTCGCGGGTATCTATACGGTCGACGCTGCGGGCACGCCCAAGCTCACACTGCTTTCGAGCTACGACAGCTCGCGCGCATCATCGGTGCTCACCGATCGCAGCATCCTGGAGACGGTGGCAAGCTCGTATACACAAAATGCCGAGCTCATGCGCCAGATTGCCCAGGACAACCCGGCGGCGCTCGCCGACCCGGAGGCGGTTGCGCGCGCCCTGTCGCTCGAGGGCGGCACCCGCCGCGTAAGCCTGACACGCACCACACCCGATGGCACGGTCATCTACTACTACGCGCTCTTTGGCCTGGTCGCGATGATGTCTGCCGAGTTTGCCGCCTTGAGCGTCGTCGATCTGCAGCCCAATCTGTCGGGCCTTGGTGCGCGTCGCTGTGTGGGCGGTCTTTCCAAGACGGCGTCGCTGGCCGGTATCTTTGTGGGCTCGTGGCTGGTCTCCTTTGCCTCGATGGCGATCGCGATCGGCTACGTGCGCCTGGTCGTGGGCGTCGACTTTGGCGGGCGCGAGGGGCTGTGTTTGGTGGGCGGCGCCGCTTCCGCGCTTGCCGCCACGGGCTTGGGACTCTTTGTGGGCACGCTTCCCGTTAAGGGCGGCAAGGCGTCCAAGTCTGGCATCCTCACGGGCTTTGCCACCACGTGCGCCCTGTTCGCCGGCCTCTACGGCGAGCCAGCGATGGCGCTTGCCGACGACGCCGCCCGCGCCTGCCCGGCTGAGTGCTGGCTCAACCCCGTCAAGCTTATCTGCGACATGTTCAACCGCCTGTATTTCTTTGAGGACCTGGGACCTTTTGCCGTTCGCGCCGGCGCGCTGGTCCTTATGGCGCTGCTGTTCGTTGCCGCCGCCACGCTGATCTTTGGAAGGAGCCGCTATGAGCACCTTTAAGACCGCGCTTCGCATGGCGCTCGCACACCCGCTCTATCTGCTTATCTACACGGTGTTCATTTCGCTCATGGGCGTATTCATCGCGGCATCGGTAAGCTGGAACTCGTCGCAGCTCACCGAGTACAAGCCCTACGACGCCAACGTGATCGTGGTCGACCGCGACGGCAGTGATCTTTCACGTGCGCTTACCAAGCATCTGGGGTCGCGCTTTGACCTGGTCACGGGTGTTGGCGACGACACGTACGACCTTGCGGACGCGCTCTCCAAGAGCAACAGCGCCAAGGGCAGCGCCGACTGCGTGTTCTTTATCCCGGAGGGGTTCGAGGACGACCTGGTCGCGGCTGCCCGCGCGGGGGAGGCCCTGCCCAAGCTCGATGTGACTTACGGTGCCGGTACCATGGCGGCGGCGCTTTCGTCTGCCGAGGCCTCGCGCTGGATCTCGCTCGCGGGCGCTGCGGCGGCGCTTGAGCCCGCTGCTTCTAACGGCGACGTTGCCAAGGCCGCCGAACATGCGGCCGCGAAGCGTGCCAAGGTCGAGATCGAGCAGGTCAAGGTCGACTCGACTGCCGCCGCCACGCTCGAGTCGTACTTCAACTTTGGCGCGTACGCGATCATCTCGTCGGTCATCGTGTCGGTGGGCTTGGTGTTTTCGGGCATGAACGAGCCCGAGCGCGTGCGTCGTATGGATGCCGGTCCAATTTCCGAGCGCCGGCGTTCGCTTGCCGTGTTTGCGGCCGCCGCCGTGCTCACCGTCTGCATCTGGTTTGTGTCGAGCATGATGGGCGTCGTGGGCTTTGCCGGCGCGGTCGCCGAGGTCGGCGTGGGCCGCGTGTGCCTGGCGCTGGCGGCAACGTTTGCCCTAGCGCTGACGCCGCTGGCCGTTGGCTTTATGCTGTCGAGTCTGGGTGCACGTGAGGAGCTGCTCAACGGTGTGGGCAACCTGCTCGGCATGCTCATGACGTTTTTGGGCGGCGCCTGGATGCCGCTGTCGCTGATGGGACCGGCCGTGCAGACCGTGGCGCACTTTGTGCCGACATATTGGGTGAACGACGCGATCAGCAAGGCGCTCGCCGCGGACCTGACGTCCACCGTGCTGGGCGACATCGCCTGCGACCTGGGCGTCACCGTGCTCTTTGCCGTGGCCATCGCCGCCGCAGGCCTAGCCCTCTCACGCACCAAATCCCACGCCTAGCCACCTAGTCATCGGGTACTCATTGGGGACAGACTTAAACGACCAAGAGTGGTCATTGGGGACAGATTTAAACGACTAGTCATCGGGGACAGTCTTTGCCGAACCGCCGGCTTGCCGGTCGGGTTGCCAAGGACTGTCCCCAGCTGCCGGGCGGCGAAAGAGTGTCCCCAGCGACTAGTCATTTAAGAACGTCCCCAATGACTAGTCTTGAAACAAATCCCCACTCTCGCTCCAAAATAGTTCGCCAAGGTTTACTATTACGCTCATAAAGTAGTACAAGGCTAACAATGGGGGATAGCATGGCGACGAAGCAAGCCTACGTCCAGGTCAAGGGGCTCAAGAAGCACTACGGCGACGGTGATGCGCGCCTGACGGTACTCGATGGCATCGACACGTCCATCAACCGCGGCGAGATCTGCGTCATGCTGGGGCCCTCGGGCTCGGGTAAGTCGACCTTTCTCAACCTGATCGGCGGCCTGGAGGATGCCGACGCCGGCTCTATTCTGGTGGACGGCTGCGGCCTCACCACGCTCAACGCCGGCGACCTGGGCGAGTATCGCCGCCGTGAGCTGGGCTTCGTGTTCCAGTTCTATAATCTGGTGCCCGACCTCACCATCAAGGAAAACATCGAGGTCACGGCACACCTGTCCAAAAAGCCGCTCAACATTGACGACCTGCTACGCTCGCTGGGCCTCTACGAGCACCGCAACAAGTTCCCGCGCCAGGTCTCGGGCGGCCAGCAGCAGCGCTGTGCCATCGGCCGTGCGCTCGTCAAAAACCCGGGCCTGCTGCTGTGCGACGAGCCCACCGGCGCGCTTGACTACAAGACGTCCAAGGAAATCCTGCAGCTCATGGAGGATGTCAACCGCACCTACGGCTGCACCATCATCATTGTCACCCACAATGCCGCCATCGCGCACATGGCCAATCGCGTGCTGCGCCTGCGCGACGGGCACATCGTCGAGGATGAGCTCAACGAGTCGCCCGTTGCGGCCGCCGAGCTCGATTGGTAGGCGGCGCCATGACACCTCTCGCAAAACGTCTCCCGCGCGAGCTGCGCCGCAATATCGGCAAGTACCTGGGCATCTTTTTGCTTATGTGCGGAAGCATCGCTCTCACCTCGGGATTTTTGCTCGCAGCGCATTCCATCGGTTGCCTTATCGACGACATGCGCGATGCGTACACGATCGAGGACGGCCGCGTGACCACCTCCTTCGAGGCCACCAAAGACCAGCTCAAGGCTGCCGAGGACGCGGCCGGCGACGTCGGCGGCGTCACGCCCTACAAGAATTTCTCCATCGACGCCATCATCAAAAAGACCGCCGGCGACGACGGCACCAAGCGCACGCTGCGCACCTATGCGCACCGCACCAAGGTCGATATCGCGTCCTACTGTGAGGGCAAGGAGCCCAAGGCGGATGACGAGGTGGCCATCGACCGTGTCTTTGCCACCAATAACAACCTGTCCGTGGGCGATAAAGTCGAGCTCGAGGGTCGCACCTACACCATTTGCGGCATCATGACCCAGCCCGATAGTCAGGCGCTGTTCCTCAACAATTCGGACTTTACGGTGAACACCATCACGTACGGCGTGGCCGAGGTCACCGATGGCGGCTTTGCCGCGCTCGAAGATGCCGGCGGCGCACCCGCCTACACCTACTCCTTCACCTTTACCGATCGCGACCTCCCCACCGCGGACCGCATCGACGCCGAGCAAGATATGGTCGAGGCACTGACCGACGCCGATGCGCGCGTGGACGATCTGACCGACGCCGATTCCAATCAGGGCATTGGCTATGCGCGCGATGACGTGGACGGCGACTCCATGATGTGGATGACGCTGCTCGACATCATCATCGTGATCATGGCGTTCGTCTTTGTGGTCCTTACCGACGCCACCATCGAGGAGGAGAGCGCCATCATCGGCACGCTGCTCGCCAGCGGTTATCGCCGTCGCGAGATCGTGCTGCACTACCTGGCACTTCCCGCCATCGTGGGCGTGGTCGCGGCGCTTTTGGGCACTGCGCTCGGCGTTGTGTTCTTTACCGAGCCCATGCGCAGCCTCTATTACGGATCGTACAGTCTGCCGCCCTTCCAGGTGTACTGGAGCTGGGAGATCTTTGTGAAGTGCGCCGTGGTTCCCGCCGCCGCGCTCATCCTCATCACGCTGGTGGGTCTGCTCCGCAAAATGGGCAAGACGCCGTTGCAGTTCCTTCGTCACGAAGCGAGCGGCAAGTCGGGTACCAAGCGTGGTATGCAACTGCCGGAGCGCATGGGTTTTGTTTCCCGCTTCCGCTTGCGTATCTTCCTGCGCAATCTGGGCAACTTCGCCACGCTCTTCGTGGGCATTGCATTTGCGTCGCTACTGCTGCTCTTTGGCCTGGCGATTCTGCCCACGATGACGCACTATGCGGACAACCTCGAGACAAGCCTGGTCGCCGAGCACCAGTACACGCTCAAGGCGCCGCTGGAGCTCGAGGGCACTGCCGAGGAGCGCGAGCAGTGGTCGGCACTCGAGCGTTTGCAGTCGGTTGACGGCGCACTGCTTTCTGCCGCTCAGGATGCCGATGACGAGCTTGACGACGCGGCCGATGCGGCGCAGGCGGCAGCCGATGCCGCGACCAGCGCTCCGTCTGCCGAGAGCCTGGCCGCGGCGCAGGGCGCGCTCGCCAAGGTCCAGGACAAGAAGGATGCGCTTTATGCGCGCCTCGATGACCTTGCCGATGCCCTCGGCTGCAACCGCGACGAGGCTATCGACCTGATTGACAAGGCCTCTAAGATTGACACCGACAACGACGATATCCACCCGGTCAATACGACCGATAACGGCGCGGGCGCAATCGCACAGGCCGAGAAATACGCCGTCTACCAGCTGCAATACGATCGCGGCGACGGAAATGGGCAGGAGACGATTTCCGTCTACGGCATCTTGCCCGATTCGCGCTACTGGAAAGGGCTGGACGTCGGCGACGGACACGTCGTCTTTGGCGGTGGCTTGCTCGACAAGTTTGGCTGGAGCGAGGGCCAGAAGGTCACGCTCAGCGACAAGTACGAGGGTGAGTATTATTCCCTTGAGTACGCGGGCAAGGACTGTGCCTGGGGCTCCAAGTCGGACATGAATATCTATATGAGTATCGACGACTTTAATGAGCTGTTCGACAACGACGCCGCCTACTTTAACGGCTATGTGAGCAACGAGAAGCTCGACCTCGATGCTCGTTACTTTGCCGGCGACACCACGCCCGACGACATGCGCGCCGTGGGCGACCAGTTCATCGGCATGATGAGCAAAATGATCGGCATGATGGTCGGGCTCGCGGTGTTTATCTTCCTGCTGTTTATGTACCTGCTGACCAAGGCTGTGATCGACCACAGCGCCCGTTCGATTAGCTACATGAAGGTCTTTGGCTATCGCGATGGCGAGATCTCGCATCTGTACATCCGCTCGATCACGCTGTGCGTGGTGGCGTCGCTCGTGCTGAGCCTGCCGGTCATTATTGGCTCGCTCACGGCCATCTTCCGCTCGATGTTGCTCGCCTACAACGGCAATATCGAGATCTACGTGCCCGCTTGGTCCATGGCGGCGTGCGCAGGAATCGGCTTTGCGACCTACCTGGTCGTGGCACTGCTGCACACGCGCTCCATCAAGCGCGTCAGCTTGGCCGAAGCCCTCAAAGTGCAGGAGTAGCCATCGGGGACAGTCCTTGCCATTCGTCGGCTCGCCGGCCGGGCTGGCAAGGACTGTCTCCAACTGCCGGGCGGCGAAAGAGTGTCCCTTGCGACTAGTCATTTAAGAACGTTCCCAATGACTAGGTGCCGTACTTGACTTTAACTCTGCTTTAACTGGTACCATCCTCTATGTCTGTAACGCCGTATAGACCGAGGGGATAGATCTATGACCGCAACTACACCCGCAGCACCCGCTAAGGTGTACTTCACCAACCTGCGCACGCATGCTCGCGAGAGCCAGCTCGACAAGCTCAAGCGCCTCATCCGTCACGCCGGTATCGAGCAGATCGACTTTGAGAACAAGTTCGTCGCCATCAAGATTCACTTTGGCGAGCTGGGCAACCTGAGCTTTTTGCGCCCCAACTACGCCCGCGCCGTCGCGGACGTCGTGAAGGAGCTGGGCGGCAAGCCCTTCCTCACCGACTGCAATACGCTCTATGTCGGTAGCCGCAAAAACGCGCTCGAGCACATCGATACCGCCTACCAGAACGGCTTTACCCCGTATGCTACGGGTTGCCAGATCATCATTGCCGACGGTCTCAAGGGCACCGACGAGGCGCTCGTCCCGGTCGAGGGCGGCGAGTACGTGCACGAGGCCAAGATCGGTCAGGCGCTCATGGACGCCGACATTGTGATCAGCCTCACCCACTTTAAGGGCCATGAGCAGGCCGGTTTTGGCGGCGCCATGAAGAACCTGGGCATGGGAGGCGGCAGCCGTGCCGGCAAGATGGAGCAGCATGCCGCCGGCAAGCCGAACGTCGCGACCGAGCACTGCGTTGGCTGCCGTGCCTGCGAAAAGATCTGCGCGCACAACGCCATCTCGTTTGACGATACCCGCGAGCGCGAGCTTGCCAGCGGCAACACTCGCACGGTGCACGTGGCTGCCATCGACCACGATCGCTGCGTGGGCTGCGGACGCTGCATTGCGGCATGCAACCAGGACTGCATCAAGCCCGGCTATGAGGCCGCGGCCGACGTGCTCAACTGCAAGATCGCCGAGTACACCAAGGCCGTTGTCCAGGATCGTCCCAGCTTCCACATTTCGCTGGCTATGGATATCAGCCCCAACTGCGATTGCCATCCCGAAAACGACACACCTATCGTCAACGATATCGGCATGTTCGCGAGCTTCGACCCGGTCGCCATCGACCAGGCCTGCGCCGATGCCGTCATGGCATCCGAGCCGCTGCCCAACACCGAACTCACCGATAGCGCGGCCAAGATGGAGCACAACCACGAGCATCTGGAGGGCGAGCAGGCCAAGGACCCCTTCTGCATCACGCATCCCGACACCGACTGGCGCGTGTGCATCGCGCACGCCGAGAAGATCGGCCTGGGCACGAGCGAGTACGAGCTCATCGAGGTCAAGTAGCGTCGTCCTATTGGACAAACCAAGCGCCTTTGTGGCGTTAGTTGAGTAAAAGCCGCCCACGAGCACAACGCTCGCGGGCGGCTTTTCAGAAGTGCGGTGAAAAATCGAATACCGCCGACCACAAACCGTTTTTTGGCAACAAAACCCCAGACGTTGCTTTTTACCTAAAAATTCTTGTCGAGGAAGTTGTCGACTGTGTTCCAGTAGAGTTCGGGGTCGACCTGCGCGCTCTTGGCGTGGGTGGCGCCATGGATGGTGAGCTTTTGCTTGACCTTGCTGGCGCACGCGTCGTAGTTTTGGTCGAGCATGCTGTACGGTACAAAGGTGTCCTGGTCGCCGTGGATAAACAGCATGGGAACTGTCGCGCGCTTGAGCTGTTCCACGCTGCTCGCCTTATGAAAGTCGTAGCCTGCGCGCACGTTGCACACTAAGTTTGCTACATCGAGCAAGGGAAAGCTGGGCAGGCCGAACACGTCCTTGAGCTGCAGGGAAAACTCGTCCCAAACACTCGTATAACCGCAGTCCTCGATAATGCATTTCACGTTTGCGGGCAGAGATTCCCCCGCGACGTTCATGGCGGTTGCCGCACCCATCGACTCGCCAAAGACCAGGATGCGCGCCTTGGGGTCGGCTGCAACGATCCGCCCAATCCATGCGACGATGTCGAGGCGCTCGGGCCAGCCCATGCCGATATAGTCGCCGCCGGAGCGCTCGTGGGCGCGGGCGGCGGGTGCGAGTACGTTCATGCCGCGGTCGTGGAATCGCTTGACGTATCGGGCCATACCGATGGGCTCGTTGGTATATCCATGCAGGCAGACGGCGTAGTCGTGCGTGCTCTCCGACGCAGCAAAATACCAGGCGGCAAGTTCGGTCCCGTCGTCCGCGGTGAGGTTGCTGCTCTCGCGATTCTCTTTAAACCACGCCCGCGCCTCGGTTTCCTCGGCATCCGGCTGCTCACCTTTTTTGTCGTCTTTGCCATCCTGCATCATCTTCATGGTGTACGGCGCTTGGGGATTCAGGGCAAAGTCGAACAAGAAGTTGCCGGCAAACCCCAACAGCGCGACAACGAGCACCAGCGCAACGACGCCGGCTATCTTGAGCTTTCGATGGGAACGTGCGTTTTGAGACATAAGAAGCTTTCCTATAAGATGTTAATACATCAACATTTAATGCAAGCGCATTATGGACGTTCGCCGTTGATGCGTCAACAGGCAAAGAATGGGTAAACAAAGGGTCACGTATGGTGCAAATTTCGCACGTACCCAGACGCTTTGATATAGTGTTGAGAACTCTTTACGTTGGAGGATGTAACCGGCATGTCCGATTCGAGCGACAGTTCTAAGCCGCGACCCAAGACCGCGGCCGTTCCACATTACACGGTGGGTGAGGAGATCATGAACTCCGTCACCCATGGTGTCGGCTGCCTGCTGGGTATCGCGGGCCTGGTGCTCCTGATCGTATTCGCTGCCCTGCGCGGCGGAGGCCCGGCCCACATGGCCGCGGCAATTGTCTATGGCGTCAGCATTATCCTCGAATACCTAGCCTCCACGCTCTACCACGCGATTCAGCCCGCGCGCGCCAAGCGCGTGTTTCGCATCATCGACCACAGCTGCATCTACCTGCTCATAGCCGGCAGCTATACGCCGTTTTGCCTCATCACGCTCGCAAACGACGGCGGCGCTGTGCTGTTCTTTGCCGTATGGGCCATCGCCATCATCGGCATCGCCCTCGAGTGCTTTATGCGCGAGCGCCAGCCGCACTGGGTAAGCGGCCTGGTCTACCTGCTGATGGGCTGGCTCGTTGTCTTTAAGCTGCCCGAACTTGTGGCGCTGCTCAACCCCGTGGCACTTGCCCTGCTCGCCGTCGGCGGCGTGTGCTACACCGCGGGCGTGCCGTTCTATATCGCCAAAAACGTGCGCTATCTTCACAGCGTGTTTCACCTGTGGGTACTCGCCGGTAGCATCTTCCAGTTCATGGCGGTGATCCTCTTCGTAATCTAGCGATCGCGCCTGCGCCCGCGGGCCCGTTCGGGCGCCAGTGCAATTGCCGTATCCGCCACCAACGTTTTAATCCGACGTCCCGAATCTTGGAGGTTCGAGAAACTCCCGATGGACATAACCATCTCCCTTATCACCACCCTCGTTTTGACCCTCATCAACGGCTACTTCTCTATGTCCGAGATGGCGCTCACCACGGCCAAGCGCGCCGTGCTGGAGCACGAGGCCGAGGAAGGCGACAAGCGCGCCGAGCGTGCCATTAAGCTGGCTGCCGACTCCGACCAGCTGCTCGCCACCATCCAGGTCGCCATCACTCTCGTGGGCTTCGCCTCGTCCGCCGTCGCCTCGACGAGTCTGTCCGACCCGCTCGCCACGTGGCTCATGAGCTTTGGCATCGCGCCGCTCTCCGCCATCGCGCGCGGCCTGGCGCCGGTCATCATCACCGTCGCGGTCGCCTTCGTGTCCATCGTGATCGGCGAGCTCGTGCCCAAACGCATCGGCCTCGCTAACGCCGAGGGCGTATCCAAGCAGGTCGTGGGGCCGCTTTCCGTGTTCCAAAAGATCGCCCGCCCGCTCGTGTGGCTGACCGGTGCCTGCTCCGATGGCCTGGCCCGCATCCTGCGCATCAAGAGCGCCGACGACCGCCAAAACGTCTCGGAGGAAGAGATCAAGTACATGGTCTCGGAGCAGGACGACCTGCTCGACGAGGAAAAGCGCATGATCCACGAGATCTTCGACCTGGGCGACACTGTTGCCCGCGAGGTCATGGTCCCGCGCGTGGACACCACCATGTGCGAGGACGACGAGACGGTCGCCGACGTGCTGTCCACCATGCGCCAGACCGGCTTCAGCCGCATCCCCGTCTATCACGAGGACCCCGACAATGTCGCGGGCATTGCGCACATCAAGGACCTGATCCAGCCTGCGCTCGACGGCAAGGGCGACCAGCCCATCGCCGGCTTTTTGCGCGACGCCACCTTTGTGCCCGATACCAAGGACATCCTGCCGCTGCTGTCCGAGATGCAGACCTCGCACGACCAGATTGTGGTCGTCGTGGACGAGTACGGCGGCACGGCCGGCATCATCACCATCGAGGACATCGTCGAGGAGATCGTCGGCGAAATCGAGGACGAGTTCGACCCCGACAACAAGTACCTCACGCGCCTTTCGCGCCGCGAGTGGCTCGTCGATGGGCGTTTTTCGTGCGATGACGCGATTGAGCTTGGTTGGCCGCTCGAGGAAAGCGATGATTATGAGACCATCGCCGGCTGGATTTTGGAGCTTTGCGACTCGGTGCCCGACATCGGAGAGGTGTTTGAGGTCGCAGGGTACAAGTTCAAGGTACAGTCGATGCGTGGCCAGCGCATCTCGCTCATTCGCGTGATCGCTCCGGCCGAAACCGATAAGAAGGATTCCGAGTCTTCGGCAGAGAAGCCGGCGGCGTCGGGTGCGGGCTCTGTGGATCCGCACGATGGCGACGAGTAGGGCAAGGACGAGTAGGGGAGAGTTATGGCAGGCCTGTTCAACATCCTTAAGGTCACCGTCAGCGAGGACAAGATTTGCGCGCACGTGCTGGTGAACCCCGGCATGCCGCTCATGACCTCGGAGGACATCGAGGCCACGGCGCGCGTGTACTACCTGGTGCCCGCGATTGCCAAGCATCTGTGCCTGGGCGATTCGGGTCGTGAGTTCCAGGACTGCATGGGCCAGACCGAGCTTTGCCACCTGCTGGAGCACGTGACGGTCGAGCTCATGAATGAGACCGGTCTTGCCGGCAGCATCTCGTGCGGCCGCACCCGTGTGAGCGAGCATGACGAGCGCGTCTTTGAGGTTGAGCTTTCGTGTCCCGATGACGCGTTGGCCATTGGCGCGCTGTCGTCGGCGACCTTTATGATGGACTGGGCGTACCTGCATGCCGATCAGCCGGCCCCCGACGTGGAAGGCACGGTCGCGGGCCTGCGCAACCTGGTGCTGGGCATGCGTGCCGAGGCCGAGGGCAAGGACCCACACGAGGCCGTTGCCGCTGCGAACGGCGAGGACGTGGCCGAGGATGCGCCCGAGGGCGATGCTCCTGCCGACGCCGACACTGAGCCCGTTGCCGAGGCGCCTGCTGAGCCCGAGTCTGCGGAGCCCCAAGGCGTCCCGAGCTTTGACGACGAGCCGCTGATGCCAATCGATACCGAGGGTGCGGTCGCCGAGAACCACGAGGCCCCCGCGGCCGTCTTTGGCGGTGCGGCAACGGCTCCGTCCGGCTCGGCGCACGAGGGCAACCTGCCGCTCGTCGATGGCGCCGGCGAGAACCCGGCCGCCACGGTGGCCATGCCTGCCATGCCGCAGGAGTAGGTTCGCTCGCTTATCACCATCATGTACCTGCGCTTTTACCGTACGCAGATGAGCGCGACGGCAAGTGTTGCGCTGCGGGTATAATGGACAGCATTCAAACGGTGGGCATCGAGGTGCCCGCAGGAGAGGAATGATCATGGGAAAGACTTTCAGCTTTGTCTCCGGTGCGCTTTTTGGTGCTGCCGCCGGCGCTATCATCGGCGTTGCTCTGGCCCCGCGCTCGGGTGCCGAGACCCGCGCCATGGCCGCCGATATCGCCAACGATGCCTGGGACAACATGCGTGACACCTACGAGCACAGTGCCGAGGAGGCTCGTGCCGCGGTCAACGACTTTGGTCCGATGGTCGACGCCAAGACCGATGACCTGCGCGCCAAGGTCGACCTGGCCCGCGAGCGCATGGACCAGCTTCGCGAGCAGCTCAACGACGCCATCTCGGGCGGCAACGTGACGCCCGCTGCCGACGTCGTGGTCGAGAACGTCACCGAGGCCGGCACCGAGGCCACGGAGCCCTCGACCGAGGCATAATGCGCGCAGGGGATTTTGTCGGCGTCAAGGTTTATCGTAAGCCTGCCGAAGACAAGCGCACCAAAAAGGACGGCACGCCGCGCAGCCCCAAAAAGCTCGGCAAGATTCACTTTCCCGTCTTTACCCCGGGCGGCACGCGCGTGGTGGGCTTTATGGTCCGCCAGTCCGATATCGCGGGTATGATCGAGCGCCCCGACCGGTTTGTGGCGCTCGATGCCATCGGCGTCTATGAGGGTGCTGTCGCGGTCGACGACGTCAAGGGCACCTACGATGCCGCCGCGGCCAAGCGCCTCGATATCAACCTGGATGATTGCATCATCTGGGTTGGCATGGACGTGCGCACGGAATCGGGCGATGTCGTGGGCTACTGCTCGGACGTTGAGTTCAAGCCGCGTTCGGGTATTGTGCAGACGTTCTATGTGACCGCCAGCGCCGCATCGAGCATGTTGGTGGGCGACACGCAGGTGCCGCCGACGATGTTGCGCGGCTACGAGAACGGCGCGATGATTGTCTCGGACGAGGTCAAGGCGCTCGGGTATTCGGGCGGCGCGGCCGCCAAGGCTGCCGAGGCCAGCGTCGTGGTGGGCGATAAGGTCAAGAAGGGCGCCAAGGTGCTCGATGACAAGGGATCGGTCGCCGTGGACAAGGGCAGCCGCGCACTGGGCAAGCAGCTCGGCAAAACGCGCGGTATGTTCAAGGCCTTTAAGGACGAATATCAAAAGGCGAGCGGGGGCTCGTCAAAAGCTAGCAAATAGCGACGTACCAAATGATGGGAGGCGAGCCGGAGACATGTTGCTCCGGCTCGCTGTGTTTATGGGGGAGGGCACATGCGCCAAAACGGATCTAACTTAAACGGGCGCTCGGGTGCGCGTCCGACGGCGCGCCGCGACCTGGGGCAGCTGCCCAGCGGCCAGCGTCGACGTCGCCGTAAGCCCGGCGCGATGTACCTCAACCATAGCCGTGGGTTTAGCGATCGCAGCGCGCGCATCGGCAACGGGCGCTCGCCGCGCCGACCGTCCCGCCTGCCCTATGCGCTCATCGCCGTGGGTTGCGCGCTCGTGCTGTTTATCGCTGCCGTCGTGGGCTACGTCAACCGCAGTGTGGACGTGGAACTCAACGGGCAAAAGACCGCGGTGCGCGTGGGCTCTACGTTGCAGAATCTTATCGACGATCAAAGCCTGACCGAAACGTACGACGCCGGCGATCTGCTGGCCGTCGACGACAGCGTGCTCAAGCGCCATGGCGGCGAAAAGCTGTCGGTGAAGGTCGACGGCAAGCGCGTGAAGCAAGGCAAATGGGATAGTCGCGAACTTGAGGGCGGCGAGAAGGTGACGGTCAAGGACGGCCGCAACGCGTACGAAAAGCACGAGGTCCAGGCCACGACTATCGAGCCAAAGCTTAAGGTCGAGGGCACGGGTGCCATTGAGTATGTCAAAGCCTGGGGTGTTCAGGGCCGCTCCGAGGTATGGGTCGGCGAGCAGTCGGGCAAGACGCAGGACCGCGGCGAGGTCGTGCCCGCCACCGACTGCGTAGTCGAGTGCGCAAGCGTAGCGCCCAAGGGCAACGAAAAGTACGTGGCCCTGACATTTGACGAGGGTCCGAGCGGCGCGACCAAGCAGATCTTGCAGGTGCTCAAGGAAAAGGGCGTCACGGCGACGTTCTTCCTTTCGGGCGATGCCGCGGAAGCCTCGCCCGCTACTGCCAAAGCGATTGTCGATGCCGGATGCGAGATCGGCTCCAACAGCTACAGCGATGATTCGCTCAAGGGCGAGGATCGCGAGACGGTGCGCAAGCAGATCACGAAGGGCACCGAGGCGATTAAGTCGGCGACTGGCGTCGAGACGATGTTGCTGCGTGCCCCCTACGCCGCGTTTGACGAGCAAAATTGGATCGATTCGATGGACCTGGTGTCCGCCGTGGTTTCGTGGAATATCGATTCGGGCGACTGGCTGCTCAACGGCGCTGACGAGCAAGTATCGACCGTGCTCGACTCGGTGACGCCGGGCAATATTGTGCTGCTCACCGATAGCGATGAGTGCGCCGAGCAGACGCTCGAGGCACTGCCGCAGATTATCGATGGCCTTGTCGCCGACGGCTACAAGATCGTGACGCTCAGCGACCTGGTCAAGACGGACACGGCATTGAGCAAAAAGCTCACCTCGCTCACCAAGGTTTCCATGCCCAAAAACGCCGTGTTCCCCCAACTCCCCGAGGACGACGACGCCACGGACTAATCATGTAAGAACGTCCCCAATGACTATGTCACGGATACGTCAGTGTTTGGTATGCCTGCAATGTGCAGCGCATAAATTCGGTGCCGCAGCGCGATGCTGATGCTATAGTTACTGCGGTTAATGAGGGTCAAGAGAAAGGTTACAGGTGAAATCCAAACCTCGACCATACAGTCGATGACCCCATGCAGGTGCTTTCTGCGCGTGCACGGGGTGTGAGCGTCGAGCGGCGTGCCGCCCGCGCATGCGTATACATATCCAGAAGCCTCCGGACGCCGTACATGCGGCCGCGTTCGGGGGAATAATGATGGGGAGCACCATTGAATTATCTGAGTGAGATGCTCAAATTGCCGGTCTTGGACGTCGATGGCGAAAAGCTCGGCGTGGTGAACGATTTTGGCATTGCTACCGGCGAAGTTTTTCCGCACGTGACGTCGCTCGCGTTCCGCGGACCCGGCAAGACGCCGTTTATGATCAGCTGGCGCAAATGGGTCGACCGTATCGACGAGACGGGTGTACACCTTAAGACGTCGGCCACCGAAATCCGTTTTTCGTACCTGCAGCCGACCGAACTCTTACTCGCCCGCGACGTGCTTAACAAGCAAATTGTCGACACGCAGGGCATGAAGGTCGTGCGCGTAAACGACATCAAGTTTTCCATGTCGGGCGAAAATCAGCTGCGCCTACTGGGTGCCGAAGTTGGCGCCCGCGGTCTGCTGCGCGCGATCAGCCCCACACTCGAGCATGTCGTCGAGGGCTTTATGAAGCACCTGGGCAAGCCGCTCAGCGAGGACATTATCGCCTGGTCTTACATGGACCTGCTCGATCGCTCGACTAAGAACATCCAGCTCTCGGTGTCGCACAAGACGCTTGGCGAGCTGCACCCTGCCGACATTGCCGACATCATCGAGCAGCTCGACCCGCGCCTGCGTGCGCAGGTGTTCGCGCAGCTCGACACCGCCCAGGCCGCCGAGGCCATCTCGGAGTTCGATGACGACGAGCTTATGACCGAGATGCTCGAGGGCCTGTCCGACACGGACGCATCGTCGATGCTGGCCATGATGGACCCGGACGATGCAGCTGACCTGATCGACGAGCTCGATTACGAGAAGGCCGAGAAGCTCCTGCGCCTGATGGGCGTCAAGGAGGAGAAGGCGATTCGTAACCTGCTGGGTTATGAGGACAACACCGCCGGCCGCATCATGACCTCGGAGTTTGTCTCGCTGCCCGCCACGGCGACGGTCGGCGATGCCATCGAGGCGATTCGCAAACTCGATGAGGACTTCGAGAGTGTCTATTACGTCTATACCGAGGATCCGAGCGGCATGCTCACCGGCGTGCTCTCGCTGCGCACGTTGATCGTGGCCGACCGCGATGCCACGCTGGGCCAGCTCGCCTATCGCGACCTGGTCTACGTGTCGCCCGACGAGGACCAGGAAGACGTGACGGACGAGATGACCAAGTACGACCTGGTCGCCATCCCTGTCTGCGACGAGAACCGTCATATCCTGGGCATCGTGACCTTCGACGACGCCATGGACGTTATCGCCGAGGAGCATCAGGAGGACCTGCAGATCGCCGGTGTCGGCTCGGGCGATAGCGCGTCGGACGACTCGACGAACGTGCTCAGCTGGTTCGTGCATCGCCAGTACTGGGTTGTCGTGTGGGGCATTGCCTCGTGCATCATGGCAACGGTGCTGGGGACGGCGCTCGGCTCCGCGCATCTGGTGGTGTTCCCCATGTGCGCCATGCCGCTCGTGCTGCTTGCTGCCTCGCGCATGGTGTCGTTCGTCAAGAACTACTTCTTGGAGTATGACGGTCACGACGACGAGCCCAAGCCATATCTGGGGTTCTTCTTCCAGAGCACGGGCATGGGCCTGATTCTGTCACTCGTGACCTATCTGTGCGCCCAGCTGGTGCGCACCGCCGCGTTTCCCGATGCGCCCATGTTTGAGGAGCAGCTCTTTACCGGCTGCTTTAATATCGCTGCCATCATTTGCCTGGTTGGCAACATGAGCGCCGTGATTTACCTGATGGTGCTGTTCTGGCGTGACGAGCATGACCTCAACACGTCGGGCACCGCCATGAACGTTATTGCCGTCATGATCTCGTGCATAGCGTACTGCGCCGCTGCGGTGCTGCTCACCATGTCGGTCATGGGTTAGGTGGTCGCGTGCAAAATACCAAGCAAAAGTCGGGCACCAAGCAAAAGTTGACCATCGCGGCCATCTTTGGCGCTATGGGTCCCGGTCTGCTGGCGGCGCTTTCGGGCAATGACGCCGGCGGCATTGCAACGTATTCCAGCGCGGGCGCCAGCTATGGCTACAAGATGCTCTGGATGCTTCCCGTCATGACTGTGCTGCTCATCGTGACGCAGGAGACCGCGGCGCGCTGCGGCTGCGTCACGGGCAAGGGCCTGGCATCGCTCATCCGCGAGCGCTTTGGCGTGCGCAAGAGTGTACTTGCTATGGCGGCGCTGTTGATCGCCAACACGGCTGTGACCATTTCGGAGTTTGCGGGTATCGCCAGCGGCCTTGCTCTCTTTGGCGTGCCGGCGAGCATCTCGGTGCCGTTGGTGGCGCTGCTGGTGTGGATGCTTACCATGTCGGGTAGTTTCCAGCGCATCGAGAAGATTCTGCTGCTGGTAAGCTGCGTCTTCGTGACCTATATTGTCGCCGCGTTTATGGCTGGCCCCAACTGGGGTGAGGTCGCGGTCGACCTGGTCGTGCCTAACATTCAAAATGACCCCAGCTACGTGTCGCTCGTGGTCGCAACGATCGGTACCACCATCGCGCCGTGGATGATTTTCTTGGCGCAGAACAACGTGGTCGATAAGAACGCGGGCGAGGACGACATCGTGCTGCAGCGTATCGATACCGTGAGCGGCTCGCTTGCTGCCGATGTCATTGCCGGCTTTATTATCATCACGACCGGTACGGTGTTGTTCCCGGCGGGCATTCAGATTAGCGATGCTGCCGATGCTGCCCGCGCGCTGGAGCCTATTGCGGGTCAGTGGTCCACGGTACTGTTTGCCTCGGGCCTGGTCGCGGCGAGCTTCTTGGCTGCCTGCGTGCTGCCGGGCGTTACGTCGAGCGCTATCTGCGAGGCATTTGGCTGGGAGCGCGGTGCCGACCGCAGCTGGGACGAGGCCCCGGTCTATCGCGGCATCATTACGGCCATCATCGGTATCTCTGCCGTGCTGGTGCTTATGCCCGGCGTTGATCTGTTCCAGATTATGATGACCTCGCAGGTCATCAATGGCGTGCTACTGCCCGTGGTTCTGGTGTTCCAGGTGGTTATCGCCGCCGACCGTCACATTATGGGCGCCAACCGCAACGGCCGCGTGTGGAACGTGCTCACTTGGGCGACTATCGGCGTGATTACGGTGCTGACGGTCGTCATGTTTGTGCTGCAAGCGATGGGCTACAGCGCTTAACGCCCACTTTTGCTTCCGAACAGGCCGCAGCGATGGGCTGCGGCCTGTTTTTTGCCCGCAATCTCTTGGGGCCGGCTCTAAAAGAGTGATTTTGGGTTGTTTGCTGCGGGTTACTTGTCGGTGCCCAGCTTGTGCGGCTTGAAGGCAAGCGCATTGACGAGCGCGTCGGTGGCAGACTTGACGGCAGCCGGCTGCGGATCGTTGACGTGATCCTCGGGATGCACGGGCAGGTCCTTCTTGACGGCATCGTGGATCAAGTTGAGGTACTCAGTCACGCCAGTGGTCGATAGATGCGTGCCATCGCCATCGAACAGGTCGTTGCGGTTGGCACTGTATCCGTACCAATCGATAACGCGCACGTTCTTGTAGCGCGTAGCGGCGTTGGCGATGGCCTGGTTGGTAGAGCCAACCCACGGCTGCGGGCTGCGCGTGTTCACAAACACCACAATACGCTTATCTCCTGCATCGGCCATGATGGCGTCGATCTGGTCGTCGGTTACCAAGCCGTTGGTGCCCAGGGCAAAGACCACGATCTTGCCGGCAAGGTTCTGCTGGATATAGCCCTCAAATGTCGCGCGGCCCGCATCAAACTGGCGGCCCTTTTCGGCATCGATATGGCTGTGCGGGAACACGCCGTCAAAGGTGTCCACGGCACGCAGCGACACGGAGTCGCCGATCATAAGCAGATCGTAGGAGCCATCGGGGAAGCCGTCGTTGTCCTTGTCGGTGTCGTCGGCCGCCTGCTGGTCGGTGGGCGCGGTGTTCTTGGCTTCCTTGTTCAGAACTTCGGCGCCCTCGCCGCTCAGCGCAGACGTTTCGGGCACAAAGATCAGGCCGCCCAGTGCAACGACCAACACGACAGCGCAGGCTACGCAGACAGGGGCGTGCGCGCGTGCCCAGTTGGCGGGCGTGGTGGTGCCACCGCGGAATTCGGCGACGGTGCGCCCAAAGGCGCCCTTCCTAAACGGAGTCTCGATAAAGCGATAGCAGCACTCTGCCACGGCGACCACCACAAGTACCTGCAAGATATACTGCCACCACGGTGTATCGTTGATGTTGGCGACTGGGTTCATGAGCAACAGCAGCGGATAGTGCCACAGGTAGATGCTGTACGAGCGCTTGCCAACCCACACGAGTGGCTCGGCGGACAGCGCGCGGGCAACCATTCCCTGGGGCTGCACGCAGGCCGCGATGACCATGAGCGTGAGGATGGAGCATAACAGCGTGCCGCCGCGATACTGGAACGCGGTGTAGCCGTTGGTGAGCGCGACCATGGCGGCAAGGCCAACCAGACCCACGACGCCCAATACATCGATGGATGCGGGCGAGGACCAAAAGCGCACGAGGGCGCTCGGCTGTGCCGGGGCGGTCTCGGCTGATTCGTCGGCCTTCTCGCCAGGCTTGCCCTCGGCGTTCTTGCCGTGCTTGGCGGCGCCAGCCAGGCGATTGAGCCCCAAACGATGAACGAGACGCACCGGCGCCAGGTCGCGATCGGGGATAAAGGCCATCCAGGCACCCAGCAGCAGCGAGAACACGCGGGTGTCGGTGCCGTAGTACACGCGGCTGGGGTCGGCGGCAGGGTTGTAAAGCACCATCATGGCGAGGGCAGATACCGCGGCAAGGCCCAGAACCACGCGGCGCGTGTTGGGTTTGCTCACATGCATGGATACCATGGCAAACAGCAGTGGCGGCCAAATCAGGTAGAACTGTTCCTCGATGGCAAGCGACCAAAAGTGCGTGAGCGGCGAGGGGTCGCCCAGAGCATTGAAGTACGAGACGTTTTGGGCAATCTGCCACCAGTTATTGAAGAACAGCAGTGACGGCAGGATGTCGGGGCGCATCTTGGTGAGCATCACGTGGTTAAAGATAGTGCACAGCGCACAGGTTACAAACACTACCGTTACCACGGCGGGGACCAGGCGACGGATGCGGCGAATCCAGAAGCTCTTGAGGTCGATGCGTCCGGTCTTAGCGACTTCGTTGAGCAGCAAGCGCGTGATCAGATAGCCCGAAAGCACAAAGAAGATCGTGACGCCAAGCAGGCCGCCCTGAGCCCACGTGAGGTTAAGGTGATAGAGCACCACCGCGACGACGGCGAGCGTACGCAGACCGTCGAGTGCAGGGATGTAGCGGGACTTGGGGCGAGCAGGCGTCTGCTCCGCGGCGGGAGTGTTGGCGCGGCCCGCGTTGTTAGCAGAAGCACGATGGGGGCTCGCGGTGCGTCGCGGTTCGTTGGCACGGCGTTCACCCTTCACGCGTTCGTGCGGCGCCGGCTCGTTGCCCGTGCGGCGTCGACCGCGCGAGCCCGATTGCGAGAGTTGTTCCATAAAACATCATCCAATGACGAGAATAATCAGCACGCCTTCATTGTAGCTGCCTGCTCCTGTGAATGCTTGCTGCTGGCGCAAGCTCAAGCGCGCGTCCACATCAAAGTGAACTAAAGTTATAGGGGGTGCGAGAGTGCACGATCGACGGCCGACGGTGGGCATAAGGCCCGCAGATGAGGAGGTTTCCATGGCAGATCGCGGCATCGTTGCGGTGTTCGGCAGTATGAACATGGACCTTTCGGTGGCGTGCGAGCGCATACCGCGTGCGGGCGAGACCGTCGGCGGCAGCGGGTTTATCACCAACGCCGGCGGCAAGGGCGCCAATCAGGCCGTAGCTGCCGCGCGTATGGGCGCGTGCACGCACATGATCGGCGCGGTCGGTCGCGACGCGTTCGGCGCGTCGCTCGTGGCGGGGCTCCAAGACGCCGGCGCGGACTGTGACTTTGTAGTGCATCGCGATGACGTGGAGACGGGAACGGCGACCATCATTCGCTGCGAGGGCGACAACCGCATCATACTGTCACCGGGCGCCAACCATGTGCTTGCGGGCGCGGACGTTGCCTGCGCGCTGAGGCGTCTGGTGGCCCATAAGCTCGACGGCGACGCCAGCGAGATTGCCCCGGCTGCCGGAAGCGTCTTTATCACCCAGGGCGAATGTGACCTTGCGGCGACGGCCGAGGCGCTTGTTTGCGCTCGCGAGCTGGGGTTCTATACGGTCTTTAATCCAGCGCCTGCCTGCGAGCTGCCTGCGGAGGTCTGGCCTGCGGTCGACCTGGTCTGTCCCAACGAGACCGAGTGCCAGGTTCTGACGGGCATTCTGCCCACGGATGATGTGAGTTGCGTCGCCGCGCTCAATGCGCTGCTCGACAAGGGCGCCGGCGCCGCGGTCATCACGTTGGGCGGTGCCGGCTCGGTTACGCTCGGCGATGGCGGTGAGCTGCTGCGCATGCCGGCACTTTCGAGTACGGTAGTCGATACCACGGCCGCCGGCGATACGTTTATCGGCGCGTTGGCGGCGGCTCGCCTAGAGGGCTTGCCGCTCTTTGAGTGCATGGCCGCGGGTGCTCGCGCCTCGGCAGTGACGGTGTCGCGCCTGGGCGCTCAGCAATCGATTCCCACGCGCGCCGAAGTTGAACATTGGTTTGGTTAAACGGTAAAGACGGAGAAGCGGAGTAGAACAATGGCAATCAAGAAGCTGATCCTTGATCTGGATATGGGTGTTGACGATGCGATGGCGCTGGCCTATGCCATCGCGAGCCCCGAGGTGGAGCTCGTGGGCATCACCACGTGCTTTGGTAACGTGCGCGTCGAGCAATCGGCGCACAATTGCCTGGCGGTGCTCGATCTGCTGGGTCGCCCCGAGGTTCCGGTGTACCTGGGCGCCGACCGTCCTCTGCAGGCGACTGAGCCCTATACGCCGCCGGCGTCCACCGCGCTCATTCACGGCAAGAACGGCATCGGCGGCGCGAGCGTGCCCGCGTCGCCCTACGAGCCGGTGGGGGCGACCTCGGCCGACGGCAACGCCGCGGTCGATTATCTGATCGATGCCGCGCGCACCTATGGTCCCGATCTGGTCTACGTAGCGACTGGCCCGCTCTCCAACCTGGCGCTCGCCCTGGAGCGCGATGCGGCGGCGATGATGTCCATCGGCCGCGTGGTCGTGATGGGCGACGCCCTTACCGTGCCCGGCAACGTGAGCGCGGGCGCCGAGGCCAATATGGCGAGCGACCCCGAGGCAGCCGACGCGGTGCTGCGCTCGGGCCGTAAGCTCACCATGGTGGGTCTGGACGTGACGCATCGCGTGGTGCTCACACGCCGCGACATTGCCGGCTGGACGGGCTCGGGCACCATGGCGGGCTGCGCATTTGCGAGCATGGTCGAGCACTACATTGGCTCGTACGAGATGAACGCACCCTACCTGGGTGGTTGTGCGCTGCACGATCCGCTGGCCGTTGCCGTGGCGATCGACCCCACGCTCGTAGGTGCGCTCGGCTGCAACCTGCGTGTTGATCTGCTGGGCGAGTACCGCGGTCGCACCATCTGCGATGAGCGCCGCCTGTCCGATCCGGACAAGAGCGCGCTTGTGGCACTGACCGTGGATGCTCCGCGCTTCCTGTCCGAGTTCAAGGCACGCATGGCCCGCGTCCTGGGCTAAGTTGTCTTTTTGGGACGGGGCTTTTTTGACTGGTATGATTGGTGCGACCATTCGAACCAGCTAAAAGAGCCCGTCCCAAATTGACTACCGAGAGGATTTGCCATGGAGCGCATTGCGAGCTTTTCCGTTGACCATCTGTTGCTTGAGCCCGGCGTGTATGTGAGCCGCATCGATCGCGATCCGGCGACCGGGGCCGCCGTCACCACCTTTGACCTGCGCCTGACCACGCCCAACAAGGAGCCGGTCATGAACACGGCCGAGTGCCACACCATCGAGCACCTGGGCGCGACGTTCCTTCGCAATCATGCCGAGTGGTCGGGCCGCATTGTCTACTTTGGCCCCATGGGCTGCCGCACGGGCTTTTACCTGGTTGTGTTTGGCGAGGTGACGAGCGAGGAGATCCTGCCGCTCGTGCGTGAGCTGTTCGAGTTTGTCGCCGGCTTTGAGGGCGATGTCCCCGGTGCCGCTCCCGAGGAATGCGGTAACTACCTGGACCAGAACCTCCCCATGGCCAACTGGCTCGCGCGCCGCTACCTCGACCGCGACCTGGCCGATATCGACGGGAAGCACCTGCACTATCAGCAGGCGTAAGGGCTTTATCGCCCAAAACGCGCGCATTGGGCGCCTTCGCTTATGCGGGGGTGCCTTTTTGCTGAGTGGTCGGGACGAGTGTTTAAAATCGCTTATGTTTGTTCTAGAATGTTCATACTGTCACATAAACGAACAGGAGCGAACATGCATATCTACTCTGTCAACGATCCCGAGTTCAAGTCCTATGGCAACGTTTGGGATAACGTTCCGTCCGAGCTTACGTCGCCCGTGCTCGAGGCGCTCTCTGCCACGCCCATTCCCGAGGGCAGCAAGTACGTTGCAAGTGCGCCGGAGCTCGAGGACGTCAAGGATGCCGACAAGCTTGGCTTTCTCATGTTTGGTGGCCGTCCCTTCCAGCTCGGCTGGTGCAACGGCCACAATACACGACTCAACTGCCTGGAGTATCACCGCGCGAGCGAATTCAACCTGGGCGCTCGCGACTTTATCCTGCTCGTGGCGCATCGCTGGGAGATCGAGGACGGCAAGCTCGACACCGCGTGCGTCAAGGCGTTTCGCGTGCCGGCGGGTACGGTCGTCGAAGTCTTCAACACCACGCTCCACTACACGCCGTGCATGGTCGACGACGGTGGCTTCCAGGTGATGGTGGCGCTGCCCGCCGGCACCAACGGCCCGCGCCCCGAGGTCGCGGCCGACATGCCCTCGGCCGGCGACAGCTACTGCTACTGGAAGGCCGACAAGTGGGTCCTCTGCCATGCTGACAGCCCCAAGGCAGCCGAAGGCGGCTACGTAGGCCTCATCGGCAAAAATCTCGACATCACCGTGGACTAGCGCATCGCCCCAAACCACCACAAAGGTGCCTGTCTCCTTTGCGGTGGTTTGGGGCGGGCGGATATCGGGAAGTGCCAGACGGGGGAGGCTGCCGGGCGCCTTGCCGTCTGCGGATTTTGGGACATGTGGCCCGCTTTTTGAGCCTGCCTGTCGGTACACTAAAAGCACTATGGGTACCCGCGAGCGACATATCGGCCACGCGGCCGCCCGGACCGCACCGGCTGCGGATCCCAGGGGCGGCAGGCTCTTCGCCATGCCGAGATTCCTTGTTGGCATAACACATCAGGTGTACCGCCACCGCGTCTTCGCTATCGCCGGTGTCATCACTGCGCTGTTCCTCATGCTTTTGGCAGTCTTGCCGGCGCTGTTCGCCTTCGACCCCAAACTTTCTAACGCCGTGCCCGCCTATAGCGAGGTGTCCGAAGAGGTCGTGGATGCGCTCGCCCACTCGAGCTCTCTCCCGCTGCTTGTCGCCGCAATTATATTTTCGATCTGGGGCGTATCGGTCTATCTGCGCTGTTTGGACTATGTGCTGCGCCGCCGCCTTGTTGCCGTCGCCACCATCTGCGCCCTGTGGATGATCGAAGTCATTCTCAAGTACAAGTCGTTCACGCCGTTCTATGCCACCGTGCTGTGGTACCTGTACTACGTGCCCATGACACTCATTCCGCTGCTCTACCAGTTGTGTGGTCTGCGCCTTGCGGGCCTGGAGCAACACCGCCTGGGTCGCCGCTACTGCGCTGCGCTGTGGATTGTGGCTATCCTGCTTATCGGATTTGTGCTCACCAACGATTTTCACCAGCAGGTCTTCCACTTTGACCGTACAAGCGACACCTGGAGCAACGATTACACGTACGGCTGGGGTTATTTCGCCGTCCTCGTGTGGACGGCCTTTAACTTTGTGGCCTTTTTTATCCTGGTGGGCCGGTCCTCGTCCTTTCGCATCCAACGTTTCTCGGGCACGGCGGCGCTCGTGCTGCTGGGCGGCGCGTTCTTTGCCATCTCATATGCGTTGCGTGTGCCCTGGGCATGGAGGCTCAACTTCTCGCTCATCTATTGCGTCTTGTGCGTGGCGGCGATGGAAATCTGTCTCGATTGCGGTGTCATTCCGTCATATCACGACATCGCCGGCATTTTCGACACCTTGCCGCTCGACCTCAAAGTTCTAACGCGCGACCTGCAGGAAGTCTATGCCACGCCAGTGTCAAAGCCAATGCCGGTAGGCGTGCGCGAGGAGTTGCGGACCCAGGCGCACGGCCGCGCCCATGCCTTTGCCGTGGCGTCCGATCCCGATGTGATGTACCGTGCCTGTCCACTGCTGGGCGGATCGGCCCTGCTTGCCCAAGACGTGTCGGATCTCAACGAGCTTAACCGTGAACTGGCACATCGTCGCATGGAGCTGCAGCGTCAAAACGAGCTGCTCGCCGCCGACTACGACCTTAAGACGCACCTGGCAGACCAAGAGGCCGAGACCTTGCTGGTCCAAGACGTGGACCAGGCGCTTGCCCGCGCGCTCGATGGGATGTACGACCTGCTGAGCTCGCTACCGCCGTTGACCGATGAATCGTCTTCGCACGAGCGTTACCGCATGCTGCAGCGCGCCAAGATGCTCGTCGCCTATTGCAAGCGCAAAGGGTCGCTCACGTTGGCACAGCACGGGGAGAGCGGTTTTGATCGCGACCGCATTCAGCTCATTGCCAACGAGCTCGCAAGCGACCTGCGCACCATCGATATCGATTGCGCTTCGATTATCGCCATACGGCGCCCGATGCACGCCAGTACGGTAAGCGCCCTGTACGACTGCGTGTATGACTTTGCGTTTTTTGCCTACACCACCGACCATCCGGCGCTTATGTATCACTTGGGCGACCATGACCGGTGCAGTGTCGAGCTGCGTGCCACGCTTTTTTTCCAACGATGATGCAGATCTTTCGCAGACGCCCGCTGCGCAAGAGCTCGAAAGCGCTCTGCAAGGGCGCAACGTGGCATACCGCCTTGAGGGCGAACCCGGCCAGCTGCGCATGATCGTCTTGATGCCGAGGGCGGGTGAGTGACGATGCAGATTTCGCTCATTCTTCCCCAAATCGTTGCGCTCGATGTTGTCTTTGCCCTGGCTGCGTGTCTGCAGACGATCCACGTCCCGCTCATCGCATCGCGCCGCTCGTCCTATAACCGTAAGGTGATTTGTGCCTACGAGGCGAGCCTTGTGCTTCACCTAGTTATTTCGGCGCTCATCTTGTTCGCGTCGTCTGGCTCATATCTGGTGGCGCCGCTTGGCGTTTGCGCCAGGGCAATGGGCGGAGCGTTGTGGACCAATGCCGTGATCTTTGCCTACGGCGTGGTGCTTATGGTGCACTATCGTCGCCCCGTCATGCTGGCCGAACTGTTGCTCGTTGCCGCCGTGACGCCGCCGGTGGTTTTTGCCATGGGCTCGGCGTGGACCGTTGTCCTTATCGCAGAGGGAGCGTTTTTCCTGTGCCGCTCCATTGCGGCGCTCTTGATGGATGTCCGCAACCGCCAGGAGGATATCACCGCGTTCTCGACGATCGAGACCATCAACGTGATTCCCGTGGGCATCCTGTATCTGGACCCGAGGGGCCGTCCGCTGCTCATGAACCGCTGCATGCGCAAAAACCTAGTGGAGCTTCATATGCCCACCGACCTAGGCGATATGAGCGGTACATGGAACGACCTGCGCAAACTCAGCATGCAAATGCCCGAAAGCAGCAGGAACCGTGTGCGGATTAATCTGGACCGTTTTGGTGAGGCGCGCGTTGTGGTCGAGGTTTCTCCCGCCGAGATTCGCTTGTTCGTGCACGATGACGTTATGGTTTTGGGCCGCCTCTTCGAGCGCATTATCGGCCTGGATGTAACAGAGTATGCGCATGCTCATGATCGCCTGGCGCAAGCCAACCACCTGCTTGAGCTTGCGGGCCAAGAGCTCCAAGCCCAGATCGAAGAAGTCAAAAAAGTTGCTGACAATGCGGCCTATCTGCGTATGCGCGCTCGCGTGCACGACGTGATCGGGCAGCGCCTGTCCATCCTCCATCGTTATCTGGAGGAGGGGCGCCTGGATGACGAGTCACTCGAGCAGATCGACCCGCTGCTGCGCTCAATCGCTGCCGATCTGCGCAGCGGGGGCGACACCGAACCGGCAGAGCAACTGGGCGATATCGTCCATGCCTTTGGCCTAGTGAGCGTGCAGATCGATGTGGAGGGCGAGCTACCAAGCGACGCGCGCGTCGCCGCAGCCTTTCTGCAGATTATCCGCGAGGCCTCGACCAATGCCACCAAGCATGCACAGGCGCATCGGGTCCACGTGCGTCTGTGGCAGGAGACGTCGGAAGACGGTGCTGTTGCGCGGATGACCGTTTCTAACGACGGCGCGCCTGCACCCGTATCGTATCGCGAGGGAACGGGTATCCCAGGTATGAGGCATGTCGCGCAGAATCTGGGCGGCAGCCTGGAAGTCCACACCGCCCCGCCCTTCACGCTTACGGTGTCCATCCCGCTCGCCTCCAACGCCACGGTCCAAAGGAGAAGTTCATGATCCGCGTCCTTATAGTCGAAGACCAGGCCATCCTGCGCGAGAGCCTGGCGCGCTCCGTTGGCGACCAGCCCGATATGACCGTTGTTTCCGCCATTGCCGATGCTTCCGAGGCCTTGGGTGTCGCGCTCAAGGAGCGCCCGGACATGATACTGATGGACGTATGTACCGAGCATGATTCCAACGGCATCGTGGCGGCATCGCGCATCAAAGAACAACTGCCCGAGTGCCGCGTCATTATCATGACGGGTATGCCCGAAATCACCTTTGTGGACCAGGCGCGCGAGGCGGGCGTCGACAGCTTTGTGTACAAGAACGTCGGTATCGACGAGCTATTCGCCGTGATGCGCTCCACGCTGGCGGGTTACTGCACGTTTCCCAAGCCGCCCGAGAGCATCTTCTCGGGCACGGCGGCCCTCGACGATGTCGAGCTGTCGATCTTGCGCCTTGCCTGCGAGGGTAAAAGCCGCCGCGAGATCGCGGCCGAGCTGTTTATGAGCGAGGGCACCATCAAACGCCGCATCTCGGAGATTCTCAATAAGACCGGCTACGACAACATCATGCGCTTGGCCGTGCGCGCAGTAACGGAGGGCAGCATCGTTCCCAACATGGAGCGCTAGCGCTCGTTACGCATCGGCATAAAGCGGCGGGGCCGCAGGATCAACTCCCTGTCTCTTATACACATCTCCGAGCCCACGAGACCTCTCTACATCTCGT
>UQLH01000014.1:0-61478 GCA_900541805.1 uncultured Collinsella sp.
ACGCGCATAAAGAAAGCCTCCCATTTCTCATGTCCAAGAAATGGGAGGCAGTTCAGATTCGGACGGGCTTCTGTGCTCGATATAAGGTTTACGCGGTGGGGCTGCAAGGCCCGGCGGTGTAGCTTAGCGTCGACGCTTCCAGATAATGCCGAGGATGATGACGATGATGCCGCCGATAAGGCACGCGCCAACTACTGCCAGCGTGTGGTCTCCCGTTGCGGCGAGCTTACCGGTTGTCTTCTTGGTGATGACCTTCGTGGTCGTCGTGTCCGTCTTAGGCGAGGGCTTAGGCGTCGGGGCCGGTGTGGGCGTGGGGTCCACGGCAGCGGAGCCGAAGCTGATGGTGCCCGCGAGCGAGGCCATCTTGCTCTCCCAGCTGTTCTGCCCGATCAGCGCCCTTAGCGCTGACTCGCAGGTACCCCACTCGGTGTGCTTGGTGGCGTTTGCGAAGGTGGGGAAGTCGGTCGTGTTGGTGATGATGTAGTTGTTGGTGGCGACGGTATAGGTCTTGGTGGGATCGAGCGTGCTGCCGTCTTTGGTGAGTGTGGCACTCACAATGCGCTTGCCTTCGGGCTGCGTCCAATCAATCGTCACGTTGATGCCGCCAAAGGAGAGAACGCTGCCAGAGTCATCGCGCCACTTGTACTTGTCTTGCGCCTCCTGCTCGGTGTGACCGGCCGCCACATAAGCCTGCTGAAGCTCGTAGCTGTCGTTGCAATCGTCGCTGATTTGTAGCGAGTGCTCGAGCGCTGCGAGGAAGTCCGCGCCGGTCATGGTCCAGGTCTCCACGGTGTTGCCGTAGGGCGAGATGGCGATGACGTTGCCGGCGGTCACGTTGCCCGCCGCGATGCCGCCGCGGATGCCGCCAGCGTTTTCGATAGCGAAGTCCGCGCCCGTCAGGGCAAGATAGGAGCCGCAAATCACGTGTCCGATGGTTTGGGCCTTGGTGGTGTCGCCCGGGTTGCTGGGGCGGAAATCAGTGGTGCGCACCATTTCCCAGCCATGCGTGCCTGCGGCGTCCTCGCCGTAGAAATAGTTGGTGGTGGATGTGCCGAGCGCCTTGTTCGATTCGTTTTCAAAGTCCTCGTCGAGCGGCTTGATCTTGTTGCGGACGGCTTCAAGGCGGCTTTGGTAGTCGAGCCCTTGTCGGGGTCTGCCAAAAGGTCGTTGACGTTCTTGGCGGTGTAGAGCTTCTCGTCGCTGCCGTCTGCAGGGACCGTGACCGTGTCATCGTCGGTCGTCTCGGTGCCATTCGTGTCGTATTTGTACGGAATGGAAAGCAGTCCCACCTCGGCAAAGGCACTGCCCGCCTCGACAACGTGGATTGTCTTGCCGTCGGCTCCCGTCACCTTCTCGTTAAGGTTGATGTGCTCGTGGCCTGCGATAAGGGCATCGACGCCACGGAGTCGCGTGGCAAAGGTCTTGGCGTCGAGCGTGTGCGCGATACACACAACAACATCGCAGCCCTCCTTGCGCAGCTGCTCTGCCTCGGCATTGATGGCGTTCGCGGCACTCGAGAACGACGTACCCGCGACCAGGTCCGCGCGCAGCGAGGATTCCAGCGACTCATCCATGGCACCCACGACGCCGACCTTGATTTTGTAGTCGAATGTGGAGTGATCCTCGCTATTCTCCCAGGTGCGATCGAGCGTCTTCGTGATGCTCGAGCTCCATACGCCGCTCGTAGACTTCGCGTTCGCGCAGAGCATGGCGAAGGGCGTGCCGGTGGTGCTGTAGCCGGTCATGGTGCGGAGCTTGTCCGCGCCGTAGCTCCAGTCGTGGTTGCCCGGCGTGGTCGCGTCGTAGCCGTCTGCATAGAAGGTGTCCATGAGCTCGGCGATGCTCCTGCCCTCGCTCATGGTGGCGAAGGACTGCCCGTGGAAGGTGTCGCCCGCATCGAGCAAAAGATCGGGGGCGCTGTTTTGGGCGCTATAGAGAACCGCCAGTCCATCAAAGCCCACAGTGCCGGTGCCCTTGCTTGCGTTGTAGCTGTACTTGTAGCTGCCGTGGATATCGTTGGTGTGCATGACGGCCACGGAGCCGTCAATAGCGGCGGGCAGGTTCCCCGCGAAAGCGAGGCTTGGGATGCCTGCGAGCGCGCCGGCAAACAACGCGGCGGCTAACGCAAGGCGGGGGAGTCTTTTCATGGCAGTTTCCTTAGTCCTTAGCCAGAATGTCTGGTTGAATATCGGATTATCGACATAATATGCGAAAACCGCCGCAAGGGCGTCTGTCCCTTAGCGGCGGTTTTGACGTTTGCGCAGATAAAACCTGCCAAAATAAACCTGTCCCTTTTTGGCAGGTTTTAGCTCAGCAGCATGCGGTCGTTGGCGAGCTCGCCGCCCGAGACCTCCTCGAACTTCTGCAGCAGGTCGGCTACGGTGA
The DNA here is from genome assembly GCA_900541805.1 of uncultured Collinsella sp. Classification (GTDB taxonomy): domain Bacteria; phylum Actinomycetota; class Coriobacteriia; order Coriobacteriales; family Coriobacteriaceae; genus Collinsella. Next base: position 2,386 of record UQLH01000014.1, read on the forward strand.
GCGACTTCTTCTCATCGCCCGCCACGTCGTAGATCACGTGGCCTTCGTGCATCATGATCAGACGGTTGCCCAGACGGATGGCGTCATTCATGTTATGCGTGACCATGAGCGTGGTCAGGTGGTTCTCGTCGACGATCTCCTCGGTCAGGTTAAGCACCTTAGAGGCCGTCTTGGGGTCGAGGGCCGCGGTGTGCTCGTCGAGCAGCAGCAGGCGCGGCCTGGTGAGCGTGGCCATCAGCAGGGTGAGTGCCTGGCGCTGGCCACCCGAGAGCAGGCCGACCTTGGCGTTGAGACGCGTGTCCAGACCAAGGTCCAGGCGCTTGAGCAACTCAACGTACTCATCTTTCTCGGCCTTGGTGACGCCCCACGAAAGGCCGCGACGCTGGCCGCGACGCTTGGCGAGGGCCAAGTTCTCGGCAATCTGCATGTCGGCAGCGGTACCGCGCATGGGGTCCTGAAACACGCGGCCCAGGTACTTGGCGCGCTGCGACTCGCTCAGGCGCGAGATGTCGGTGCCGTCGAGCTCAATAACGCCCGAATCGAGCGGGTACACGCCGGCGATCATGTTGAGCAGCGTGGACTTGCCGGCGCCGTTGCCGCCGATCACGGTTACAAAGTCGCCGTCATTCAGGGTGAGGTCGACGCCGGTGAGCGCGCGCTTCTCGGTGACGGTGCCCTTGTTAAAGGTCTTCTTGACGTGCGAGAGCTTAAGCATCTGCCTCATCCCCCTTCGTGTAGGAGCTGCGGAGCTTATAGCGCTCCCAAACCACGGGCACGCACAGGGCCACAGCGACAATTACGGCGGAGAGCAGCTTCATGTCGTTGGCGTCCATGCCCAACTGCAGCACGATGGCGCGGATAAGGAAGTACACCACGGAGCCAAAGACAGCGGAGGCAAGACGGACGCTAAACTGCGTGAGGCCGCCGGGCAGCAGACGGCCGAGCACCTCACCGATAACAATGGCGGCAAGACCGATAACGATGGCACCGGTGCCCATGCCAATGTCGGCATACTTTTGGCTCTGGCAGATGAGCGCGCCCGAAAGGCCGATGAGGGCGTTGGAGAGCACGAGGGCGATCATCTTGGTGGAGTTGGTGTTGACGCCCAGAGCGCGGATCATGTACTCGTTGTTGCCGGTGGCGCGCAGCGCCGAGCCGATCTCGGTGCCAAAGAACCAATACAGGATGGCAACGATAGCCACGGCGAGCAGGATGCCCAAGATGATGGCAACGGTGGACTGCGGCAGACCGGTCATATTGCTGACGGCCGAGAACACGGTGCCCTTGGCAAGAATGGGCGTATTGGACTTGCCCATGATGCGCAGGTTGATGGACCACAGGCTGATCTGGGTGAGGATTCCGGCGAGGATCGCAGGAATCTCAAAGACGGTGGTCAGAATGCCCGTGACGGCGCCCGCGATGGCGCCGGCGCACATGCCGGCCAGCACGGCGAGCAGCGGGTCGACGTTGTTATTGACGATGAGCACGGCGCAGACACAGCCGCCGAGGGCAAAGCTGCCGTCGCAGGTCATATCGGGGATGTCGAGCAGGCGGAACGTGATAAACACGCCAAGCACCATAATGCCCCAGAGGACGCCCTGCGAAACGGCGCCCTGCAATGCAATGAGCATGCTTCATACCTCCTAGGATAGGGTGGACACGTGAGTCACCATGATAGCGGTAACAATGCATAGAAGAGTTACGGACAGACGTTTTGTTTTACCTGAAACAAGCAGGGCGGACGCCGGTCTACAGCGCCCGCCCCTGTGGCTCAGATATTGAATAACGCGGCTAAAGCGCGAGCACGGGCTCTAGACGCATGTCGCGTATGGCATTATGCGTCCAGGGCGGAAAGGTCGATGCCCAGGGCCTCGGCCATCTCGTCGTTTTTGACGACGACCAGGTCCTTGCTCGAGAGGTGCTTGATCGGCATATCCTCGGGCTTGGCCTCGCCCTTCAGGATCTTAACGGCCATCTCGCCCGCGGCGTAGCCCAGGTCCTCGTAGTTGATGGAGAGGGTGAACAGGCCACCGGCCTTGCACATGCCCTCCTCGCCGGTCACGAAGGGGAGCTTGTTCTCCTTGCAGATCTGGCCCACCTGCGAGGCGCCCGCGGCGATGGTGTTATCGGTGGGGGAGTACAGCGCGTCGACCTTGCCCACGGCGGACTCGACGACGGACTGGATCTCGTTGGAGCTCGAGACGGTGAAGTCGGTGTACTCCAGGCCCAGCTTGTCGAGCTCCTTCTTGGCTGCCTTGATCTGGACGTCGGAGTTGGACTCGGCGGTGCAGTAGAGCAAGCCGACCTTTTTAACGTCGGGCAGGACCTTCTGCATCATCTCGAGCTGCTCGGCGACCGGGGTGAGGTCGGAAGCGCCCGTGACGTTGGTGCCGGGCTTGTCGTTGTCCTGGACCAGGCCGGAGGCGGCGTAGTCGGTGATGGCGCAGCCCACGATGGGGATATCGGCCGTGGCGCCGGCGGCAGCCTGCGCGGCGGGCGTGGCGATGGCATAAATCAGGTTGACGTTGTCGCCCACAAACTTGTCGGCAATGGACTTACACGTTGACTGGTCGTTCTGGGCATTCTTCTGGTCGATCTTGACCTTAAGGCCGCTCTCTTTGATGGCCTTGACAAAGCCGTCGTTGGCGGCATCGAGTGCGGAGTGCTCGGTGAGCTGCAGAACGCCGATGGTGTAGTCGGAACCGGCGGCAGCAGAGCCGGAGCCAGAGTTGCCGCCGCATCCGGCGAGCGGGGCGAGCGCGAGCAGGCCGGCGGAGACCAGAAGGCTCCTGCGGCTGATGGTGATGTCCTTCATATCATTACCCCCAGTATAAAAATGGCTGGAAACACTGCACTGGGACAAAGTGCAAGTGGAACTATAGTAGCGCTGATGTCCATTTTTACAACAGCCTGGCGGGTTTTTTAATACAGAATCGGATGGGCGGTACGGGTAGTCGAATGGGCGGCGGAGGGTCTTATGCGGCGGAGGAGGCGTCGTCCTCGTCCAGGGCGGCGAAGAGCTTCTTGCCGTCGAGGAGACGTGTGGTGACGTTTCTCATGCGACCAATCTCTACGGTGCGCAGCGTGTCATCGGCACCTCGGGCGTCATAGACCGTTCCCAGCAAATACGAGATGCCATCGCGCTGCCTGATGGCAAAGGGGCGGAGTGTCATCCGTGCTACTTCGGTTTCGCCACGTGCCGTGACGCTCGAAATATCAAAACTCACCGTGGTTCCATGGTCGATGGCCTGCTCGACGAGCTCGCACGTGTCGATACGCTTGATGGGCGTGCGTGTTGCCTTGGTAGCCTTGCTGCCTGCGCTCGGAACGGGTTCGGGTGTATCGAGGTAGCCGCGAACGTCGGCACTCGCCATGGCAACTAAGTGCTGCGCCATGCTCTTGCGGATAGCGATAGGCGTGGAGCGGTTGCGCATGACCATACCGTGGAGCCGGATGATCTCTTCATCGGTGAGCGGACGGGTAAGAAGTTTGTAGCCCACGCCGCGTTTGTACTCAATTTCGTATCCGGCATGGCGAAGCGCGGAGATGGCGGTGTAGATGCTGCGCCGCGCCGCCGAGATGGGCATGCGGGCGGGGTCGTCGGGATGGGCGAGGCGCCGGATCAGCTCATCGGAAAGCATGGCCTTGTCCTCGCCAGTGTTTTCACTTAATAGTTGCAGGATGCGAACGGCGCGATAGGCTGCCATCGAGGCGGCGCCTCTCGTCGTGGTGTCGTAGGTTTCAACAGCGGCTTCGGTCATCGTGCCCACGTCCTTTCCGTTTTGGGTGGCGACGGTATGGAGCCTAGGACGTGGGGCTTTCCCAGGGGCGCAGAGCGCTCTGGGCGGTCGGTAGTCGTCGGCAAACGGCGGGTCGAGTTTTCAACAGCCCTGCTCAACTGACCAAAACCTTGCCAAAAGCTTGACGGATGCTGTTGAAAAAAGCGTCTCTCGACCGATGTCGAGAGACGCTTATGCGATGAGCGTTGGCGTGTGGCGACGCGAGCTAGCGTTCGACAATTAGAAGTCGGCGTTGCCCACGGTGCGCGGGTGCGGCAGGACGTCGCGGATGTTGCCCACGCCGGTCAGATACATGACCAAGCGCTCGAAGCCCAGACCGTAGCCGGCGTGCTTGCAGGAACCGTAGCGGCGCAGGTCAAGGTAGTACTTGTACTGCTCGGGATTCATGCCCAGGTCCTTGATGCGGGCCTCGAGCAGATCCAGGCGCTCCTCGCGCTGGGAGCCGCCGATAATCTCGCCGATACCGGGAACCAGGCAGTCGGCGGCGGCGACGGTCTTGCCGTCCTCGTTCATGCGCATGTAGAACGCCTTGATCTCGGCCGGGTAGTCGGTCACGAAGGTCGGGCGCTTAAAGTGCTCCTCGGTCAGGAAGCGCTCGTGCTCGGTCTGCAGGTCGATGCCCCAGCTGACGGGGTAATCAAACTGGTGGCCAGCAGCGACTGCCTGCTCCAGGATCTCGACGGCCTCGGTGTAGGTAACGCGGGCAAAGTCGGAGTTGGCGACATGGTCCAGGCGCTCGAGCAGACCCTTGTCCACAAACTTGTTGAGCATATTGAGCTCGTCGGGGCAGGTTGCCATAACGTCCTTGAGGACGTACTTGAGCATGGCCTCGGCGTTGTCCATGTAGTCGTTGAGGTCGGCGAAGGCCATCTCGGGCTCGATCATCCAAAACTCGGCGGCGTGGCGCGTGGTGTTGGAGTTCTCGGCACGGAAGGTGGGGCCAAAGGTGTACACGTCGCCAAAGGCCATGGCAAAGTTCTCGGCATTGAGCTGGCCGGACACGGTGAGGCTCGCATGCTTGCCAAAGAAGTCCTGGCTCCAGTCGACCTCGCCGGACTCGGTGAGGGGCGGATTTTTGGGGTCGAGCGTGGTCACGCGGAACATCTCGCCGGCGCCCTCGCAGTCACTCGTGGTGATGATGGGGGTGTTGACGTAGACAAAGCCCTGCTCCTGGAAGAAGCGGTGGATGGCGGCAGCCGCGACAGAGCGGATGCGGAACACGGCGCGGAACAGGTTGGTGCGCGGGCGCAGGTGCTGCTGGGTGCGCAGGAACTCGACGGTTGCGCGCTTCTTCTGCAGCGGGTAATCCGGGGCGCTCGTGCCCTCGACCTCGATGGAGGTGGCAGAAAGCTCGAAAGGCTGGGGCGCATCGGGGGTCAGCTTGACGGTGCCGGTGCAAATGAGTGCGGCCGAGACGTTTTGATGGGCGATCTCGTCGTAGTTGTCGAGTGCCTCGCGGTTCATGACGACCTGCAGGTCGCGGAAGCAGCTGCCGTCGTTGAGCGTAACAAAGCCAAAGTTCTTCATGTCGCGGACGGACTTGACCCAGCCGGCGACGGTGACGGTCTGGCCGCCGAGCGACTCGGCATCGGCATAGAGCTGCGCGATTTTGGTGCGGTTCACGTATCCTCCCATAACGGTTGAATGATAGTTATCCATACAGTTCGATATTCTAGCAGCTCGGCTCATTTGGGCTATACAGATAAGGCATTGGCGGGATGGTTTTTCAAACGAAAAGCGCCCGCGGCCTAATGGTCGCGGGCGCTTGACGAGGTGCCTTTTGGCTGTGTGGCGCGGGGCCTGGCTACTTGGTCTTGGCAACCAGCAGCGGGTCGCCAAGCTTGACGAGCGGGTTGCCGCCGATAAGCGTTCCAGACTCGCCGACATGGTCGATGCTCTTAAGACGATCGAGCTCGGAGACGATGACGGTCACGATGTCCTCGTGACCAGCGGCCTTAATGGCCTCGCGGTCGAAGCTGATGAGCGGCTGGCCTGCCTTGACCACATCGCCCATCTCGACAAAGCGGGCAAAACCCTTGCCGTTCATTTCCACGGTGCCCAGGCCAACATGGATGAACACGCGCAGGCCGTCCTCGGTAATCATGCCGATGGAGTGGTTGGTGACAGTGGTGGCACCGATGCGGCCGTTGGCGGGCGCATAGATGGTGCCGGTAATGGGCTCGATGCCATAGCCCTGGCCAAGCATGCCCGAGGCGATCGTCTCGTCGGGAACCTCGTTCAGGTTGACGAGCACGCCGTTGACGGGGGCATAGATGACGCCTTCGCGGGTAGCGAAGCTTGCTGCGGGCGGAACGGACGCCTCGCCGGTCGAGGTGAAGGTGGACTTAAGCGAATCGAGCAGACCCATAGTTGCCTCCAACTTAAATAGGCGCATATCGCGCGTTTGGTTTGCCGGAAACATTTCACATGTGTTTCGCGGCTTGGTCAACGCCCCTATTCTACGCTGCTCAACGATACCTCTGAACTGGGATTATGTGATATATCAGTTGAAGGGAAACTTATTGCCGGAGTGTTTCTGCGCCACGGGTTCAAGTGGGGTACGCTTGAAGGCGAAAAACAAGGGCGCATAATTTGCGCGAAGGGAGCACATATGATTGTCGAGAACCATGCGCTGTGGGGCGAGGAGCCGACCGAGGATTATCCGGCGACGTTTACGTATTTGGGTGCCGAGCCGTTGCCCGATAAACCGAATGGCCGCCGCCCCGCGGTGATTATCTGTGGCGGAGGTGCGTTTACGCATATCGCTCCGCATGAGCAGGATCCTGTGGCGTTTGCGTTTTTGGATCACGGTTACCAGGCCTTTGTGCTCAACTATGTCACGAGTTCTACAGGTGACGTGAGCTTTCCGCACCCCCAGGCAGATCTTGCCAAGATGGTCGCCACGGTGCGCGCCAACGCCGACGAGTGGCATGTCGATCCTAAGCGCGTGTGCGTCGTGGGCTTTTCTGCTGGCGGCATGATTTGCGCCTCGCTGGCAACACAGTGGAAGACCGGCCCCTTTGCGGCACTTGCCGGGGCGCGTCCGGACGACATTCGTCCCGATGCCGTGGTGCTGGGCTATCCATTGCTCGACTTTGCCTATGTGCGCGACATGCAGACGCGCGATCCGCGCATTGACTTGCGTGTGCCCAAGACGGGCGGCAAGACGGGGCGCGATTTGCTCAACGACTACCTGTCGATGGTGACGGGCGGCGAGGCAACTGACGAGCATCTGGCCGACATCTGCCCCACCACGCATGTTTCGCGTCAGATGCCACCGACCTTTGTGTGGGGCGTGTCCGACGACAAGACGGCGCCGATCGCGCAGGTCTACCCGTTTGCGCAGCGCATGGCCGAGGAGGGCGTTGCATGCGAGATGCACGTCTTCGACCAGGGTGGTCACGGCCTTTCGCTCGGCAACGCCAACACCGCGGTCGACAACGAGGACAAGCAGGTTTCCGTCCGTCCCTGGATCCGCCTGGCCTTCCGCTTCCTCGAGCGCCATCTGTAAGAGTCCCGGCATCCAAGCCCTTCAATAACTTGCGGTGAAATAGTTCCTATCTGGGGCATCAACCAGCCCATCCAGGAACTATTCCACCGCAACTTCGTTTTTGATGCCCCGCCCGGAAACTGCGCCCCAGTTTTGCCTTTCAAGGTGGGACGCAGTTTCCCATAGGGCCTCGACTGGGAAAGCGCGTCCCGTTTCGAGCGGGGATTCCGGGATGCATTTTCCGTAAGAGGCCTGTTTGGGAAACCATATCCCGTTTCGAGCCGGAATTCTGGGATGTAGTTTCCCCGAGAGGCCTCATCGGGAAACTATGGCCCTGAACTCTCCTGCCTGTTCCCATTGCGCCAATTTGCTGATTGAACATCGTTGCATGTTCGCGCTATCATGCGTGGTTAAATGGTTAGCCATGGCAAACGGTTAGCCAAGATAAACAAAATGCAACGCCCTGTGGGCGCCGGGGGAGGAACGCGGACGTGAGACTCGATACACTCGAGATTGGAAAGGATGCCGTTGTCGCATCGGTGGCATCGGACGATCGGGCACTCCGACAGCATATTTTGGACATGGGCCTAACGCCGGGCACCGAAGTCACCATGATGAAGTACGCCCCTATGGGCGACCCGCTCGAGATTCGCCTGCGTGGCTATGAGTTGACGCTGCGCAAGGACGATGCCGCTCGCATCGAGCTCGTGGGCATTCACGACACCGATACGGGTCCGCGCGCTAACGCCGCAATCGGCACGACGGAGCATCCGGCCCTGGGCGAGGGGACGTATTCGCCCCGCGCGGCAAAGACGGCCGTGCCCGAGGGCGCACCGCTGCATTTTGCCCTCGCCGGCAACCAAAACTGCGGCAAGACCACGCTGTTCAACCAGCTGACGGGCTCCAACCAGCATGTCGGTAACTTTCCTGGCGTGACGGTCGACCGCAAAGATGGCACCATCCGCAACCACCCCGAGGCAAGCGTTACCGACTTGCCCGGCATTTATTCTCTGTCGCCGTACACGGGCGAGGAGATCGTAAGCCGCCAGTTTATCCTGGATGAGCACCCCGACGCCATCATCGATATCATCGACGCCACCAACATCGAGCGTAACCTGTACCTGACGCTGCAGCTTATGGAGCTCGATCGACCCATGGTCATCGCGCTCAACATGATGGACGAGGTGACGGCCAACGGCGGCGCCGTGGACGTCAACCTGCTCGAGAGCCTGCTGGGCGTGCCTGTTGTTCCCATTAGTGCTGCCCGCAACGAGGGTATTGGCGAGTTGGTGGATCATGCCTTGCACGTGGCGCGGTTCCGCGAGCGCCCCGGTCGCCTGGACTTCTGCGCGCCCGATGGTCCGGACGGCGGCGCGCTGCATCGCTGCATTCACGGCATCGCCAACCTTATCGAGGACCATGCCGCGACGGCGCACATTCCCGTGCGTTTTGCGGCGACCAAGCTGGTTGAGGGCGACGAGCTGGTGACCGAGGCGCTTCACCTGGACCGCAACGAGCTCGACGCCATCGAGCACATCATTAGCCAAATGGAGGGCGAGGCCGGCACCGACCGTCTATCTGCGCTGGCTGACATGCGCTTCGGCTTTATCGGCGACGTGTGCGGGCGTTGCGTCGTCAAGCCGCACGAGAGCCGCGAGCACGTACGCTCCGTCAAGATTGACCGCATCCTGACGGGTCGTTACACGGCCATCCCGGCGTTCCTGGTGATCATGGGTCTCGTCTTTTGGCTGACGTTTGGCGTGATCGGCGCGGCGTTGCAGGGACTTATGGAGGACGGCATCGCTGCCATCATCGCCTCGGCCGATGCGGGTCTCAAGGCGTTCGGCACCAACGACGTAGTGCGCTCGCTGGCTGTCGACGGCGTGCTTACGGGTGTGGGCAGCGTGCTGACCTTCCTGCCGATTATCGTCGTGCTCTTTTTGTTCCTCTCCATTCTGGAAGACTCGGGCTACATGGCGCGCGTGGCCTTTGTCATGGATAAGGTGCTGCGTCGCTTTGGCCTGTCGGGCCGTAGCTTCGTGCCCATGCTCGTCGGTTTTGGCTGCACCGTGCCGGCTATCATGTCGACCCGTACGCTCCCATCCGAGCACGACCGCAAGATGACGGTCATGCTTACGCCGTTCATGAGCTGCTCGGCCAAGTTGCCGGTCTACGGTCTGCTGTGCGGAGCATTCTTCCCGCAGGCGACAGTTCCCGCCATGGTCTCGCTCTATCTGATTGGTATTGCGGTTGGCTGTATCGCAGCTTTGGTGCTCAACCGCACGGCATTTAAGGGCGACCCGGTGCCGTTTATCATGGAGCTTCCAAATTACCGCCTGCCGAGCGTCAAGACGACGGTGATGCTGGCATGGGATAAGGCCAAAGACTTTATTACCAAGGCCTTTACCATTATCTTTGCCGCTACGGTGGTCATCTGGTTCCTTCAGACGTTCGATATCCGCTTTAATGTGGTCGCCGATCAGTCGCAAAGCCTGCTTGCGGGCCTCGGCAGCATCATCGCGCCGGCGCTGGCGCCGCTTGGCTTTGGCGATTGGCGCGCATCCACGGCGCTCGTCACCGGACTTATCGCCAAGGAGAGTGTCATCTCGACCCTCACCGTGCTTTTGGGCGCGATCTCGCCCGCGGCACTGTCGACCATGTTTTCGCCGTTTACCGCTTACGTGTTCCTGGTCTTTACGTTGCTGTACCCGCCCTGCGTGGCGGCCATCGGCGCCGTCAGGAGCGAGTTGGGCGCGCGCTATGCCGTTGCCGTGTTCGCGTTTCAAGTGACGGTCGCCTGGATCGTGGCGTTTGTCGTGCATTCGGCGGGCATATTGCTGGGGTTGGCTTAGTTATTTATTGACGGCGCAACCTCTGTGTATCGAATTGTTTCGGTCCCGTGTCCGTTACTGACGGATGCGGGACCGTTGCTATATAATCGCCTCCGCTCAAAATGATTGGAGATGTTATATATGAGTCAGGCAAGGCAAGACGGCATCACGCTCAGGCAGTGGCTCCCACTCGTCGGGCTCACCTGCTGTGCGTTCGTGTTCAACACGTCGGAGTTTATGCCCATCGGCCTTTTGACTGATATCGCCGCGTCGTTCTCGCTCACCGAGGCCCAGGCGGGCATCATGATCTCGGTCTACGCCTGGGGCGTCATGCTGTTGTCGTTACCACTCATGGTGTTTGCCTCGCGTTTCGAGTTTAAGCGGATGCTGCTGGGCGTGCTGGCCGTGTTCTCGCTCGGTCAGTTCCTGTCCGCTGTGGCGCCGACCTATCCCATCCTGGTCTGCGCGCGCCTGGTGGTCGCTTGCGCACATGCCGTGTTCTGGTCAGTCGCCTCGATTATGGCCTCGCGCCTGGTCGACACTCGCCACGGCGCGCTCGCCATCAGCATGATCGCTACGGGCTCGTCCATCGCGCAGATCTTTGGCCTGCCTCTCGGTCGCGCCATTGGCTTGGCCGTGGGCTGGCGCATGACGTTTGCCGTGGTCGGGGGCCTCTCAGCCATCGCGGCCGTCTACCAGGCAGCGGTGTTCCCGGCCATGCCGGCGGGTGAGCGCTTTACCGTCAAACAGCTGCCCGAGCTGCTCAAGAACCCGCTCCTCATCGCGCTCTACGCAGTCACGGTCTTCATGGCGACCGGCTATTACGCAAGCTACAGCTATATCGAGCCCTTCCTGGCGCAGGTCGCGCACGTCGATGCGGGCGCCATTACCATGACGCTGACGGCGTTTGGCTGCTCTGGTCTGCTCGGAAGCTGGCTGTTTGGCCGCCTGTTCGATGGGCATCGCTTCCCGTTCTTGGCTATTACGCTCTCCGGCGTGCCGGCGGCTCTGCTGCTTATGGCTCCTGCAGCCTCGGCGCTCGTGTTGGTGCTTGCCGTCTGCGCGCTATGGGGCTGCTGCGCCACGGCCTTCAATGTGGCGTTCCAGGCCGAGCTCATCAAGTACACGCCGGCGGATTCGTCGGCTGTCGCCATGTCGATCTTCTCGGGCCTGTTCAACCTCGGTATCGGCACGGGTACCGCGATTGGCGGAGCCGTGGTTTCGGGTCCCGGTATCGCCTGGATCGGCTGCGCAGGTGGCGCAATCGCCGTCGTGGGCGTCATCCTCGCTATCACGGTGCTATTCCCGGCCATACGCCGCGCAAAGCCCGTCGCCTAGCCACATCCTCCTCATCAGTTGCGGTGGAATAGAGACTGTTTGCCCGGTTTATTGGTCCCAACAGTCCCTATTTCACCGCAACTTATTTTGGGGGAGGGGATGCGCGGCGGGCATACAATGAATGTCGTTGTGTTGAGCTTACCGGGAGGCTGTTATGTGGGCATACGAGACGACGTTCTATCAGATCTATCCGCTGGGCTTTTGCGGGGCTCCGCGCGAAAACGCTGCACCCGTTGCCGAGGATGAGCTCGCCCAGGCTGCCAACGCCGCGCCCAACCCCGATGCGCCCATCATGAAAATCGCCCAATGGGCCGATTACCTGCAGGAACTCGGTATTGGCGCTGTGCTCATCAACCCGCCGCTCGAGTCTGATAGCCACGGCTATGATACGCGCAGCCTGCGCCATATCGACCGCCGCCTGGGTGGGGATGCCGATTTTGCCGCCGTATGCGAGACGCTGCACGCCCATGGCATCCGCGTGGTGCTCGATGCCGTCTTCAACCACGTCGGTCGCGGCTTTTGGGCCTTCCGCGATGTGCAGGAGCGTAGGTGGGACTCGCCCTACAAGGACTGGTTCCACATTAGCTTTGATGGCGACTCCTGCTATGGTGACGGCTTTTGGTACGAGGGTTGGGAAGGCCATTTTGAGCTTGTGAAGCTCAACCTGCAAAATCCCGCTGTGGTCGATTACCTGCTTGAGTCCGTGCGCCGCTGGGCCGAAGTCTTTGGCGTCGACGGTCTGCGCCTGGACGTCGCCTATATGCTCGACCGCGACTTCATGCGTCGCCTGCACGCCTTTGCCCGTGAGCTCAAGCCCGACTTCGTGCTGATCGGCGAGACGCTCCACGGCGACTACAACCAGATCGTCAACGACGAGATGCTCGACTCCTGCACCAACTACGAGTGTTACAAGGGCCTTTACTCCAGCTTTAATTCGGTCAACATGTTCGAGATTGCCCATTCGTTGCATCGCCAGTTTGGCGGCGATCCGTGGTGCATCTACCGCGGCAAACACCTGCTGTCGTTTGTCGACAACCACGATGTGCCGCGCCTGGCGAGCATCCTGACGGACAAGTCCTGCCTGCGCCCCGCCTACGGCATGCTCTTTGGAATGCCGGGCATTCCGTGCGTCTACTACGGCAGCGAGTGGGGAATTGCCGGCGAAAAGGGCGGCTCCGATGGCGACTGGGCGCTGCGCCCTGCGCTCGATGAGCCTGCGCCCAACGAGCTGACGGCGTTCATCACGCAGCTCACGCACCTGCGCTCGGCCGACGATACGGCGGCCCGTGTTCTCAACTACGGTGCCTATCGCAACGTGGTGATCCAGAACAAGCAGCTGCTGTTCGAGCGCGCCTGCGACGGCGCGACGGTGCTCGTGGCGGTGAACGCCGTGGACGAGCCTTACACCTTTGGCGCCGGCGAGCTCAGCGGGTCCTTTGTCGACCTGCTTGCCGACGGCGTGCCTACGGTCGAGCTGGCTGGCTCCCTTGAGCTTGCGCCCTACGAGGTGCGCTATCTGCTGAGGGCCTAGCTCGTGGCCGCGCCGGACGAGGGCTATCAACATATTGAGCATGGGTTTGAACCCGTGTTCGACCAGCACTCGCGCGTTTTGGTGCTGGGGTCGTTTCCCTCGGTGCTTTCGCGCGCCAATGATTTTTATTACGGCAACCCCCAGAATCGCTTTTGGCGCGTGATGGCCGCGTGCCTCGGTGTGCCCGTGCCGCCCAACGAGGGCGACCTTTTGGCGGACAGCGAGCCTGCGACGCTCGACGCCTCGATTGCCGCCAAGCGATCCATGCTGCTGAACGGCGGCGTAGCCCTGTGGGATGTGATTGAGAGCTGCGACATTAAGGGCTCGAGTGACGCGAGCATTCGCAACGTTGTGCCGGCACATATCGAGCGCATTACCGGTGCAGCTCCCATTGAGCAGGTGATATGCAACGGTGGTACGGCGGGGCGCCTCTATAAGCGCTATCTACAGGAGCGGACGGGTCTGGCGGCTGTCGTATTGCCGTCAACTAGTCCCGCTAACGCGGCTTGGCGTCTGGAGCGCCTTGTTGAGTGCTGGCACGAAGCCGTTGACTGGGCCGCTCTCTAATTTAGATATTTGACTGAGCATGGGCGCCCAGACGTTTCAGAACGCCTCGCCAGACCGGCGCGGGCACGGCTGGCTCGGCGCAAATCATGCCGTCGACGTTGACGTTGACGGCATTGCCGCCGCCAAGTCGCTGCGCATGCTCAATGGAGCATCCCATGCGCACAGCGCCCACAAGCTTATCCATCGCTTCCGAAAATGGTCGGCGCAAGAGGCCCATGCGTGGGGAATGGCGAAGCGCCGCAATACCGCTGCCGGCACAGACGACAACGCCGCCACACCACAATTGGTCATGGCGCTCACATGCCTCGTGCAGACGAACGGCGGTCCCGCGCGCCTGCTTAGCGCCCTCCTGTGCGGCTCGAATCGCGGCATAGACGCGCGTTCCCGTACCGCCAAAGCGCTCAAGCGCCTGCTCGATAGCTGTCAACGTCTCATCGTCAGCCACATCTTCAATGGCCAGCACGATGCCATCGACTGCGCCGGCATCATCCGCTTCCAAATCGATCGGGCGGGGGAGCGTGGTGCCAGAAAGCTGAGTATAGGCGGCGATGGCATCCTGCAGATCCCAGAGCAAAAACTCAAGATCGGCGCTATCGGGAATGCTGATATACGCAATGGTTCGCAACGTTTTTGGCACATCGCCGCGTGTGGTCGTCTCCATGCCGCCTCCTTTCCGGTTGGTTTCCGTTTAGGTTACACCGTCTGGCGGTGCCTCGCCGCGCTATCCTAGTGCAACCCTTACGAAAGGAACGCCATGCGTCTGCCCATGAACACCTCGCTTGCCACGCTCAGGCCCTCCGGCATCCGTCGGATTAACGCGCTCGCTGCCCAGTACCCAGGATGCATTGCGCTCGCGCTCGGCGAGCCCGATTTTTCCACGCCCGATATGATTAGCGCCGAGGTGACCGCTTCGTTGGACCGCGGCGACACACACTATCCGCCCAACAACGGTCGCCCCGCCCTGCGTGAGGCGTTGTCTGCTTACATGGGGGACGCGGGCCTTACGTTTTCGGCCGACGAGGTCATCCTGACCGACGGCGCGACCGAGGCCCTGTCGGCAACATTCATGGCTATGCTCAACCCCGGCGACGAGGTCATCATCCCCACGCCAGCCTTTGGCCTATACGAGAGCATCGTCGTGGCCAACCACGCCAAAGCGGTCTTTTTGGATACGGAGCCTGCGCAATTCCAGATTGACGAGGACGCACTTCGTGCCTGCGTAACGCCGGCGACCAAGGCCATCGTCATCTGCTCGCCCAACAATCCTACGGGATGCATCCTTGACGCGGCATCGCTCGACGCCGTGGCACACGTGGCGGAGCAGGCGGGCATCTACGTGGTCTGCGACGACGTATATAACCGCCTGGTCTACGTGGACGGCTACGAGCGATTTGCCCAGCGCCACCCGGAGCTACGCGAGCAGACGGTGGTCATCGAGAGCTTCTCCAAGCCCTGGGCTATGACCGGCTGGCGCCTGGGCTGGCTCGCAGCGGCAACCCCCGTCATCGCCGAGATCGCAAAGGCCCACCAATACTTAGTATCGAGTGCTGTCTCCTTCGAGATGGACGCCGCAGCCCGAGCCCTCACCGTCGACCCAACCCCCATGCTAAAAGTCTACCGAGCCCGCCGCGAGCGCGTACTCGAAGCCTTAAACGCCATGGGCCTCGACGTAGTAGAGCCCGCAGGAGCCTTCTATACTTTCCCGAGCATCAAAAAGTTCGGCCTAACCAGCGAAGACTTCTGTATCAAAGCTATCAAAGAAGCCAACGTAGCCCTAGTCCCGGGCGACTGTTTCGGCACCGAAGGCCACGTTCGCTTAAGCTACTGCGTCTCCGACCAAGATCTGGACGAAGGTCTAAATCGCCTGTCAACCTTCGTTTCAACCTTATAGCCCAACGGGACGCAACACATCAGCCCACCGACCCAAGCATTATGAGTGGGGGCGTCAGCCAACGAAAACCCGGGCTGCCCAAAGTCAACGCAGGCACGCGCCGCCGAAGGCCGGGCGCAAGGTTTTCGTAGATTCCGCACGAGCCGGAAAGCACTTAATGTGCTTTCCGAGCGAGCCCAGGATCTGACCGAGCGAAAACCTTGCGCCCGGCCTTCGGCGGCGCGGCCGGATGGTGGAATTGTGTGCAGCCCGGTTTTCCGTTGACCGACGCCGGGGTCCCCGCCATAATACTTTCGGTTCACGCACGAATCCGCTGCCAGAGACAGCCGGCGCAAACGGGCATCGCCCGCGAGCTTAATGGGACTTCCCGCCAGCCGAGGTGGTCGAGTAGATATGTCTTCTCGCCCCCGTCGCTCATGCAGCGCGGGGGCTTTCTTTTTGGACATGCCCCCGTCACGTCCTTGTGGCGGACCGTGCCCGGAAAGAATTCGAGGAGGTGTAATTCATGCCCCAGCAGTACAAAATCGACAAGGTTGCAGAGATCGAGTCCCGTATCGCCGAGAACGCCGGTCTGTTCGTCGTCAACTACAACGGTCTGACGGTTAAGCAGGCTCAGGAGCTGCGTCATCAGCTTCGCGAGTGCGGCGCCGAGATGAAGGTCTACAAGAACAACCTGGTCAAGATCGCTCTCAAGAACCAGGAGCAGCCCGAGCTCGACGAGATCCTCGCCGGCCCCGTCGCTTATGTGTTCTATGAGTCCGAGCCGGTCGAGGCCGCTAAGGCCCTTAAGGACTTCTCCGCTAAGTCCAAGGGCGTCCTTGAGATCAAGGGCGGTATCTCCGACGGCAAGGCCGTTTCCGCTGATGATGTTAAGGCTATCGCCGAGCTGCCCACCAAGGACCAGCTTCTCGGCCAGATCGCCGGTCTCATCTCCGGTTTCGCTCGCGACATCGCTGTCTGCGTCAACGGCGTTTCCTCTGGTCTCGCTCGTTCGATCCAGCAGGTCTCCGAGCAGAAGGCAGCCTAGTCGCTGTTTTCACCCGCGGCGGCAACGCCGCACCCCTGACGCATTCGCGTCGTGTTTTAACTGATCTCCGTGCACAGACACGGAAACCGAAAGGACTTAGAAATGGCTAAGCTTACCACCGATGAGATCATCGATGCTCTTAAGGAAATGACCCTTCTCGAGGCTTCCGAGCTCGTTAAGGCTATCGAGGACACCTTCGGCGTTTCCGCCGCTGCTCCTGCCGCCGTTGTCGCCGCTCCCGCTGCTGGCGCTGCTGAGGCCGAGGAGAAGACCGAGTTTGACGTCGTGCTCGAGGGCTTCGGCGACAACAAGATCCAGGTCATCAAGGCCGTCCGTGAGCTCACCAACCTTGGCCTGAAGGAGGCCAAGGAGGTCGTCGAGGGCGCTCCCAAGGCTGTTCTCGAGGGTGCCAAGAAGGAGGACGCCGAGGCTGCCAAGGAGAAGCTCGAGGCTGCTGGCGCTGCTGTCACCCTCAAGTAATCAGGCTTTCTCGCCAGATTTCTTTGCAGACGGGGTTCGCATTGCGAGCCCCGTCTTTTTCGTTTTGATCCCTCTATTTTGTTGGCTTGGCATACAAATTGCTGCCGCTTGCGGTGCTTTGGGGTCGCTACCGTTGGGCGATAAAATTGCACCATTCGAGCAATAATTTGCGTTGACCTGCTGAAGAATGGCGCTTGCCTACATTAACGTTAATTAACGGCGGTAAGATAAACCGGTATCGCAATTTGGTCTGCGGCCGCCGTGCCGCACGCACAGGGCGCATCCTGCGCCTGCGAAAGGATCCCTGAATACTATGAAGGCAATCATCCCCGCCGCCGGTCTTGGCACGCGTTTTCTGCCTGGCACCAAGTGCACGCCTAAAGAGATGCTGCCGGTGCTCGACAAGCCGGTCATCCAGTACGTCGTCGAGGAGGCGCTCGACCCCGAGGAGGTCGACGACGCCATTATCGTCACCTCTCCCGGCAAGCCCGAGTTGCTGAGCTACTTCCAGCCCGATCGTTCGCTCGAGAACCTGCTGCGCGAGCGCGGCAAGGATGCTTATGCCGACGCCGTCGCCCATGCGGGCGGTATGCCGGTCGACTTCCGCTATCAGTACGAGCCCAAGGGCCTCGGCCACGCCATCCGCTCTGCCGCTGACGCTGTGGCGGGGGAGAACTTCCTGGTTCTTCTGGGCGACTACGTTGTGCCCAACCGCGACATCTGCGACAAGATGCTTGCCGTCTCCAAGGAGCACGGTGGCGCTTCTGTTATCGCCGTTGCCGCGTGCGCTCCCGAGGAAGTCAGCCGCTATGGCGTTATCGCCGGCGATCGCGTGGGCGCTCTCGAGGGCTTCGAGAATGCCGCCGACGACGAGCCCGGTGCCGTTTGGCGCATCGGCGGCCTGGTTGAGAAGCCCGCTCCCGAGGCGGCTCCGTCCAACCTGTACATCGTCGGTCGCTACCTGCTGAGCCCGTTGGTCATGGACTTGCTGGCCGATCAGCAGGCCGGTAAGGGCGGCGAGATCCAGCTGACCGACGCCATGGCCCGCTCGCTCGACCGCGAGGCCATGTACGCCGTCGTCATCGACCCGCTGTCGGGCTACGATACCGGTACCCCGTCTGGCTGGATGGCCACCAACGCCCTCATGGCTGCAAGCGATCCTCGCTTTGCCGGCGCCTTCTGGGATGCCATCGACGAGCGCGGCGGTTTGATGCGTAAGTAAGCCTTCGGGCATCGACATTTACGGGTGCGGACTTCGGTTCGCGCCCGTTTTTTATAAGAGCTGCGATTGCTAACCCTCTGTTCACAGAAAATATATGAACAGGTGTTCGATGCACATCCATCTACCTGCATGTTTTCTGTCGAAAAACTTTGCTACTCCAAAAACTCAATCACGTCAAGGCTTTTCTTGCTCAACGGTCGGTACCTGATAAACTATTAGGTTGCGATAACTGGCGAAGCTATGCCTCGCCAATCCACCGAGCATTTCCGTGAAGGAGGAAAAACCTGGTGACCTACGCATACACTGCCACTGAGCGCAAGCGCGTCAGCTTCGGGAAAATCCCGGAGGCCATGGAGCTCCCCAACCTTATCTCTGTTCAAAGGGAATCCTTTGAGCGTTTTAAGGACGAGGGCCTTCGTGAGGCGTTCAAGGAATCCAGCCCCATCCAGAGCCAGAACCATGTTCTCGAGGTTACCTTCGGCGAGCATCAGTTTGGCGATCCCGCGCACACCGTCGAGGAGTGCCGCGAGAAGGACATGACCTATCAGGCTCCGCTTCTGACCGACGTCCGTCTCACTAACAAGGAGACCGGTGAGATCAAGGAGCAGCTCGTCTTTATGGGCGACTTCCCCATGATGACCGATCAGGGCACCTTTATCATCAACGGTACCGAGCGTATCGTCGTCTCCCAGCTCGTCCGTTCCCCGGGCGTGTACTACAGCTCCGAGATGGATTCGGGCAAGCAGATCTACAAGGCTCAGATCATCCCGTCCCGCGGTGCCTGGCTCGAGTTTGAGGTCGACAAGCGCGACCAGCTCATGGTCTCCATCGACCGTAAGCGCAAGCAGAGCGCCACGATGTTCCTGCGCGCCCTTGGCATCGCCGTCACCAACGACGATATCATCGAGCTGCTCGGCAACTCCGATGTGATCAAGCGCACCCTCGAGCGCGATACCGCCCTTACCCGCGAGGATGCTCTTATCGAGATCTACCGTCGCCTGCGCCCGGGCGAGCCTCCCACCGTGGATGCTTCCCGCAGCCTGCTCGAGGGCCTGCTCTTCAACCCGCAGCGCTACGATCTGGCCCGCGTCGGTCGTTACAAGGTCAACAAGAAGCTCAACCTCACCACCGAGGAAGAGGTCACGGTGCTCACCGACGAGGATATCGTCGCTACGCTGCGCTACCTGCTGTCCCTCGCTGCCGGCGAGCAGGGCTTCAAGGTCGACGACATCGACCACTTTGGCAACCGCCGCATTCGCACCGTCGGCGAGCTCGTCGCCAACCAGTTCCGTATCGGCATGAGCCGTATGGAGCGCGTCGTCCGTGAGCGCATGAGCTCCCAGGACATCGATGAGATCACCCCGCAGTCGCTCATCAACATCCGTCCGATCGTGGCCTCCATCAAGGAGTTCTTCGGCTCCTCGCAGCTCTCGCAGTTCATGGACCAGGCGAACCCCCTGACCGGTCTGACCCACAAGCGCCGTCTGTCCGCACTCGGCCCTGGCGGTCTTGCCGGCCACAAGTCCGGCTCCAGCCGCCGCACCAACGTGCCGACGGCCGTCCGCGACGTTCACAACTCGCACTACAGCCGCATGTGCCCGATCGAGACCCCCGAAGGCCCCAACATCGGCCTGATCGGCTCGCTCGCCCTCTACGCCCGCGTCAACGAGTACGGCTTCATTGAGGCCCCGTTCCGCCGCGTCGAGAACGGCGTTGCCACCGACCAGATCGACTGGATGACCGCTGACGAGGAAGAGAAGCACGTCATCGCGCCGGCCAACACGCCGCTCGATCCCAAGACCAACGAGTTCATCACGACCGATGCCGAGGGCAAGATCGTCCGTCCGCACACCGTGATCGCCCGTACCCGCGACTTCGACGGCTCCTTCGGCGCTCCCGCCGACGTGCCCGTCGAGGACGTCGACTACATGGACGTCTCGCCGCGCCAGATGCTCTCCGTCGCAGCCACGCTGATCCCGTTCCTCGAGCACGACGACGCCAAGCGTACGCTGATGGGCGCTAACATGCAGCGTCAGGCCGTGCCGCTGGTTCACCCCGCCGCTCCCTATGTCGGTACCGGCATGGAGCGTCGCGCCGCTCTGGACTCCGGCGAGGTCACCCTGGCCAAGAACGCCGGCGAGGTCATCTTTGCCGACGCTGCCAAGATTATCGTCAAGCATGCCGGCGGCATGGACGAGTATCACCTGGCCAAGTACCAGCGCTCCAACCAGTCCACCTGCATCAACCAGCGTCCGCTCGTGCGCGTCGGTGACACCGTTGAGCAGGGCGAGCCTCTGGCCGACGGTCCTTCGACCGATCATGGCGAGCTCGCACTGGGCCAGAACCTCACCGTGGCATACATGCCGTGGGAAGGCTTCAACTACGAGGACGGTATCGTCGTGTCCGAGCGCCTGGTGGCCGAGGACCTGCTGACGACCATCAATATCACCCGTCACGAGATCGACGCCCGCGACACCAAGCTCGGTCCCGAGGAGATCACTCGCGAGATCCCGAACCTCTCCGAGGACATGCTTGCCAACCTCGACGAGGACGGCATCATCCGCATCGGCGCCGAGGTCGGCCCTGGCGACATCCTGGTCGGCAAGGTCACGCCTAAGGGCGAGAGCGCTCTGACCGCCGAGGAGCGCCTGCTGCGCGCCATCTTCGGTGCCAAGGCTCACGATGTTCGCGACACCTCCCTTAAGATGCCTCACGGCGCTTATGGCCGCGTCATCGACGTCGTCCGCTTTAGCCGCGAGAACGGCGACGACCTGGCCCCCGGCGTCAACGAGCAGGTGCGCGTCTACGTCGCCCAGCGTCGTAAGATCCAGCAGGGCGATAAGATCGCCGGTCGCCACGGCAACAAGGGCGTTATCTGTAACGTTCTGCCGGTCGAGGACATGCCCTACATGGCTGACGGTACCCCGATCGACGTTATCCTCAACCCGCTGGGCGTTCCTTCGCGTATGAACGTCGGCCAGCTGCTCGAGTGCCACCTTGGCTGGGCTGCTGCCTGCGGTTGGGATACCGAGGATGCCGACTCCGACAAGTATGTCCCCGGTCCGTTCTTCGTCTCGACGCCCGTCTTCGACGGCGCCAAGGAGGACGAGATCGCCGAGGTCATCCGTCGCGCCAACAAGAACATGCTCAACAAGGCCACCGCTGCCTTTGGCGATCACATGCGCCCCGAGTTTGTCACCCAGCTTGACGAGCGCGGCAAGACCCGCCTGTTCGACGGCCGCACCGGCGAGGAGTTCCGCGAGCCCATTACCGTGGGTACGTCCTACATCCTCAAGCTCGGCCACATGGTTGACGACAAGATCCACGCCCGTTCGACCGGCCCTTACAGCCTGGTTACCCAGCAACCGCTGGGCGGCAAGGCTCAGTTCGGCGGCCAGCGCTTCGGCGAGATGGAAGTTTGGGCACTGTACGCATACGGTGCTTCCAACGTCCTGCAGGAGATCCTGACCGTCAAGTCCGACGATACCGTGGGCCGCGTCAAGACCTACGAGTCCATCGTCAAGGGCGAGAACGTCCCGGTTCCGGGTATCCCCGAGTCCTTCAAGGTTCTCGTCAAGGAGATCCGTTCCCTCGCACTGGACATCGAGCCCATGCACGATGCCGACGAGGACGCCTCCGCCCCTGTGACCGCCGAGGAGACCTCTGCTCTCGACGACCTGGCTGCGCTCGCCGGCGTTGACGCCGACGTCGAGGCCCAGGATGCCGAGACCGCCGAGGCACCCGAGGCTGTCGCCGCCACGACCACTGATAAGGAGTAGTTGACTGTGGCAGATTTCGAAGCTACTGATTTTGACTCGGTAAAGATCTCCCTTGCCTCCGCCGACCAGATCCGTTCCTGGTCGCACGGTGAGGTCAAGAAGCCGGAGACCATTAATTACCGTACCCTCAAGCCCGAGAAGGACGGCCTGTTCTGCGAGAAGATCTTCGGTCCCGCCAAGGACTGGGAGTGCTCCTGCGGCAAGTACAAGGGTATCCGCTTTAAGGGCATCGTCTGCGAGCGCTGCGGCGTCGAGGTCACCTCGGCCAAGGTGCGTCGCGACCGCATGGGCCACATCGAGCTCGCCGCTCCCGTGTCCCACATCTGGTACTTCAAGAGCCCCACGAGCTTCCCGATGAGCCGTATGCTCGACATCAAGTCCAAGGACCTCGAGAAGGTTCTGT
The DNA here is from genome assembly GCA_900541805.1 of uncultured Collinsella sp. GTDB lineage: Bacteria > Actinomycetota > Coriobacteriia > Coriobacteriales > Coriobacteriaceae > Collinsella. The sequence continues at coordinate 24,745 of UQLH01000014.1, forward strand.
ACTTTGCCAGCTACATCATCACCGAGGTCGACTACGAGGCTCGCGAGGCTGACGCTGACGACCTGCGCGAGGAGCTCGCCGCCGATCTGGAAGAGATCGATGCCGAGTGCGCCCGCCAGATCGAGTCCCTCAAGGAGCAGGGCAACCCCGAGAACTTTGACGAGTTCTCCGACGAGGAGCCGCTGACCCCCGAGGAGATCGCCTCTGGCATCGTCGACATCGAGGAAGAGTGCAAGGACGAGAAGCAGCTCCGCACGGACGCCTTCAACGCCTTCATGAAGCTTACCGAGCGCGACCTCATCTCCGATGAGCCGCTGTTCCGCGAGATGACCCGTTACTACTCCATGTACTTCAAGGGTGGTATGGGTGCCGAGGCCGTCCGCGACCTGCTCGCTGCCATCGACCTCCCCTCCGAGGCCGAGAAGCTCAAGGCCATCATCGCCGACGAGGATTCCCAGAAGCAGAAGCGCGAGAAGGCCGTTAAGCGCCTCGAGGTCGTTGACGCCTTCCTGAAGGGCGGCAACAGCCCCGCGAACATGATCCTGGATGTCATTCCGGTCATTCCGCCCGATCTGCGCCCGATGGTCCAGCTCGACGGCGGCCGCTTCGCCGCGTCCGACCTCAACGACCTGTATCGTCGCGTGATCAACCGTAACAACCGACTCAAGCGCCTGCTCGACCTGGACGCTCCTGCGATCATCGTGAACAACGAGAAGCGCATGCTCCAGGAGTCCGTGGACGCCCTGTTCGATAACGGCCGTCGTGGTCGCCCGGTCTCTGGCCGTGGCGGTCGCCCGCTCAAGTCGCTCGCCGAGGCCCTCAAGGGCAAGCAGGGTCGTTTCCGTCAGAACCTGCTGGGCAAGCGTGTCGACTACTCCGGCCGTTCGGTCATCGTTACCGACCCCAAGCTGCTGCTGCACCAGTGCGGTCTGCCCAAGACCATGGCGCTGGAGCTCTTCAAGCCCTTCGTCATGAAGCGCCTGGTCGAGCTCGGCAAGGTCGAGAACATCAAGGGCGCCAAGCGCGCTATCGACCGCGGTGCCACCTTTGTGTGGGACATCCTCGAAGAGGTCATCGACGGCCGCGTCGTGCTGCTCAACCGTGCACCGACCCTGCACCGTCTGTCCATCCAGGCCTTTGAGCCGGTGCTGGTCGAGGGCAAGGCTATCCACCTGCACCCGCTGGTCTGCTCGCCCTTCAACGCCGACTTCGACGGCGACCAGATGTCTGTCCACGTGCCGCTGTCCAGCCAGGCTCAGGCCGAGGCCCGCGTGCTCATGCTCTCTGCGAACAACCTGCGCTCGCCGGCATCCGGCAAGCCGGTCAACATCCCTTCGCAGGACATGATCATCGGTGTGTACTACCTCACCCAGGTCCGCGACGGCCTGCCCGGCGAGAACCACGTGTTCGCCAGCTTCGACGACGCGCTGCACGCCTATGACTGCCGTTCCGAGGTCGACATGCAGGCCAAGATCCAGGTCCGCGTGTCCGCTGCCGATGCCAACGTCATCAATGAGGACGGCACCCGTATCTTCCGCGTCAAGAACGGCAAGAACGAGTTCGTCGACTACGACGTCACCGGTAACAAGACCGCGCGCTTCGAGACCTCTATCGGCCGCATCATCTTCAACCGCCAGTGCCTGCCCGAAGACTACGAGTTCATGAACTACAAGATGGTCAAGGGCGACGTGGCCAAGCTGGTTGCCGACTGCTGCGATCGTTACCCCGAGGCCAAGGTCGGCCCGATCCTCGACGCCATCAAGTACTCCGGCTTCCACTACGCTACCCGCGCCGGCCTCACCATCTCGGTGTGGGACGCTCTCATCCCTGCCGAGAAGCAGGAGCTGCTCGATCGCGCCCAGGCCAACGTCGACCAGATCAACGAGTACTTCGAGGAGGGCTTCATCAACGAGACGGAGCGCCACATCGAAGTTGTTAACGAGTGGACCGCTTGTACCGACAAGGTCGCAGCGCTCATGCTCGACTTGTTCGACGAGGAGAACCCGCTCTACATGATGGCCGACTCCGGCGCCCGTGGTTCTAAGACCCAGCTGCGTCAGCTCGGCGGCATGCGTGGCCTGATGGCAGACATGTCCGGCGAGACGATCGACCTTCCCATTAAGGCGAACTTCCGCGAGGGCCTGCTGCCGCTCGAGTACTTCATTTCGACCTACGGCGCCCGTAAGGGCCTGGTCGATACCGCATCCCACACCTCGGACTCTGGTTACCTGACCCGTCGTCTGGTCGACGTGGCCCAGGACGTCATCGTCCGCGAGGAGGACTGCGGTACGCACGAGGGCGTCACCTACAACCTCATCATCCCCGGCACCACCGACCTCAACACCGACCTCGTCGGCCGTTGCTTCATTGAGGACGTCGTGGCTCCCGATGGCACCGTGCTCTTTGAGCAGGACGGCTACATCGAGAAGGTCGCCGACATCCAGAAGATGGTCGATGCGGGCCTCAAGAAGGTCAAGCTTCGCGCGCTGCTCACCTGCCGCTCCAAGTACGGCGTGTGCCAGAAGTGCTACGGCTGGGATCTTTCCACCCGTCGTCCGGTCGCCATCGGTACCGCGGTCGGCATTATTGCCGCCCAGTCCATCGGTGAGCCCGGTACGCAGCTTACGATGCGTACCATTCACTCCGGCGGCGTCGCTGGCGTCGACGATATTACGCAGGGCCTGCCTACGGTCAGCCGTATGTTCGATATCGTCGGCAACGTCAACGAGAAGATCCTGGGTCGCGAGGCCGAGCTGGCTCCGTACTCTGGTCACCTCTCGATTAAGCCCGAGAAGTCCGAGTACGTGCTGACGCTCACCGACTCCGAGGACCACACCCGTGTTCTCGACGAGCGTCGCGTCCCCGCTTCGGTGCGCTTTATGCCCGAGATCGAGGACGGCTGCGAGGTTCGCGCCGGCGACCAGATCACCAAGGGCTTCGTCAACTTCCGCAACCTGCGCAAGCTGACCGACATCGAGTCGACGATGCACACCTTCGTCGAGAGCGTCAAGGACGTCTACACCAGCCAGGGCGTCGACCTGAACGACAAGCACATCGAGGTGCTCGCACGTCAGATGCTGCGTCGCGTTCAGATCACCAACCCCGGTGACTCCAAGTACCTGCTTGGTCAGTACGTTGACCGCTACGAGTTCGCTGACGAGGTCGAGCGCGTTGCCCGTCTGGGCGGTCAGGCTCCCGTGGCCGAGCCCGTCATCCTGGGTACGCTCAAGGTCGCGTCCAACATCGACTCCTGGCTGTCGAGCGCTTCGTTCATCCGTACCGCCGGCGTCCTTACCGAGGCTGCCATCGAGGGCAAGGTCGACCACCTGCTCGACCTTAAGTCCAACGTCATCGTCGGTAAGAAGATCCCGGCCGGTACCGGCCTCAAGCCGTACGCCAACGCCAAGCTGACGTATCGTACGGCCGACGGCTATGTCGACATCGACGGCCCGGCTTCGCCCAACGCCAAGTCGCTGCCCGAGTGGGCTCCGGTGGAGCTCAAGGACCTGGACGAGCAGCTCCCGCAGCAGCTCGACTGGGCCGGCTACGACGAGTTCGGTGGTGCTGACGGTTCGTTCACCCGCAACGGCCACACCATCTCCGCCGAGAAGGCTCGCCTGTACCTGTTCGACGACCTGGGCGTGTCGCAGCGCTGGACCAACAAGTTCAGCGAGGTCGGCATCGAGACGGTCGGCGACCTGGTCGGCAAGTCCGAGGAAGATCTGCTGCGCATCGATGGCATCGGTGCCAAGGCGATCGAGGAGCTCCGTGACGGCCTCGAGGCCCACGACCTGCTCTACATCCTCGAGAACAACGACGACGTTGCCGACGAGGAAGACCTCTCGCAGCTGCTGCAGATGGTCTTTAGCCCCGACGGTCCGGACGACATCCTGCTGGGCACCTCCGCTGCGCCGACGCATCACGCCGACGCCGACGAGGAGCTCCTGGGCGCCCCGATCGACGACAAGAAGGCTCCCGCCAACGGTGCCATCAACGAGGACATGGCTTCTCTCGATGAGCTGCTCAACCAGCTCGTGGACACCGACGACGCCGAAGAGGCCAAGGACAACGACGAGGAGTAATTAGTTCCGCCGTTCTAACGAACGGCGACGACCTCCGTCGCTGCGCGGCCCCCAGAGCTACAATCTGTCATTCAAAAGGCAGGGCATGACCAAAAGGTCAATGCCCTGCCTTTTTCATGCCACCTTGTGCGCTCTGGGGGCCGCTCGCTTGCGTATGCTCAACCTGTTGCGTTCCGTTGATCCCTTGCCAATAAGGGACAGAGTCATTTTGATAGGTTATTCCTGCTTGAATTTGAAACATTCCGTTCGGTCAAAGCGTATCTATGGTGAGGGCCTCATCGAGAACCATTAACGTCACCGGGAGGTGATTATGGAAGAACAAGCATTTATACAGGCGGTCGAGGATCACCGTGATGTCGTGTTTCGAATCGCATTGACGTACCTGCGCGATCGTGCCGACGCCGACGATGTTGCCCAGGATGTCTTTCTTAAGCTGCTTAAAAGCGATGGACATTTTGAAAGTCGGGAACATCTTCGTCGATGGCTTATCCGGGTCACGATCAATGAATGCAAATCGCTCTTTCGAAAGCCATGGAGGCGTGTGGAGGATATTGAGAACCTGGCCGATTCGCTTTCGGCGGCGCAGGATGAGACCAAGGCGGTCCTGTCAGACGTTATGCGACTTCCGGAGCGATTCCGCGTTCCCATCGTGCTCTATTACTATCTGGGCTTTTCGACCTCAGAGATTGCCGAGTTGTTGCATGTACCAGCCGCGACCGTTCGAACGCGTTTGGCTCGCGGCAGGTCGAAGCTCAAGTTCATCCTAGAGGAGGGCGACCGTGAAATCCAATCAAATCAAGCAGGCCTTCGAGTCCATCCAAGCCGATAGCAATCTTGCAGATCGCGTCCTTAATACTGCTGCGGGTGAGCCGCTTCATCGAAAGGGCCACGCGAAGCCTCTCTATGTTGCCGTAATCGGGTGTCTTGTCGGAGTGTTGGCGACCGGAGGGGTCGCCTACGCAGTTATCAATTCCAGCTATTTTGCCTCAGCTTGGGGAAACCACGGCAACGGGGATTCCATTACCTGGACCAACGGCGGCTCATCGGGAACTAAATATACCTACACCAGAGAGTTTGGCGATGGCATCGCGCCCCAAAGCCTGGAAGGCGCAGCCCAGGAGGTTAATCTGTCCGTCGAGGGCAACGGCTATACGCTTGATATCCATGAGATGGCAATCGACCAAAACGGCTGCGGAGCCGTGACGTTTACGTTGTCCAATCCAAATGGAGTTAACTACTACAAGCCAGCAGCAGAGATTGGCGAACTTGTTCTCTATGGTGAAGAAGAGCAGGGCATCGGCACGCCCGATATGAAGTTCGGCGAGGAATGGCCTGACACACGCAGCACAATTGATAAGGACACATCAAGCGATACTGTCATTAATGGCACGATGTACTTTGCCGCTATGGATCGCGAGCGAGATTTGCAACATGCTGTCACCTGGAATATCCATTGGACCGAGGGTGAAGGTGAGAGTGCGAGGCGGTTTGAGGCGTCGACACCCGAGTTCAATATTGGAGCGTACGTCGATACAAAGGAACTCCGCTCCGGTGACTCGCCTCTTGAGATTAGCCCGTTTTCCATCCAGACGCACATCGATGATTTGGGCTATGAAGCAGTTGATAATAAGCTGACCGTCAGCTACAAGGATGGATCGGAGCAGATTATCGAAGATGACGACGCAGGGCTGTTCAACTTATATTTTTCTTATGGGCGCAATAGCGGAGAGAACATCTGGGTGCCAACGAAGTTGATTGATGTCGATCAAGTTGTCTCGGTAACCCTTGAAATTGTGAGGTATACATCAACAGGGGAGACCGAAACGAAAGAGCCCTTTACCATCGTCTATTCGTAAGATTTGGGGTCGCTTCCTACTAGGGGAAGCGGCCTCTTTTGCGTTAAATGGAAACGCCGCCGATTTCCATGCGACAGATGAGAGCAGATTACCGCTGGAGCGCGACGTTTCCCCAGATAAAACCGACCAAAATAAACCTGTCCCTATTTGGAAGGGAACGTTGCCCCGACAAGCACGTCGGATTCCCGGACCGGGCGGCCGCCCCCGCGCACAGAAGGGGATTCCTTTTGTGTAGGCTTTGCGGAAATGTGGCTATTTTAGGATACGCCCGGAGGCGTGGTCTGTTGACGACACAGCTAACGCCACGTATCCTATCGAACTGCGTGTTTCGTAGGGGGATGCTGACCCCTCGATTCAAGCCGTTGCACTTTACAGAAAGCTGGAATCATTCGAGAAGGAGTACGCTTTGCCTACTATTAACCAGCTGGTTCGCCAGGGCCGTCGTTCCGTGCCCAAGAAGTCCAAGAACGCTGCCCTGCAGCACAACTCCCAGAAGCGCGGCGTGTGCACCCGCGTCTTCACCACGAGCCCCAAGAAGCCGAACTCGGCTCTTCGTAAGGTTGCCCGTGTTCGCCTCGTCAACGGCATCGAAGTTACTGCTTACATCCCGGGTGAGGGCCACAACCTGCAGGAGCACTCCATCGTGCTCGTCCGCGGCGGTCGTGTCCGTGACCTCCCTGGTGTCCGTTATCACGTCATCCGTGGCGCCTACGACGCTGCTCCGGTCCAGAACCGTATGCAGGCCCGTTCCAAGTACGGTGCTAAGCGCCCCAAGGCTAAATAAGCCAGATAACGTTTTGATACTTTCGCCGTGTGCCGCCTAAGCGCCGCACGGTAGACACTTAAGGAGATTTCACATGCCGCGTCGTGCAGCAGCTAATCGTCGTGAGGTTCAGCCTGACGCCGTTTACAACAACCGCCTGGTGACTCAGCTCATCAACAAGGTCCTTCTTGACGGCAAGAAGGCCACCGCTGAGCGCATCGTTTACACCGCTTTCGAGATCGTTGCCGAGAAGTCCGAGGGTGGCGACGCTCTCGCTACCTTCAAGAAGGCTATGGACAACGTCAAGCCCACGCTCGAGGTTAAGCCCAAGCGTGTCGGTGGCGCTACCTATCAGGTCCCGATGGAGGTCAACTCCCGTCGTTCCACCGCTCTGGGTATCCGCTGGATCGTCAACTTCTCCCGCGCTCGCAAGGAGAAGACCATGGCCGAGCGTCTCGCTAACGAGATCCTCGACGCTTCCAACGGCCTGGGCGCTTCCGTCAAGAAGCGTGAGGACGTCTTCAAGATGGCCGAGGCCAACCGCGCGTTCTCTCACTATCGTTGGTAAGTTAAGGTAAGGAACTAACATGGCTAAGCCTAAGTACAAGCTTTCCGATACCCGTAACATCGGCATCATGGCCCACATCGATGCCGGTAAGACCACCACGACCGAGCGTATTCTTTACTACACCGGTAAGACCCACAAGATCGGTGAGGTCCATGAGGGCGCTGCCACCATGGACTGGATGGTTCAGGAGCAGGAGCGCGGCGTAACCATTACCTCCGCTGCTACCACGTGCTTCTGGAACAAGGACGGTAAGGACTACCGCATCCAGATCATCGACACCCCGGGCCACGTTGACTTCACCGCCGAGGTCGAGCGCTGCCTGCGCGTCCTCGATGGCGCTGTCGCCGTCTTCGACGCCGTTGCCGGCGTTCAGCCCCAGTCTGAGACCGTTTGGCGTCAGGCTTCTACCTTCAACGTCCCCCGCATCGCCTTCATCAACAAGTATGACCGCGTGGGCGCTGACTTCTTCAACGCTATCGAGACCATGAAGGATCGTCTCGACGCCAACGCTGTGGCCGCTCAGGTCCCGATGGGCGCCGAGGACAACTTCTGGGGCGTCATCGACCTCGTCACCATGACCGCATGGGACTTCAAGGCCGACGACAAGGGCATGACCTACCCCGAGCCGATGGACGAGATCCCGGCTGAGTTCGCCGACATCGCTGCCACCAAGCGCGAGGAGCTCCTCGACGCTGCTGCTAGCTTTGACGACGAGCTCATGGAGAAGATCCTCATGGAGGAGGACTTCACCGTCGAGGAGCTCAAGGCTGCTCTGCGCAAGGGCGTTCTGGCCAACGAGCTCAACCTCGTCTTCGTGGGTTCCGCCTACAAGAACAAGGGTGTTCAGGAGCTGCTCGACGCTGTCGTAGACTACCTGCCCAGCCCGCTTGACGTTGAGGCCGTCACCGGTACCGATCCGGACACCGGCGAGGAGATCCAGCGTCATCCTTCCTTCGACGAGCCCTTCTCCGGCCTGGTCTTCAAGATCATGACCGACCCGTTCGTCGGTAAGCTCACCTACGTCCGCGTTTACTCCGGCCGTGCCGAGTCCGGCTCCTACGTGGTCAACGCCTCTAACGGTCAGCGCGAGCGCCTCGGCCGCATCCTCGAGATGAACGCTGCCGAGCGTATCGACCGTGACGACGCTGCCGCCGGCGACATCGTCGCTTGCGTCGGTTTCAAGAACTCCACCACCGGTGACACCCTGTGCGCCGAGGGCAAGGAGATCGTCCTCGAGAAGATCGAGTTCGCTAAGCCCGTTATCGACGTTGCCATCGAGCCCAAGACAAAGGCCGAGCAGGACAAGATGTCCCTGGCTCTGACCAAGCTCGCCGAGGAGGACCCGACCTTCCAGGTGTCCACCAACCACGAGACCGGCCAGACCATCATCGCCGGCATGGGCGAGCTGCACCTCGAGATCATCGTCGACCGTCTGCTCCGCGAGTTCAAGGTTGACGCTAACGTTGGTAAGCCCCAGGTTGCCTACCGCGAGACCGCTGGTCACGACGTCGAGAAGGCTGAGGGCAAGTTCGTCCGTCAGTCCGGCGGTCGCGGTCAGTACGGCCACGCCGTCATCAAGCTCGAGAAGATGGAGGAGGGCTTCGGCTACGAGTTCGTCAACGCTATCGTCGGCGGCGTCGTGCCCAAGGAGTACATCCCGTCCATCGACAAGGGCATCCAGGAGGCCCTGAACACCGGTGTTATCGCCGGCTTCCCGGTCCTCGACGTCAAGGTCACCCTGTTCGACGGCTCTTACCACGAGGTCGACTCCTCCGAGGCCGCCTTCAAGATCGCCGGTTCCATGGCTATCAAGGACGCCCTCAAGAAGTCCGATCCGCAGCTGCTCGAGCCGATCATGGCTGTCGAGGTCGAGACTCCCGAGCAGTACATGGGCGACGTTATGGGCAACCTCTCCGGTCGTCGCGGCAAGATCGAGGGCATGGAGGATCGCAAGAACAGCAAGCTCATCCGTGCCAAGGTGCCGCTGGGCGAGATGTTCGGTTACGCTACCGACCTTCGCTCCCAGACCCAGGGCCGTGCATCCTACACGATGCAGTTCGACTCTTATGAGCCCGCGCCCAAGTCCATCGTGGACGAGGTCATGAGCAAGAACGCCTAAGTTCGAGCTCCCTGTTACGTAATCCGCGAGAACGTCTCTCGCACTCTTTGGAGGTTTAAGTTGGCTACCCAGAAGATCCGCATTCGCCTCAAGGGCTATGATCACGAGGTCGTCGATCAGTCCGCGAAGCTCATCGTCGAGACCGCTCAGAAGACCGGCGCTCGCGTTTCCGGTCCTGTCCCCCTGCCCACCGAGCGCAACCTGTACACGGTTATCCGCTCGCCGCACGTGAACAAGGACTCCCGTGAGCAGTTCGAGATGCGCACCCACAAGCGCCTCATCGACATCCTCGACCCCACCTCGGGCACCGTTGATTCGCTCATGCGTCTCGACCTCCCCGCTGGCGTCGACATCGACATCAAGCTCTAAGCGATACCGCTCATAGCTTACAGAGCCCCGCTGCCATTACGGTAGCGGGGCTCTTTTGTTTTGCATGACGGGCTTGGACTGCTGGGTAATGCTGCCGAGCGGGTGGCTGCGGCTCCCTATTCGCTCAAGGGGCGCAGCGATGCCTCCTCAAAATGGAAGGATCGCAAGTCGTCTTCTGTCTCGATGCACGCGCGACCAAAGTCATCGACCGTTTGAAAGATGCCACGCGCCAGCTCGTCACCGGCAGGGGAACGGGTGATAACGTGCTCCCCAATCCAATTGAGATGACCGATATATTCGCCGTGGACGGGCGCGAGCGGTCCGGCGTCTTCTTCCGTGGCGTTGAGCAGATCTGCCCACGCGTCCACAGCGTTTACGACGGTGTGATAGACCTCCTTGAGTAACTCATCGACGGCGGGAACATTCTCGTTGAGGTCCGAGAGACCGATTGCCGCCAGGCCGCCATCGGGCACCTCTTGGGGCGTGTAGTTCACATTGACGCCAATGCCGCAGACGGCGAAGGGCATGCCTTTGTTGTCGCGTGCCGCCTCGACCAGAATGCCGCCGAGCTTGCGTCCTCGCGCGATCAGGTCGTTGGGCCATTTGAGGCCAATCTCGTTTGCAAGACCCTGCTTTTCGAGCGCCTCGAGCACCGCTAGGCCGCTGACGGCGGCAAGACCAGAGTACTTTGCAGGATTAACGCATGGACGCAGGACAATCGAAAGCAATAGGTTGCCGGCGGTTGAATCCCACTTGTGGCCGCGCCGGCCGCGTCCTGCTGTCTGAGCCCGGGCGGCAAGTCCTGTGCCGTGCGGCGCTCCTTGTTTTCCTGCTTCGAGCAGGTCATCGTTGGTCGATCCGGTTACGTCGACTATCGTTAATTGGGCATCCATAGCGGCTGCTACCTCCTTAATGAATAAGTGAATAACGCAATGGTGTCGAGAGACAGACACAATGTGAAGCCTTTGTCGCATTTGGACAATTTAATGTTAACACGTCAACAATGACTGAAATGCGCTATCCTCTCTTGGTCGATGTAAACACGTCAACAAACCAAAGGAGGTTAGTGATGGGTTTCACGATTCTTGGAACAGGCTCGGCGCTTCCTACGCGCAGTGTTTCCAATGACGAGCTGTCCGAGTTCCTCGATACCTCGGATGAGTGGATTTTTACCCGCACCGGTATCAAGAGCCGCCACGTCTGCACCACTGAGCCACTCGACGACCTTGCCGTAGCGGCGAGCGAACGGGCGCTTCAGGTATCCGGAATCGACGCGAGCCAGCTGGATCTTATCGTCTGTTCGACGACGACGGGCGACCACCTTGTTCCCGCTGAGGCGTGTGCCGTTGCTGAGCGACTAGGCGCGACGTGCCCTGCCTTCGATGTCTCGGCGGCTTGTGCCGGCTTCGTATTTGCGCTCGATGTCACCGAGGGTTATATCGCCCGCGGTCGCGCCAAGCACGTGCTGGTCGTTGCCGCCGAGCAGATGACGCGCGCGCTCGATTGGACCGACCGTGCCACGTGCGTGCTCTTTGGCGATGGCGCGGGTGCTGCGGTCATAGGGGCTGGGGGAGACAACCCCCTTGCCGTTGAGCTTTCGACGGCGCCCGACGTCGAGACGTTGCGCGTTCCCGGTCTGGTCGGCACCTCGCCGTTTAAGGACTCCGCAGATAGCGCGAGCGTGCTGTCCATGAATGGTCGCCGCGTGTTCAAGTTCGGCGTCAACGCCATCTGCGACACGGTCCATAAGCTTGCGAGCGATGCGGGCATTTCGGTCGAAGACATCGATCATTTTGTATTCCATCAGGCTAACGAACGAATCCTGAGTCAGGCGGTCAAGCGTCTCGGCGTGCCAGACGAGCGCGTGGTTCGAACGCTACGCGAGACCGGCAACATTTCGAGCGCCTGCATTCCCTTTGCGCTTGACCGGCTGGCACGTACCGACGCACTGAATGAGGACGACACCATCGCCCTCGTTGGATTTGGCGCCGGCCTGGATATAGGTGGCTATCTGCTTCGTTGGAAGTAGTCGCACATAGGAAATAAAAACGCCCCTAGGGCACAAACAAAGGAGAACTACCATGGCAGATCAGAAGACCTTCGAGCGCGTTTGCGACGTTATCCGCGAGACCGCTGGCCTTGACGACGTCGAGATGAAGCCCGAGTCCACGCTCGAGGAGATTGGCCTCGACAGCCTGGGCACCGTCGAGATCCTCGTTGCCGTCGAGGACGAGTTTGGCATTGAACTCGATACCGAGGAGAACCCCAAGACGGTCGGCGAGTTCGTCGATACGGTCGAGGCGGCATTGGAGAAGTAGTGATGCTCAAGTCTCCTCTCTGCGATTTGCTCGGCATCGAAAAGCCCGTGTTCCAGGGTGGCATGGCCTGGATTGCCGACGCCTCGCTGGCGTCTGCCGTGTCCGAGGCAGGCGGCTTGGGCATTATTGCGGCCATGAATGCCGACGCAAACTGGCTGCGCGATCAGATTCACGAGCTGCGCGCCAAGACGGATAAGCCCTTTGGCGTCAACGTTATGCTCATGAGTCCGTTTGTCGACGAGGTCGCACAAGTGGTGATTGATGAGCGGGTACCCGTTGTGGTGACCGGCGCCGGCAATCCCACCAAGTACATGAAGGCCTGGATCGATGCAGGCATCAAGGTTATTCCCGTCGTGGCTTCGGTGGCGCTGGCGCGTCTTGTGGCGCGTCGTGGAGCCACTGCCGTGGTTGCCGAGGGCACCGAATCAGGCGGCCATATTGGCGAGACCTCGACGATGGCACTGGTGCCGCAAGTTGTCGATGCAGTCGATATTCCCGTGGTTGCGGCTGGCGGCATCGCCGATGGCCGCGGTGTGGCGGCCGCCTTTATGCTCGGCGCTGCCGGCGTCCAGGTGGGAACACGCTTTCTGGTCGCAAACGAGTGCACCGTATCCGAACAGTACAAAGAGCTGGTGCTCAAGGCAGGCGACACGTCGACGCGTGCGACCGGTCGCTCGACGGGACATCCGGTTCGCGCCCTCAAGAGCCCCTTCACCAACGCGTATGCCAAGAACGAGGCGGCGGGCGCAAGTCCCGAGGAGCTCGGGGCCATGGGCACGGGCGCGCTTCGCAAGGCCGCCAAGGACGGTAATTACGAAGAGGGTTCGTATTTGTGCGGACAGATTGCTGGCATGGTCAACGAACGCCAGAGCGCACGCGAAATCGTCGACGATCTGGTCGAGGGTGCCGAGCGCGTCCTGAAGGGTGCGTGCGCATGGGTAGCGTAGCGTTTCTGTTTGCCGGCCAGGGCGCCCAGCACCCCGCGATGGGCGTCGATCTCATCGAGGCATCACCGGCGGCCGCCGAGGTGTTCGCCATTGCCGATGAGGTACGCCCGGGGACCAGCGAGCAGTGCCGGAGCGCCTCCAAGGAGGAGCTCTCGCAGACCGAGAACACGCAGCCGTGCGTGTTCGTTCACGACCTGGCAGCGGCTACCGCCCTGCGCGAGCGCGGCGTGGTGCCTGCCGCTTGTGCGGGATTCTCGCTGGGCGAGGTCGCTGCACTCACCTTTGCGGGGGCGTTCGATACGCGAGCGGGCTTTGAGCTTGTGTGCGAGCGCGCGGCATTGATGGCCACAGCGGCCGAGCGTCACCCCGGCGGAATGCGCGCCGTCATCAAACTCGATGCGGCGCAGGTCGAGGGCTTGGCAAAACAGGCCGGCGAGGACTGCTGGCCGGTCAACTACAACAGTCCGCAGCAGACGGTTGTGGCCGGAGCGCCCGATGTGTTGCAGGCCCTCGACGTCCTGGTAAAAGAGGCTGGCGGTCGCGCCATGAAGGTCGCGGTGTCGGGTGCATTCCATAGCCCCTATATGGCCGAGGCGACTGAGGGGCTGGCGAGGTATATCCAAGCCGGTCACGCGCCGTCCCCGTTGCTCATTCCTGTTATGGCAAACATGACGGCGGCGCCCTATCCGGCCGACCCGCAGGCGGCATCGGATGTCTTGGCCAACCAGGTGAGTCATGCCGTGCACTGGGTCGACACGCTGCATGCTCTGCAGGATCAAGGCATCGACACGTTTATTGAGGTCGGCCCCGGCAAAACGCTGTCGGGCCTGGTCAAGCGTACGTTGAGCGACGTTCGTGTGTATTCGTGCGAAACGGCCGAACAGGTCGCAGCTATTGCCGACGAGCTCGTATAGCCCACAGGGCTGTAACCCGAAAGGAATGACATGGGCAATTTGAACAACGATGCGCTCGAGTTCGACGGATCGCGCCGCGTGGCACTGGTCACGGGTGGCTCGCGCGGCATCGGTCGCGCTTGTGCCGTGGGCCTGGCGGAGGATGGCTACGATATCGCCGTCGTCTATGCCGGCAGCGTCGATGCGGCGCACGAGACGTGCGAGGCCTGCGAGGCGGCTGGCGCCACGGCGCGCGCATATCAATGTGACGTGGCCGACCCCGCTGCCGTCAACGCATGCGTGGAAGCGGTCCTCAACGACTTTGGCTCCATTTGGGCGCTCGTCAACAACGCCGGCATCACGCGCGACGGCCTGCTCATGCGCATGGGCGATGACGCCTTCGATCGCGTGCTCGATGTCAATCTTAAAGGAACGTTTAACACGACGCGCGCGCTCACCAAGACCTTTATGCGCCAGCGCGGCGGTTGCGTCATCAACATGAGCTCGGTTGTGGGCCTGATGGGCAATGCCGGGCAGGCCAACTACGCTGCCTCCAAGGCGGGCGTCATCGGTCTGACCAAGGCGGTGGCGCGCGAGCTTGCGCCACGCGGCGTACGAGTGAACGCGGTTGCCCCCGGGTTTGTCGAGACCGATATGACGGCAAAGCTATCGGATAAGGTGCGCGCGGCGTGCGAGGAGCAGATTCCCCTGAGGCGCATGGCGCGCCCCGAGGAAGTGGCCGGCGTGGTGCGCTTTTTGGCGAGTGATGCCGCCGCTTACATTACGGGCGAAGTCATACGCGTCGACGGCGGAATGGCGATGTAGAAACCAGGGCCGAACAACGGCTTGAATGAGGAGACCATGATGGAACAGAGAGTTGCAATCACCGGTATCGGTGCCGTATCGCCGCTCGGTAACACGGCGCTTGCTACCTGGGCGGCCATGTGCGCCGGCACGTGCGGCATCGGCCCGATCACGCACTTCGATACCGATGCGTTTGCCGTTAAGGTGGCGGCCGAGGTCAAGGGTTTTGACGGCAACGAGTACTTTGGCAAGCGTGACGCCAAGCACCTGGACCCCTGCGTTCAGTTTGCCCTGGCAGCGTCGGACGAGGCCATGCACGATGCGGGCTTTGATGTCGAGGGTGCCATCGATCGCGAGCGCCTGGGCGTCTACGTGGGTTCGGGCGTGGGCGGCATGCAGACACTCGTCGACAACGTCCACACGATTGCCGACCGTGGGCCCCGCCGCGCATCGCCCTATATGATCGCGATGATGATCCCCAATATGGCTTCGGGCAATATCGCAATCCGCCACAAGGCAAAGGGCCCGACCCTGCCCGTGGTGACCGCCTGCGCGACCTCGGCCCATGCCGTGGGCGAGGCGTTCCGCGCCATCAAGCACGGCTATGCCGATGCAATCCTGGCCGGCGGTGCCGAGGCCGCAATCATCCCCGATGCCGTTGCGGGCTTTACATCCTGCCGTGCTCTCACCACTAATCCTGACCCGTCGACGGCTTGCCGCCCGTTCGATGCAGACCGCGACGGCTTTGTGATGGGCGAGGGCGCCTGCGTGCTGGTTCTCGAGAGCATGGAGCATGCGCAGGCGCGCGGTGCGCACATTTATGCTGAGGTCGTGGGCTACGGCAACACCGATGATGCCTATCACATCACGAGCCCCGATCCCGAGGCTGCCGGCATTGCCCGCGCGATATCGCTGGCGGTGACCGAAGGCGACGTCAAGCCTTCCGAGGGTCTCTACATCAATGCCCACGGCACATCGACCAAGCTCAACGATTCGTCCGAGACGGCGGGCATTAAGCGTGCGCTCGGCGAGGACGCGGCGCGCGCCGCGCACGTCTCGTCGACTAAGTCGATGACCGGCCACATGATCGGTGCCACGGGCGCCATCGAGGTCATGGCCTGCGCCATGGCGCTCGAGCAGGGCGTGGTGCCGCCGACCATTAACTACCACACGCCCGATCCCGCCTGCGATCTTGACTACACGCCCAATCGCGCGGTTCGCGCCGACCTTACCTGGGCGCTTTCGACCAACCTGGGCTTTGGCGGACACAACGCCGCCATCGCGCTGCGTAGATATACGAGGAGCTAGAGCATGGATTCCAAAAGACTTGCCGAGATAGCCGATGTTATGGAGGACCGCGGCCTCACGCGCGTACGCGTTGAGGAGCCCGATGGCACCGCGGTCGAACTCGAGCGCGCGAGCGCCGCGCAGCCGGTTGCCGTGCCCATGCCTATGCCGAGCGCTATGGCCGCTCCAGTTGCAGCTCCCACAGTCGCGCCTGCCGCACCGGAGCCCGCCGCGCAGACACCTGCCGCCGCACCGGAGCCCAAGGGCACCGAGGTGACCGCTCCCATGGTCGGCGTTTTCTATGCTGCCCCGGCGCCGGGCGACGAACCGTTTGTGCACGTGGGCTCCAAGGTCAAGGCTGGCGAGACCCTTTGCATCATCGAGGCCATGAAGGTTCTCAACGAGGTGACGGCAGAGGCGGATGGCGAGGTGCTCGAGATCTGCGTGGCCGACGGCGACCTCGTGGAGTTTGGCAGCTGCCTCATGAGGATCGGATAGGTGATATCCATGAACAAAGAAGAGCTCAAGAAGCTGTTACCGCATCGCGAGCCGATGCTTTTGCTCGACGAAGCCGAGCTGGTGGGCGACGAGGCCCACGGCAAGATCACGATTACGGGCGACGAATACTTTTTGCAGGGGCATTTTCCGGGAAACCCGGTGGTCCCCGGCGTGATCCAGTGCGAGATGCTCGCCCAGAACTGCTGCGTGCTGCTGATGGGCGATGAGGAAGCGTGCGGCGCGACGCCGTTCTACACGAGTCTGGACAAGGTGCGCTTTAAGCGTCCGTTGCGCCCGGGCGATACGGTTGATCTGGTGTGCTCCATCACGCGTGCGCGCGGGCCGTTCCGCTTTGCGACGGGTACTGCAAGCGTCAACGGTGAGGTCTGTTGCCGCGCCGACATGTCTTTTGCACTCATGCACGAAAGTTAAGGAAGGCTTCATGTTCGACAAAGTGCTCATCGCCAACCGCGGCGAAGTCGCGGTCCGTGTTATCCGCGCGTGCCGCGATATGGGCATCAAGACCGTCGCCGTTTATTCCACGGCCGATGCGGACGCGCTGCACGTGCAGCTTGCCGACGAGGCGTATTGCATCGGCGGTCCGCGTCTTGCCGAGAGCTACCTCAACGACGATGCCGTGCTCACCTGTGCCGTAAAGTCGGGAGCTAAGGCAATTCATCCCGGCTATGGCTTTTTCTCCGAGAAGGCGAGCTTCGTACGCGACTGCGACAAGTATGGCCTGGCGTTTGTCGGTCCTTCGGCCGAGGTGATCGACAGCATGGGCGATAAGGACGCCGCGCGTCGAACGGCTGCCGCGGCGGGCGTGCCCATCGTGCCGGGCTGCGATTTGCTCAAAAGCCCCGAGGAGGCAACGGCCGAGGCCGAGCGCATTGGCTGCCCCGTGCTCATTAAGGCGCGTGCAGGTGGCGGCGGTCGCGGCATTCGCAAGGTCGATCGCGTGGAAGATGCGGCAAAGGCCTTTATTGAAGCACGCGCCGAGGGCGAGGCCGTTTTTGGCGACGGCGAGTGCTACATGGAGAAGTTCGTCGCGCCGGCGCACCATGTCGAGGTGCAGATTATGGCCGATAAGCAGGGCCATGTGTTTTCGCTCGGCGAGCGCGAGTGCTCGGTGCAGCGGCGCAACCAAAAGCTAATCGAGGAGAGCCCCGCGCCGTGCCTCGACGGACACGACGACATTCGTGCTCGCATGCACAAGGCAGCGCGTGACCTGGCTCGTGCCGTCGGCTACGAAGGAGCCGGTACCATCGAGTTCCTGTATTCGGACGACGGCAATTTCTACTTTATGGAAATGAACACGCGCTTGCAGGTGGAGCATCCGGTTACGGAGTTTGTGACCGATACCGACTTGGTCAAGTGGCAGCTGCGCGTGGCAGCCGGCCAGCCTCTGCCCTTTGAGCAGGAGGACATGCCGGTCCGCAACCACGCCATGGAGTGCCGCATCAATGCCGAAACGCCGGACTTTCTGCCGTCATGCGGAACGGTCACCGCGTTGCGTGTGCCGGGTGGTCCGCGCGTGCGCTGGGATTCCGCCATGTTTACCGGTGCTAAAGTTCCGCCGTACTACGACTCCATGCTTGGCAAGCTCATCGTGTGTGCGCCCACGCGTGACGGCGCCATTCGCAAGATGCGCTCGGCCCTGGGCGAGCTCGTGATTGAGGGCGTGAGCGAAAACAGCGAGCTTCAGCTCGACGTGCTGGCAAACGACGAGTTCTTGTCGGGCATGTATCACACCGATCTGATGGGGCATCTCTATGCTGATGAATAGAAAAGCGAAGACGGTCAACGTCCTCGAGGGGCCGATGACCGAGTCGTGCGCCGAGTTTCCCGCGCGCCACGTGTTTATCAAGTGTCCGGAGTGCCGCCGCGTGATCGATGAGGCACGCCTGCACGACAACCTCGAGGTCTGCCCTCGTTGCGGCAAACACTTTCGCGTGAGCGGTCGCGCGCGCATGCGCATGACGGTCGACGAGGGCACGTTTGAGGAATGGGATGCCAATCTGGCGTCGGAGGATTTCCTCTCGTTTCCCAGCTATGCCGACAAGCTTAAGAGCGTGAGCGAGCGTTCGGGCGAGCGCGATGCCGTTGTGTGCGGCAGGGGCAAAATCTGCGGTTGCGATACGGCGCTCTTCTTTATGGACGCCAACTTTATGATGGGCTCGATGGGTTCCGTGGTGGGCGAGAAGATCTGTCGCACATTTGAGCATGCGACCGAGCTGGGATTGCCAGTTGTCGGCTTTACCGTTTCGGGCGGTGCACGCATGCAAGAGGGCGTGACATCGCTTATGCAGATGGCCAAGATTTCTGCGGCGGTTAGGCGCCACAGTGAGGCGGGCGGCCTGTATATCACGGTGCTCACCGACCCCACGACCGGCGGCGTAACCGCGAGCTTTGCCATGGAGGGCGATATTATCCTGGCCGAGCCCGATGCCCTGACGGCATTTGCCGGCCCGCGCGTGATCGAGCAGAACATGCACAAGCGCCTGCCCAAGGGATTCCAGCGCTCCGAGTTTTTGCTGGAGCACGGCTTTTGCGATGCCGTCGTTCCGCGTGGCGAGATTGCGCTCACGGTGGGCGAGCTGCTGGCGCTGCACGAAGGGCACGTGCCCGGCCTGGGGGCACCGCACGAGATTGTGCATACGGGTCGCCACGGCAAAAAGTTGGGACACTTGTTCAAGCGCTCGGGCGCACCAAAAACCGCGCTCGAGATTGTCAAACAGACCCGCTCGGCAGATCGCGCCACGGCAGGCGAGATGATCTCGCTGGGTCTGGATGGATTTGTGGAGCTGCACGGCGACCGCTACTTTGGCGACGACGCCGCTGTGGTGGCTGGCATTGGCTGGAAAGACGGGCGCCCCGTAACGGTCATCGCCATCGAGCGCGGCACCACGACCAAAGAGCGCATGCGTCGCAACTTTGGCATGGCACATCCCGAGGGCTACCGCAAAGCGCGTCGCCTTATGCGCCAGGCCGAAAAGTTTGGTCGACCGGTTCTGTGCCTGGTCGATACTTCGGGCGCGTTTTGCGGCATCGGTGCCGAGGAGCGCGGCCAGGGCGAGGCGATTGCCCAGAATCTCATGGAGATGAGCGGCCTTAAGACACCGATTGTCTCGGTGGTGACAGGCGAGGGCGGCTCTGGTGGCGCGCTGGCGCTGTCCGTGGCCGACCGCATCCTGATGCTCTCGAGCTCGGCCTATTCAGTCGTGAGCCCCGAGGCCTGTGCGTCGATCCTGTGGAAGGATACCGAGCGTGCGGATGAGGCCGCCGAGGCGCTTAAGCTCACGGCCCCCGATCTGCTGGCGCTCGGCATCATCGACGGCATTGTTGACGATAAGGGCCTGTCGCATGAGGAGATCGCCGGTGCCGTCATGTCCTCGGCATTTGATGCCTTCGATACGCTTGGGCAGCTCGACGACGCGACCCTCACAAACCTCCGCTACGAAAAGTACCGCGCAATCGGTCGATACCGCACGATGTGACAAAGGGACAGCCCGCATGTCATATTGGGAAAGGCATTCCATGCTACAAGTTTCTAACACCTCGTTTACAACGTCGGTTTCATCAAACGCCATGGCCGTGGTGGACTATCTGTCCAAAAGCATGATGTCGGCGCTGCCGTTTATTGTCTGCGCGGCGTTGTTCCGCACCGTCGCTGTCATTATGGGCGAAGGCATGCTGGGCCTGTGGTCTGCCGATTCCGATATCTATCGCCTGTTCTACAGTTGGCTCTATAACGCCGGCTACTACTTTTTGCCCATTTATCTTGGTTGGGCGGCCGCCCGCCAGCTCGGTTGCTCGGAGCAGCTGGGCATGATGCTGGGCGGCGTATTGATCGCACCCGATTTACTCAAGCTTGTCGATGCCGCATCGACGACGGGGGCATCGATGACTTCCGTGTATGGTCTGCTTCCTGCGCCGGTCAACGATTACACGACGACTGTTATTCCGGTTCTCATCTCGGTGCCCGTGCTATGGCGAGTGGAGTGTTTCTTTAAGCGCGTTATCCCTAAGGCCGTGGCGTTTTCGTTCGTTCCGTTTGCGACCATGCTTGTCATGGTTCCGGTTTCGCTGTGTATTACGGCGCCGGCGGGCAGCTATCTGGGCATGCTGTTGGGCCAGCTTATGTTTATGCTTGGCAATTCCGGTGGCATCGTGTCGCTGCTCACGCTCATGGGGCTTGCTGCGGGCTGGGAGTTCCTAAAGATCGCCGGCGTCAGCAACGTTGTCCTATCGCTCGCCTATGCGCAGTTTATGAGTGTGGGAACGGATTCGTGCATCCTGATCGCCGCGACGATGGCAACGTTCGCCGTTTGGGGCATGCCCTTTGGCGCGTCGCTTCGCGTTGCGGATAAGGACGAGAAGGCGCTCATGCTGGGCTATTCAATCTCGGGTGTTCTTGGCGGCGTAAGCGAGCCGGCGCTGTACGGTTGCGGCTTTAAATATGGCAGGTGCCTGACGTGCATGGCCATTGGCGGCGCCGTCGGAGGCCTTGTTGCGGCCGTGGGCCACGTTACGGCCTATACCATCGGCATGACGAATGTCCTTATGGTCATTGGCTTTGCCACGGGCGGCATCTCGAACCTGCTGTGGTGCTGCGCTGCCGGCGGTGTGGCATTTGCGGTGTCTGCGGCGCTGAGCTACTGCTTTGGCGTGGTGCCGGCGAAGGGACAGACGACGGGGGACGGAGCCGATTCACCCGAAACCTCGAAGAGCGTGGCCGAAGCAAGCGCGTAAACCTGTGCGACACAAGGACGATTCCTTTGCCATATTCCAAGGCCGTGGCCCGTGTGGGTTGCGGCCTTTTTTGTATCTGGGGGACAAAGTGGCTACACTACAATCCGTTTGAGCAATAGATATATAGGTAGTACCGTGGGGGCGGATGTAGATGGTCGAGTGGATTGTTAAGCGTGCGCAGGGCGACCGTGCGCGTGTGGGCACGTTAGCTGGCGTGGTGTGTATTCTCGCCAATGTGGCACTATGCGCTGCGAAGGGCGTAATTGGCGTGCTGTCGGGATCGGTTTCGATTGTGGCGGATGCCATGAACAACCTGTCCGATGCAAGCTCGAATATCGTGAGCGTGCTGGGCTTTAAGCTGGCGAGCAAGCCGGCCGACCCCGAGCATCCTTACGGCCACGGTCGCTACGAGTATCTCTCGGGTTTGGTCGTGGCGGCGCTCGTGCTGCTTATTGGCATCGAACTGGTGAAGTCCTCGGTGGAGCGTATTGTCAACCCGGAGCCTGTCGAGTTCTCGCTTGCCCTGGTGGCGGTCCTGGCACTTTCGATGGTTGTAAAGCTGTGGATGGCGGCCCTCAACCAAAAGCTCGGCGATCGCATTGAGTCCGAGACGCTGCATGCGACCGCGCAGGATTCCAAGAACGATGTCCTTGCCACAGGCGCCGTGTTGGCGTGCGCAATTGTTTCGCAGGTGACGCACATCAATCTTGACGCATGGGTCGGCCTTGCCGTTGGCGCCTATATTGGCTGGAGCGGTTTTGAGCTCATCCAGGATACGGTGAGCCCGCTTTTGGGCCAGTCGCCCGATCCTAAGCTGGTCAAGCACATTCGAGACAAGATCATGAGCTATCCCGGCGTTTTGGGCGTTCACGATTTGATGGTTCACGACTACGGCCCGGGCAGGAAGTTTGCAAGTGCGCATGCCGAGATGGCGGCCGAGGACAGCCCGTTGGAAAGTCACGACACGCTCGATAACATCGAGCAGTCGTTTAGGGACGAAGACGGCATGATCGTTACGCTTCACTACGATCCCATCGTGACCGATGACCCCAAGCTGGCGAGCATGCGCTTGCGCATTCACGCCATGGCCCAGGAGATCGATAGCCGCCTCTCGATTCATGACCTGCGCTGCGTGCCGGGTCCTACGCACACTAACGTGATCTTTGACTGCGTGCGTCCCTCGGATCTGCAGATGAGTGCCGAAGACTTAAAGCACGCGCTGGCACAACGGGTCGAATCGGAATATCCCAAGTCGATTGCCAAGATTACGATCGACGAAGACTACGTTGGGCATACCCACGAGTGAGGCTGTGCCGGCAAAGCAGGTTATGCAGAAGGGGAGAACATGAAGAAGCTGTATCTACTCCGCCACGGTCAGACGGAGTTCAACGTCAAAAAGCTGGTCCAGGGCCGCTGCGATTCACCGCTCACCGACTTAGGCCGTCAGCAAGCCGGGATGGCAGCCGCATGGCTCAAAGCCCACGGCGTCGTCCCCGACAAAGTGGTCTCATCACCCTTAGGCCGAGCCATGGACACGGCAAGTCTCGTCGCAAACGAGCTCCTTGGCCCGGACGCAGCAGTCGAGCCCTGCGAAGGCATCATCGAACGCTGCTACGGCACCTTCGAAGAGGGCCCGCACGACGCGCTGCCTACCGACGTCTGGGATCCCGGCGAGGACTTGGTCCCCTTTGGAGGAGAGGGAAGCAAAGCGTTGCAAGAACGCATGGTAGCTACCCTCATCAATCTCATAAGCACCGAGGATATTGAGACCCTCCTAGCAGTAAGCCACGGCAGCGCCAGCCGCCAATTCATCAAAACCGCCGTCCCAGAGGACTTTGAGCTCCCAGCAAAACTCCCCAACTGCGCCATCATGATTTTCGATTTCGATGAGGCAAAGCCACAAGCAGAAGGTGAGCCAATGCAATGCAAGTTCACCCTCCAGCAAATAGTGGACCCTCAACAAAGTAATTAGCTGAGCGAGCAGAGTTAAGCAGACATCAACGTGTCGTCTCCCGAGCTTGGCAGAGGGGCGGCGAAATATATTAAGTTTGTCGCGAGTTCCGCACGCAAAGGAAAGCACTTAATGTGCTTTCCGTCTTGCGCAGGACTGTAGAGCAGCAAACTTAATATATTTCGCCGCCCCTCTGCCAAGCCCGGGCGACTCCACGCACTTTACCTGCGTAAACAATGTGAGTGAAATATGAATCTCGATGGATACGCCCGCAGCCGTGTATACTAAACAACTGTGTGTAACCAGGGGAGTATTCTGGCTGGACAAAATGCCTGCTTAATAGGGTTGTCAGGTAGTCCGGGCGAAATACAAGGCTGGGGAGCACGTCGTGTAAGTAGTGGTCCTCTAGGGGCGTACGCTCGGTGGTGTACGCATTGTCCCAAGACCACGCGAGAGTTGGGATCATATCTTGATCAGCATGATTCTCGGCCGCAAGATTGGCATGACCCAGGTTTGGGACGAGGACGACAACGTCGTTCCCGTCACGGTCATCCAGGCTGGCCCCTGCGCTGTCTCGCAGGTTAAAACTCAGGCAACCGACGGCTATGACGCCGTCCAGATCGGTTTCGGCGACATCAAGGCCAAGAACGTGAACAAGCCCATGGCTGGTCACTTCGCCAAGGCTGGCGTCGAGCCTGTTCGCTTCCTTCGTGAGGTCCGCGTCGAGAACGGCGAGGAGCACAAGGTCGGCGAGGTCGTCACCGTCGCTGATTTCGCTGATGTCGAGAAGGTCGACGTCATCGGTACCTCCAAGGGTAAGGGCTTCCAGGGTCGCATCAAGCGCTGGGGTCAGCGCCGCGGTCCTATGACGCATGGTTCTCACTTCCAGCGTCACCCCGGTTCTATCGGTCAGTGCGCCTATCCTGCGCGCGTCCTCAAGGGCGTCAAGATGGCCGGTCACATGGGTAACGAGCGCGTTACCGTCAAGAACCTTTCCGTTGTCCGCATCGATGCCGAGCAGAACCTCATCTTGGTCAAGGGCGCTGTCCCGGGTGCCAAGAATGGTCTCGTCGCCATCCGTATGGCCTAAGGGCCCAGCCCATTTAGCCCAGCGTCATACCAAGGAGAACACTTAAATGGCAAAGTTTGAAGTAAAGAACAGCGAGGGCAAGAAGGTCGCCGAGGCCGAGCTCGCCGCTGAGGTGTACGGCATCGAGCCGAACATCCACGTTATGCACCACATCGTCAAGTGCCAGATGGCCTCTTGGCGTCAGGGCACCCAGTCCGCTAAGGGCCGCTCTGAGGTTTCCGGTGGCGGCAAGAAGCCTTGGCGTCAGAAGGGCACCGGCCGTGCCCGCCAGGGTTCCATCCGTGCTGCCCAGTGGCGTCACGGTGGCGTTGTCTTCGCCCCCAAGCCCCGTTCCTACGCTAAGCGTATGAACAACAAGGAGGTCAAGCTGGCTATGCGCTCCGCGCTGTCCGCCAAGCTGGCCGATGGCGAGCTCGTACTCGTCGACGACTACGGCTTCGAGAAGCCTTCCACCAAGGCTGCCGTCGCCATGCTCAAGGCTCTCGGCCTTGAGGGCAAGCGTCTGACCATCATCGTTCGCGATGAGGACGTCAACGCCTACCTGTCGTTCCGCAACATTCCCAAGACGTTCATCATCACCGCTGACGAGGCCAACACCTACGATCTCGTCAACAACAACGCTGTGCTGATGCCCGCCGACATCGCCGCTCACTTCGGGGAGGTGCTTGCATAAATGACCGCCCACGAGATCATCATCCGTCCGATCGTGTCCGAGCGTTCCTTCTCCGGCATGGAGCTGAACAAGTACACGTTCGAGGTCGCCAAGGATGCTAACAAGTATCAGATCAAGGACGCTGTCGAGGAGATCTTCGGCGTCAAGGTCGTTCGCGTGAACACCCTGACGGTCAAGCCCAAGACCAAGCGCGTGCGCTATGTCGCCGGCAAGACCCGTTCTTGGAAGAAGGCCATCGTCACGCTGGCCGAGGGCGACACCATCGAGGTCTTTGGCAACCAGGCCTAAGACTCGCTGCTGTTGAGTGAGCTCATGCCTCCCAAATAGGGGAGGCGGGAGCTCAAGGTTTTGGGCGTATAAAATGGACACGCCCGGAACCGTGTATACGTCCGGTGTCATCGCACCCGAGGCAGAACCTCGAATCCCTGTCTGCGATGGCTAACGGATTCCTATTGAAAGGGATTGTAATGGCTGTAAAGCACCTTAAGCCGACCTCCGCTGGTAGGCGTTGGCAGACGATCTCCGACTTCTCCGAGATCACCTGCACCAAGCCCGAGAAGTCTCTTCTCGAGCCCCTGCCCAAGAAGGCCGGTCGTAACAACAACGGCCGCATCACCACCCGTCACCAGGGCGGCGGCGTGAAGCGTCGTTACCGCGTGATCGACTTCAAGCGCAACAAGGACGGCGTGCCCGCCAAGGTTGCCACGATCGAGTACGATCCGAACCGTTCCGCTCGCATCGCTCTGCTGCACTACGCTGACGGTGAGAAGCGCTACATCCTGGCCCCTAAGGGCCTCGAGGTCGGTCAGACCATCATGTCCGGTTCTGACGCCGACATCAAGCCGGGCAACGCTCTGCCCCTCGCCGACATCCCCGTCGGTACGCTCATCCACGCCGTCGAGTTCCAGCCGGGCAAGGGCGCTGCTATCGCCCGTTCCGCCGGTAACTCCTGCCAGCTGATGGGTAAGGAGGGCAAGTACGCCATCGTCCGTATGCCTTCCTCCGAGATGCGCCGCATCCTCGTTACCTGCCGCGCCACCGTCGGTGAGGTCGGCAACGCCGATCACTCCAACATCGTCATCGGCAAGGCCGGCCGTAAGCGTCACATGAACGTGCGCCCGACCGTCCGCGGTACCGTCATGAACCCTGTCGACCACCCGCACGGCGGTGGCGAGGGCAAGAACCACACCTCTGGTCGTCCCTCCGTTACCCCCTGGGGTAAGCCGACGAAGGGCCTTCGTACGCGCAAGAAGAAGAAGGTCTCGAACCAGCACATCATTCGTCGCCGTAAGAAGTAATTTCGGATACCGAGTTTTAGGAGAAAGCACTTATGAGCAGAAGTCTCAAAAAGGGCCCGTTCGTGGAGACTCGCCTTCTCTCGCGTATCACCGCGATGAACGAGGCTGGCAAGAAGGACGTCGTGAAGACCTGGTCCCGCGCGTCCACCATCTTCCCCGAGATGGTTGGTCACACCATCGCCGTCCACGACGGCCGCAAGCATGTGCCCGTGTATGTTACCGAGTCCATGGTTGGTCACAAGCTCGGCGAGTTCGCGCCGACTCGTACGTTCCGTGGCCACAAGGCCAAATAGGGGGTTAACCGTAAATGGCAACTAAGTCTATTGAAACTGAGGCCACCGAGGTTCGCGCCGTCGCTAAGTACGTGCGTGTTTCCCCCAGCAAGGCCCGCCTGGTGGTCGATCTGATCCGCCGCAAGCCTGTCGCTCAGGCCTTCGACATCCTCCACTTCTGCGACCGCGCCGTCGCCGTGGATGTCGAGAAGGTTCTCCGTTCCGCCGTTGCGAACGCCGAGAACAACAACGGTCTGCGTGCCGACAACCTGGTTGTCGCCGCTGCCTATGTTGACGAGGGTCCGACGCTTAAGCGCATCCGTCCCCGCGCCAAGGGTTCCGCTTCTCGCATTCTGAAGCGTACTTCCCACATCACCGTCGTCGTCGCTCCTCGAAAGGAGGCGTAAAGCTGTATGGGTCAGAAAGTCTACCCCACCGGCTTCCGTCTTGGCATCACCGAGAACTGGCGCTCCCGCTGGTTCGCAGAGAAGGATTACGCTAAGACCCTCGGTAACGATCTCGAGATCCGCAAGTACCTCGAGAAGCGTCTTTCCCGCGCAGCTGTCTCCCGCGTCGAGATCGAGCGCGCTGGCGACAAGGTGAAGGTCATCATCCTCACTGCTCGCCCCGGCGTTGTCATCGGTAAGAAGGGTGCCGAGATCGATACCCTCCGCACCGAGCTCGAGAAGGTCGCTGGCGTCTCCAAGGGCCAGCTCTCCGTCGACGTTGTCGAGATCAAGCGCCCCGAGCTCGACGCCAACCTCGTTGCTCAGTCTATCGCCGAGCAGCTCGAGGGCCGCGTTGCCTTCCGTCGCGCTATGCGCAAGGCTGTCCAGTCCGCCCGCAAGGCCGGCGCTAAGGGCATCCGTATCCAGTGCTCCGGTCGTCTCGGCGGTGCCGAGATGGGCCGTCGTGAGTGGTACCGCGAGGGTCGCGTGCCTCTGCACACCCTCCGTGCCAAGATCGACTACGGCACGGCTGTCGCCAGCACCACCATGGGCGCTTGCGGCGTGAAGGTCTGGATCTACCTGGGCGAGAAGCTCCCGGGCCAGCCTGTTCCCAACCCTGCACTCGAGGGCTCTTCCCGTCCTCGTCGTCGTAACTCCGAGAGGAGGGGTCAGTAGTGCTTGCCCCTAAGCGTATTCTTCACCGCAAGGTGCAGCGTGGCTCCATGAAGGGCCAGGCCAAGGGTAATACCGAGCTGCATTTCGGCGAGTTTGGTATCCAGGCTCTCGAGGCCCATTGGATCACCAACCGTCAGATCGAGGCCGCTCGTATTGCCATGACCCGCTACATGAAGCGTGGCGGTCGTGTCTACATCACGATCTTCCCCGATAAGCCCATCACCAAGAAGCCTGCCGAGACTCGCATGGGTTCTGGTAAGGGTAATCCCGAGGAGTGGGTGGCCGTCGTCAAGCCCGGCCGCATCATGTTCGAGGTCAAGGGTGTTCCCGAGGAGGTCGCTCGCGAGGCTCTGCGTCTTGCGCAGCACAAGCTCCCCATCAAGACCAAGATTGTTGCTGCTAAGAACGCTGAGCAGCGCATCGAGAAGGAGATGGCTGAGGAGGCCGCTCTCGAGGCCAAGTGGGCTGCTGAGGACGCCGCCGTCGCCAAGGAGGAGAACTAATGAAGCCCGCAGAGATTCGTGAGCTCTCGGACGCTCAGCTCGTTGAGAAGCTGAAGGAAATGCGCGCCGAGCTCTTTAACCTTCGTTTCCAGATGGCCACCAGCCAGCTGGACAACACCGCTCGCGTCAACACCGTGAAGAAGGACATCGCTCGCGTCCTCACGGAGCAGCGCGCCCGCGAGATCGCAGCGGAGAAGTCCGCTGTCGCCGAGTAGGACCTAAGGAGAGAACATGACTGATTCGCGTAACTCGCGTAAGGTCCGTACGGGTGTCGTTACCTCCGTCTCCGGTGCCAAGACCATTGTTGTCACCATCACCGAGCGCAAGCGTCACCCCAAGTACGGCAAGATGATGACCAGCTCCAAGAAGCTGCACGCTCACGACGAGGAGTGCACGGCTGGCGTGGGCGATACCGTCCGCGTTATGGAGACCCGTCCTATGTCCAAGATGAAGCGTTGGCGCCTCATCGAGGTCGTCGAGCGCGCTAAATAAGCAGTCGCTCTTACGACTTGTACGTTTCCGAAGATGTGCGTATGCCTGGCTTGCATACCACGGGCTGTATAAAGGCTGCGCACCTCTCTTCGGTTCTTAGTTCGGAGGAACATCTACCATGATTCAGATGCAAACCATGCTGAACGTCGCCGACAACTCCGGCGCTCGCAAGATTCGCTGCATCAAGGTGCTTGGCGGTTCCAAGCGTCGTTATGCAGGCATCGGCGATGTGTTCATCGGTGCTGTCCAGGAGGCTACCCCTGGCGCCAACGTCAAGAAGAAGGACGTTGTCCGTTGCGTCGTCGTTCGCACCGTTAAGGAGATCCGCCGCAAGGATGGCTCCTACATTCGCTTTGATGAGAACGCCTGCGTTGTCATCAACAACGATGGTTCGCCCGTCGGCACCCGTATCTTCGGGCCCGTCGCTCGCGAGCTTCGTGACAAGAAGTACATGAAGATCGTCTCGCTCGCTCCCGAGACCCTGTAGTTAGGGGAGATATATGTATATCAAGAAGGGCGATAAGGTCCAGGTTCTCTCTGGTAAGGATCGCGGCAAGCAGGGCGTTGTCCTGCGTGCTCTCCCCGCCGAGAACAAGGTCGTTGTCGAGGGCGTTTCGGTCGTCAAGAAGGCCGTCAAGCCCAACGCTGCCAACCAGCAGGGCGGCATCGTTTCGCAGGAGGCTCCTATCGACGCCTCCAACGTCAATCTCGTTTGCCCCGAGTGCGGTAAGGTTACCCGCGTCGGTCACGAGAAGGACGGCAAGAACAAGCTGCGCGTCTGCAAGAAGTGCGGCCACAAGTTCTAAGCTGCCCGCAACATCAAGTTGCTAGCAAAGGCCCGGATGCCCCACGGCACCCGGGCCTTTTTCTATCCCTACTCATTGGGGACAGACTTAAATGAGTGGCCGTTGAAATGCCGGCACCTGGGGGCGTTCATTTTCTGTCGGCAGCTGGGGACGACCATTCATTGGGGACAGACTTAAATGACCAGTCGTTGGGGGGACAGTCTCTATGTGCCGGCAGTTTGGGACGATCCTTTGATGTCTGATGCCCCCAGAGGGGTGAAGTAATACAGCTGGGTCTGTCTTTTAGGGCTTTGGTGTTCCGCCCCTTTATGTTTCACAAGGATCGTCGCATGCGCATTTACGCGCATAGCCTTGCGCGACAATGCGCATAGCCGCGCAAACATCTGCCAACTATGGCTAAATAATGACCGATAAGCAAATAAATACGCAAACAGGAGCAGATACGCGCGCAATTGTGCGACTATAGGTTTGTTAGAAATGAAGGACTTCCGATGACTCAGGAGGCACATCATGGCAGATTCCAAACAGGCTCCGCTCGACGCCGAGGCAGCCGCAAAGGCGGCGTTTGCCTCGGTCCAGAATCAGCCGTTCCCAAACGACATCTTTACGGCTCCCGAGCT
Organism: uncultured Collinsella sp.; assembly: GCA_900541805.1. Classification (GTDB taxonomy): domain Bacteria; phylum Actinomycetota; class Coriobacteriia; order Coriobacteriales; family Coriobacteriaceae; genus Collinsella. The sequence continues at coordinate 54,830 of UQLH01000014.1, forward strand.
TCGTTGGGCTGTAATTGGGTGTGGCGTTATCGCCAACCAGATGGCTCAGTCTCTCGCCCTTGCCGGCCGAAAGCTCGCGGGCGTTGCCAACCGCACGCTGTCCAAGGCTCAGGCTTTTGCAGAGCAGTATGGCGTTGAGAAGGTCTATGACACGGTTGAGGATCTCTACGCCGATCCTGACATCGACGCCGTCTACATCACCACCCCGCACAACACCCATATCACCTATCTGCGCGCCGCCCTGGCGGCCGGCAAGCACGTTCTCTGCGAGAAGGCCATCACGCTCAACTCCGCCGAGCTCGATGAGGCCCGCGCCATTGCCGCCGAACACAACGTGGTCCTTATGGACGCTACCACGGTGCTCCACATGCCCTTGTATCAAGAGCTGCGCCGCCGCATGGATGCCGGCGAGTTTGGCCGCATGAACCTCGCTCAGCTCAACTTTGGTAGCTACAAGGAGTACGGCGACCTGACCAACCGTTTCTACAATCGCAACCTCGCCGGCGGTGCCATGCTCGATATTGGCGTATACGCCCTGTCCGTCATGCGCCTGTTTATGGCGAGCCAGCCCGTCGAGGTCGTGTCTCTGGGTAACACCTGCGAGACCGGCGTGGACGTTGCAGGCGGCATCGTCTGCCGCAATGCCGAGCAGCAGCTGGGCGTCGTGAGCCTTACGCTCCACTCCAAGCAGCCAAAGCGCTCGGTTATCAGCTTTGACAATTGCTATATCGAGGTCAACGAGTATCCGCGCGCCGATCACGCGACGATCGTGTGGACCGCGGACGGTCATCGCGAGGAGGTCGCCGCGGGCACCGAGGCTTATGCCCTGTGCTACGAGATGGCTGACCTCGAGCAGGCCGTCGCCGGCGACGATTCCAAGCGTGAGCTTCTGGATTATGCTTCTGATGTGATGGAGCTCATGACCAAGCTCCGCGCCGATTGGGGAGTCGTCTACCCCGAGGAGGAGTAAGCGATGCTTGCGGAAGATAGGCTCAATACGATCGTGTCGATGGTGCAGCAGGCTGGCTCGGTAACGGTGCCCGAGCTTGTCGATGCCCTGGGCGTGACGGCCTCTACCATTCGACGCGACCTACAGACGCTCGACCGAGCGCACCGCATCGCCAAGGTGCACGGTGGCGCGACAAGTCTTGAGCGCGCGCACGTGACGCGCGACCTAACGATCAGTGAGCGCAGTGATCTCCATAACGACGACAAGGAGCGTATCTGCGCCCGCGCCGCGGCGCTCGTGGAGCCCGAGAGCTTTGTGTACATCGATTCGGGTTCGACAACGCTCAGACTCATCGAGCATCTTCCGCATCTCGAATCGGTCACCTATGTGACTGATTCCGTGCTCCATGCTCAGCATCTCGCTGTGCGCGGCATGCGCACCGTGGTGCTGGGCGGCGAGCTTAAACCCGAGACCGAGGCGCTCGTTGGCCCCGATGCTCTGGCAACCCTAGACCGCTACAACTTTAACTGCGGCTTTTGGGGTTCTAACGGCATTGCCGCCGAGCAGGGCTTTACGGCGCCCGATATCGAGGAAGCACAGGTCAAGCGTATCTCGATGCGCCATACCGCCAAACGCTTTGTAATCTCGGACGCCAGTAAATTTGGCATGGTGGCGCCCGTCAAGTTCGCGGACTTCCGCGACGCAACGATTATCACTGCGGGCGAGGTCCCCGCCAAGTACCGGGCAATGGACAACGTCATCACTGTCTAACAGCGAGACAAGGCCAAAACCACCACGAAGGTGCCTGTCCCCATTGTGGTGGTTAGTAACGAAAATCGAGTAGTTTTCTCAATAGAAAAGCGGCAACGTCCATCACGGGCGTTGCCGCTTTCGTTGTCTGCCGGTTTGTCTAAGCCTGTAACAACTGGACCGTTAAAAGTGGGCTAGGTGTTACAGATTGAGATTTTCCCTTAAGGGGGATTTGAATGTCTCAATCTGTAACAGATAGACCGGAAAATGGGTTCTAACTGTTACAGATCGAGACATTTTGGGACCGCGGTTGAACCATTGCGGCAAAACCACCACAAAGGTGCCTGTCCCCATTGTGGTGGTTTAGGGCTCCCAGGGGCAGGGGGCTTCGATGTGGATGTGCTCGCCGGTTACGGGATGCGTGAAGGACACGCTGTGGGCGTGGAGCATCAGGCCGCAGGGGCGCGGCGTTCCGTACAGGTCGTCGCCAACCAGGGGATGATGCTCGCTTGCCAGGTGCACACGGATTTGGTGCTTGCGGCCGGTGAGCAACTCGACATCGATATACGAGCGCGCGGGCAGGCCACGACGGCTCTTAAGACGTTTGAGCACCTTCACGCGAGTTTGAGACGGCTTGCCGCTGGCGCCGACGCGCATCTTTCGGCTGTCGTGACGGTCGCGGGCGATGGGCTTGTCGATGAGCTTCTCGTTCCAGTCGATCTTGCCCTCGGCCAGCGCCAGATAGTGCTTTTCGAAGGCGTGGTCGATGACCATCTGGTCAAAAGCGGGCTGCGTCTGCTTGTCGAGCGAGAACAACACCACGCCGGTGGTGTCGCGGTCCAAGCGGTTGAGCGGTTGCATGTCGGTCGCGGCAAAGCCGTCGCCCATCGCCAACAAAAGGTCGCTAGCGTAGTCGGTAAGTGTGCGCTCGCCGGTGCCGTCACCGTGGACGATCATGCCAGCGGGCTTGTCGATGGCCATGAGCCAGGCGTCGCAGTAGAGGACTTGAGGTTCTTCGTTCACGTGTAAGCCTTTCGGTTAGCTAATTCCCACAAACACGCAGCCCGAGGTGGCGCCGCGCAGGCGGGCGGCGGGCTTGCGGCCGGCCTGCGCGGCTTCGACGGCACGACGGACGCGGGCGACGGCACGGCCCACCTCATCCGTCTCGAGCAGCGTTCCGTCCACCATGAGACGACGCACGCCGGCGTCGAGCAACTGCGGTACCTGCGGCGTGAGGTCGATTGGGTAGGCGTCGTACAGGCGTGAGCGGCCGTGGATGTCGGTACGCACCGGCATGATCTTGCCGTCGATATTCTTGAGCGAGAGCTTGCGGGCACGCAGGCGGCAGTTGGCACAATCGTGGATACAGCCGTTGGCAACCTGCAGAATGCAATGCTCGCTTGTCATGACGCGCGGGCGGCCAAAGACGGTGATGCCCAGAGCCGCGGGCGCGGCGGCGCCGAGCGAGACAATCTCGTCGAGTGTGATCTCAGGCGAGAGCCAAAACGCACCGGCTCCGCGCTCGGCAAGCGCCTCCATGCAGGGCATGTTGTGCACCGGCAGGCAAGAGCGAATCTCGGCCGTGGCGCCAACCTGGGCGGCCAGGGCAAGCTCAGAGATGTTGCCAATAGCGACCGTGGCGCCGGCAACAACCCACGGGTCAACGCGGACGTGGTCGACGGCGCGGCAGACCTCGTCGAGTACGGGTACGATGCCCTGTTTAAGCGTATCAGCGGGGGAGAGCTTGGCCGCATCGAGTGCGTCGGTGGTCATGTAGATGCGCGTTACACCCTCGGCGCGAGCGGCCTCGGCGGCCTCGAGCGAGGTGACGGTGGCGCAGATCTGCGGCTCATCGCGGTAGTGCTTGGGCGCGGGGCGGGAATCACTGGTTGCAATCGCCGGCAGCTCGAGCGTTTTCGCGCGCTCCTCGTACGGCGCCAGAATGGCCTCCTCCAATGCCTTACAGGCGGCGGCGCGCACCTTGTGAACGGCGGAGAAGCCCATACCACAGCCGGCGTCGAGCGAAACGTCAAAGCTCGCTGCCTCAAAGGGCGAGGAGCCCATGCGGCCCACATGCTCAACCAGGTCTGCCGCCTCGACGGCGCGGGTCTTGGCGGCCTCGACGGTAAAGCCCGTGGCGGCGGCGGTGAGCGCGGGGTTGTCACAGCAGGTGAGTGTGACGGTAAACGGCTCGCCCAGGCGCGCCACGACGGACACATCAACAGCTCGGCGGCGCAGCACATCGCGCTTGAGCGCGGCGCCGGCGGCGTCGATGGCACGCTGGCTGCGAATCACGCGGACGCGGCAGCCCTCGGGCATGCTGCGGGGCACGCGACATTCGATGATGTCACCCGCGGCGGCATCATCGGTAGCGATAGTGGTTAGGAACTGGTCAAACTCGTCATCGTGGCGAAGCTCCAGTAGGTCGCCCTTGCCCACGGGCTCAAACAGCTCAATGCGGGCGATGGCGGCGCGGCGACGACGGTCGTCGGGCTTGAGCCCGCGCACGTCGCGGTTGGCCAGACGACTGCCCAGCACCGTGCCCACAATCTGGCCGCGGTTGTTGGAGCGCTCGTAGCTCATCATCTCGTCGCCCGAGGTGCCGTCCTGATAAGCGTGCGTAAAGTCGCGGTTAAAGCAGCGCTTGAGTTGGCGCTGGCGAGCGGCGTCCTCGTGCTTATCTACGGCGACTCCGGCCAACATGTCATCGATCTGATGACGGTACACATCGACGATGGAGTACACGTAATCAGGCGCCTTCATGCGGCCCTCGAGCTTGAGCGACGCGGCGCCGGCGTCATACAGACGGCGAACGAGCTGCGACGTGTTGGTGTCGCGCGGGCACAGCGCGCGCTCGCGACCGGCAGGGGAGAGCGTGCGACCGTTCTCGTCGATCAGCTCATAAGGCAGGCGACAGGGCTGGGCGCACATGCCGCGGTTGGCCGAGCGGCCAGCCATGGCAAAGCTCGACAGCAGGCACAGGCCCGAGTAGCAAAAGCAGATGGCACCGTGGCTAAAGACCTCCAGGTCCACATCGGGCGCGGCGTTGTGAATGACGGCGATCTCGTCGATGGAGAGCTCGCGCGAGAGGGTCACGCGGTCGGCGCCCTGCTCACGGCACCAAAGGGTTCCGCGGTCGTCGTGGATGTTTGCTTGGGTCGAGATATGCGTCTCGATGCCGGGCATGGTGCGCTTGACCTCAAAGAACAGGCCCCAGTCCTGGATGATGAAGGCGTCGGCGCCCAGCGTGGAGCAGCGATGGATGAGCTGCAGCGCATCGACCATCTCGGACTGCTTGATGACGATGTTGACCGTGACGTAGACGCGCGACCCGGCTAGATGCGCGGCGCGGCAGGCTTGCTCAAAGGCCTCGTCGGTAAAGTTGGTGGCCTTGCGGCGGGCGTTGAAGCTGCCCATGCCGCAATAGATGGCGTCTGCCCCCGCGGCGAGTGCGGCGGCAAAGGGCTCGGGCCCTCCGGCGGGCGCTAAAAGCTCGGGTCTGCGGTTGGTGGTTCGACTGGCGGTTGCGGTCATATCCTGCCTTTCAAAATGCTCAGATATTCAAAAGTATAGTGGTGCCGTCGTGGCAGGCGATGTCCGTGCTCCAAGCAGGATAAAGTCTTCAGCAGCTTGGACTGGCTGCTCCACATGAGAACCGTTCAGCGGTTCGGGGAGACCGTTGGGCGATAAAATATTCTCGCAAGCTGATAATATTCTTGCATCAAACAGAAACCTTGATTACTATCCCAATCAAGCGCGGTGTTCAGACCGAACTGTGCCTCCCGGTGCGAACGCCGCGCTCACGCTTTCTAGTTAACCGTAAGGAGATAAACATGAGCAAGACCGTCGTGTCTTCCGATAACGCACCCGCAGCCATCGGACCGTATTCCCCCGGTATCCAGACCGGCAACATGGTGTTCCTGTCCGGCCAGCTGGGCATCGACCCCACAACTGGCAAGATGCCCGAGGGCGTCGAGGCCCAGGCCAAGCAGTCCCTTGCTAACGTCGAGGCCCTGCTGACCGCTGCCGGCGCCACCTTTGCCGATGTCGTCAAGACCACGGTCTACCTGGCCGACATCGCCGACTTCGCTGCCGTGAACGAGATCTACGCCTCCAAGTTCGAGGCTCCGTTCCCCGCGCGCAGCGCTTTCCAGGTTGCCGCCCTTCCGGCTGGCGGTCTGGTCGAGATCGAGGTCGTCGCCGCTCTCTAAGGCGTTGGCAACAACTAAACATGACATGCAAAAAGACCCTGCAGCGCGTGTGAACTGCGCCCCAAATCTTGGACGCCCTAAATAGCGACTAGGCCGCAAGGGCCTGATTCCGGTACTCCTCCGGGGTCAGGCCCTTCAATCTTACCTGCCTCCGGCTCGTGTTCCAGTGGACTATGTATTCCTCCAGGTCGCGTTTGAAATCCTCGAACGTCTTCCACTCGCGGCCCCTGTAGAACTCGTCCTTGACGTGGCCGAAGAGCTGCTCGGTGGCGGCATTGTCGATGCAGTTCGCCTTCCTGGACATGCTCTGGACGATGCCGGCGGCCTCGAGCCTGGATGTGTATGAGGCGTGCTGGTACTGCCAGCCCCGGTCCGAGTGCATGGTCGGGGCGGCGCCCTCGGGGATCTTGGACAGCAGCTCGTCGAGCATCCTCGCCTGCTGGGCCATGTCGGGCGTGGTCGATATGTCGCTCGCCACGATCTCCTTGGTGCAGAAGTCCAGCGTCGGGGCCCAGTAGGCCTTACCGCCAGCCACCTTGAACTCGGTGACGTCCGTCCCCAGCTTCTGCCACGGGGCCCCGGCGTCGAAATCCCTCGCGATCACGTTCTCGAACGTTCTGCCGACGACGCCCTTGTACGAGTTGTACCTGTGGTAGGCCGTCTCGCGTCTGATGCCGCAGCGAATCCCCATCTCGCGCATCATCTTGAGCACGGTCTTGTTGGCTATCACGGCCCCCTC
>UQLH01000015.1:0-59156 GCA_900541805.1 uncultured Collinsella sp.
GAGGGGGCCGTGATAGCCAACAAGACCGTGCTCAAGATGATGCGCGAGATGGGGATTCGCTGCGGCATCAGACGCGAGACGGCCTACCACAGGTACAACTCGTACAAGGGCGTCGTCGGCAGAACGTTCGAGAACGTGATCGCGAGGGATTTCGACGCCGGGGCCCCGTGGCAGAAGCTGGGGACGGACGTCACCGAGTTCAAGGTGGCTGGCGGTAAGGCCTACTGGGCCCCGACGCTGGACTTCTGCACCAAGGAGATCGTGGCGAGCGACATATCGACCACGCCCGACATGGCCCAGCAGGCGAGGATGCTCGACGAGCTGCTGTCCAAGATCCCCGAGGGCGCCGCCCCGACCATGCACTCGGACCGGGGCTGGCAGTACCAGCACGCCTCATACACATCCAGGCTCGAGGCCGCCGGCATCGTCCAGAGCATGTCCAGGAAGGCGAACTGCATCGACAATGCCGCCACCGAGCAGCTCTTCGGCCACGTCAAGGACGAGTTCTACAGGGGCCGCGAGTGGAAGACGTTCGAGGATTTCAAACGCGACCTGGAGGAATACATAGTCCACTGGAACACGAGCCGGAGGCAGGTAAGATTGAAGGGCCTGACCCCGGAGGAGTACCGGAATCAGGCCCTTGCGGCCTAGTCGCTATTTAGGGCGTCCAAGATTTGGGGCGCGGTTCATATGGGCTGTGGGGTTTTCCTTTACCCGTCGAGCTGATTTACGCAACAAAGGACTGCCCCGTATCTCATCCTAAGAGAGATACGGGGCAGTCCCGCAATTACATCTAAGAGCAGAAACGTCGATTAGCGACGGGCAGCCTTCACAAGCTCGGCAACCTTGGCGACGACCTCGTCGATCGCCACGTCCTCACGCTCGCCGGTAGCACGGTCCTTGAGCTCCACCGTGCCATTCTTGAGGCCGCGCTTGCCCAGAACGACCTGATACGGGAAGCCCATAAGGTCGTTATCCGCAAACTTAAAGCCGGGACGCTCGTCGCGGTCATCCACGACAACCTCGATACCCTCGGCGCACAGCCCATCAACAATCTGTTCGCAGACGGTCGCGCACTCCTCCTTCTTGGGATCGAGCGGAATCACCGCGACCTCGTACGGAGCGACAGAGACCGGCCAGACGATGCCGTGCTCGTCATTGTGCTGCTCCACGACGGCAGCGAGCGAGCGGGACACGCCCACACCGTAGCAACCCATGATAAGCGGCTTCTCCTTGCCGTCCTCATCCATAAAGGTGGCACCCATGGCCTCGGAATACTTGGTACCCAGCTGGAAGACCTGAGAGACCTCGATGCCGCGGGCAGCGGAGAGCGGCTTGCCGCAGTGCGGGCAGGGATCGCCAGCGACGACGTTGACCAGATCGGCCCACTCATCGACGGTAAAGTCGCGCTCGGGGCAGGCGCCGGTAAAGTGATAATCGACCTCGTTGGCACCGCAAGCCCACTGCTTGGACTCGCGCAGACTCTCGTCGCAGACCAGACGAATACCATCGGGCAGGTTAACCGGCCCGATAAAGCCCTTATGCAGACCGTAGGTCTGAAGCTCCTCGTCGGTCATCATGCGATAGCCCTTGCCAAAGACATGCTCGGCCTTGCAGTCGTTGAGCTCATGATCGCCCGGGACAATGGCCACGACCGGCTTACCCTCGGCATCGATAAGCGCCAGGGACTTACGGGTACCGTTCTCGGGGAACCCAAAGAACTTGGCAACAGCCTCGATGGTGCCCATGCCCGGAGTCTCAACCTTGGTGAGCGTACCGTCACCGGGGCCCTCAGTCACGACGACCTTGGTGCTTGCCGCCTCGTCATCGGCAGCAAAGCCGCAATCGTCGCAGTAGACCAGCGAAGCCTCGCCAGCGTCGGCCAAAGCCATGTACTCGACGGAGGTATCGCCACCGATTTCACCGGAGTCGGCGACAACGGGCAGAGCCTTGATGTAGCAGCGCTCGCAGATGTTGGCGTAGGCCTGCTTCATCTTGTCGTACTCCTCCTGCAGGCTCTCCTGCGTGGCGGAGAAGCTGTAGGCGTCCTTCATGATGAACTCGCGACCGCGCATCAGACCAAAGCGGGGGCGGAACTCGTCGCGGAACTTATCCTGGATGTGGTAGAGGTTGACGGGCAGCTGCTTATAGGAGCGCAGCTCATTGCGCACCAGGGCGGTGACAGTCTCCTCGTGGGTGGGGCCCAGCACGAACTCACGGCCGTGACGGTCATCAAAGCGCACGAGCTCCTTGCCATAGGCGTCGATGCGGCCGGACTCGCGCCACAGCTCAGCGTCGACCATAATGGGCATCATGAGCTCCTGGGCACCGGCGGCATCCATTTCGTCGCGCACGATGTTCTCGATCTTGCGGATCGAGCGCCATGCGAGCGGCAAATAAGAATACAGGCCGGCGGCCTCCTTGCGGATCATGCCGGCGCGAAGCAGCAGACGGTGGCTCGCAAGCTCGGCGTCCGCCGGATCCTCTTTGAGCGTCGGCGCGTAAAGCTTAGACATATACATTGCTCGAGTCATTTATTTCTCCTCAATAAGCTTGTCGACCTCGGCCATGAGCGCGTCGACAATTTGATCCTCAGCTACTTTACCAATGATCTGGCCATGCGAAAAGAGCAGGCCCTGACCTCGTCCACAGGCCACGCCCAGGTCGGCGTCGGAAGCCTCGCCGGGACCATTAACGGCACATCCCATCACAGCAATCGAAAGCGGCGCGGAATAGTTCTTGAGCCGCTCGGTAACCTCCTCGGCGATGGGAATGAGGTTGACCTGGCAACGAGCGCACGTGGGACACGAGACGATCTCGGGACCACGGCGGCGCAGGCCAAGGGACTGCAGGATACCCCAGGCGACCGGCGGCTCCTCGACCGGATCGGCCGTGAGCGACACACGCATGGTGTCGCCGATGCCTTCGGAAAGCAAGATACCCAAGCCCACAGAACTCTTGATGGTGCCCTGTAGCTTGGTCCCCGCCTCCGTCACGCCCAAGTGGAGCGGAACATGCGGTATCTCGCGTGACAGAGCGCGATAGGTATCAAGCGTTGTGGCCACGCTATGGGCCTTAGCGGAAAGCACGATGTTGGTAAAACCGCGGTCCTCAAAGTGCTTGACGAAGCGCTCGCTCGACATCACAAGCTTTTCGGGCTGCGTAAGATCGTCGCGCTCGGCAATATCCTGCTCGAGCGAACCGGCGTTCACGCCGATGCGAATTGCGCACCCGGCAGCGCCCGCAGCATCGATCACGGCATCAACCTTGGCCCAATCGCCGATATTGCCGGGATTGATGCGCAGCTTGGCAGCACCAGCCTCAACGGCACCAATGGCCAGCTTGTGATTAAAGTGGATATCGGCAACGATCGGCACCGGAGACTCGGCACAGATGGTGCGGAAACCCTCAAGCGCGGCCTCGGTGGGCACGCTCACGCGCACGATATCGCAGCCAGCCTGCGCCAACGCGCGCACTTGCGCAAGCGTTGCCTGGGCATCAGCGGTATCGGTGCAGGTCATGGATTGGACCACCACCGGCGCGCCGCCACCGATCTGCACGCCGCCCACATGCACGGGGCGCGTCAGCTCGCGAGGCAAAGGATGGGATAAAGACAATCCAAACACTCCCCTACAGAATAAATCGAAGGATGTCGGAACGAAGCATGTAGATAAACAGCAGCACAAAGATCGCGATGCCCACATAGCTCACGATCGTTTGAACCTTGAGCGGCAGCTCGCGGCCCGCAATCTTCTGAATGATCTCGATAACCAGCTTGCCGCCATCGAGCGGCGGGATGGGCAGCAGGTTCATAAAGCCGAGCGAGAACGAGATGAGCGCGGCAAACGTCAAAAACGTTGCAGGACCGGCGGCTGCAGCCTGGGATGACATGACGCTTATGCCCACGATCGAGGTTGACTGATCGAGAACCTCCATCGTATGTTGCGGCTGCAGCAAGCGCATCACGCCCTCAGCAGTCTGCACGACATAGGAGAACGACAGGCGCGCCGACGTAATGGGATCCAAATGAACCACCTGCGTAGAGGCATAAACGCCCAAACGCTCGTCCTCCTTGAGCGCGACCGAGGTCGAAAGATTCTTGCCGTCGCGCTGATACTCAATGGCGATATCGTCCTTGCCGGCGGCCGCTCCGATCGCATCGTACACGTCCATCCAGGAAGAGCACGACATGCCATCGACACTAAGAATCGCGTCGCCGGCCTCGATGCCCGCCTTGGCAGCAATGGAGCCCTCGTCGACCTGACCAATCACATTGCTATCGACCGGCACCGAAACACCGGCGATAGAGTAGATGCTCATCAACAGCAAAAAGCCCGTCAAGATATTAACGACAATGCCCGCGAGCAACATAAAGGCGCGTTTGAGAAAGCCCTGGCCAAGATAGGTGTGCGAGCGCTCTTGCGCAAGGAACTCGGCCTTATCGCACGGCAGCTCCCATACGTCGCCCTCGGCGGTCGCACGCTCGCGATCAAAACGACGCCCGTCAAAGGTGGTGTAGCCCGCCTCATCGCGCGGCAGCGTCTGATACTTGGTGGGGTAATAGTTCGGTGAGGGCTTCTCCCCTTCCTCGTACCAAGGCGCAATGGAACCCCAGCCCAAAAGCAAGGCACAAGCCTCGAGCACGTCCTCCTCGGGCAGCTCCAGATCGACGGAAAGGTCTGCAACCGAAACGCGACCATGACGATAAATCGCCGCAAGCACGCGGTCGGCGCACGAGACATTGGTCGGGTCCATACCGCAGATAGCGGCATAACCACCCAGCAGCAGCGGCGTCACGCCAAACTTGGTACCGATGCGACGCGACGAATAATGGATGTCAAAGCGGCACGGCAGGCCCAAAAAGAACTCGGTCACACGGACGCCGCAGGCACGCGCGGCCAAAAAGTGGCCGCCCTCGTGCAAAAACACGAGGACGGAAAGCATCAGAAGGCCCCAGAAGACCGATGAAAGAACGCTCAGAACAGTATCCATAAATCGAAAAAGCAATCCTTATGGTTAGGAATGGGTTGCGGCAAGCACCAGCGAGGCCTTTTCGCGCGCCCAGGCATCGATGTCGCGAAGCTGCTCAAACGAGGTAACCGCCTGCGCGTCATGCGCATCCATGCAGGATTCCACAACGCGGTCGATATCGGTAAAGCTGCAGCCGTCGTGTAAGAACGCATCGACCGCGACCTCATTGGCCGCATTAAGCACGCACGGCATGGTGCCGCCCGTCTTGCCGGCACGCTCGGCCAGCGCCAGGCAGCGGAACGTGTCCATATCGGCGGCATCAAAGGTAAGCTGCCCCAGCTCACGAAAATCGAGACGAGGCGCCGGCGTATCCCAACGCTCGGGATACGAGAAGGCAAACTGGATGGGAATGCGCATATCGGAGGCGCCAAGGTGTGCCATCACGGAGCCGTCGGCATACTCGACCATCGAGTGAATCTTGGACTGGCGCTGCACGACCACGTTGATAAAGTCGAGGTCGCAACCGAACAGATGCATCGCCTCGATACGCTCCAGGCCCTTGTTCATGAGGGTAGCGGAGTCGATCGTGATCTTAGCGCCCATGGACCACGTGGGATGCGCCAGCGCATCGGCGCGTGTCACGCGATCGAGTTCATCGCGCGTACGGCCAAAGAACGGACCACCCGAGCAGGTGAGCCAAATGCAGTGGGCCTCGCGCGGATTCTCCCCCAGATAGCACTGGTAGATGGCAGAGTGCTCGGAGTCGACCGGAATGAGCTGACCCGGCTGCGCCAAAGGCATCAGCAGGTCACCACCGACCACGAGGGACTCCTTGTTGGCAAGAGCAAGGCGTTTGTTCGAGGTCAGGGCCGCATGGCTCGCTTCGAGCCCGGCAGCGCCCACAATGGCAACAAGCACGCAGTCGACATCGTCGCGACGCGCGAGCTCACAAACCGCCTGCGCACCAACACCGAGCTCCGTGCCCTCGGGAAGTTCCTGCAGCACGGCGTCATCGCCATGGGCGACATCGGCAACGGCAACGGCCGAAACCGAGAACTCGCGGGCGGCGGCAACGAGCTCCGAGGTGCTGGAATTGACGGACAGCGCCGTCACCTGCAGTCGATCGGCATGCTGACGGCACACATCGAGTGCCTGCGTGCCGATAGAGCCTGTACATCCCAAGATGGCAACGCGAAGGCGTCCATCGGGGCCATACGTCGTCTGGAATGACATTACAGCACGCCCCCGATCATCAAAAGCAGCTGCGCGGTAATGCAGCCAAAGATAAGCGAGTCGCTACGGTCGAGCATGCCGCCATGGCCCGGGATAAGGTTGCCGGAATCCTTGACGCCCACGCCACGCTTGATGCGCGACTCGATGAGGTCGCCGATAACGCCCAGGATGGACACGACCACGCCGCACAGCAGCGCGTAGGGCAAGCTCAGCTTATAGAAATGCGTCGCCCACAAAATGAGCCAGATGAGCACCGAGCCCAAGATGCCGCCGAAAAAGCCTTCCCAGCTCTTTTTGGGAGAAATCTTGGGGACCATCTTGTGCTTGCCGATACGGCTACCCACGATATAGGCGAACGAATCGGAGAGCCAGAGTGACGCGCAAACACCCACCGAAAGCAGGGCGCCGGCAAAACCGGGCACGGCATCGCGCAGCAACACGATGGCCGACAGCATAAAACCGGTGTAGATGGGACCCATGAGCGTCACGGCTACATCGGATATGCGGGTACGCGGCGACCAGACATACCAAATGCCCACCGCAAGCATCAGAGCAAAAAGCAGGGCATTCAACAGCAGCGAGTCGCCCAGCGCCGAGAGCGGAAAGAGCACAGCAGCAGCGATACCCAGGCGCTCGTTGGCCACTTTGCCATCAAGTTTCGTCATGCGAAAGAACTCATAGCAGCACAAACCGCTCATGACGGACACAAAGATAGCCGTAGGCACGATACCCAAAACCAGACACAGGATAAAGACGAAGGCATAGACGATACCGGCCGCAGCACGGGTAATAAAACCAGCCAGCCATGAGCCGGTGCCGCCCTTCGCAGCCGGTGCCTTGGAAGCAGCGGCCCTGCGCACAGGTGTCGAAGAGGCAGGCGCCTTGGGAGCAGTTGCCTTGGGACGATCAGACACGATTAAGCCTCCTCGGTCTTACTCAGTCCACCAAACCTACGGTCGCGGCCCTGATAAGCCAAGATAGCCTCAACAAGACCCCAGCGATCAAAGTCGGGCCAATAGGTATCGGTGACATAAAACTCGGCATAAGCGACCTGCCACAGCAGATAGTTCGAAAGGCGCAGCTCGCCCGAGGTGCGAATAACAAGCTCGGGATCGGGAAGACCGGCGGTGTACAGGTGCGACGCCACCATATCGTCATCAATTGCGGCAGGGTCAATCTTACCGGCGGCCGCATCGAAGGCAAGCTGACGGGCAGCGCGAGTGATCTCGGCACGGGCACCATAGTTAACGGCGAGCGCCAGGGTCATACCGGTATGGTCTGCACACTCGGCAAGACCGCGCTCAAAGACATCACGTGTCTTCTTGGGCAACGCAGAAATGTCACCCAAAAACACAACGCGCACGTTCTCGCGCTTAAGCAACGGCAGCTCGTCGATAAACGTCTTGGCAAACAAATGCATGAGGACGTTGACCTCGTGCTGCGGGCGATTCCAGTTTTCGGTAGAAAACGCATAGGCCGAAAGCACGTCGACGCCCAGGCGCACGCAGGCGGTAATAATCTCGCGCAGAGAGACGATACCGGCCTTGTGACCCTCGGTGCGGGCAAGACCGCGCGCCGTGGCCCAACGGCCGTTGCCGTCCATGATGCACGAGATATGATGCGGAATCCTATTGAGGTCAAGGTCGGAAAAACCGACGCCCGCAGGGGCGTCGGCAAAGTACTCGACCAGTTTATGCTCGTCGTATTGCACCTTAGATCTCCATGACCTCGGCTTCTTTTTCCTTCAGAAGCTCCTCGACCTTGGCGACATACTCGTCGGTATGCTTCTGAACCTTGGCCTGCTCGCGACGGACATCGTCCTCGGTGAGCTCCTCGTCGCGCTCGAGTTTGTTGTTAAAGTCGCGACGGATGTTGCGGATAGAGACCTTGGCCTGCTCGGCGTACTCGCGGCACTCCTTAACGAGCTCGCGACGACGCTCCTCGGTGGGAGCCGGGAACGGCAGGCGTACGACGGTACCATCGGAGTTGGGGGTAATGCCCAGGTCGGAGGCGCTGATGGCCTTAACGATGGCGTTGATGAGCGCCTTGTCCCACGGCTCGATGAGCAGCATGTGGGCCTCGGGGGTCTTGACGGCGGCAACCTGCGTGACCGGCGTGGGAACACCGTAGTAATCGACGGTGATGTCGGACAGAATGTTGGCGCTGGCGCGGCCGGTGCGAACCTTGGAGAAGTTATGCTTGAGGGACTCGAGCGACTTGTCCATGTGGGCGGTGATGTTCTCTGCCATGCTTAATCCTCCTGATAGACGAGCGTGCCGACGGGCTCACCCGCGAGCGCGCGCTTGACGGTGTCCTCGCCATCGATGTTGAGGACCAAAATGGGCATACGGTTGTCCTGGCACAAGGCCGTTGCCGTGGAATCCATAACCTGCAGGCCGCGGACGAGCACCTCGTGATAGGTGATCTTGTCAAAGCGGACGGCATCGGCGCACTTGACGGGATCCTTGTCGTAGATACCGTCAACCTTGGTGGCCTTAATCAGAATCTCCGCACCGATCTCGCAGGCGCGAAGGGCCGCGGCGGTGTCAGTCGTAAAGTACGGATTGCCCGAGCCGGCGGCGAAGATAACGACATTGCCCTTGGACAGGTGGTTGATGGCGCGGCGACGAATATAGGGCTCGCAAATCTCGTTCATCTGGATGGCGCTCATAACACGGCAAGGAACATCGTTATGCTCGAAGGCATCCTGCAGGGCAAGCGCGTTCATAACGGTTGCCAGCATGCCCATGTAATCGGCCTGAGCACGATCCATGCCACCGGCAGCGCCGGCCATACCGCGGAAAATATTGCCGCCGCCGACAACGACGCCGACCTCATGGCCAACGGCGAGCAGCTCCTTGACCTGCTTGGCAAGATGGTCGGTAACCTTGGGGTCGATGCCATAGTGGCCGTCGCCCATCAGTGCTTCGCCGGAAAGCTTAAGAAGCACGCGTTTATATCGGATGTCGGACAAAGCGATCCTCCTTTAATTAGACTCTCAATATGATATCAAAGGCTCTACTCAGAGCCATGAAAAAGCAGGCTGTGAGTAAAACCCACAGCCTGCTCATTACCAGCTACAAGAGCTTATTTACTCGCCACGGACCAGACGGTCGAAGGCAACGACGGTAATGGTATCGCCGAGCTCCTTGGAGACCTGCTCAGCGTACTTCTTGATGGTGAGGGAGCTGTCCTTGATGAACTCCTGCTCGGTGAGCACGGACTGCTTGTAGAACTTCTCCAGACGGCCAACAGCCATCTTCTCCTGGATGGCCTCGGGCTTGCCGGACTCGGCAGCCTGAGCCATGTAGATCTGCTTCTCGTGCTCGACGGTCTCAGCCGGAACCTGATCGCGGGTAGCGCAGATCGGGGCGACAGCGGCAACCTGAAGGGCAACGTCGTGGGCAAAGGTCTTGAAGGACTCAGCCTGAGCGGTCTCGGCCTTCTCGAAAGCAAACTCGACGAGGACGCCGATCTTACCACCCATGTGGATGTAAGAAGCGAGAGCGCCGTTCTCGGCCTTGCGAGCGGCGAAGCGGGAGATCTTCATGTTCTCGCCCATGATGTGAATCATCTCGGTGAGCTCGGAGGAAACGGTCTCCTCGCCCATCGGCTTCTCGAGCAGAGCGTCGACATCGGCCGGCTCGGTGGTGGCGACAACCTCGGCGACCTTGGAAGCAAAGCCGGTGAACTTGGCGTTGGAGCCAACGAAGTCGGTCTCGCAGGAAAGCTCGAGCAGAGCGCCGGTCTTGCCATCCTCGGAGACGAACGCGGCGACAGCGCCCTCGTTGGTCTCGCGGCCAGCCTTCTTGGCAGCCTTGGCGAGGCCGTTCTTGCGCAGAACGTCAACAGCGGCGTCCATGTCGCCGTCAGCCTCGACGAGAGCCTTCTTGCACTCCATCATCGGGGAGTCGGTCATCTCGCGGAGCTGCTTGACCATAGCGGCGGTAATCTGGGCCATTGTGGTTCCTTTCAAAGAGATGAAAAAGACTTAAATAGGACTGATTTACTCGGCCTTGGGCTCAGCGGCCATCTCGGCCTCGGAGACCTGCTCCTTGCCGGAGCCGGCGAGGCAGGCGTCAGCCATGAGCTCGCACATAAGGGTGACAGCGGAGATAGCGTCATCGTTGCAGGGGATGCCGTACTCGACCTCGTCGGGATCGGAGTTGGTGTCGATCAGAGCGACGACGGGGATGTTCAGGCGCTGGGCCTCCTTGATGGCGTTCTCCTCGCGCTTGGTGTCGATGACGAACAGAGCCTGGGGCAGACCCTTCATGTCGCGGGCGCCACCGAGGTTGGTCTGGAGCTTAGTGAGCTCCTTGCCCAGAACAGCCTGCTCCTTCTTGGGCAGCACTGCCATGCGGCCGTCCTCGACCATGGCCTCGAGCTCCTCCATGCGGTTGATGCGGGAGCGGATGGTGACGAAGTTGGTCAGCATGCCGCCGAGCCAACGCTGGTTGATGTAAGGCATGTTGGCGCGCTCAGCAGCGTTCTTGACGGCCTCCTGAGCCTGCTTCTTGGTGCCGACGAACAGCACGTTGCCGCCCTTGGCAACGTTCTTGACGAAGGTGTAGGCCTGGTCGGCGTCAAGGATGGTCTGCTTGAGGTCGAGGATGTAGATGCCGTTGCGCTCACCGAAGATGAACGGCTTCATCTTGGGGTTCCAGCGACGGGTCTGGTGGCCGAAGTGGCAGCCGGCCTCGAGCAGGGTGCGGATATTAATCTTGGTAGCCATGTTAAACCTCCTGTGGTTTGCCTCCGCGCGGGGTCATCCTCCAAAACCAACCCGGACATGTGCTACCAAAGCCCGGGCACCACGGTATGAAGTAGCCGCGCGTGCGTGATAAAAACCTGTTGCCGTGAAGCAACCCGATGAATGATAGCAGGATTGCCTCTTCCTGCCAACCCGCAATCAAAACCACACACCTGAATGTGCGTCGACCCCCGGGGCGCGAAAGGCTATTCGCCACGGGGATGAGCTTGAGCAACGGCACGCTTAAGCCGATCGGGCGTAAGATGCGTGTAGATTTGCGTCGTGGACAGGCTCGCGTGGCCCAGCAGCTCTTGAACCGAGCGCAGATCCGCGCCACCCTCGAGCAGATCGGTCGCAAAGGTATGGCGCATCGCATGCGGGGCAATGTCGGTGGGGATGCCGGCGAGCGTCGCCAGCATATGGAACCGTCGTCTGAGCATAGCAGCACTCATGCGATTGCCGCGCGTAGAAATAAACAGCGGATGCAGGCCGGCTGCGGCGTCGCGGCGCTTTGCCTGGGCGAGCAACTCCGGCCGCCCCTGCTCGATATAGCGTCGGGCCGCCTCGAGCGCCCGACGGTACAGAGGCACTATACGTTCCTTGCTGCCTTTGCCCCAAAGGCGAACCACGCGCTCCGACCAAGCGATGGATTCCACGTTAAGCGCGGCAAGCTCCGAGATGCGGGCACCCGAGGCATAGAGCAGCTCGAGCATCGCCGCATCGCGCAGTCCCGCGGACGTCGAGGTATCAGGCGTCTTGAGCAGCGCCTCGACCTGCTGGGTCGTAAGGACGCCCGGCAGGTCGCGCGGCAACTTGGGCGATGCGATCGCCGAGACCGCATCGCCCTCGACAATCCCCTCGGCAGCCATCCAACGATACAGCGACCGGATTGCCGACAGATGCGCCGAAAGGGTGCGAGGGGCCATCTGGTCATGCGAGAGCTCGGCCAAATATGAGCGAACGGTGCGCACGTCGGCGGCACGCGCGTCGGTACCCGTTCGCTCGCACCAGGCCGCAAAGCGCTCCAGCCGCGAGGCGTAGGCCGTTACCGTATGGGGAGACAGCCCCTCGACACGCGCGATATAAGCGATAAACGAGTCAACGGTATCGTAGAGGTCAAAGGCTATGACCGTTCGCCTCCAAACAAGTCGGAACGCGTGGCCAAGTAGGCATCGAGGGCTTCGAGCGCGCGGTCCGCATAAGCCTGGTAGCGATCGCGCTTACTGCGGCGCTTGCCGTCCTCGAGCGGCGGCACCAAGCCAAAGTTGACGTGCATGGGCTGATAGCCCACCGTTGCCGGATCGGTTGCATAGCCCACGAGCGCGCCCAGGGCGCCCACGCGCGGTAGCTCAACAGGCTCCGCCCCGATTGCCTCGGCATAGGTGTTGAGCGCAGCGAGCAGACCGGTCGCCACGGCCTCCATATAGCCTTCGGTGCCGGTGATCTGACCGGCAAGGCGCACGCTCGTACCGGGCACGGCAAAGGTGCCATCGAGCACATGCGGGGCATCGACAAAGGTGTTGCGGTGCATGACGCCAAAACGGAAGAATTCGGCATTCTCCAGACCGGGCACCATGTGGAAGACGCGCTTCTGCTCGCCAAAAGTCAGGTTGGTCTGGAAGCCCACCAGGTTATAGGCGGTCTTCTCCTTGTTCTCGGCGCGCAGCTGAATCGCCGCCCAAGGGCGACGTCCAGTACGAGGGTCGGTCAGGCCGACGGGCTTCATGGCGCCAAAGCGAATGGCATCCTTGCCGGTGCGGGCGACCTCCTCGGCAGGCTGACAGGCCTGGAACAGATCGCCGCCCTCAAAGTCCTTGAGTACCACGCGATCGGCGGTGGTGAGCGCCTCGATAAAGGCCTCGTACTCCTCCTTGTTGAGTGGAGCATTGAGATAGTCGCCGCTCCCCTGCTCCTCGTAACGCGACTGCGAGAACAGCACGTCCATATCGAGCGTGGAGGCATCGACAATCGGCGCGGCCGCGTCAAAGAAGGCCAGGGCGTCACCGCCGACGAGCTTCATGACCTCCTCACTCAGCGCGGGCGAGCATAGGGGGCCAGCGGCAATGACCACATGGCCTTCGGGAATCTGCGTGACCTCGCCGTGAACAATCTCGATATTGGGGCGGGAGGCAACCTCGGCCTCGACGAGCTCAGAAAACTTGATGCGGTCGACCGCCAGGGCGCCGCCGGCGGGAACGGCCGCGCGATGGGCACAATCGAGCAAGACCGAGCCCATACGCTCAAGCTCGGCCTTTAACAAGCCCGCCGCGGAGTCCGGACGGGTCGATTTAAACGAATTGGAGCAGACGAGCTCGGCCAGATGATCGGTATGGTGGGCCGGGGAGCTCACCTGGGGGCGCATCTCGCACAGCTTTACGGAAAAACCACGGTCTGCCAGCTGGATCGCGCATTCCGAACCCGCCAGACCGCCACCGATAACTGTCACCTGATCGAACTGCATCTGCAAACACCTTTCTAATTGACACGTTTTCCATTGTGACCGAAGGGCGTCTGGGCGTGAAGGGCAAACTTGGAGGGCGCATACCTTCCATCCATCATGCGCTCGATGAGGCCCTCGAGCTCGAGCGACCCCAGGAGCTTGAGCACGCCGACGGCATCGAGCGAGACGAGTGCCGCGATGTCGTCGACCTTGAGCGGCGAGGCGATGAGGGCATGCATCACGGCCTGCTGCGCGGGGTCCAGATCGGCGATACCGGGCGCATCGGGACGCGAATAGCGCAGGGTGCCGTAAATTCGCGAGATGGCCATCTCGATGGATTCCTCGTCGACAATGCAGCAGGCCCCGTTGGCGATGAGGTAGTTGGTCCCGCGCGACTCGGGTGACAAAATGGAGCCCGGTACCGCAAGCAGTTCGCGTCCCAGGTCCATGGCGGCCTCCGCCGTCGAAAACGTGCCCGAGGGCATGCCGGCCTCCGACACGAAAAGCGCCTGTGAAAGCGCGGCAATCACCCGGTTACGCCGCGGAAAGGCAAACTTGCGCGGCCCCATGCCCCAAGGCGAGATGGACACGACCGCGCCGCCCGTATCGATCGTGCGCGCGATGAGCCCCGCGCTCGAACGCGGGTAGACCACGTCGGCGCCCGTCCCCAGCACCACAACGTGTTTGCCGCCGGCGTTGACCGCAGCCCAACCCGAGGCCTGGTCACAACCGACCGCACCGCCCGAAACTACCGTCACTCCCGCCTCAACCGCCACCTTCGCCGCAAGCTCTGCCACGGCAAGACCATACGGCGAGGCCTTTCGTGCACCGATGATGGAGAGCGCGGGCGTCGAAAGCGCCTCGGGGTTGCCGCGCACATAGAGCGTCTGAGGTACATCAGAAAGCTCCAAAACGGTCTCGGGATACAACGCGTCACCTGGATGCAGCTCGAAGGTCCCCTCAGCCATCATTGGTCCCTCCTTCCCTGGTACATCGCCGCCTCGAGCACGTGGTCCTGCGTCACCTGCTCGCTCTCGGCGACATCTGCGATCGTGCGCGCAATGCGAACAAGGCGCACGATGCCACGCCCTGTGAGATGCGTGCGCTTCGACAGGCCGAGCACACACTTCTCCGCCGCATCATCGAGCTCAAAGGTCGAAACGACGCCGTCAATGGACCGTGTCTCGTCATCCTCGGCCTCGGCATCCGCATCGTCCATGCGGGATTCGCGCCAAGCGCGAAAGGCGCGACCGCGCACAACGTAGTCACGTAACTCGGCCGACGACATGCCCTCCGCACCCTCGATAATCACTTGAGGGTCGGGACGGGTCACATCGATCATCATGTCGATACGGTCGGCCAAAGGACCGCGCAGTTTAGACCGATAGCGCTCGACCATCGCCGCCGAGCAGCGACACGGCACCTCGCGATCGCTCAAAAAGCCGCAGGGGCAGGGATTGCTCGCAGCCAGCAGCTGAAAGCGCGACGGGAAGGTAAAAGCCCCGTCGACGCGTACGATCCTCACGTAGCCGCGCTCGATGGGCTGACGCAGCGTCTGCAGCACGCCAGTGGGAAACTCGGCAAGCTCGTCCAAAAAGAGCACGCCGCCATGAGCAAGGCTGATCTCACCCGGGTGCACCGGGCGCCCGCCGCCGATAAGGCCTGCGGTCGAAATACTGTGGTGGGGACTGCGGAAGGGGCGGTGCCCCGCCAACAAGCCATCAATGTTCTCACCCAAAACCGAATGGATGCACAGTGCCTCCTGCTGATCCTCAACGGAAAGCTCGGGCAGGATGCCGGTCATACGGCGTGCGAGCATCGTCTTGCCCGATCCCGGAGACCCGATCATGAGCAAGCCGAGTTCTCCTGCCGCCGCAAGCGCCATGCCGCGTTTAGCGACTTCCTGCCCCAGCACGTCGGCATAGTCGAGCTCAGGCTCAAAGGTCGCCTCGACGCCCTCGGAATCCAAGTAGTGCCGCGCGGCATCGCCCATACCATGAGCAAGCTGAGACAAATGATCGATGAATCCGCAATCCACGCCCGCGAGTGGCACATGCTGGTCTGACCTGCCGGCGATAAAGGACAGCCCCAAATCACGCGCCAATAACTGAAACGCCACCTCGCCCTTGACAGGAAGCACCGTACCGTCCAAGCCAAGCTCACCAGCGATAAGACAACGATCGAGGTTGTCGCGGGGAATCTGCCCATCGGCCGCCAATACCGCGATGGCGATGGGCAGATCAAAGCCGCTACCGGTCTTGCGGATATCGCCGGGCGCCAGATTGACCGTAATGCCCGAGCGCGGGATCTCGAACCCGGCGGAGCGCATCGCGCAGCGAATACGACCGCGCGACTCCATCACCTCCATACTCGGTATGCCGAGCATCTGGATGCCCGGAACGCCGCCGGCAAGCGAGACCTCGACCGTGACGGGAATCGCCTCGACGCCGCGGATGCAGGCCGCGTGAACGGCAAACGTCTCGAACGCCATCACGACACCTGCCAATCGAACGCGTTGTACTGGTGCTCGATCTCGGCGATATGCCCGCCGCGAATGGTAACGCCCACGGCATCGAAGCGAATCGCCTTGAGCGGATAATGCTCCATGAGATAGCAACTTGCGATGCGGCGGTAGCGACGTTGCTTTTGGGCGTCCACGGCCTCCTCGGGAAAGACCCGCGTGCTGCAATCCAGCGCAACGCGTCTGGTCTTGACCTCGGCCATCACCACGACGTCGTCGAGCTCATCGAGCAGCACCAGGTCGGCCTCGCCCTCGGTGCAACGATAACCCTGCTCCAGCAAGGTGTAGCCGCGCTCGTTAAAGTAGTCGATGGTGATCAGCTCGCCCAGCATGCCCAGCTCGCGAGGACTGAGTCCCTTGATAAACTCGGGCGTCATCGCCCCGCAGTCGAGCTTGCCGTTTTCCCAACACTCCTTGAGCTGCTGCGTCTTACTCTTTTTGCTTGCGGCACTCATGGGGTCTCCTTTCCCGCACACTGCATTGCCCCGATGATGAGAGCACCTTTCATGCGGGTAAGTACCGGAAGCAAACCAAAAGCTGACCAAATGCCGTCAAAAAACGGGCCGTACGCAGCAATGGTGTTGCATACGGCCCGCTACCAGCAGGTTTATAAAACCCCAGAGGTCCCTGTCTCCACAATTGACCTAGAAAAGGCGCTCAGTCTGCAGAAAGTTTCCGCAAAAGCTCACGCGGTGCAGCGGACAAAGTCCATGTTTGCGAATGGCCTCGATGTGCTCGGGGCTCGCATAGCCCTTCGACTCGGCCAGATGGTACTCGGGGTACTCGGCGTCGTACTCGACCATCATCTCGTCACGCGTGACCTTGGCCATGATGGACGCCGCGGCGATGCAGGCGATCTTGGCATCGCCCTTCACCACATCGCGCTCGTTGGGAACGGCGCCCAAGGGGTTACCGTCCATGAGGACGCAGTCGGGCTCGAGCCCCGTATCGGCCACGGCGCCCACAACGGCAGCGCGGATTGCGCGGGCCATGCCCATCTCATCGATATCCTTAGGCGCGATATGGCAAAAACCGATCGCCGTCGCCACCTCGGCAATCTTCACTGAGAGCAACTCGCGGCGCGCGGGCGTGAGCTTTTTGGAATCGTTGATACCCCAGACGCGCGGTTCCATGGGAAGGCAGACGGCGCATACCGTCAAAGGACCGGCCACCGATCCGCGACCCACCTCGTCGACACCAACGACCACCCCATCGCCGCCAAGCTCATGCATAAGCTCGTACATGTCATTGACGCGCTCGCGCTCGGCAAGCTCCTTGGCATGGCGCTTAAGAGCACGCTCGCAAGCCTTGATCACCTGCTGGCGCGGGTCCTCGCGATAATGCTCCACGAGGGCAGGAATCTCCTCAAACGTAGCGCTCGCCAACTCACCGGCAACCTGCGATGCCGAAACCGAGCTCGTCATGTTGGCCATACCAGGCCCTCCTTGCATGCAAATCAGATAAAAAGAAGGGCCACCCGAAGGTGACCCTTACGTCCAAACGAGTGGACAGACGCTGCGATCTTCTTAGCGCTTCTCGGGGATGCGAGCAGCCTTGCCCACCTTGTCGCGGAGGTAGTACAGCTTGGCGCGACGGACGCGACCATGACGAACGACCTCGAGCTTGGCGATCTTCGGGCTGTGAAGCGGGAAGGTACGCTCAACACCGACACCGAAGGACATCTTGCGGACGGTGAAGGTCTCGCGGGCACCGGCGCCGGCCATGCGGATGACGTCGCCCTGGAAGACCTGGATGCGCTCGCGGTCGCCTTCCTTAATGCGGTAGTGAACCTTGACGTTGTCGGCGACGCGAACCTGAGGAATGTCCTCGCGGATCTGCTGACGCTCGATTGCGCGGATGTAATCCATGTGCAATTCCTTACTCTTCTAGAGGTGCCGTACCACCTTGGCCGGCACGTAGTTGAACAAACGTATTCGAGTATACACGCGCGGGTTTCTGCTGCAAGAACAATTTTTTACGCAGACAAAAAGACAAAACCCGCACATGATAACCGCCCGTCTCACGAATGAGACGGGCGGCATGAAGGGGGCTACGCTAGGCGTCTAAACCCAAAACGTTAGGCGGAACGCTTGGCCTCGAGCTTGGCTTGAGCGGCAGCCAGGCGTGCGAGGGGCACGCGGTAGGGCGAGCAGGACACGTAGTCCACGTCGGCCACGTTAAACAGGCCCTTGATGGACTTGGGGTCGCCGCCGTGCTCGCCGCACACGCCAAAGTGCATGTCGGGGTTGGTGGCTCGGCCCTTCTCGACGGCCATGCGCACCAGCTCGAGCACCGCCGTATCGATGGTCTCGAAGGGATTGTCCTTCAAGATCTTCTTATGCATGTACAGCGGGATGAACTTAGCCTCGGCGTCGTCACGCGAGAAACCGAAGGTCGTCTGGGTGAGGTCGTTGGTGCCAAAGCAGAAGAAGTCTGCGTGATGGGCGATCTCGTCAGCGACCATGCAGGCGCGCGGCAGCTCGAGCATCGTGCCCACGGGAATGTTGAGCTCGACGCCCTCCTCGGCGGAAACCTCGGCGATGACGCGCTCGATGACCTCGCGAGTCTGGACATGCTCAGCCGTGATGGAAACGAGCGGAACCATGATCTCGGGGCGCGGGTCGACGCCCTCCTTGATAAGGCGGGCAGCGGCCGTGGCGACGGCGCGGACCTGCATGAGCGGCAGATCGCTAAAGACGACGGACAGGCGCACGCCGCGTAGGCCGAGCATGGGGTTCGACTCGACCATGCCGTCGATACGACGCAGGCGGGTGCGCAGGACGGCAAGCTCTTCCTCGCTGGCGCCAGCGGCTTCCTTCTTGGTGATGGCGACCTCGAGCTCGCGAGGATTATCCAGGAACTCATGAAGCGGCGGATCGAGCAGGCGGACGACCGCATCGCGACCGGACATGGTCTTGAACATCGCCAGAAAGTCCTCGGTCTGAACCTTGAGCAGGTCGGCCAGGGCCTGCTGCTTCACGGTCTCATCGTCAGACAGGATAAAGCTCTGGATGATGTTCTTACGGTCACCCAGGAACATGTGCTCGGTGCGGCATAGGCCGATGGCCTCGGCACCAAACTCGAGTGCGAGCGCGGCGTCCTCGGGGTTGTCGGCGTTGACGCGCACATGGTTGGCATGGCCACAGGTCTCGTCCAGGCGAATCTCGTCGGCCCAGGACAGGATGGTGTCCAGATCGCCGGTGAGCTCGGCGGAGACCAGGTCGACGGCGCCGTCGACGACGATACCCTGGGTGCCGTCGATGGAGATGACATCGCCCTCGCGCAGCACGCGGTCGCTGCCCTCGATGCGCACGACCTTCTCGGCGGCATCGATGTGGAAGCGCTCGACGCCGCAGACGCAAGGCGTACCCATGCCGCGGGCGATAACGGCGGCGTGGCTCGTCTTGCCACCGTGGCTGGTCAGGATGCCCTCGGCGGCGACCATGCCCTTCAGGTCGTCGGGGTTGGTCTCCCAACGAACCAGAATGACCTTGTGGCCCTCGTTGGCGCGCGCAACGGCGTCATCACTCGAGAACACGACCTCGCCTACGGCGGCACCGGGGCTGGCGTTAAGACCGCAGGCCAGCGCCTCGTACTTCTTGGAGGCGTCAAACTGCGGGTGCAGGAGCTGGTCGAGCTGCGCGGGATCGATGCGGCTCACAGCTTCCTCGCGGGTGATCAGGCCCTCCTCGACCATTTCGATGGCGATGCGCAGGGCGGCGGTTGCGGTACGTTTGCCCACGCGGGTCTGGAGCATCCAGAGCTTGCCCTGCTCGATGGTGAACTCGATATCGCACATGTCGCGATAGTGATCCTCGAGCGTCAGGAACACGCGCTCGAGCTCCTCACCTGCGGACTCGAGGCCCGGGGTGGTCTTGAGGTCGGCGATGGGCTCGGTGTTGCGGATGCCGGCGACGACATCCTCGCCCTGGGCGTTGACCAGAAAGTCGCCGTAGAACTCCTTGGTGCCGTCGGCCGGGTTGCGCGTAAAGGCGACGCCGGTCGCGGAGGTCTCACCCTTGTTGCCAAAGGCCATGGCCTGAACGTTGACGGCAGTACCGAGCTCGTCGGAGATGCCGTGCTGTTTGCGGTAGATGCAGGCGCGCTCGTTCATCCAGCTGCCAAAGACGGCCTGGATGGCAAGACGCAGCTGAAGCTCAGGGTCGTGCGGGAAGACGGGCTTGCCATCGACAACCTCGAGCTCGGGGTACAGGGCGGCCTCGACGTTCTCGGAGAAGATCCCCTTGAAGGTCTCGACGAGCTCCTGCAGATCCTCGGCCGAAAGCTCGGAGTCGACGCGGACGCCGGCGACCAGGCGTGCCTGGGTCAGCGCGTTCTCGAACAGGTCGGCGTCAACGCCCATGACGACGTTGGAGAACATCTGAATAAAGCGGCGGTAGCTATCCCAAGCAAAACGCGGGTTTTGCGTCTGGGCGATGAGCCCCTGAACGGAGTCGTCGTTGAGGCCTAAGTTGAGGACCGTGTCCATCATGCCGGGCATGGAGAACGGAGCGCCCGAACGAACCGACACGAGCAGCGGATCGGAGGCGTCGCCGAGCTTCTTGCCGCAGCGGGCCTCGAGGTCCGCCTCGGCGGCAACGATCTCATCGAGTGCGCCCTCGGGCCACACGTTGCCGGCACCGGAGTACTCGACGCAAGTCTGGCAGGTAATGGTAAAGCCACCGGGAACCGGCAGGCCGATGCGGCTCATCTCGGCAAGGTTTGCGCCCTTGCCGCCAAGCACGAAGTTCATGGACTTGTCGCCCTCAGTGACACAGGTGCCCTGGGCGTCGGTTCCAAAACGGTAAACCCTCTTGCAATCGCTCACGATACTTCCCCTTCCATGCACTTACGCGCACGACCGTGGTAACGAATCGACCCGCCAGATGCGGGGCGTGAGGGAACTATACGGCGGGTTTTGAGCGGGCTTAAGCAGAGGATGCGCGGTTTGGTAAACGTGCTAAAACTGGCGGTAAACGGTAGGTAAAGGTGGTTACCTTATGAAGATACCACTGTAAGAAAGTGCAGGTCAAGTGCGATGTTTTTGCTAAATCGCTTTATCAAAATGCCACTACTATTAGGTACGGCGGGCGGCGCGGCGGGCGCGGGCTTCTTGGATTTCCTCCAAGTGGCTGATGATCTCGGCAGCGCTTTCCTCGATGGCCTTGCCGTCGGTACGCACCACAAAGCAGCCCAGGCGCTTCATGAGGGCACGGGCTTCCTCGAGCTCGCTGCGCACACTCTCAGGCTCGGCATAGGAGCCGGCGACGGCGCGCGCGTAATCATCGCCTAAGCGGCTATCGCGAATCT
Source organism: uncultured Collinsella sp. (assembly GCA_900541805.1). Taxonomy (GTDB): domain Bacteria; phylum Actinomycetota; class Coriobacteriia; order Coriobacteriales; family Coriobacteriaceae; genus Collinsella. The sequence goes on from UQLH01000015.1 coordinate 21,229, forward strand.
CAGAAATAACGTCGACGGTTGAAACCAGGCCGAACAGGCGCATCGGGTCGACCTCGTAAATTGACTTCGGCGGCTCCATGCCATGGGCCAAAGGAACATTGGCAACCTTGTAGCCTTGATAGGCCAGATACATCGACAGCGGCGTCTTGGACGTACGGGATACGCCCAGCAGCACGATATCGGCAACCGACAGATCGTCGCAGCCGCGCCCATCATCGTGCTCAACGAAATACTCCATGGCCTCGATACGATGAAAATAGCGGTCATCGGTCTTGTGAATCACGCCCGCGACGCCCTTGGGCGGCACGCCAATGAGCGACGACAGCACGGCGAGCGTCGGGCCGATCAGGTCGACCGAGCGGATATGCAGCATACCCAGGTAATCGAGCACGCGGGCGCGAAGCGCCGGATCGACAATGGTATGGAACACGGCAATATCGCGATGGTCTGCATCGACACGCGGGCCCACAAACGATTTAACCTGCTCCACAGAGTTCACCTTGGGCAGGCGCAAGAGATGAAAAGCCCCTTCATCAAATTGCCCGGACGCCGCAAGCACCACCTCACAAGCGGTATCGCCGAGCGAGTCGGAGATAACGATAACGGTGGGACGAGCGGTGACCGGGCAATCCATGCGGGGCTCCTTTTGCGCTTATGCGCAGGCTGGCTTACTTTTTGCGGGCAAGCTCACCGATGTTGGCGATGCCGGAGAAAACGGCCTCGAAGCGGTTGAGCAGCTTAAGGCGATTATCGCGGAGCTGCTCGTCCTTGTCCATGACCATAACCTCATCGAAGAAACGGTCGATGGGCGCGCGCAGGGCGGCGAGGGCAGCAAATGCGGCCGGGTAATCCTCGGCAGCGAGGGCGGCATCTACAGCGGTCTGAGCGGCCTCGGAGGCATCGGCAAGCGCGAGCTCGACCTCGCCCATCAGGCTGCGGTCGTACTCCACGCCCAGCTCGGGCTTGGAGATATGCGCGGCGCGAGCATAGGCGGTCGCAAGGTTGTCGAACGTCTCGGCGTCGTTCTTGCGGGCCTCGTCGAGGGCGGCGCAGCGGGCGAAGAAGACGGACGGGGCGATGATGTGCACCGCAGAGACGGCGGCAACGGTATCGGCCGGGATCTTTTCGTCGCGGGCCATGCTCACCAGGCGGCCATGGAAGAAGTCACGAATCTGCTGGGCGACCTCGGCGGCGTCGAACTCAATGCCCTGCTCGCTATAGAGCTCGAGCGCAAAGTCGATGAGCGATGTGGGATCGATCGGCAGGCGGTCGCGCAGGATGTTGATGATGCCGATAGCGGCACGACGCAGCGCGTAGGGGTCCGAAGAGCCGGTCGGGGGCTCGTCGATGGCAAAGATACCGGCGATGGTATCGAGCTTGTCGGCACAGGCCACGATGCAGCCAGCGGTGCCCTCGGGCAGCTCATCACCGGCAAAGCGGGGACGGTAGTGATCGCGGATGGCGTGGGCGACCTCGTCGTTCTCCCCCATCGCGGTCGCGTAATAACCGCCCATCACGCCCTGCTGGCTCGTGAACTCGACGACGGCGTTGGATACCAGGTCGGCCTTGCACAGGTGCGCGGCGCGAGCGGCGTCGGCGGCAAGGTGGGCGCCCAGATGAGCCTCGCGGGCGATAGCGAGCGCGAGCTGCTCGATGCGCTCGGACTTGGCGAGCACGCTACCGAGCTTCTCCTGGAAGGCGACCTTGGCCAGACGCTCGCGGAACTCGTCGAGGGAGATCTTCAGGTCCTCCTCGTAGAAGAACTTGGCATCGTCCAGACGGGCACGCACGACACGCTCGTTGCCGTCGATCACGCGCTCGGCGTTCTCGGGCTTGCTGTTGGAGACGACCACGAACTCACGCGTGAGCTTGCCCTCGCCGTCATAGATCGGGAAGTAGCGCTGGTTGGTGAGCATGGACTCGCAGATGATCTCGTGCGGGACCTTGAGGAACTCCTCATCGAAGGTACCGACGAGCACCGTCGGCCACTCGCAGAGGTTGATGACCTCCTCGAAGACCTTCTTGGGCGTATCGACATGGCAGCCGGGACGGGCAGCCTCGACCTCGGCGATACCGGCAAGGATGGCCTCGCGACGGCGCTCGGCAGAAAGCACGCCGGCGTTCTCGAGCACCTGCTCGTAGACGGCGGGGCTGGCGACCACATGGTCACCGGGGCCAAGCACGCGATGACCACGCGTGGTGTTGCCACTCGTCACGTCGGCAAACGACACGGGCACAACGTCCTCGCCCAGAAGGCAGCAGATCCAGCGGACCGGACGAACAAAGGTCGCATGCTCGTGACCCCAGCGCTGAGAGCGGTAGTTGGGCCACTGCAGGCCAGCGATAGTCTTCTCGCACAGGGCCGTCAGGATCGGGGTGGCCGGGGCGGAAGGGATGTTCTTCTCGGCAAAGACGTACTCACGGCCGTCGGTGTCCTCGCGACGGACCAGATCCTCGGCAGCCACACCGCACTTGCGGGCGAAGCCCTGGGCGGCCTTGGTGGCGTTACCGTCGGCATCGAAGGCGATGTTGGCCGCGGGGCCGCGCTTGACCTCGTGAACCTCGTCGGTCGCGGTGGCGACGTCGGCAACGAGCGCAGCCAGGCGGCGCGGGCTCGAGATCACGCGGACCTCGCCGTGGGCCAGACCGGCCTCGTCGAGACCCTTGGCGATCATGGTGCCAAGCTGCTTGACGGCATTGTTCAGCGGTGCGGAGGGCATTTCTTCCGTACCGATCTCAAACAGGAAATCCTTAGCGTCTGCCATGGCTTACGCCACCTCGCCTTCCTGATCGGCATTCTCGTTGACTCCGGCGACCTCGGCCATGTAGGCCTCGCAGCACGCCTTGGCGACGGCGCGGACGCGCAGGATGTAGTTGGCACGCTCGACCGCGGACAGGGCGCCGCGAGCATCGAGCAGGTTGAAAGCGTGGCTGCACTTCATGACGCAGTCATATGCCGGCAGCGGCAGCTTGCGCTCCAGGCAGGAATGGCACTCGGCCTCGTAGTCGTCAAACTTCTGACGCATCATCTCGACGTTAGCGACCTCAAAGTTATAGGCACTGAACTCGCGCTCGTTCTCGAGGAACACGTCGCCATAGGTCATGGGCGTGCCGTCGGGCAGGTAGCTCCACACCAGGTCGTAGACCGAGTTAACGCCCTGGGCGTACATGGCGATACGCTCTAGGCCATAGGTGATCTCGACGGGTACGGGGTCGACCTCGATGCCGCCTACCTGCTGGAAGTACGTAAACTGCGTGACCTCCATGCCGTTGAGCCAGACCTCCCAGCCAAGGCCCCAGGCGCCGAGCGTCGGGCTCTCCCAGTCGTCCTCGACAAAGCGGACGTCATGGTCGTTGGGGTCCAGACCGATAGCGGCAAGAGACCCCAGGTAAAGCTCCTGGGCGTTGACCGGTGAGGGCTTGATGAGCACCTGGAACTGATAGTAGTGCTGCATGCGGTTGGGGTTCTCGCCGTAGCGGCCGTCGGCGGGACGGCGGCAAGGCTGCGCATAGCAGGTGCGCCACTCGGCGGGACCGAGCGAGCGCAGCGTGGTCGCGGTATGGAAGGTACCGGCACCGACCTCGGAGTCATAGGGCTGCATAATGACGCAGCCCTGCTCGCCCCAGTACTGCTGGAGGCGCAGGATGATGTCTTGGAAGGAAAGCGATGAAGCGTTCATGCCTCTAATATCCCCTCGTCGAAACGATTACACGGTTAGGTACTGTACTATAGCGGTTTTTAGTCGATAGCGCCGATGCGGTTGAGCGGCCAGTAGCGAACGAGTGCCACAGCGATCAAATCAGAGCGATCGACGGGACCAAAGTAGCGTGAGTCGGCAGAGTTTTCGCGGTTGTCGCCCATCACCCACACGCACCCGTCGGGAACGGTGTAGGGATAGCTTACCTGAGTGCCGGGTGCTTGGACCGAAAGTGGCCAGCTCATGCCCGTCGTATAGTCCTCGTCGAGCGCTTGGCCGTCAACGACCACCTTGCCATCCTGCAGGTCGACCGTCTGGCCGGCCGTGGCAATAACACGCTTGACAAGAACATCATGCTCGGAGGTGCCATCGGGGTTGTGAAACACCACGATATCGCCCTGCTTGACGGGCTGACCGAGCTCGAGGCTCACCTTTTGTGCCAGGATCTGGTCGCCAATCTCGATCGTGGACTCCATGGAGCCGGTGGGCACCACAAAGGGCTCGACCACAAACGAGCGAATCAAGAAGGTGGCGACCAGTGCGATCGCGATGACCGCGATCCACTCAAAAGCGCCCCTCAACGCGGAATGCTGCGATGGAACCATTCTCACTCCTCGCTCTGCGAATACGAAGCGTCCAAAATCTCCTGCGCGTAAGCGCGCTCCTCGGGCGTGAGCCGCGCTGTCTCGATCAGATCGGGACGCCAGCGGCAGGTGCGCTCGATGGCGTTCTTGCGACGCCAGGCATCGACCTTGGCGTGATCGCCGCTCACAAGCACCGGCGGCACGCCCTCGCCGTTGAACTCGGCGGGACGGGTGTACTGCGCGTACTCGAGCAGGCCTCCGTCCTCGGCGGTCGAGAACGACTCGTCGACGTTGCTCATCTCGTCGCCCAGGGCGCCGGGAATCAGGCGTACGACGGCATCGGCAACGACCATAGCGGGAAGTTCGCCACCCGTAAGCACGTAGTCGCCGATCGACAGACGCTCATCGGCATACGCATACGCACGCTCGTCGACGCCCTCGTAGCGGCTGCACACAAACAGCAGGCGCTCACTTTTGAGCAGGCGCTCGGCCACATGCTGCGTAAAGGGCTCGCCACAGGGGGTGAAGAACACTACGGTGGGCTTGGGACCCTCGGAGCTGATGGCCTCGATGGCCTCGGCAATAGGCTCGACCTTCATGAGCATGCCCTGCCCGCCGCCGTACGGCTCGTCATCGACGGTACGATGGCGGTCGTGCGTCCAGTCGCGCAGGTTATACGCCTTAAAATCAAAAAGGCCGGCCTTGCGGGCGCGGCCCAAGATCGATGTGGACATGACGGGCTCAAACATCTCGGGAAAGACCGAAAGGGTCTCGATCAGCATGTTGTCCTCCCTACTTGTCCATATCGATCAGGCCGTCCATAACGTGGACGGAAATTGTTCCTGTGTCGGGAAGATCGAGCACGACCTGCTCGATCACGGGAATCAGTACCTCGCCGTACCGATCACCCTCGACAACCCAAACATCGTTAGCGGGCGTCGACATGATCTCGACGATCGTACCGAGCGAACCGAAGCGCTCGTCGACCACCTCGCGACCCATCAGGTCGGTATAGGCGGCGTCGAGCGAATCGAGCTCAAAGTCGTCACGATTTGCCAGCACGTAGCATCCCGTGATGCCCTCGGCGGCCGTCAAGTCGTCAATGCCCTCAAACGAGACCAGATCGCCATCGCCCGTATCGGTGACGGACACGACCGTGCAAAAGCGGTCGCGCTTGAGCGCCGGCGGCGTCAGGGCGACGCGCATACCCGGCTCTAATACAGAAGGAAGCCCCCGCAGCGGCTGCGCGAGGACCTCCCCATTCCTTCCGTGCGGCTTGACCACACGGGCGATGTTTTTGTACTGGGACCTCAAGGTCCTAGCCCAGAACCTCTACCTCGACAGCAGTGTCGAGGCGAGCGGCCAGTGCACGGGCGAGCGTGCGAATGGCCTTGATGGTACGGCCACGACGGCCGATGACCTTAGCGACGTCATCCTCGGCGACCGAAACCTCAATCGTAGAGGCGTCGTCACCATCGATGACCTCAAGGCTCACGGAATCCGGGTCGTCGACGATCTGAACAACGAGATATTCGACGAGATCGGCGATGCGATCTGAGAGCATTGCCTCACCCTCGAGCTGTGCAGCGTCAACCTCAGGCACGATTTACTCCTCGGCGCCCTCAGCGGCCTCAGCGGCAGCCTTAGCGGCCTCGGCCTCTTTGGCGAGCTGCTTCTTGGACTTCTTGACGACGGTCTCGGTCTTCTCGCCCTCGTTGGCGGCCTTGACCAGAGCGGCGACGGCGTCGGTGAGCTGAGCGCCCTTGGACTGCCAGTCGGCGATCTTCTCGAGATCGAGGTTGATGGTCTTGGGGGCGGTCATCGGGTTGTAGCGGCCAACCTCCTCGATGATACGACCGTCACGCGGGGCGCGGGAATCGGCGACGACGACACGGTAGTACGGACGCTTCTTAGCGCCGTGACGAGCAAGGCGAATCTTGACTGCCAAAGGAAACTCCTCCAACCAAGCAGCTTTAGGCTGCAACTACAAACAAACAGTTGAACATAATACGCCATCGACGCGGGCAGGTGAAGTCCGTGAGACCAACTTCTTCGGTGTAGTCGAGGGCAAATCCATATCTTAGACAAGAATTCGGGATTTGCAAGCACATACACGCACCCCACATGAGCTGCGCGGTATACTCATGACATGGAAAGACGCGAACATACATACGGTTATGAGGATGCCATGGGCGTCACGCCGCCTCCCTGGACGGGTCCGGCGGTGGGCCTGATGGACCTTGATGCGTTTTTTGCGAGCGTGGAAATGCTCGATCATCCCGAATGGCGCGGAAAGCCGCTCATCGTAGGCGGAGACGCCAATTCGCGTGGCGTCGTGTCCACGTGTTCGTATGAGGCGCGTCGCTTTGGCGTGCACTCTGCCATGGCCTCGGCCGAGGCGCGGCGCTTGTGCCCGCAAGCCATTTGGACACACGGGCACTTTGATCGTTACCGCGAGGTGAGCGCGCAGGTCATGGCGATTCTCGCCGACGAGACCCCGCGTGTTGAGCGCGTATCCATCGACGAAGCCTTTATCGATATCACACCGGGGCGCTTTGCGCCCGAAGACCCGCTGCTGGTTGCGCGGCGTATAAGCGACCGCGTTGCGGCGCTGGGGGTGACGTGCTCCATCGGCGTTGGGTGCAACAAGACCGTGGCCAAAATCGCAAGCGAGCGGGATAAGCCGTTTGGGCTGACCATCGTGCGCCCCGGGACGGAACAGCGCTTTTTGGCCGCGCTGCCGGTATCTGCCATGAGTGGCATCGGGCGCTCAGCCGAGGAGCGACTGCGCCGCATGCGCATCTATACCCTCGGCGAGCTATCACGTGCACCGGAGTCCACACTGGCTACCATTTTTGGCGTCAACGGCGAACGCATGCGCCAGCGTGCGCTGGGACTCGAAATCTCCGAAGTCACGAGCCTCGATGAAGAGCGCGAGGTCAAGTCGGTCAGCAATGAACGCACCTTTGCTAAAGATTTAACTGAGCGTGGGGATATTGAGGCGGCGATTGCGCTGTTGGGAGAGTCAGTGGGACGCCGCCTGCGCCGTCAGGGGCTGACGGGTGCCACGGTAACGCTCAAGCTTAAGTATTCGTATGGCAGCGGGCGTACGGCACAGCGCCGGCTGCCTCATCCGACCGACGATGAGAACATCTTCGTGGCGGTTGCACTCGAACTGCTCGACAACATCTGGCAGGAAGGCATGCATGTTCGCTTAGCGGGCATCGGCATGAGCGACTTCGACCACCAAGGCGGCATCCAGACCGACCTGTTCTGCGAGATCGATGACCGCGGGGCCCAATCCAGCGACCGCCGCGACCTCTCCGTCGCCATCGACGCCGTCCGAGACAAATTCGGCGACACCGCCCTTTCCTTCGGCCGCCAATCTCGCTTCAACGATTAACCGCCTTTGGGCAAAAAGAAAGCCGGGCAGGTGCGGAAAACCGCAACTGCCCGGCGATATGCGTGAGGGTAGCTAAACCCCGTCCCAAATGAGCTACTAGAGGAGGTCGAGGGGGAGCTGGGGGGCGTCTCCCCAGAGTTTCTCGAGGCGGTAGAAGTCGCGGGCTTCGGGAGTGAAGACGTGGACGACAACCGAACCGTAGTCCATGAGCATCCAGGTCTTCTGCTCGCGACCCTCGATGGAGAACGGGTGCTCGCCGCAAGCCTCGGCGACCTTCTCCTCGATCTCGTCGACGATAGAATCGACCTGGCGGTTGTTGGTACCGGTGGCAAGCACAAAGTAGTCGCATACGTCGGAAAGCTCGGTCAGGTCGAGCACCTGAACGTCCTCGCCCTTCTTGTCGTAGGCGGCCTGCGCGGCGGCGCGGGCGACATCCTCGGCGGCGACACCGCTCGCGGACAGCGAGGCGGCAGTGCGGTCGGACGTGGCGACGAAGCTCTTGTGCTCCGCACCTTCAAGAATCTGCTCGTCGGTCATGGTCTCGTCGGCCATGGAATACCTCTTTCTAGACAGCCCGAGCTAGCGCAGCTGGGCGTAATGGTTGTAAATCGTAATAGCTGTGGGATAAAGATAGCGCCCGGACTGGATCACATAGACCAAACCCTGCGCAAAACAGGAGAAGAACAACTCATCGAGCGAGGACTTCCCCACCATCTTGCGCAGCGCATGCGCATAGTCGCCGTGGCGGTTGGGCTCGATGGCATCGGCCACAAAGACCACCATATCGAGCGGCGTCATGTCGCAGGCACCCACGGTGTGACGGTCGACAGCCTGGAAAACGGCCGGCGACAACTCGGGGAAAAGCTGCGGAAGCTCATAGGCGGCAACAGGGCCATGCAAAAGCGGCGTCGCGGCAGAAGGAGAGCCGGCAATCTTAATGCCGTAATGCAGAGCGCGCGTGACCAGCTCGTCATCGGAAAGCACCTTGTCCCAGTCGTGGATCAAGCCGGCGGCAGCGGCATCAAAGCGGTCGACGCCGTAGACCTCGGCCAGATGAAGTGCGGTCTCGGCAACACCCAGCGAATGCACATAGCGCTTGCGCTTATCCTTCATGCGAACATCGAGCAGCTCTTGAATGCGCTTGAGCAGCGCGCGCTCATCGCCCTCAAACTGATCCTCTACCGACAACGTAGACCCCCATCACTCAAAATCCTCTTGGCCCAAATCGGCATATAGCCTGCGCTTGCGAATGTAGCCGAGCACAGACTCGCTCGTAAGATAGCGCACGCTCATGCCGCGGGCAACTCGCTTACGAATGTTCGTCGAGCTGATCGCCAGCGCCGGAATCTGAATATAGCGCACGTCGAACGGCAGCCCCGACTCTTTGATTCGGGCACGCGCCGTATCGATATCAAAGCCCGGTCGCGTCGCCGCAATAAAAGTAGCAAGCTCAGCGATTCGTTCGGCATCATGCCAAGTCACAATATCGATAATCGCGTCGGCGCCCGTAATAAAGTAGAGCTTTACCTGCGGCGGGTAAAAGTCGCGAAGGGCATGAAGCGTATCGGCCGTATAGGTTACGCCCGGGCGGTCGATCTCGAACCGGCTCGCCAAAAAGGCCGGGTTCGCAGCGGTGGCGAGGACCGTCATGGCATAACGGTCCTCGGCAGGCGTCACCGGCTTGTCGAGCTTAAAGGCAGGCGTGCCCGCCGGCATAAAGAGCACGGCATCCAAGTCGAGGGACTCACGCGCCTGCTCAGCGGTCACCAGGTGCCCGTAATGGATGGGATCAAAGGTGCCACCCATAATGCCGAGCCTAAACTCCTGCCCGTCCTCTAGAGGAAGCTCGGGCAGACCGATTCCACCGCGCAGCGACATGACCTACTCGCCCTCCGAGGTCTCGGCATCGTCCGCGGCATCCGCCGCATCGACAACCTCGACGCTCTCATCCACAGCATCGGCCACGTCAATGGCTTCAACGGCAACGTCCTCGCCAACATCCTCGAGCTCCTCGTACTCCGAGAAGTCCTCGGCGCCCTCAAAGTCAAAGGCGCGCTGGCAAATGCGGACCTCGTCGCCCGCACGGCAACCGGCCTTCTCGAGCGCGTCGTCAACACCCATACGCGCAAACTTATGCTGCAGGTAAATGACGGCTTCCTCGTTTTCCCAGTCGGTCTGGATGACCATACGCTCAATGGCACGACCGACCACGCGGAAGGCACCGGGCTCTTCCTGAACAATGCGGAAACGCTTCTCACGCTGTAGGCGGCGGCGCTCCCACTCATCGTCGCGCAGAACGACCGGCTCATCGGAGACAGCCAACTCGGCGCGCAGCTTAGCCACCTGCTCGCCCACGGCAAGCATCAGCGTGTTGAGACCGGCACCCGTCACGGCGGACACGGCAAAGAACATATGGCCGTCGTCGAGCGCTGCACGCTTGAGGTCGGCAATCTTGTCGGCCGTACCCGGCGCGTCGCACTTGTTGGCAACGACGATCTGCGGACGCTCAGAAAGCTCAGCGCCATACTGCTCGAGCTCGCGGTTGATGATGCGATAGTCCTCGACCGGATCGCGATCCTCAAAACCACCCGTCATGTCGACGACGTGCATAATCAGGGCCGTACGCTCAATGTGGCGCAGGAACTGGTGACCCAGGCCCTTGCCCTCGCTCGCGCCCTCGATGAGACCGGGGACGTCGGCAACGACGTAAGAATATTCGCCGGCACGCACCATGCCGAGGTTCGGCACGAGCGTGGTAAACGGGTAGTCAGCAATCTTGGGACGGGCGGCACTCATGCGCGCGATGAGCGATGACTTACCCACGGAGGGAAAGCCCACGAGCGCGGCATCGGCCATAAGCTTCATCTCGAGCTCGATCCAGTGCTCCTCGGCCGGCTCGCCCAGCTGGGCGAACGCGGGCGCGCGGCGCACCGACGTCACAAAGTGCGTGTTGCCCAGGCCGCCGGCACCGCCGGGCGCCACGACGACGCGCTCGCCATCGTGCACCAGATCGGCAATCTCGAACATCGGGGTCTGCGTCTCGGGGTCGAGCTCCCGCACCACGGTACCCATAGGGACCTTGAGAATCAGGTCCTCGCCGCTCTTACCGTTACGACGGGCACCCTGTCCGTGCGTGCCGCGCTCGGCGCGGAAGTGATGCTTAAAGCGGTAATCGATCAGCGAAGACAGCTGAGCATCGGCCTGGATGACGACATTGCCGCCACGACCGCCGTCGCCGCCATCGGGGCCGCCCTTGGGGACAAATGCCTCGCGCCTAAACGACATGCATCCGGCTCCGCCGTCGCCGCCGCACACGTTAATGCGGCTGATATCGGTGAACTGTGACAACAGAATCGCCTCCTACAAAAAAGAGGGAGACCCTTGAATCCTAAAACTCAAGTGTCTCCCACATATGTGCTCTATGAAGGGTGAATTACGCGTTCGCGAGCGGGCGTACGCTGACCCTGTGCTTGATACCCTTGTGGAACTCAACGGTACCGTCGACCAGCGCGAACAGCGTGTCGTCCTTACCACGGCCAACGTTCTCACCCGGGTGGATGTGCGTGCCGTGCTGACGGACGAGAATCGTGCCCGTGGTTACCGTCTGGCCGGCATAGCGCTTCGTGCCAAGGCGCTGACCGCGGGAGTCACGGCCATTACGGGAGGAACCGAGTCCTTTTTTGTGTGCCATTGTGTATACCTACTCTTTCGTTACGAGTGTAATCTACTCGGCGACGGGAGCCTCGGCAACAGCCTCAGCCTCTGCCTTGACAGCCTTCTTGGCGCGGGAGGTAGCCTGAACCTTCACGATCTTCAGCTTGGTGAGCTGCTGACGGTGACCCTTCAGACGACGATAGCGCTTGCGCTTGTGGAACTTGAAGACCAGCTGCTTCTCGCCCTTGAACTGCTCAACGATCTGAGCGGTAACCTTGGCCTTGGCCAGCTTGTCGGGATCGGTGACGATCTTCTTACCATCGTTGAGGAAGATAACCGGCAGGGTGACCTTGTCGCCCTCATTGCCCTCGATCTTCTCGACGGTGATGACATCGTCGGTGGCGACCTTGTACTGCTTGCCGCCCGTGTTAACGATTGCGTACATGTTTACTTGCCCTTCATGCATCAGTTAGTGCAACAGCCGAATATAGTAGCAGGCGAAAATACCCCCGTCAACGAGTATGTGGAGCAAATCCACAAGTTCGCACAGGTATGGGGCTGACGAGTCGGCCCTCGTCGTCCTCGCATGCTTGATTCTGACGCTCGACATCGTAGGAGCAGATGGTCACGAGGTCTTGCATACCGGTGGAAACAATAGGTGCATCCACGCCCGGGGTCAAGCCCTGCAACAAAACATCAGCCGCAGAAAGCAAAATTTCCGGACGCATGGAGCCCTCGTTGTCGGCATGGGTGTCGAGCATCAGCACCAAATGGTCCGGGCGCTCCCCCGCCGTGAGCTCATATCCCACGAGCGTGTGATCCAAATCTAAGCGCTTGCTCTTTTTGCCGCGCGCGTAGTCGATGCCATGGTCCGCGCGCAGCGTGTCGATCGCACGACGCACCTCATCGGCGCTTACGGGCGCCTCGGGGTCCAGATGCAGGTCGATGCGATACGACAGGCGCGTAAGCTGCGCCGTCAACGCCGGCGTGCGCACGTCGATGTACGCCGCCTCGATAGGCGCCAGATCGGCCGGAGACGCCGCAGCCAGGCGCCCAAACGCCTCGTCGAGCGCCACGAACTCGGTCATAAACAGGTCATACCACTCGCAGGTCGACGAGGTGCCCACCGGTAGCGCCGAAGAGAAGCCCACGCGCATGTGCGGAGAGAAGCCCTGCGTGACGGCATAGGGAAGTCCCGCACGGCGCACGATGCGCTCAATGGTATGGATTACTTCGAGATGGCCCAGGTACTTAAGGCGATCGCGCTTGCCATAGCGAACACGAAGTCTAAAGAGCGTGGGGTTGTCGGTCAGGCGCTCATTCATGCGCGATCACCCATCAATACATTCTTGGCGTGGAGCGTGGGGCAGATTCCGCAGCCGGTGCACGACGTGCGGGTGCAGTCGGGAGTCGTGACGCCCTCGATCGAGCGACGGTACTCGCGCTCGAGGAAGCCGCGCGTGCAGCCGGGGCTCACGTGCTCCCACGGCAGGCGCCAGTCTAACTCGTAGGGCAGGTGCACGAGCTCATTGAGGTCGATGCCGTTTTTGGCAGCAGCCTCCTTCCAGTTATCGAGCGAGAAATGCTCCACCCAGGCGTCAAAGCGAGAGCCCGAGCGCCAAGCGTCGATGATGACGGGCGTCATGTCGCGACCGGCGCGGGACAGCGCGGCCTCGATGAGCGAGGTCTCGGCATCGTGGTAATGAACGCGGACGGCACGGTTGCGAACGCTCGTGATGAGCAGCTTCTGGCGACGCTTGACGTCGTCGTAGTCGAGCTGCGGGCACCACTGGAACGGCGTGGCAGCCTTGGGGATAAAGACCGAAACCGAGATGGACACCGAGATCGAGCCGCGACGAGCCTTGGGCACCACGGAACGACCGAGCTCCAGCACGTGATCGGCTAGATTGGCGATGGCCACGATGTCCTCGTCGCGCTCGCCGGGAAGGCCCATCATAAAGTAGAGCTTCATGCGGTTCCAGCCGGCCTCGAAGGCCGCCTTGGCCGCACGGTCCAGGTCCTCCTCGGTCACGTTCTTGTTAATGATGTCGCGCATGCGCTGACTGCCGGCCTCGGGCGCGAACGTCAGGCCACCTTTCTTTTCGCCGGCGACCGACTCGGCCATATCCACGCCAAACGAATCCAGGCGCTGCGACGGAATAGACACGCGAATACCCGTATCCTCCAATCGACGGTTGAGCCTGCCGAGCACGTCGCGAATGCAGGAGTGGTCGGTCGTGGAGAGCGAGGTCAGCGACACCTCGTCATAGCCGGTCTTTTCCAGACCCTGAATCACCGACGAGACGATCTGGTCGGCCGAGCGCTCGCGCACCGGGCGATACGTCATGCCGGCCTGACAAAAACGACAGCCGCGGGCGCAGCCGCGCAGGATCTCGATAGACAGGCGGTCGTGGACCAGCTGCGCATAGGGCACGCACGACTGCGACAGCGGATTCGTGGCGCCGAAATCCTCGACGACGCGCTTGTAGACCACGGTCGGCGCATCCTTGCCCTCACGCGGCACGGTGTAGCCATGCGGCGAGCAGGGCTCGTCGTGACGAACCTCATAGAGCGACGGCACGTAGTTGCCGGCAATGGATGCAAGCTGCTCGACAATCTGCGCGCGCGGGACCCCTTCGTCACGCAGGCGGCGATGCAGCTGGCAGGTCTCGAGCAGCGATTCCTCGCCCTCGCCGATGAGGATAACATCGAAGAAGGCCGCGTACGGCTCGGGGTTGTACACCGAGGGGCCGCCGGCGATGATAATGGGGTCGTCCTCGGTGCGGTCAGCCGCTAACAGCGGAATACCAGCGAGGTCGAGTGCCTCGAGGAAGTTCGTCACCGCCATCTCGTGCGGCACATGCAGGCCGACGATATCAAACGAAGCAACCGGCGCTGCACCCTCGAGCGAGAGCAGCGGAATGCCTGCCTCGCGCATGGCGTCACCCATATCGGGCCACGGCACATAGCCGCGCTCGCAGGAGATGCCCTCGGCCTGGTTAAGGATGTTGTAGAGGATGGCGATGCCCTGGTTGGGCAGACCGACCTCGTACACATCCGGGTAGATCAGGCAGCAACGGTAGTCGGCATCGGCCTTGGAAAGCGTGCCCCACTCGTGATCGATATAGCGACTCGGCTTCTCGACCTTGGCGAGCAACGGCTCAATTAAATGAAAACAGTCTTGGTATGCAACGCGCAACGGAAAACCCCTAAGCAGCGAGATCTGATGCGTCCTGATAGGACGCCATAGGACGGGTAGCGCCCGCGACCGTAGTCACCAGATCGCGAACGCGGGAAAACGTGGCAGTGACCACCTCGTTGGCACGGCTGTAGTCGACATCGCGCTCGTAGAGCGAAACGAGCGCACGGCCCATGCCATAGGTGCCCGCGGCAGCAGTGAGCGCCTTGACGGCAAACCCAATATGCGGCGTCTGCTTGACGAGCGCGCGGGTGACCGCGCGGATCACAAGACCGCCGGCAAGCACGCCCGCGACCTCGTAGCCGCGCTCAGGCTTAATGCCGCGTCCAAAGACGGCAGCGAGCTCAAAGAGCATGCCCACCTGCGCCAGCGCCATAACGGGATAATCGGCGCCCGGCAAAAACACCAGCGCACCGGTCGCCATATTGGTGAGCGCGCACGAGGTGATGATACGATTGGCCGCCGCGATGCGCATGAAGGCAAAGTTCGCCGCAAAAGCCGTTTCCTTGTCGGTGCGATCGAGAATCCAGCGGGCAAGCGTCTCGAGCAGATACGTCTTATCGGTTGCCGCTACCACGCCGAGCATGGGCGTGGACTCCTCGATAAACGACACCTCCACAGCAGACTCGGCAAGCACGCACACGGGCGCGCCGGCGATCACGAGCTCCTGCACGGCACTCTCCAAGCGGTCGGAACCACACGAGAGCACCAGCACCACATCGGTATCGGTCTTTGGAGCAATTCGCTCCTCCCCCAGACGCTCGACGCGTACAATGCCCGAGGTCGTCTGCGGCACAAAGGCATCACGCACCGTCTCGGCCAGAAAGCGCGAGGCGGACGAATCCAGATAGACCGAGACGCGCACCGGCGTATCGGAATCCTTCTTAACGGACGCGCCCATCTTAAAAGCGCGGGTCAGCTTATCTACGGGAATTTTCATAGCAAACCCCTCCAGCGGTTACGCGGCGCCCGAACGATGCCGCCATATGGATTGTACGATACCCACCGTCAGCAGCTGGATCATCATCGAAGACGAACCAAAGCTAATAAACGGAAGCGGAATACCGGTAATCGGCATCATGCCGATGCACATGCCGATGTTCTCGAAGGTCTGGAATGCCCACATGCCGACGATACCTACGCACGACAGACGCAGGAACAGCGACTCACACTTAAAGGCGACGCGAATCGTCGAAAAGATCAGCAGCACGTAGAGGCACAAGAGAAAAAAGGAACCGCAAAAACCAAAGGTCTCGGACAGGAAGGCGAAGACGAAGTCGGTGTGGAACTCAGGCAGAAAGCCGCCGGCCGACTGCGTCGCATGGCCCAAACCCTTACCAAAGAAGCCGCCCGAGCCAACGGCGATAAGCGACTGCTGCAGGTTGTAGGCATCGTCCGAATCGGCATTATCGGGGTCGATAAAGACCGTCAGACGGTTCATCTGATACTGCTTGATGAGCACATCGTGGCCGAGCAACGAATCAAAGACCGAATCGAGCGCCAGAACGAGGGCCACCAAGCCCACGAGCAGGGCCAGGGTCGACAGCACCCATTCGCGGCGTGCACCGCTCATACAAATGACGATGGCGCCCGAAACCAGCACGACCAGGCCCGAGCCCAGGTCGCCCATGGCAACGACGGCCAAAAACGGAATGGACAGCATGCCGCAGAGCTTGACGTAGTCGCGAACGGTATCGATGCGACCGTTATACTGCGAGCCAAGCGTAGCAATAAAGAAGATGGTGATGAGCTTGGCAAGCTCAACCGGCTGGAATGTCAAGCCGATACCGGGAATCTTGATCCAGCCCGTCATGCCCAGACCGCCTGTATAGGACAGACCCGGAATCTTGGGCGAGAGGATCACGATCAAGTCGATGACAAGCAACGCCGTCGAGAAATTGGAAATACCGCGCAGATCGGTACGCCAGACCAGCACCGCCAGCACCGCTCCGATGCCAATTCCCAGCAGATGGCGTGAGAACGAGGCATCGGCCTTAAACTGCGAAGCCGACCAGATAATGATGGCACCGTAGGCGACGAGCGCCACTGTAGCCACGAGCACACCGATATGCACCTTTTGGCGAAACGTGCCGCGCGAGGCCGCTAGTTGCTTGTTGACGCGGTCCAGGCTGCTGCGAGAGCCGGTCTTGGTTGAACGGAACAGATCCGCCGGAGAAAAATCCATCGCAACCTCCTATCGAACCGAAGAATCGCCCGAGGCCGAAGAGGTATCGGGCTCGCCATAAATCACGCCGAGCACGTCGCGCACGACATGCATCGCGGTATCTGAGCCACCGCCGCCCTGCTCCAGGACGGTAGCGATGACATACTTGGGGTCATCGGCCGGTGCATAGGCGCAGAACCACGCGTATTCATCCTCGCCACTTTTCTCGCCCGTGCCCGACTTGCCGTATACCTGCGGCGTCAGGGTGCCAAAGTGCGCCGCCAGGGACGTCGATGCCGTGTAAATTACGTCGTGCATGCCGTTGCGAACAAGAGCCAAATCCGAATCGCTGTTGATCTTGGCCTCCAGGCGCTTCTTCTTGCCCTTGCCGTTGTACTTATAGGCATCGCCGTCGCCATCGCGCGACACGGCAGACAAAAATACGTGAGGCACGTACTGTTTGCCGCCGTTGGCAAGACCCATATAGGCGCACGCCATCTGCAGGGGCGTCACCAGGATGTCGCCCTGGCCGATAGCAATGTTGGTCATATCGCCGGCATTCCACTTGCGGTCCTCGGCAGAGGCGTCGGTGAAGTACGACTCTTTCCACTCGGCATCGGGAATACGACCCGCGCCCTCACTCGGCAGATCGATACCGCAGGTCTTGCCTAGGCCCCAGCGACGAAAGACCTCCTGCAGGCCCTCGGGATGTTGCTCGTCATAAAAGAACGCCTTACCCATGTCGTAGAAGACGGGGTCGCACGAGTTGGCGATACCCGACTGCAGCGTCATGGTGCCGTGGCCAGAAGTCAGCCAGCAGCGCTTGCCCCAAGCCTTGCCCAGGCCCGTCCAATAGCCCGTGCAGTTGGTTGTCTGCGTTGAAGTGTAGGTTCCAAACTCAAGACCGGCCAGCGCCGAGAGCGGCTTGATGGTCGAGGCCGACATGTACTGTCCGCTAATGGCGCGGTTGAGCAGCGGGTGCGAACCCTTGTCATCATTGAGCTCGGTCCACACGTCATTTGAGACGCCGCCAATAAAGACGGACGGATCGAACTTGGGCTGGCTCGCCATGCCCAGGATCTCGCCATTGTTGGGATCGAGACACACCACAGCGCCGTTGCCGGCATTGCTGTAGCCAGTGGTCTTGGCAAGCTCGATAGCGCTCGCCAGTGCCGTCTCACAGGCCTGTTGGATCTTAAGGTCGAGCGTGAGCTTAATGTCGGAGCCGGCCTTCGCGGGCACGGCGCCGGCCTGACCGGTCACATTGCCCGAGGCATCGACCTTGACGGTCTGCTCGCCACGAATACCCTGCAGCAGGTTTTCGTAGTAGCTCTCAACGCCCGCCTGGCCCACGATATCGCCCGACTGGTACGTAATCTTGCCAGCAGAAGCATCATCATCGCCAGAGGTTTTCTTATTCTGGGCCTCGAGCTGCTCGGAGGTAATGGTGCCGGTATAGCCCAAGATATGGCATGCCGTCTCGCCGTATGGATACTGGCGTTCGGTACGCTCGGCAATCTTGACGCCCGGGAACTCGCCGGCATGCTCCTGAATATAGGCAACCGTGGAGCGACGGACGTCCGTCGCGATGGTATGCAGGCTCTGAGCGCCCTCTGTATTGTCCTGAATATTGCGAAGGACCGCCACGTAAGGCATTCCGAGCACGTTGGCAAGATGGCGAACCAGAACCTCATCCTCGGCAAGGTCGCGGTAGGCCACGACAGCAAGTGAGGGACGGTTCTGGACAAGCGCCACGCCATTGCGGTCGAGGATGCGGCCGCGCACAGCGGGAGTGGTAACGGTGCGAGTCTGATTGCTATTAGCCTGCTTCTCGTAATAGTCCGACGAGACCATCTGCATGCCCCACAGCTTGACGGCGAGCGCCGCAAACATCGCGCCCACACCTGTGGTGAGGATGGAAAAGCGGCCCTTAAAGGCGGTCGCCGCGGTATTGCCCTCGCCCTCGGTGGCGCGCGGGGCCGTTCCATGCTGCGTATCGTAGGTAAAACGGGAATCGCCACGACGCATGATGACCAGCGCGACCACGATGGCCACAACCAGCACGATACCGGCGATAATAACCGTCAACTGGGAAGACATCTACGGGCCTCCCCTATTTGAGCTTGCGGGTCTTGGGCTTAAAGCGCATACCCGTCTGGCGTCCGCCACGTGCGGAGAATCCATAGCCGGACTGCGGCACGACGCCGGACATCAAAAACGGAATGGCAACCAGACCCGTCAGGATCGAGGACGGCAGCGCATGGCCGAAGATCGCCACAACAAAGCTCGTCTCTAAACCCATAAACAGCAAGATGATGCTGTAGATCACATTAATGACGAGCGCGAAGGCGCCCACAGTGATGCCGCGCGCACTCGGGGTACCGCCCGTCTGACCGACGGCGCTGTGCACCAGGGCAAAAGAACCCACGGTCAGCAGGAGCGACATAACGCCCACCGGCACGGCAGCGGACAGGTCATAGAACAACCCGCTGCAAAAACCGCACACGACGGCACGGGTCGGGTCGCCCGAGAACACGCTTAGGCACACCAAGATAATCATGAAGTTGACGCGACCGCCCGCAATGGAGATCTGCGGTGCCAGGCCTGCCTGCAGCAGCACGCACACAATGGCGGCGATCACAAACGTGCGGGAGCTCATCCCCTGCTCGTGTAGATCCATGGACATGCCCCCTATTCGTTCGAGCCAGAATCGGTCGTCTCGGACGTGTCGGAACTGTCATCCGAGCCCTCGTCCTTCGTCTTGGTCGCAGCGTCGCGCGACGTTCCCTGCGGCGTGCTGTTGGCCGTGCTCACGTCCTCATCCGAGGCCGACTGTTCGTCGGTCAGCGAGGTGATGACCAGCACTTCCTCGTTGTTCTCGGCCGTGGTCTGGGCGCGCACCACAATGGTGTAGTACACATCGTTTGCCGATTTCTCAACCGACGAGACGGTGCCAAGCGGTAGACCCTTGGGGAACACGCCACCGATGCCCGAGGTCACGATGATGTCGCCAACCTTAACGTCGGAGTCGACGCTCACATACTCAAGACGCAGCGTGCCGTCAGCCTGACCCTGCAGCATGCCTTGGGCGCGCGTGTCCTGTACCATGGCGGACACACCCGAGTTCTCGTCGCCAATCAGGCGCACGGTGGACGTCTTGGCCGAGACTTCGATGATCTGGCCGATAACACCGGCCGAACTCGTCACAGGCATGTTGATGGTAAGGCCGTCGGCAGAACCCTTATCGATTGTGACGGTCGAGGTCCAGGCATCGCCGGAGGCACCGACAATACGAGCAGCGGTCGATTTGAGGTTATAGGTCGACTGCAGGCCGACCAGCCCTTCCAGACGCTCAGCGGTCTTTTGAGCCTCGGAGAGCTCGGCGACCTTAGAGGTCAGTTCCTCATTTTGCTTCTTGAGCTCATCAAGTGTGTCCTGCGACGCCGTAAGGTTAGAGAACACGTTGCCGATCGCATTGAAGGGAGCCGCCACGGCCGAGCCCACAAAGCGCACCGGCGAGGTAATCGTCGTTACGCCCGAACGCACGGCATGAATCGGTCCTGCCTCGCCCTCGCGGATGTAAAACGTGAGCAACAACACCGAAATCAGGCTGAAAACAATCAACGGGCGCATACCCGTTGATTGTCGCTTGGTATTCAGATTTGTGGAGAAACCCGAAGATCGTGCCAAATGGAATCCACCTTTTGGAAATTAAGCATTGGTCTGGACGAAGCCGCCATCAAACGCATTGGCCTCGAGCACGCGGGCACAGCCGTTAACAACGTTATCGAGCGCCGTGGGGCTGACGTTGACCGAAACACCGGTCTCATCGCGCAGACGCACGTCGAGACCGCGCAGCAGCGCGCCGCCACCAGTCAGCAAAATACCGTAGTACATAAGGTCCGAGGCAAGATCGGGAGGCGTAGCGTCGAGTGCGTCCTTGACGGCCTTGGCCATCTCGTCGAGCGGCTTGTTGAGCGCGCGACGAATCTCCTCGCTCTCGATGCGCACGGTCTTGGGCAGACCGGTGATCACGTCGCGGCCGTTGACCTCGACGTCGAGCTCGTCCTTGAGCGGCACGGCGGAGCCGACCTTGATCTTGATGTCCTCTGCCGTACGCTCGCCGATGGCCAGGTTGTAGGCATCACGAACGTGCGTGAGGATGGCCTGATCGAACTCGTCGCCGGCAATACGGATGGACTGCGAGACGACGATGCCACCCATAGCGATAACGGCAACCTCGGTGGTACCGCCGCCGATGTCGATGACCATGGAGCCGGTGGGTTCCTCGACGGGCAGGTCGGCGCCGATAGCGGCAGCCATGGGCTCCTCGATCAGGTAGGCCTGGCGGGCGCCGGCCTGGATCGTGGCCTCAAAGACGGCACGCTTCTCGACCGACGTGACACCGGAGGGAACGCAGACGACAACGCGCGGACGCGGGGTCCACGGATAGCGCTTCTCAGACGCCTTGTCGATAAAGTAACGGAGCATGGCCTCGGTAACATCGAAGTCGGCGATGACGCCGTCCTTCAGGGGACGAACGGCCACGATGTTGCCGGGCGTACGGCCGAGCATGCGCTTTGCCTCGATACCGACCGCGAGGATGCGCTCGTCGTTCTTGTCGATGGCGACAACAGAGGGCTCGCGAATGACGATGCCCTTGCCACGCACGGAGACAAGCGTATTTGCGGTGCCGAGGTCGATGGCAAGATCGCCCGCATAGCTACCGAAGAACATATCCATCAAAGAAAACAACGCAACTCCTGATGTGTTGGATGATTGCTGGAAAACTACTAGCTCATCATACTAGCGCAAGCCCGGCACCTCACTTGCGGTGAAGCGCCGGGCAAAGCTAAATCCCATAAGGTCACTACTGGTTGTCAGCAGCCGAGAAATCCATATCGAGCGAGGAAACGGCCCAGCCGATATGGTTATCGGAGCGCACGAATTTGACGGTGTACTCCTGCTCGCCGCCCTTGGACAGCGATGCCTTCACCTTGGCGGTCGTCTCGGTTATGGACTGATCCATGCCCTCGACGGACACGGTGGCACCCTGCGGAATCGAGGAGATGATCATCGACTTGGCGTCCTCGGACAGGCTCGAGGCCAGGCAAGACTCGGCCTTTGCGGTGTCACCGTCGCCGGCAGCCTGGAACAGATCGGTGATAACCGACTCCTGCGAGGGGAAGCCAAAGCCGCGCGTGTAGGCAAAGCCCAGACCGCCCGCAGCAATCAAGATGAGCAGAAGCAGCACGATGAAGACTTTGAGACCCGTGTGGCGATGGCGACGACGGACCTTGGCCTGCTTACGATCCTGACGGTCCTGCTGGACCATCTCGGACTCGGACAGCGTAAAGAAGCCGGTGTCCGAGGGATCGGGCATAAACTGACCGGTCGCGCCCGTAGGATCGAGCGGATCGACGGCAGGAGCGTCCATCGCGGGCGCCGGAGCCGTGGCCATAGCCGTCTGGGCAGACAGCGCGGCAAGCGAATCGTGCACGCGGGCAAGCTCATCGGCCTGCTCGGAGGTGAGCTGGTAGATGCCATCGGCAGTAGCGGCGTTAAAGGCGTCGAGTGCGTCGGAGGGGCGGCCGGCGGCAGAAAGTGCCTGACCCATGCCGGCGTTGAGCGCACGCGTGTCGTCGCGGGGGCCGGCAAAGTCGATAGCCGTGCGGTAGGTCTCCACGGCATCCGCCGGACGGCCGAGCTTAATGAAGCAACGACCAAGCTCGCCCAGTGCGGCGGCAGGAGCCGGATTGGCGCCGTCGATGGCAGCCTGACGGAAGGCGGTTCCCGCGTTGGCATAGTCGCCCGACTGGAACAGCGCATTGCCCAGGCCGAGATAGGCCTTGAACGGCGTGGCATAGGAAGCATCCTGCGTAGCGGCAGAGAACGCCTGAGCGGCCGTCGTGTAGTCGCCCACGGCCGCGAGTGCCTTGCCGCGGTTGGTGAGCAGCGCGCCGCGCTTGCCGTAGGTGCCGTCATTGAGGGCAGCGGCGTAGGCCTCGGCGGCCTCGGCATACATGCCCAGGTGCATCAAGGCGTTGCCACGAAGGTGATCGGCCTCGCCCATAATCTCATCGGGAGTTTTTGCCGCCCCAAGCATCTGGGCTGCAGCGGAAAAATCACCCGCGCGGTAAGCGGCGCGGCCCTGTTGGATCAGCTGGCTATTCAAGGAAGTCCCCTTTACTCGTGAACGATCTCGACATGGACGATCTCGTCGCCGGCACGCAGCTGCGAAATCACATCGAGACCCTCGACCGTGGTACCAAAGACGGTGTAACCGGAATCGAGGTTATGCTGGGCACCCAGGCAGAAGTAGAACTGCGAACCCGCGGAATCGGGGTCCATGGAGCGTGCCATGGCAAGGGCACCATCGACATGGCTGTTGCGCGGATTGGTGGCAAACTCGCCCTTGATGCAGTAGCCGGGACCACCGGTACCGGGCATGCCGTCAGGGCCCTCAAGACCGGCAGCGACGTCGGCGCCGGACATATCGCGGGTATTGGGGTCGCCGCCCTGAATGACAAAGCCGGGCACATAGCGATGGAACTTAAGGCCATCATAGAAACCCATCGTGGAAAGCTCGCAGAAGTTCGCGACATGAATGGGAGCGCCCTCACCGTCAAACTTGACCTTGATGGTACCCTTCGACGTCTCGATAACGGCGCACTCGTCGCCGGCAAGCTGATACTCGGGCGTGTAGAGCTCTTTCTTAAAACCAAACATGTGGTTCCTTCCTCGTGCGTTTAAAGCATATTTGTACGAATTGTAGCAATAAGCATGCGCTTACATCAATTGCGCACGTAGGTTATGCCGACTATGGCGAACTAATTTTAGGAACGCTGCTGCGGCTTCCAGGAACCCACATTGGCGTCGTACTGGTTCAGTGCGCTGTTGCCGCCCTGCGCGATGGGCGCCAGGATATCGCTTTGGTGGGAACTCATCGACTCACCATCGGGAATGGCCAGCGAGATGTCCCAGCTCTGACAGATCACGTCGACACGCTCGTACATCCACTCGGCAAGCTGCTTTAAGTGGGCGATGTCATCCGCATAGACCGTATCGTCCTGATACTTAAGGTTGTTAAGCTCATCTTGCGTCTTTTTGATCTGGTCGCGCAGGGCGTAGGCACTCTGCGACAGCTCCTGACGGGTGGACAGTGGCGTTCGAAGATAGCCATTGTTAAAAGAATCGATGACCTCGCCGATCTGGTCCTCGTCACCGTAGGACACGATGGTCTGATACAGAACGTCGAGCCTGGTATAGAGCTGATCATCGGTGAGCACAGTTTCTTCCTGGACCACCTCGGCAGAATCGTCCTGCTTGGTATCGTCCTCAGTCGCCTCGCCCTTTTGGCGCGTGGGGAAGGTCGTCTGCGCGGCCTGGCCAAACTGGTCATAGAAGCCAGGCATGACACCCATGGGATCGGCCGTCACGAACCAATACGCACCACCGCACACGACGGCAAGGACCGCGATGACGATGAGCGGCTTGGGGATATGACGCTTGTGCTTGTGATAGGCGTCCTCGTCGGGGTGCACCTTGCGCTTGGGTTTTTGAGCATCGTCGTGCAGGGAAACGGGCGTGGGAATGTCGACCTTGGGGATACCGAAATCCTTATCGAAAGCCGGCAGCACGCAAGTCTCATTGGGGTCGGCGGCATCCGAAAGAACCGCGGCAGCCGAGGTGGGCGCATGAGGCACCTCGGTATCGATCTGCTCTTGCGTTAGGCGCGGAAAGCCCGCCGTGCGGCCCGCTGCCAGGTCGGATGCGGCCGCGTCCTCGGAGAGGATACCCGGAGCGGGGCGTCCGCATTTGGGACACGTACGATCATGCGGAGAAAGACGGGCACCGCAGCCCTCGCAGAACACGAACTCGGTGTGCTCGGGGCCATCGCCCGGACCCACATAGGCGTTGCAGTAGGGGCAGAACGAGGCGCCGTCCTCGATAGTCTTAAGGCAATGCGGGCAGATCACGGCATCCTCTTTTCGAAGCAATTCAAACAATCGAGGTTAGAGCATAACATCGCCACGGCCCCACAGGAGCAAGGCACCAATTCAACATCGGCAGGGCGCGTAGTTACTTCTTCTTTTTGCTTGGCATCGAGACTTTGATGCCTTGGGCGGACTTGGTCACGCGAGAGCGCTTGGCTCCGGTACTCTTCTTTTTCTTGGGCTGGGCCTGGGCCACGCCCTCGAGTGCGCGGGCCTCGGCCTCGCGAGCGGTGCGATCTTCGCGGCGCTGCGCCATGTCGGCGGCGACGCGCTTGGCAAAACGTTCGGCCGTCGAGCCCGTCGAGCTCACCTTGCCGCCACCGCGACCCAGGCGGACGCGCACACCGCGGCCAAAACCAGTTGCGGCATGACGACGACGCGGCTTGAGCGAATCCATCATCGTGGCGAGCTTAAAGAACACCGAGCAGGTAAAGACCACGATAACAGCCAAGATAACCATCTGGCCCATCGACAGGTTGGCAATAGACAGCAGCTCCGGGAATCCGATAACGCCCACCAGGATGCCGGCGACTACAAACACAAAGAGCACCACACGTAAGGGCGTGAGAGGCTGCGAGATGCGCCAGATTAGGCTGACGCTCGCCGCGCACGACGTAAGCAGGCACATCGTAGACAGCGTGAGCTGGCTAAAGCCAAACACGCGCGCCACAAAGATATCGAGCGCCGCAGCCAAAATGACCGCAATCGACGCCGGCAGTGCACGCTTGAGTACGTTGCTCAAAAACGCACCCTTCACACGAGCATTGTTGGGCTCCAGGCCCAACACAAAGCCCGGCGCGCCGATGCAGAAGAAGTTAATGAGCGTCATCTGGATGGGCTCGAAGGGGTACGGCGGCAGCGCGATACACAGCGCCGCCAGGCCCATCGAGAACAGCGTCTTGGTCAGGAACAGTGAGGCCGAACGCTGCAGGTTGTTGATGGAGCGACGGCCCTCGGCCACCACGGCGGGCATCGAGGCAAAATCGTTGTCGACGAGTACGATTTCGGCCACATTACGCGCGGCATCGGAGCCGGCCGCCATGGCGACGGAGCAGTCGGCCTCCTTGAGCGCCAGCACGTCGTTGACACCGTCGCCCGTCATGGCCACGGTGTGCTCGCGGCGCTTGAGCGCCTGCACGAGCTCGCGCTTCTGCTGCGGGGTCACACGACCAAAGACATGGTAGCGGTCCACTGCGGCATCGAGCTTGGCCGGCGTATCGAGCGTCGTGGCGTCCACGTAAGCGTCCGCCCCTGGCACGCCCACCACGCGCGCGATCGACGACACCGTACGCGGGTCGTCGCCACTAATCACGTTGAGGGTCACGCCCTGCTCGTTAAAGTAGCCGATGGTCTCGGCCGCCGAGGTACGAATCTCGTCGCGGATGGTCACAAAGCCCACGGGCTCGGCCTCGCCCACCATATCGCCATCGAGCGTAAAGCCTTCCACGCGCGCCACCACGAGCACGCGGCAGGTATCGGCAAGCTCGGCGACACGGTTCTCGACCTGCGAAAACACACGATCAGAGAGCACAAACTGCGCGGCGCCCATCACATAGGAACCCTGCGCAAACGAAGCGCCACTCCATTTTTTAGACGACGAGAACGGAATGACCGACAGCGGCTCAGACACCTCGACCGGACGATCGGCGTAATAGTTGAGCAGCGCCTGGCAGGTCTCGTTGGCATCGGCCGAAGTCGCACGCGCCACGTTAGCCAGCGCAAAATCGAGCACCGTGGTATCGACGGGAACAGCTGCCTCATCCGAGCCGGCGCCTAGGCTCACGCCCTCAACCGGCAGCGGATACGTGCCCTCGACCTCCATGCGGCCCGACGTGATGGTGCCCGTCTTGTCCAGGCACAGCACGTCGACGCGAGCGAGCGTCTCGATGCAGTAAAGCTGCTGTGCCAGCACCTTGCGGCGGGCCAGGCGCACCGTGGCGATGGCGAGCACCGACGAGGTCAGCAGTACCAGGCCTTGGGGGATCATGCCCAGCAGGGCGCCCACCGTGGACAGCAGCGCCGACGAAGGCACATGACCAGCCAACAACTCGGAGAAGCACCACGAAAGCGCGCTATCACCCGGGGTTCCCGCGGCATCCCACAGCTCGCTCACACTCGAGGCAAACAACGCCAAACCGAGCGGGATCATAATGATGCTCGCAAAGCGCACGATGGCGTTAAGCTCGTTCATGATCTCGGAATTAACCTTTTTGACGTACTTGGCCTCGTTATTAATTTTGGCCACGTAGTTGTCGGCGCCGACATGAATCACGCGGGCGCGCAGCAGGCCCGAGTCGATAAAGCTGCCGCTCATGAGCTCGGAACCGGGCTGTTTCTTAATAAGGTCGCTCTCGCCCGTCAGCAGGCTCTCGTTCACGAGCGCCTCGCCCGAAACCACCACGGCGTCGGCGGGAATCTGGTCGCCGCGCCCCAAGCGAATGATGTCGTCGAGCACGATCTGGTCCAAGTCGAGCTCCACCTCGGCGCCGTCGCGCACCGCGATGGCCTTCTTGGAGGTCAGCAGCGTGAGCTTATCGACCATCTTCTTGGAACGCATGGACTGGATGACGCCAATAGCGGTATTGAGGAACACCACGAACAGGAACGTCAGATTCTTAAACGAACCGGTCAAAATGACCAGGAACGCCAAGATCACGTTGATCAAATTGAACAGCGTGCAGAGGTTCTCGATGATGAGCTCTTTGACCGACTTGGTCTTGAGCTCCATGTTGCGGTTGATCTTACCGGCGGCGATGCGCTCCTCGACCTCGGCGGTTGAGAGTCCGCGCTCGATATCCGTTGCTGCCATACCACGTCCCATCACGTCGCGTCGGTATAAGAAAAACCGCCCGGACCATGCGAGGTTCGGACGGTCTTACGTTCGATGGTGCCCCATGTTGGATTCGAACCAACGGCCTTCTGCTCCGGAGGCAGACGCTCTAATCCCCTGAGCTAATAGGGCCAACGTTTGACATTATACCCAAGTGCGCCACGGGCTATCAAAATAAAAGAAAAAGCTTTGCAATTCCGAGGAAGACGCGGCGCAACGGCCCACTTTAGAAGGCAAAAGCGAGTCGGATAGTATAAACTCTCATGCACCATATATTCACGGCTCGCAATGCGGGCCGTTTTTGCAAAAGTTATCCATCGAGGTGAGAGGCACACCATGATTGCAATTCTAAAGCAGAGCGCCAGCGACGAGGCCGTCAGCCATATCGTCAGCTGGATTGAGAAAAAAGGCCTGAAGACCGACGTCTCGCGCGGCGAGAACGAGACGATTATCGGCCTGGTGGGCGATACGACCAAGATCGACCCGTTCCTGCTCGAGTCCATGGATGTCGTCGAGCGCGTGCAGCGCGTCTCCGAGCCATTCAAGCGCGCCAACCGCAAGTTCCACCCCGAGGACTCCGTCATCGACTGCGGTCACGGCGTCAAGATCGGCGGCGACCAGTTCCAGGTCATCGCCGGTCCCTGCTCCGTCGAGGGCGAGAACCTCATCCGCATCGCACGCCGCGTGAAGGCCGCCGGCGCCACGATGCTGCGCGGTGGCGCCTACAAGCCCCGCACCTCCCCCTACGCCTACCAGGGCATGGGCCCCGCCGGCCTCGACTTGCTGTGCGAGGCGTCTGCCGAGCTCGACATGCCGATCGTCACCGAGATCATGGACCCGCGCGACGTGCAGGTCTTCTTGGACAAGAAGATTGACGTCATGCAGATCGGCGCCCGCAACGCCCAGAACTTCCCCCTGCTCAAGGAGGTCGGCAAGACCCAGACCCCGATCCTGCTCAAGCGCGGCATGTCCGGCACGATCGACGAGCTGCTCATGGCTGCCGAGTACATCATGAGCGAGGGCAACGACAACGTTATCCTGTGCGAGCGCGGTATCCGCACCTTCGAGACCCGCACCCGCAACACCTTCGACCTTAACGCCGTGCCGGTGCTGCACCACCTGTCGCACCTGCCCGTCGTAGCCGATCCCAGCCACGCCACCGGCTACACCCGCTACGTTGAGCCCATGGCGCTCGCCGCGACCGCCTGCGGCGCCAACGGTCTGGAGATCGAGGTCCACGACGAGCCCAGCCGCGCATGGTCCGACGGCGCCCAGGCCCTCACCCCCGATCAGTTCGACGACACCATGCGCCGCATCCGAGCCATCCGCGAGGTTGTCTGCCAAGAGACCATGGAGTAGCCCATGGGTACGGTGAGAAACGCGCGTGTTAACCAGGGCGGCCCCAAGTGCGCCGGCATCGTCGGCCTTGGCCTCATCGGCGGTAGCTTTGCCCGCGGCTATGCGCAGGCGGGCGTTCGCGTGCTGGCCTGGGACCCCGATGACGATGTCATGACGGCCGCCAGCATGGGCACTGTCGCCGGAGAGCTCAACGACAGGACACTCGGCGAATGCGACATCATCGTCCTGGCTTGCTACCCCGAGGCCTGCATCGAGTGGCTCGAGGCGCATGCCCAGGCACTCGCCGACGCCACCGATACCGAGGCCATCATGGGCCCCGTGGTGATCGACACGGTGGGCGTCAAAGGCATCGTGTGCGAGCGCGCCTTTGAGCTTGCCCGCGAGCACGGCTTTTACTTTGTGGGTGCGCACCCCATGGCGGGCACGCAGTACTCGGGCTATGCGCACTCCCGCGCCGACCTGTTCCAGGGCGCGCCGCTCGTGCTCGTGCCGCCCGCGGTGGACGACGCGCTCAAGCTGGAGCTTTTGGGCCAGGTGCGCGAGATGGTGCGCCCCTTGGGCTTTGGCAAGTTCAGCGTGACCAGCGCCGCCGAGCACGACCGCGTCATCGCCTTCACGAGCCAGCTTGCGCACGTGGTGTCAAACGCCTACGTAAAGAGCCCGACCGCCCAGGTCCACCACGGCTTTTCGGCCGGTAGCTACCGCGATCTCACCCGCGTGGCGCACCTCAACCCGCAAATGTGGTCCGAGCTCATGATCGACGACGCCGACGCGCTTGCCTTCGAGATCGACCACCTGATCGACTCGCTCGGCGCCTACAGCCGTGCGCTCAAGGACCGCGACCAGCGCTATCTGGAGAATCTCCTTGCCGAGGGCGACCGCATTAAGCGCGCACTCGACGACGAGGCCTCCCACTAGACCACCTATCACGCCAGGTCGAAAGGACCGAAGCTTATGGCGATTACCATCGATATCGACACCGCACGCCCCTACCAGGTGCATGTTGGCACGTTTTTGCTGGAGCAGGCGGGACCGCTCGTGCGCGCCACTGCCGGCGGCACCAAGGCCGTCATCGTGACGGACACCAACGTAGGCCCGCTCTACCAGATGCCCGTTAAGCAGAGCCTGGAGGCATCAGGCTACGAGGTGAGCATCTGCACCTTCGAGGCCGGCGAGGCCCATAAGCGCGCCGAAACCTATGTTGCCATTTTGGAGTTTGTGGCCGAGCACGAGCTTTCGCGCTCCGACGTGATCGTGGCGCTTGGCGGCGGCGTCGTGGGCGACGTGGCGGGCTTTGCGGCCGCCACCTACATGCGCGGCTGCAAGTTTGTGCAGATCCCGACGAGCCTGCTCGCCATGGTGGATTCGTCGGTGGGCGGCAAGACCGCCATCGACCTGGCTGCCGGCAAGAACTTGGCCGGCGCTTTTTGGCAGCCGAGCGTGGTTATCGCCGACGTGGGGTGCCTGGCCACCCTCACGCCCGAGCAGTTCGCCGACGGCTGCGGAGAGGTCGTCAAGCACGCCGTGATCGCCGACCCGGAGCTTTTCGCCGAGCTGGAGAAGACCCCGCTCACGCTGGAGCTACTCAACCGCGATGTGGCCCGCGTAGCACTCATCATCGCCCGCAATATCGACATCAAGCGCGCCGTGGTCGTCGCCGACGAGTGCGAAACCAACCAGCGCAAGCTCCTCAACTTTGGACACAGTGCCGGACACGCCGTCGAGGCCTGCGAGCACTTCGAGCTCGGACACGGCAACTGCGTGTCGATCGGCATGGGCATCATCACGCGCGCCGCGGCCCTGCACGGCATTTGCGATGCTGCACTGCCCGACCGTATTGAGGAGCTCTGCGCCCGCCATGGCCTCAAGACCCGCTGCGACCTCGATGCCGATGCCGTCTTTGCCGAGGCGCTCCACGACAAGAAGCGCGCGGGCGACACCATCGACCTGGTAATTCCGCACGACATTGGCCGTTGCAGCATCGACCGCACGCCGCTTTCCACCTTCCATGATTTAATTGCCGAAGGCCTCGGCCAGAAGGGAGACGCATCCGCATGCTAGCCCGCATCACCCCGTCCCCGCTCAAGGGCACCGTTCCCGCCATCGCGTCCAAGTCGATGGCACATCGCCTGATCATCTGCGCTGCGCTTGCCAACGGCGAGACACACGTCGCCTGTAACACCACCTGCGCCGACATCGAGGCTACGGTGCGTTGCCTTACGGCCCTGGGTGCTCGCATCGAGACCGTCGAGGATGGCTTCCAGGTCCATCCCACTATGAAGAGTGTTGAGTTCGGTCTGCTCAAGGCCCTTGCCGGCGGCACGCTCGACTGCGGTGAAAGTGGCTCCACGCTGCGCTTTATGCTGCCCGTCGCCTGCGCGCTGGGTGCCGAGGCCACGTTTGTGGGCCAGGGCCGACTGGGCGCCCGCCCGCTCTCCCCGCTCTCGGACGAGATCATCGCCGCCGGCTGCGACCTGCAGGGTCTGGGCGGTTTTCCGCTCAAGACAAGCGGCCGCATGCGCCCGGGCACCTTTGTGCTGCCGGGCAACGTGAGCTCGCAGTATATCTCGGGCCTGCTGCTGGCAGCCCCGCTGCTGGCCAAGCCCTCCTGCGTGCAGGTGACCGGCCTCATCGAAAGCCGCCCCTACATCAACCTGACGATCCAGGCCATGAAGGCCTTTGGCGTCGAGGTCAACGTCGAGCGTATTCCGTCCAAGGACAGCCAGCCCGAGGTCACGAACTTCCGCGTAAACAGCGGCTCGTACCGCACGCCCGGCAGCGTAGCCGTCGAGGGCGACTGGTCCAACGCCGCCTTTTGGCTGTGCGCCGGCGCCATCGGCACCGACCCCATCACCGTGGAGGGTGTGTCCCTGAGCTCTGCGCAGGGCGACCGCAACGTGCTTGCCGCGCTTTCGCGCTTTGGTGCCCGCATCGTGCGCTCCACCAACGCCGCCACCGTGCAGTCCGACAAGCTCGCCGGCTTTGAGATGAGTGCCCACGACATTCCCGACCTGGTGCCCGTTATCTCGGCCGTGGCCTCGCTGGCACAGGGCCGCACCTTTATCCGCGATTGCGCCCGCCTGCGTATCAAGGAATCCGACCGCCTGGCCACAACCACCCGCGAGCTCACCGCACTGGGCGCGCAGGTGCGTATTGCCGGCGACGACCTCATCATCAAGGGCGTCGATGCCTTCACCGGCGGCGAGGTCGATTCGCACAACGACCACCGCATCGCCATGATGGCCGCCATCGCCGCGAGCCGCGCCACCGGCGAGGTCGTGATCCACGGCGCCGAGGCCGTCAACAAGTCCTATCCCGATTTCTTCGATCACTACCGCCTGCTGGGCGGCAAGGTCACACTCGAGGAGGAATAGCATGTCCTCGACCTTTGGCAACGTCTTGCACTTAAGCATCTTCGGCCAATCGCACTCCCCCGCTATCGGCTGCTCGCTCGATGGCATCCCGGCGGGCATCGCCGTGGACCAGGAGGAGCTGCAGGCCTTCCTCGACCGTCGCGCCCCCGGTCGCGACGAGACCGCGACCAAACGCCGCGAGGCCGACGCCGCCCACATCATCGCCGGTGTTGTCGATGGACATACCACCGGAGCGCCCATTGCAGCGATTATCGAGAACACCAACACGCGCTCCAAGGATTACTCCGAGCTGCGCCGCAAGCCCCGTCCTGGGCAAGCAGACTTTCCGGCGCGTGTGAAGTACCACAACATGCACGACGTCGCCGGCGGCGGGCACTTCTCCGGCCGTCTGACGGCCCCTCTATGCATCGCCGGCGGGATCGCGCTGCAGGCGCTCGAGGCCCGCGGCATTCAGGTCATGGCGCACGTCGCGCAGATCGGCGGCATCTCCGACCTGCCGATGGACGATATGGTCTATCGTGAGGCCGACCGCAAGGCGATCCTTACGAACGATCTGCCGTGCATTGACGCCGCCGCAGCCGGCCGCATGCGCGAGGAGATCCTGGCCGCGCGCGACGAACTCGACAGCATCGGCGGCATCGTGGAGTGCGGCATTTACGGGCTTCCCGCGGGCATCGGTGACCCCATGTTCGACGGCATCGAGAACCGCATCGCGCAAATCGCGTTTGGCATTCCCGCCGTAAAGGGCGTGGAGTTTGGCATGGGCTTTGCCGTGGCCGCCATGCGCGGCAGCGAGAACAACGATCCGTATCGCATCGACGCCGAGACCGGCGAGATCGAGGTTGAGTCCAACAACGCCGGCGGCATCCTGGGCGGTATTTCGACCGGCGCGCCCGTCATGTGGCGCATGGCCGTAAAGCCGACGCCCTCAATTGGCCGCGAGCAGCAGACGGTGGACATGGACGCCATGGAAAATGCCGAGCTCTCGGTCCACGGCCGTCACGATCCCTGTATCGTCCCCCGAGCCGTCCCCGTAGCCGAAGCAGCCGCCGCCCTCGCGATTTGGGACGCTCTCCTCGAGGACGCAGGCCAGCTCTAAAAATCTCTGGGGGCCAACTCCGGCCCCCACGCCCACCCAGTGATTTTTCTGGGACGGGGATTAAAAAATCATTGTATACCTAATGATTTTTTAATCCCCGTCCCAGAAAAATCACCGACACGTGAAAGGGGTCCCTATGGACCTTGCTGACATCCGCCAGACCATCGATGGCATCGACACCACGCTCCTCAACAGCTTTATCGAGCGCATGGACATTGCCACCGAGGTCGCCAAGTCAAAAATCGAGATGGGCAAGGCCGTCTTCGACCCCGCCCGCGAGCGCTCCAAACTCAACAACCTCGCCAGCCGCGCGCCCGAGCGCTATGAGGCGCAGGCCATCACCCTGTTTCGTCTCCTCATGAGCATGAGCAAGGCCGAGCAGCAACGCTACATCAACGAACTCAAGGGCATCACCGTCTCGCAAAAGGCCCACGCCACGGCTGCAGCCTCCGACACGCCCTTCCCTCAAACTGCCACCGTCGCTTGCCAGGGCGTTGAGGGCGCTTACAGTCAAATCGCCGCGTGCAAGCTCTTCGACGTGCCCGACATCGCGTTTTTCGAGACCTTCGAAGGCGTTATGCGCGCTGTGCGCGACGGCTTCTGCGAGTTTGGCGTGCTGCCCATCGAGAACTCCACCGCCGGATCGGTCAACGCCGTCTACGACCTGCTCGCCCAGTTCGACTTTCACATCGTGCGCTCGCTTCGCCTCAAGATCGACCACAACTTGCTCGTCAAGCCCGGCACCAAGCTCGCGGACGTGCGCGAGGTCTACAGCCACGGCCAAGCCATTGCCCAGTGTGCCGGCTTTATCGAGTCCCACGACCTGCGCGCCACCAAGTACCCAAACACCGCTATGTCTGCCGAGATGGTCGCCAACTCCGAGCGCACCGACGTCGCCGCCATCGCCTCGCGCAGCTGTGCCACGCTGTATGGCCTCGAGGTGCTGGAGCCCAATATCCAAGACTCGGACAACAACTACACGCGCTTTGTCGTCATCAGCCGCGAGCCGCGCGTCTACCCCGGCGCTAATCGCACCTCGCTCATGATCACCACGGCCAATGAGCCGGGCGCGCTCTATCGCGTACTCGAACGTTTCTACGCGCTCAACATCAACCTCATCAAGCTCGAGAGCCGTCCCATCCCCGGTCGCGACTTTGAGTTTATGTTCTACTTTGACCTGGACTGCCCCTTTGGCAGCAAGGCCCTCGACGACTTGATCGACTCGATCGACGACGTATGTGAGAGCTTCACCTACTTTGGCAGCTACACGGAGGTGCTCTAGATGACCGATACCGCCGCAACCCGCCCCTACGGCGTCCTGGGCCGCGTGCTGGGCCACAGCTACACCCCGACCATCTACAAGGAGCTCGCGGGGCTCGAGTACGTGCGTTTTGAGCGAGAGCCCGAGGATCTTGAGGCCTTTATGACCGGCGACGAATGGGAGGGCACCAACGTGACCATCCCCTACAAGCGCACCGTCATGGAATACCTGGACGAGCTGAGTCCGTTGGCCGAGCGCATGGGCAACGTCAACACCATCACACGTCTGCCTGACGGTCGCCTGCGTGGCGACAACACCGACTACTTTGGTTTTCAGTGCCTGGTCGAAGAGCTGGGCGTTGAGGTTACCGGCAAGAAGGCTCTCGTGCTCGGAGCCACTGGTGGCGCCGGCACCACGGCAAGTATGGTGCTGGGAGACCTGGGCGCCATCGTCGTGCCCGTCGGCCGCACGAGCGAGGTCAATTACGACAACATCTCCCAGCAGTCCGATGCAACGTTGCTCGTCAACTGCACGCCCGCCGGCATGTTCCCCCACTGCCCCGACGCGCCTTGCACGCTCGAAGGGCTCGATGCGCTCGAAGGCGTTATCGACATTGTCTACAACCCCGCCCGCACGGGACTCATGCTCGAGGCCGAGCGCCGCGGGATCCCCTGCATCGGTGGCCTGCTTATGCTTGTGGCACAGGCGGCACAGGCCGTCGAGCGCTATACCGGCCAAACCACCCCGCGCGAGCGCATCCTGGACGTAACGGAGCGCCTGTCGCGCCATGAGCAGAACATCGCCCTGATCGGCATGCCGGGCTCGGGCAAGACCCGCGTGGGCGAGCGGATCGCTCAGCTCACGGGCCGCGAGCACATCGACCTCGATCGCGCCCTCGAGGAGCGCCTGGGCATGCCCTGCGCCGACTTTATCGTCGAGCGCGGCGAGGCGGCCTTCCGCGAGCAGGAGACGGGGGCGCTGTCCGACATCTCCAAGCGCAGCGGCCTGGTGCTTTCCACGGGTGGCGGCGTGGTCACGCGCGACGAGAACTACCCGCTGCTACACCAGAACAGCCAAATCGTGATGCTCAACCGCAAGCTCGACGAACTCGCCCACAAGGGCCGCCCCATCACCGCCCGCGACGGTATCGACAAGCTGGCCGAGCAGCGCATGCCGCGCTACCGCGCGTGGGCCGACTACATCATCGACTCGCGCGACTGCGCCGCCAACACCGCCCAAGCTCTCCTCGACACCCTCCCACCCGCTCTCTAACCAAATCCACCACAAAGGGGACAGGCACCTTTGTGGTGGTTTTTCAACCGCAAAGGAAGCAACCATGAAAGCACTCGTCATTAACGGCCCCAACCTCAACATGCTCGGCATTCGCGAGCCAGGCATCTACGGCAGCGACAACTACGATCGCTTAGTGCAGATCTGCCAGGAAGCGGGTGCCGCACAGGGCTTCGACGAGGTCGAGGTCTTCCAGTCTAACCACGAGGGCAGCATCGTCGACAAAATCCAGGAGGCCTACGGCAAGGTCGACGGCATCGTCATCAACCCGGCGGCCTACACGCACACGAGCGTCGCGATCCTCGACGCACTCAAGGCCGTCGCCATCCCGGCTGTGGAGGTCCATATCAGCGCCGTCGAAACACGCGAGGACTTCCGCCAGGTAAGCTACGCCCGCCTGGCCTGCTTCGCCACCATCACCGGCGAGGGCCTGCAGGGCTACGCACACGCGCTGGAGCTGTTGAAAGAGCATCTGCTACACTAATCCCTGGGACAAAGACATCAGATATGTTTGTCCCTAAACTAAAGTAACTGTCCAATCGACATACAAAGGAGCATATCCATGTCCCAGTACGATTACCTCGTCGTCGGCGCCGGCCTCTCTGGCGCCGTCTTCGCCAACGCCGCCAAGCGCGCCGGCAAGTCGGTCCTGGTCATCGACCGCCGCGACCACATCGCCGGCAACATCTACACCGAGGACGTCGAGGGCATCCAGGTCCACCGCTACGGCGCGCACATCTTCCACACATCCATGAAGGACGTCTGGGGCTACGTCAACCGCTTCGCCGAGTTCAACAACTACGTCAACTCGCCGGTAGCCAACTTCCACGGCAACATGTACAACATGCCCTTCAACATGAACACCTTCGCCAAGATGTGGCCGGGCGTCG
Organism: uncultured Collinsella sp.; assembly: GCA_900541805.1. Lineage (GTDB taxonomy): Bacteria > Actinomycetota > Coriobacteriia > Coriobacteriales > Coriobacteriaceae > Collinsella. The sequence continues at coordinate 58,031 of UQLH01000015.1, forward strand.
TCACGCCGGCAGATGCCAAGGCCAAGATTGCCGAGCAGGTGGCCGCCGAGAACATCGGAGAGCCGACAAACCTCGAGGAGCAGGCGCTGTCGCTCGTCGGCCGTGACATCTTCGAGACGCTCGTGAAGGGTTACACCGAGAAGCAGTGGGGCCGCGACTGCAAGGACCTGCCCGCCAGCATCATCAAGCGCCTCCCCTGCCGCTTCACCTACGACAACAACTACTTCAACGACCGCTACCAGGGCATCCCCATGGGCGGCTACACCAAGATGGTCGCCAACATGCTCGAGGGCGTCGAGGTGCGCTGCGGCGTGGAGTACAAGGAGCTGGCCGCCGCCGAGCCCGATATCGCCGCCAGGACGATCTACTGCGGCCCCATCGACGCGTTCTACGACTTTAAGCTGGGCACACTCGAGTACCGCAGCCTGCGCTTCGAGACCGAGACACTCGACGAGCAGGACCACCAGGGCGTGGCCGTGGTCAACTACACCGAGCGCGAGGTCCCCTATACCCGCATCATCGAGCACAAGCACTTCGAGTTCGGCACGCAGGAGAAGACCGTCATCACGCGCGAGTACCCGGCGGATTGGAAGCCCGGCGACGAGCCCTACTACCCCATCAACGACGCCAAGAACGAGGCCCTCTACAAGCAGTACGAGGAGCTGGCGGCGCAGGAGGGCGACGTGGTCTTCGCCGGTCGCCTGGGCGGCTACAAGTACTACGACATGGACAAGGCCATCGCCGCCGCCTTCGAGCTCGTCCGCAACGAGCTGGGCGTGGAGCCGACAGAGGCGTAGGGAGCTCAACGACTCGAGTCCGACAACCAAATTCGCAAGAAGCAATAAGCCCGGTGCAGCGATTGAACCGCGCCCCAAATCTTGGACGCCCTAAATAGCGACTAGGCCGCAAGGGCCTGATTCCGGTACTCCTCCGGGGTCAGGCCCTTCAATCTTACCTGCCTCCGGCTCGTGTTCCAGTGGACTATGTATTCCTCCAGGTCGCGTTTGAAATCCTCGAACGTCTTCCACTCGCGGCCCCTGTAGAACTCGTCCTTGACGTGGCCGAAGAGCTGCTCGGTGGCGGCATTGTCGATGCAGTTCGCCTTCCTGGACATGCTCTGGACGAT